>DAOUPT010000066.1 GCA_030626025.1 Anderseniella sp. | reverse complement strand
ACGTCTCCGAGAGGATTGAACCTTTTGCGGTTGTACCTTTCGAAATCGCCATGTCGCGTGCGCCGGTGGTGCATATTATTTAGCTAAAGTTTCTCGCATCCATCGGTGCGCGCTTCTTTTCAACCTTTTAGATTAACCGGGATGGCTTTGGGCATCGTGGAGGGGGGACAGGTTTGTGTTTTGCTATTTTCCCGGTTCCGTCTCCACCAACATCGTCATTCCAGCCTGCGCTGGAATGACGAAGAAGAGAGATGGCAATGGGTGAAATGAGTACGGAGAGATTTGAGTGTTTGGCTGGATGAGTACGGAGAGGTTTGGATTGCGCTCACGCAAGATGCGCTTTGCGCATCGCTCCGCATCATGCTGGAAGCATGTCTTCGACATGACGGCGGCGCATTAGCGCCGAGCCGCAGTCGCGGCTAGTCCTCACTGCGTTCGTCCGGCTGCGGATTCTCAAATTCGTTTTGAATCCGCAGCCGGACGAGCGCCAGCGAGGACCCCGACGCTAATGCGCCGCGCCTCGCAGGCCCGACCGAAGGGAGGATACGCCGGGAGAGAAATAAAGCCCATCCTTCACAAACAACTCAACCGATAAGGACAAATCCATATGGGCCGAACATTCAAGACCAAGAGAGTTTTTGCATTATTGCAGCGAAAACGGGCGCCCTGCCCTTTCAAGATACCGCCGAGCGATCTGTCAGTTGACGAGGATATTGAGCGGCGGTTAGAGGCTTGCAGGGTGGGTTTGCCAGCAACTTGCACCAGTCGAGCGTGCCGCCGGTTAGACCTTTGCATTGGTCCTGATGCTCATTGCCTTGATGATCATCAAGGCTTGATGCGATGGTACCGCGATGTGATTTCACAAGAAGATGAATGGGGGCCACCGCCATGGTCATAAGGCAAACTGGCGCAGTTTTTCGTAGATCGGCCGAGCCTGGTCGGCGATTTTTTGCAAGCCTTCGGGCAGGATGATTTGTTTGGGCGCCGGAGATGCAAAGCCGGTGCTTTGGTGAGCGGCGTTGTACCAGTGTTTGGCCCAGATACCATCGTAGGATTTCGGGCCGGCGGGCCAGGAAAGCATCGATTTTGAAAACGGGATATTCAGGACGGTACAGAGGTTTTGCAGACCGGTTTGAGGATCTTGCAGGAACTTGTCACTGTCGATAACCGGCGGAGCGGTGCCGGTATGGTCGGCAACTTGATTAAAAATTTCCAGTTGCTGAGCGTAGCCGATATCAGCAAGAGAAACCTGCTGGCGCTTTTGGTTATAGCTGGCCAGAACTTGCTCGGGCGAGCGGATCAGGAAGGCGTTGTTGACATCGGTAATCCAAGAGCGGTCGAGATTTTTCAGCATGTGCTGGGTCATGTGTTTTTGGTAATGCAGTTTGCTGCGGGGTTCAGTGCACAGGGTAATAATCTCATCGGCATTGGTTATCCCGGCTGCAATAATTTTCCCCCTGAGGGGGTGGTCAAGGCCGGTGATTTTGAGATACCAGGCATAGAATGGCTCGTCCCAAACCTGACAATCACCACGGGCGGCAAAAGCGTACATCATGGCGGTAGAAATGTTGCGCGGACCAGACCACATGGCGATATTTTGGGCAATATTTTGGGCAATATTGCCGGTCACTATAAAGCCTCACTATGGGCTTTGGCATGGTCGCCATATAGAGCCCGCAAGCGGGTGACCATCGGGCCGGGACCACGCCATTTGCTGTCGGTCTCCAGTGGGTGGCCAAGTTTGCGGCCATCGACTTCACGAACCGGAATAACACCGGCAAAAGTGCCGGTAACAAAGGCTTCATCGGCACCGTAAACGTCATACAGAGAGAAGGTTTTTTCATGGGCGGGAATGTCGTTGACACGGGCAATTTTGATGATGTTGGCACGGGTGATGCCAGGGATGCAGAACTGGCCGGTGGAGGTCCAGATTTCGCCGCGCCTGACGATAAAAAAGTGGGTCGAATTACAGGTGGCAACAAAGCCATGCGGGTCGAGCATCAGGGCCTCATCGGCACCAGCTTTTGCTGCCTGAATGCAGGCGGAAATGCAGTTAAGCTTGGAATGGGAATTGATTTTCTGGTCCTGAACATCAGGATATCCGCGCCTTGTGTGGACGGTGAACAGGCTCATGCCATTGTTGTAGACGTCATCATCAGGAGTTTTGTACTCGGGAATAATGACAATGGTCGGATCGCCAATGGTGATGCGCGGGTCCTGATAGGGGGTTGGTTTGATGCCGCGGGTAACCATCAGGCGTATGTGCACACCGTTACTCTTTTTACCGGTCATTTTATTGGCGTTGAGCACTTCAGCCAGCCGGGTCCGCATCTGGTCGGGAGTAATGCCGATGTCCATATCAATGGCCCGGGCGCCTTCATACAGGCGCTCGAGATGGTCGGTCAGGAAGGCAATGCCGCCATTATAGACCCGCAGGCCTTCCCAAACGCCATCGCCGAGCAGAAAACCGGAGTCGAAAACCGAAACTGTCGCCTGATTGCGCGATTTGAGTTCACCGTTGACCGAAATAAGGATGTCGGCGTTGCGCGGGTCATCGGTGTATTGGTGGGTACTCATTTGGAAGACAGCCAGAGGGCGGCCATCATGATGGCAACGGCAACAAATTGCAGAATAACCCGCCAACGCATCATTTTTTGGGAGGTATTGGGGTTGCCACCGCGCATCATATTAAACAGGCCGATGAACAGCACGACGGTTACGGCGGCAATAGCAATGGGGATGATGTAGGTTAAAATGCTCATTTTGGTCTTTGACGTCGTTATCAGGGTTCCAGTTCTGTATCCCAATACAGATAATCCTGCCAGCTTTCATGCAAAAAGTTGGGTGGGAAATGGCGGCCATTGGCGTGCAATTGATGCACACTGGGGCGGTATGGCTGCTGACTGGGCCACATTTTGGCGACTTTGGATAGCTTGTTGGCCTTGCGCAGATTGCATGGTGAGCAGGCAGCGACAACGTTTTCCCAGGTGGTGGTGCCGCCTTTGGAGCGGGGAATAACATGATCAAAGGTCAGATCATCTTCAATGCCGCAATATTGGCAGGTGAATTTATCGCGCAGGAAGACATTAAAGCGGGTGAAAGCGGGGTAACGGGCTGGAGTCACATAGTTTTTCAGCGATACCACCGAGGGCAGACGCATATCAAAGCTGGGGCTGGAAACAGTTTGTTCGTATTCAGAGACAATGTTCACGCGGTCAAGAAACACCGCTTTAATGGCATCCTGCCAGTGCCAGAGAGAAAGGGGGTAATAGCTTAGTGGACGGAAATCAGCGTTTAAAACAAGCGCCGGACAGCTCTCTGGTGAACTGTTTTCAGAGACGTGGTTGGTCTGGATGTTTTGCGTTAGCACGCTAAGTTCCTCCCCGTTTTTATGAGGGTATTATATAGAGCGATGCCCGCCTGTGAAGGGGGTTAAAGCGAACCGCCCTCAAGGCGCACCAAACGATAGTGGCTCCAGAGCAGACGGGCAGCAACGGCGCGCCAGGGTTGCCAGGGTTCGGCCAGGGTCAGCATTTGTTTTTCGTTAGGGCGGGTTTTGAGATCGAACAGCAATTTGGCGCTTTCCTGCAAGGCCAAATCACCGACCGGCCAGACATCGGTGCGGCCCAGGCTGGTTAGCAGATAGAGTTGGGCGGTCCATGGGCCAATTCCCTTGACCGCTGTGAGGGATGAAAAAATTTGGCTGTTTTCTGCGGCTTCGATATTGGTAAGCAACAGCTTACCATCGAGAATCTCGGCTAGGATTGCCCGAATTGTGCGGATTTTGGGGCGTGATAGGCCACACTCAATATAGGCGCTGTCGTCGAGCTGAGCCATGATTGTCGGGTCAAAGGGCGCTAATTTCGCCTCTACGCGCTGCCAGATGGCGGCAGCAGCGAGGATAGAAATTTGCTGGCCGGTGATGATTTCCAGCAAGCCGGGCAATCCGGGCGGGCGGCGGCGCAGGGGCGGCAGGCCGATAGCGGCATAGACTTTTTCGAATTGTGGTTCGCGCTTACACAAGGCTTCAACGCCCTCGCGCAAATCATTTTCGGTCTCAATAATACGAAAGGACATGCTTTTAAAACTCCATTGGGTCCCTTATAGCTGAATAAATGAGCAAGCCAATATTCAGATTTGCGCCGTCACCAAATGGTTATTTGCACACCGGCCATGCCTATTCGGCGCTATTTACCTGGCAAGCAGCGCAACAGGCCGGTGGTGAGGTATTGCTACGGATTGAGGATATTGATACCGGGCGGTGCAGGCCTGAATACACAGAACAGATATTTGATGATCTGGCCTGGTTGGGGTTGTCGTGGCCGGAACCGGTGCGGGTGCAAAGTGAGCATTTTGATGATTATCGTAAAGCGGCGGTAGTTCTGGCCGGGAAAGACCTGCTGTACCCGTGTTTTTGCAGCCGCAAACAAATTGCGGCTAGGGCCAGAGGGGATTTTGATCCCGATGGGGCGGTGCGTTATCCCGGCACTTGCAAGCATTTAAATGCAGATGAAGTGCAGCGACGGCAGGATAGCGGTGAAGTTTTTGCCCTGCGGCTGGATATGGACAAGGCAATCGGATTGGTAGGCCCCATCGGTCAGGAATATTCTGACCTCTCAGAGTGGGGCGATGTGGTGCTGGTGCGCAAGGACACCCCGACCAGCTATCATTTATCGGTGGTGGTCGATGACACCATTCAGGGGGTCACCAACGTAACCCGCGGCATGGACATGTATGCCGCCACAGCCATCCACCTGCTGCTGCAAAAGCTGCTCGGCCTGCCAACCCCGCACTATCAGCATCACCGGCTGGTTGAGGATGATATGGGGCGGAAACTGGGCAAAAGCGATGGCGACAAATCGCTGAAAGCGTTGCGGGATGAAGGTGTGCAGCCTGGTGACCTGGTGGCGATTTTTGAATTATAAGCCGTCAATGTTATGGCTTTATGATTAGAATGAGCTTGATGATGAGGCCTGTGGTGAGATTGATACTGTACGCCCCGCTTATCTGGACTCACTCTAGCAATCAAAACCGCATGTCGAACACATCCGTACAAATCCACTTGCTTCATCCCCGTTCTCCGACAAAACAGAGAGCCTATCAATGGCCGAGCTTTGCTTCGGGAAACCAGACAATCTGGCCACTCCAGTGACGGATTATTGCACCTGTGTTCTCATAAGCCTCACTTCGGCAATCAGTATTTTCAGCAACCAATCACTCTCTAATCACTCTCGATCCGAAAAACCTCATGCAACTGTTCAGTAGCGTCAACATCTACGCCCAGATCATGCAATATCCCATCACTCAACCTGTATATCCAACCATGCACTGTTAACTTCTTGCCACGACGCCAGGCATTCTGGATGACGGACGTTTTCGCGACATTTCTGACCTGAACCATCACATTGAGTTCGCACAGACGGTCAGCTTGCCTGTCGGCACCTGATATGGCACTGATCTCTTGATAATGCTGTCGATAGGTATCCTTGATATAGGCAAGCCAGTTATCAATTTCGCCGTGATCGGTGTTTTCCATCGCTGCCTTAATATCGCCACAGCCATAGTGGCCTGCCACAATTATGTGGCTCACACCAAGAACCTCAACAGCAAATTGAATAACAGAAAGACAGTTCAAATCACTATGGGGAACTACATTGGCAATATTGCGATGCACAAACATTTCACCAGATTTTAATCCAACAATCTCATTGGCGGGAACGCGGCTGTCAGAACATCCGATCCAGAGGTAATCAGGTTTTTGGACTTTCTCCAGTGATGTAAAAAACTCAAGATCTTTTTCCAATTTGGTAGCCGCCCAGTCTTTGTTCTGCCTGAGCAAATCGTCTGGTGTGCGATGAGGCATTTATTTCTCCGTAACTAGGGCCTGGTTTTATGAGCAAGTACCAAGCCGGTTAGTTTTGCCAAGTTTGGCATTTCATTGAGCAGATAGTCGCGAAAGGCAAGTGTTACGGGACTGGGGCTAGCACCCCGGCTGGTCAAAAAGCCAACAACCCTTTCCACATTCTCGTCTTCCAGATCAAGCGCCACGACGCCGTTGGGCAGATCGATTGTCGAGAGTGCAGGAAGCAGGGTTACGCCTAAACCTGCTTTTGCAAGCGCTATGAGTGAGGTTACATTTGGTACTGTGAATGAAGCTTTTTCAGAAAGCTTGTGATAGTCTTGTGAGAGAATTTTTTCCGATGCCCCGTTTATGATCAGTGTTTCTCCTTCAATATCTGCCCAGTCGAGCGGCTTTTCTATCGCAGCCAAGGGGTTTTCAGAACAGCAGATGAGCTTGAACCTGTCGCGGAACAACGGCTCAAAGGACACCATGGCAGTGGATGCAGGCTTTCCTGAAATTCCAATATCGGCCTGTCCGGATTCGACGAACAATCGCACATTGTGACTGTCGAGATCGAAAAGTTCAATTTCTACACCAGGCCTTTCTGCAACAAAGCCAGGCAAGAGAACCGGAACGAGATTTGCGGCCACCGACGGCACCGATGCTAATGCAAGGCGCCCGATCTTGTTGTCGGCAAAGGCGCGTATTTTCCCGATTGCCTGATCGTAGTTCTGGATTTGCACGCGCCCTGTTTCCAGAACGAAGTTGCCGAGCGCAGTCAGACTATCCTTTCGGTCGGTTGCAAAAAGCGAACCGCCCACTTCCTGCTCAAGTTGTTTGAGCGCCATTGAAATGGCTGAGGCTGTTCTGCAAAGCCGTTCTGCCGCATCCTTTATATTGCCCGCTTCGGCAACGGTCACATAGACCCGCAAGGTTTCCAGTTTGATCACAATAGAGCCACTTCAGAAATTTTGAAATTAATAACAAAAATTTCGATTTGAATGAAGTAAAAAAATACGCCAGCATTAAGCATCAAATAAATGAGGACTAAATGAGCAAAGTTTTTGGAAACCTGATTGCAGGCGATTGGATAGAAAATGGTTCGATGATCGAAAACCGCAATCCGTCCGATCTCACCGATGTTGTGGGCCAGTATGCCCAGGCTGACGCCTTACAACTGGAAGACGCTGTAGCCGCGGCCAGAACAGCGCTGCCTGCCTGCCGCAACATGGGGCTTGAAGCGCGCCAGGCCAGTCTGGATATGATCGGTCGTGAGTTGATGGATCGTTCTGAGGAACTGGGTACATTGCTCAGCCGTGAAGAAGGAAAACCGTTGGCAGAAGGCAAAGGAGAGGTTTTTCGGGCCGGACAGTTTTTCACCTATTATGCCGCTGAGGTTTTGCGCCAGATTGGTGAAAATGCAGATTCTGTGCGTCCCGGTATCGAAATTGATGTTCGCCGCGAACCCATGGGAGTTGTAGGTGTTATTTCACCCTGGAATTTTCCTACAGCAACAGCCAGCTGGAAAATAGCCCCGGCGCTTGCCTATGGTAATGCGGTGATCTGGAAGCCTGCCAGCCAAACACCCGCTTCGGCCTGGGCCCTGGCCGAGATTATCAACAGGGCTGGGTTGCCAGACGGTGCGTTTCAACTGGTCATGGGCTCGGGTTCGTCAATAGGTAACGGCCTTGCACAACATAAGGGAGTTGATGCGATTACGCTGACCGGCTCCTATGAGGTGGGCTGTCAGGTAGCTGTTGCAGCGGCCGCCAATCTAACCAAAGTACAGCTTGAATTGGGATCGAAAAACGCTCTGGTCATCATGGATGATGGTGATATTGATCTGGCTGTGGCTGCCGCTGTTGCGGGCGGTTATTCGGGAACAGGCCAGAAATGCACAGCTTCATCGCGACTGCTTGTCCATAATGATGTTCATGACCAGTTTGTTGAAAAGTTGGCATCAGCAATTTCTGCATTAAAGGTTGGTCACGCCCTTGAAGACGGAACGCAGGTCGGACCAATTGTCAGTGCAGGACAATTGGACTCCAACCTGGCCTGGATGGAGCGGGCAGAATCTGCCGGAGCCAATATTGCTGTTGGCGGGGAGCGATTGTCCCTTAACCATGACGGTTACTACATGTCGCCAGCGTTGATCACCAATACGACCAATGACATGGACCTTAATCGCGAGGAAATGTTTGCACCAATCGCTGCTGTGCAGCGGATTGGTTCTTATGAAGAAGGTCTGAGCATTGCCAATGATACCGAATTCGGTTTGGTGGCAGGCATTTTTACCAAATCTCTTGCCCGGGCCACCCATTTCCGTCGTAATGTTGAAACCGGTTGCGTGACAGTGAACCTGCCAACGGCGGGCACCGACTATCACGTGCCGTTCGGGGGCCGCAAGAACTCCAGCATGGGGCCACGCGAACAGGGTCGCTCTGCGGTTGAGTTCTACACGCAGGTGAAAACCGCTTATATCAACTCTGGTATGGTGGACTAAGAAACATGACGCAAACACCACGGATAGACTGCCTGCAATACGCCAACTGGTCAGAAAAAGTATTTCGCCAGATGCGCCAGGGTGGCGTTCACGGTGTTCACGTCACCATCGCTTACCATGAAAATTTTCGGGAAATGGTGCTCAACATTGAGCAGTGGAACAGGTGGTTCGAGCAATACCCGGATTTGATCTTCATGGGGCGAACCGGTGATGATGTTCGTCTTGCCCAACAGACTAATCGAACCGCAATCTTTTTCGGTTTTCAGAACCCATCTCCGATTGAAGATGACTTCGGCTTGATTGAAATTTGCCATACGCTTGGCGCACGCTTTATGCAACTCACCTATAACAACCAGTCGTTGCTGGCAACCGGGTGTTATGAAGACGACGACACAGGTGTTACCCGGTTTGGAAAACAGGCGATTGCGGAAATGAACCGTGTTGGCCTTGTTATTGATATGAGCCATTCAGCAGAACGCTCAACCCTTGAAGCTATTGATCTCTCGGCCCGCCCGATCGCAATCACCCATGCCAATCCGCATTGGTGGCATGCGGCCTTGCGCAACAAGTCCGATGAGGTTTTAAAAGCACTAACCCGGTCCGGCGGCATGTTGGGTTTTTCGCTTTACCCTCATCATCTGAAAGACGGCACCAGTTGCAACGTTGAGAGTTTTTGCACGATGATTGCCGAGGCTGCCGAGCGCTATGGAGTGGAACATCTGGGGCTTGGCTCGGACCTGTGTCAGGATCAGCCAGACAGCATCGTTACCTGGATGCGCAACGGTCGCTGGTCACGTGCGACTGATTTTGGGGAAGGGACTGCATCAGCGCCCGGTTTCCCCCAACAACCAGACTGGTTCCGGGACAACCGGGACTTTGGAAACATATCTGACGGACTTGTACAAGCCGGTTTTTCACCGGAGGAAGTTGCCGCGATTATGGGCGGTAACTGGCTTTGTTTTTATGACGAAGCATTTACGGCACAAGGAACTTAAACCATGCATCAACAACAAAAGACAGAAAACCATCAGCAAATGCAATTGCGCCCGGCTGAACAGGTTATGAAGCTTGAGCGGATGGGTGCATCCTTCCAGACCCGGCTCAGCTTCATGCGCCAGTTGATCGCGCGCATGCATCGCGAGAACTGGCAACTTGAGCGACTTCGCTTTGATGTTGATGAGCAAGGCTATGGCACCTCTGTCTATACCGCTCACGGCCCTGAACGCTCCTATAGTCTTGTTGCCTTCACCGAGCATATCGAGCCGGAACAACGCACAGACCGGGTTATCGCCGAGGTGTGGGACGGTACATTTTCGCTGTTCGATGGCATTCCGCAAGATGCAGATATCGCTCGGTTACGGGCCAATACACCAAAGCAGGAGGCTGGCAGGTTCCTGTCCAGTGAACTCTCCCTGGCGCGTGGTAACAAAAGCTTGCGTTTGTTTGAACATGTGGTTGCCTCACTGGCACAAGGAAAACAGCCTGATATCGATCTGCTCGCAGACGTTGGTTATCTGATGCGTACAACGGCTGTTTATGGCAGCGGAAAGTTCGGTTGTGCAGACCGCCTGAAAATTGCTGACAGGCCGGAAATGGCAGCCCCCTTTCAGGCAGAAATGCTGGCGGTTTATCTGATCCGCTGGTTGACCATTGATCTGGTCAATCACGTTGCCCGCGCCCGTGGCGGTGACCAGGCTGTGGAGTTGCATCGCGACTACGCACGGTTTTTGGGTATCGGAAATTCTACCGGATTGGGAATAGCTCCTTTTCTTGTCAAATACCCGGTGCTGATCAATAATTGGGTCCAGGCACGTGAAACAGCACTTGCCAGAGTGCGGGCGCTTTCGAGCGCCAGTGCATCACAAATTGCATCATTTCAGGAACTTGTTGAACAAGCCATGGTATTTGCAGGCGAATGGGTTGTGGCAGATGAGTTGCAAACTGCCCGGATCAGCACATTGCAACGAGAACTTGTCGACCTGAAGGAATGGTGTCGTACCGGTCTGTCGCAATCCCAGCCATGGGATATGCTATACCGATATGCCGAAGAAAACTATTCGCTGGAAGGTCAGGAGTTCGTTGCCGCACTTGCGCTGGAACTGCATGGCGAACTCATTGATGACCTTGGCAGCACGATGAGCGCCGACACTGAACCGAAACTTGATCCGGCAATGACGGTTGCCGGTTTGCGACAGATTATTGATGATTATTATGGCTGGGCGCTGGACACGGATTATTCGAAAAACGCATCGCAGCAACGCTTCTGGTATTATTCTGAGGACAAACTGGAACCGCGCCTTGGTGACCGTTACGCCGAACCAGGTGCCGAACTGGAAATGCCGCTAGCCATCGGCCGCGATGTATCGCACCTTCGTGACCGCCTGTCAGGCTATGGTAACAATGAAACGATGGCTGGCTTTTTGATGGCCAACCCTGATTTCAGACACATTGTGCGCCGGGTTCAGGCCGTTGTCGAATACCCATACAGCGAGATACATGACAATCTGCTGGAGGCCGATGTGCGTCCGCTTGATATCCTGCGATTCAAGCTTGCCTTTTTCGGTGTGTCGAAATTCGACCCCAAATCTGATCTGTGGACGCGGGTGAATATGTATCAGGGCGCGCCACTGCCCGATGAAATAACGAGTGATGAATTTCACCAGTGGATTTTCCCGGTGAAACCAACGTCATCAGGATCGGCAGGTGCATCATGAACGGTACGCAAACACCACTTTCCCTGAATGAAGTCAGGTTTTTCTTCACCCGTGCAGCAGTTGGCGCTGGCACCCCATTCGGATTGGGTGAGGACTTTGCCAAAGCTGCAATCTGGCTGGCCTCGCTGGGGTCAGATCCAGCCAGCGTAGTTGCGCCCGCTTTGCGCTCACTGGCCAACGGGGAAAGTGACAGCAAAACCATTTCACGGCAGGATGAAACCGTAACTCGTTATTTGAGTAGTGAAAGCAAACCTCTGTCTTCCATCTATGCAGGCCCGGTAGTTGCTGACTGGCTGGGTGTTGCGGCAGCAGCGAGCAAAGACGCGCGTGTTGTGCTTGAAAATGTAGATCAGCCAGCACTGATCCCAGCATATGTTGCAGCCGTACAAATCAATGGCGGACTTGCCAAAATCACTTGGGAGTCAACGGGCGGCAACGCTACCCGGATTGAAATTGACTCAGATGGCGTCAATGTTTTTGCCGAAAAAGGCCAGATGGATTTTATCACCTGCGGACCATGCGATGTGGTGGTTGCTTTAAGTCGGAAAACCTCGTCCAGTGACAGCTCTGGCACAACGGAAGTTGCACTATCGCGCCCCGATATCGTTAAGGAGGGCGTAAATGTCGGTGCCGAACCATGGGCGATTGTGTTTGGGTTTTTCCGTAAGTGCCTGGTGCCGTCTTCTGATAAGTCGCGCCAACAGGGCGCCGGTGCCGGGTTGACCGATAACGACTGAAAGGAGAATAAATGTCTGACGTTCAAATGACTCTCAATGAGGTATTGGAAATTTCTCAAGGGGCTCTTGAGGGCGCAGGAGCAAACGCAGAAAATGCGGCTTCTGTGGCGCGTTCAACGGTGCGGGCCGAGCACGATGGTATTCGCAGTCACGGATTGATGTATGTCCCGATTTATGCCGAACATGTCATCTGCGGAAAGGTTGACGGTAAAGCCGAGCCGATTGTTGAAAAGACCCGGCCCGGTGCCATCTGCGTTGATGCCGCATCCGGTTTTGCCCATCCAGCAATTGATGCTGGCTGGCAGTCGCTGACAGATGCGGCTCGCGAGAACGGTGTTGCAGCGATGACCATCAAAAACTCTTATAATTGCGGCGTACTTGGTCATCACGCCGAACGTCTGGCCGAAGACGGTCTAGTTGGTCTGTGTTTTACCCATGCGCCGGCATCCATTGCCCCGATCGGAGGCAACACGCCGGTAATCGGAACAAATCCGTTTTCAATTGCCGTGCCTGACGGAAACGGCGGGGCGGTGCTGGTCATCGACCAGTCAGCCAGTGCCATCGCCAAGTCGGAGATCATGTTGAGAGCACGCAAGGGCGAGCCGATCGAACCGGGGTGGGCGCTCGATGAATTCGGCAATCCAACAACCGATGCCAAAGAAGCGCTCAAAGGCTCAATGGTACCCTCTGGCGGCTATAAGGGTTTTGGTGCCGGTATGCTCGTGGAAATCATGGCAGCGTGTCTGTCTGGTGCCGCACTCAGTAAGGATGCCAGCCCATTTGCTGGTACTGTCGGAGGGCCACCGGGTACGGGGCAGTGTTTCATGGCTTTTGATCCGACAGCATTCTCAAATGGATTCGACAGCAAGATATTGGCCTTGGCCGAGGCGATCACTGATCAGGATGGAGCCCGGCTTCCCGGCAGCCGACGCAAGGAAAATCGGGCAGAGAACGAGCTAAACGGCATAATTGTTGGCAAGGATTTGCTCACCCGTATTCGTGGATTTATTCAATAGGCCTAGGAGGATGAAATGAGTATCAGCAAAACCGCTGCCACCGTTGCGATGAAGGGCGGTGGTTATTACAGCCAATCAACGCTCGGTGCCAAAGATGTCATCGACAATGCTTCGCACATGCTGGTTGAAGCTGCCGCTGCGATTTCAGAACCGCCCGCCGGGCATCCCATACAAATTGCCGATTTTGGTGCTGCCGATGGCGGAACCTCAAAAAAGACCATCCGTGATACCATAGCTGCACTGCGTGCCCGGTTCCCCGACCGCCAGATCCAGGTGACCTATACGGACCTGCCGTCAAACGACTATTCCAACCTGTTCAAAAACCTGCTTGGTCTGACCGACGATCACGAGAACAATTACATTGACGAATTCCAGGATGTCTTCATTAATGCCTGCGGTATTGGCTTTCATCGTCAACTGCTGCCCGATGCTTGCCTTGATATCGGGTTTTCGGCAACTGCAATGCATTACATTTCAGAAAAGCCCTGCGAGATCGAAGATCATGTCCATATGGTTGGCGCTTCGGGCGCGACGTTAACGGCCTATGCCAATCGCGCAGCCAAGGACTGGGAGAACATACTTGTTGCGCGCGCCAAAGAGCTTCACACCGGCGGGCATCTTGTCTTCATGAATTTCGGCATAGATGAAGAAGGCCGTTATCTCGGCAATACCGGCGGCATCAACATGTTTGACACCTTCCACGTTCTGTGGAAAGCAATGCGCGATGACGGCCTCATCACCGATGAGGAATGCCGCGATGCAAGTTTTCCGCAATACTACCGCACAAGGCAAGAGTTTTGCGCCCCTTTCACCGATGATAATTCAGCGGTTCGCAAGGCAGGTTTGAGGTTGGTTTCAGCTCATACTGGCATTGTCAAATGTCCCTATCGTTCGGCCTATGAAGCAGCAGCAGGTGCCATGAATCCCCGCGAACTTGCCCGCTCTTACATCCCGACATTGCGCTCGTGGAGCGAAACAGTTTTCCTGAACGCACTTGATCCAACGCGTGAACTTAAGGAACGCACCAACCTGGTTGACACCTTCTACCAACGTTATGAAGACCTCGTCGCCAGCAATCCCGATGGCCACGCCATGGATTATGTCCACTGCTATATCGCTATCGAAAAAATCACCTGATGCAAACTTTCCGGACCGATTTCACTGATGTTGCTATATCAGGCAGTCGCATGATTGTGTTCTTCAACCGTTTTATCGGTTGTTTGGAACAATTGTCTGGCAATAGGTCTTGTATATTTCCATGGAAGTTAGCAAGTCGAGATGTGCGCCGCCGCCATTCTTGTAGAGCGTTATTGCTTCACTGTTGCTGCGTCCGTGTTTGTCGGAGTAGAGGTCGCCTCGAATATCGCTCTTTGTGGTTGCGCCGGATGCCAAAAAGCTTGTCCTCTCCATCAGAAAAATCAATGCCTGTTTTTATTTGCCAAAAGTGATTATACAAACACTAATGACGTATTATCTATGTAACCTAGCTGCTTTATATGAGGTAGCTTTAGCATCTCTCCTTGAACGTCCCAGTTGCAAGACGGCTGAAAGAACAAAAAAGACTTATGAAACAAACAACTCCTCAATCCTTACTCTTTGAAATGCTGCGTTCATTTACCACCCTTGCCTATACGCTCAACCTTTCAAAAGCAGTTAGAATACTAGGCTCTACACGGCAGACAATCCGGCGTCATATTGACACCCTGGAGGCGCATCGAAATGAAAAATTATTTGAAGTTACCGACAGGCACTATCATCTTACCGATGCTGGCACAAGATCTCTTGCGGAAGCTAAATCCATCCTCAACCGAGGCTCGGCCTGGCTAGCCGGGTATTCCAGCAGAATTGATGAACTGGAGTCTGTCAAATTTGAAGACGATAATCAAGGTATCTCTTTTTTCTCGCAACAGCATCATTTGAACGTCTTGTGGACTGAAAGCTCGCCCCTCCTGCAACAGGGTTTTCAGTGCTGGGCAAATGCAAATACTTTGATCGAAAACGCCGAGATGGATCCGATCCGACCATATTTAATTATCTACCGTCGCTACAATGACAACTGGTTATATACAGAAATTGGAGAAAAATCCTCCTATTCTTCATGGTTTGGCTGGAAGTGGGCAAAAAGTTGTGTGGGGCTGTCCATGGTTGAAACACCGGATAAGGTAGATAGAGCCCAGTTTATTGATAAAGCCTATCTGGATGTGTATAGCGGGAATGGAGTACGGCTTGATCACGTCCACACCCAGATACCCCGGGAGAAAGATGGACCGCTGCATCCGGTAAGTTTTCAGCGCCTATTACTTGGCTGCACTTTTCCAGATGGGTCGTTTGCTCTAGCTAGCCTGATTGACCGTACCTACAATATTAAAATTGCAGGATTATCGGATGAGGAAATAAAGTCCATGCCGGAAAACTTGTTGACAAACTTCACTCTTTAGGATGACAAGGATGAGCTTTTTAACCAAAAAAGCTTTGGCAGTAGAAAAGAAGTTGTCATCCATTCACGAATAGCTTCAGTACGACATCAAAACAGGAATAGTCATTTTGTCCAAAATGGTGCGGGTTACGCCACCCAGAACAAATTCGCGTAACCTTGAATGACCGTATGTACCAACAACCAAAAGGTCAGCATCTGCAATGCGGGCATTTGACAACAATGCCTCACCAACAGACAGGTCGTTAGCGGTCACGGTTTTTACCGTAGCCTTTATGTTATGACGAGCAAGGCTGGTTGCCATTTCTGTCCCGGGCAGGTTTTCTTTTTCCGGTAAATCTTCTTGCGGATTAACCCAGGTAATGGTGACACTTTCTGCATCACGCATGAAGGGAATAGCATCGAAAGTTGATCTTGCAGATTCACGGGTCGCATTCCATCCAACCAGGATCTTTTGACCAATATTGGAAAATTTTCCTGAAGCAGGAACGACCAGAACAGGTCGCCCGCTTTCCATGATAGCCCGCTCGGTGAAATCATTTTCAACGTTTGAGTGCTCGTCTTCCAGATCAACCTTTTCCGGCTTTTGAGGCACAATAACCAGATCGACTTGAAAAGCGTGTGGCATCAGACCATCGGCCACGAGGGAAGACCTGACATCGATCATCCGCCATTCATTTTTAACTCCCTGCCGCTCCATCTCTCCTTCAAATGTTTCTTTCACTTTGCTCGAGTGGTTTATGTAATACTCGCGATGGCCAGCATAGACCTGCGTTGATAAACTTTCTCCAATTACCGGATAAACTTCCGCAGCCGGAATAACATACAGACCTATTACATGAGCATCAAACCTTCTGCCAAGTTCAGCAGATATCGTAATGATCTGATCATTTAAACCAACTTCGTTTAATGCGACAAGAATAGTCTTAATAGCCATGACATAATCTCCTCTATTTTCATTACCTTGTCTTTAGTAGTCTGACATGATGGTCAACTTTATCGTTGACCTAAGTCAAGGTAAAAGTGTGATACTCAAGTATCCTGCAAGGGATTATTGATGTCTATTTGTTGGAGGTTATCTCATGAGATACAATAGAACGTGGATTGTTGTCGCCGATGGTGCGCGAGCACAGATTTTTCTTAACAATGGATCAGGAACCGGCCTTGAACCAGCCCTTCCTCAAGCGCTGGTGGCAGATAACCGGCCATCGGGTGATATAACAAGTGACCGGCCCGGTCGGTCGTTCGACAGCGCTGGCAAGGGGCGCCATTCCATGCAGCCAAGCAGTGACCCCCACAAATATGAGCAAACATCATTTGCCCACGACATTGCCAGGCTGTTGAATGAAAAGCGGCTTCAAAAGGAGTATGATAAGATCGTTATCGTCGCCGCACCCAGAATGCTGGGTGCATTGAGGCTTGCGCTTGACGCGCCGACACGTCGACTTGTTATTGATGAAATAGACAAGGATTTGACCAAATTATCAGTTGGTGATCTGGCAAGTCATCTCGGCGAGCTTATAAAACTGTAGCGGCTAGACGGAGAATAGGCATGTTTGGTTCCGGCATAAAGCTTTTCAGTATTTTAGGCTTTGAGGTAAAACTCGACTTCTCCTGGATTTTCATCGCGGCGCTGATCGTGTGGTCGCTGGCGACAGGTTATTTCCCCAGACAAATTGAAGGGCTTTCTGCTGATACCTACTGGACAATGGCCGTGATTGGTATGTTCGGGTTGTTTTTTTCAGTCATCTTTCACGAACTGGCCCATTCACTGGTGGCCCGTCTATACGGACTTAAAATCAAGGGTATTACGCTTTTTATTTTTGGCGGCATGGCTGAAATGGCCAATGAGCCGGAAAACCCGACGACCGAATTCATGATGGCCATTGCCGGCCCGTTGGGGAGCTTTGTCCTTGCCGGTGTTTTTTATCTGGTCATGTTGATGGGCGATGCTGTCGGGGCGGGATCAGCTATTGTTGCCGTATTTGGCTACCTTGCATTTATCAATACTGTGTTGGCTGTTTTCAACTTAATACCGGCCTTTCCTATGGATGGCGGCCGGGTGCTGCGGGCGATCTTGTGGCATTATATGGGCGATATGGCCAGAGCAACGCATATCGCCGCCCGCGGCGGGCACTTTTTTGGCATTGGTTTGATCGTCATGGGTATTGCCTCTGTTGTGACGGGCAATTTCGTGTCCGGCATGTGGATGGTGCTTATTGGCATGTTTGTACAACGTGCGGCAGCCAGCGCTGACTTTCGCAGCGATGTGCATAGTATGTTTGGTAATCAACCAGTTCGTCAATTCATGGTCACAAATCCAGTGGCTCTGAAGGCAGACGTTAATGTACAAGTGCTGGTGGATGAATATTTCTTCCATTTTTATCACGACATGTTTCCAGTAACTGACGGCAACAAACTTGTTGGCTGTGTCACCGTCCGGGATGTCAAAAAAGTACCTCGCAATAAATGGCAAACAACAGCGGTTGGCACCATCATAACACCGCGTAGTAGAGAAAATACAATCAGTGGCGATGTGACAATGATGGATGCGCTCACATTGATGGGGCGGGCAAATAACGGACGGTTAATGGTTGTTCAGGGAGAACAGCTTGTCGGGATTGTAACCCTGAAGGATTTGCTTGGCATCATCACTTTAAAAAACCAATTGCAATCATAGACAAAAGTCTAGGCTCAGGACCCATTAATTTTCAGGATTCCATTTTTGTTTGATTTGTGATTCT
>DAOUPT010000121.1 GCA_030626025.1 Anderseniella sp. | reverse complement strand
ACGTCTCCGAGAGGATTGAACCTTTTGCGGTTGTACCTTTCGAAATCGCCATGTCGCGTGCGCCGGTGGTGCATATTATTTAGCTAAAGTTTCTCGCATCCATCGGTGCGCGCTTCTTTTCAACCTTTTAGATTAACCGGGCTGTCTTTGGGCATCGTGGAGGGGGGACAGGTTTGTCTGTTATTGTTTTCCCGGGTTACCCCCCACAAATATCGTCATTCCAGCGTACGCTGGAATGACAAAGGAGAGAGATGGGAATGGGTGAAATGAGTACGGAGAGGTTTGGATTGCGCTCACGCAAGATGCGCTTTGCGCATCGCTCCGCGGGGGCGGCGCATTAGCGCCGAGCCGCAGTCGCGGCTAGTCCTCGCTGGCGCTCGTCCGGCTGCGGATTCAAAACGAACATGAGAATCCGCAGCCGGACGAGGGACTAGTCCCGAGGACCCCGGCGCTACTGCGCCGCCTTCCCGGAGGCCCGAACGAAGGGAGGAATAGCCGTGAGGGGTATAAAACCAGCGCAACAAAAAAACGCCGCAGCTTCATAACGAAACTGCGGCGCTGATTTTTTAAACATCATTGGCGTCGAAACACCAGAAATGATCTAAGCCCGGTAATCCTGAATCCGGGTTGTACGCAACCCTGCCAGACCGTGCTTGTCGATAGAGCGTTGCCAGGCGAGATATTCCTCGACCGTCAACGTATAACGACTACAGGCGTCCTCGAGGCTTAACAAGCCACCGCGAACGGCTGCAACAACTTCTGCTTTTCGACGGATCACCCAACGCCTCGTCGAGGTTGGCGGTAGATCCGCAATAGTGAGCGGGCTACCATCGGGCCCAATGACATAATTTACTCTGGTACGCAACTGACCGTTCATTTGATAAACACCTGAACTAAAACTAACTAACTCAATACCCATTCAGGGTAACCTGACACGCTTAAAAAAGGTCTAACCAGTTCCAAAGATTTCCCCAACGACTGGAAAAAATTGCTCCAAATCAGGACAGATTGCGATTTTTACCGTCATTTTCGTTGCCATTTTCGGCTCAACATCCCATATGAAGGCAACTAAATCGGATAAAGACGTATGTTTGACGACAAAACTATAACAATGGTGCACGATACTCTCGGGTTGCCTGGTGATCCAGCTAGCCACCGCGTTGTCGTGGCGATGTCCGGCGGGGTTGACTCATCGGTTGCCGCTGGCTTGGTAAAGGCCGCTGGTTTCGATGCGGTAGGCATCACCCTGCAGCTCTATGACCACGGTCAGGCAATCGCCCGCAAAGGGGCTTGCTGTGCAGGCCAGGACATTCACGATGCCCGGCAAGTGGCCGAACAACTTGGCATGCCCCATTACGTTCTTGATTATGAATCACGTTTTGCTGATGCGGTAATTACCGACTTTGTCGACAGCTATCTGGCCGGCGAAACCCCGATCCCTTGCGTAAAGTGTAATCAAACGGTTAAATTTGCCGACCTGCTGACCCAGGCCCGTGAGCTGGGTGCCGATGCGCTGGTCACCGGTCATTATGTTGAAAACCGCCTGCGAGATGATGGCAGCGGGCATTTTGACATGCTCACCCCATTTGATATGGCCCGCGATCAAAGCTATTTCCTTTTTGCCACTACGCAAGAGCAGCTCGACTTTCTGCGTTTTCCACTGGCCCGGATTTCAAAAGAACAAACCCGCCAGTTTGCGCTGGAAATGGGCCTTGATATTGCTGCCAAGCCTGACAGCCAGGACATCTGCTTTGTGCCCGATGGCAATTACGCCGACGTGATCAGAAAACTTCGCCCCGATGCCGACCGACCCGGCGAGATCGTTCATGAGGACGGCCGGGTGCTGGGTGAGCACGGCGGCATCATCAATTACACCATCGGCCAAAGGCGCGGCCTGGGCATTGCCGACAAGAACCCTCTCTATGTCAGCAAGCTCGACCCGGCCAGCGCCACGGTTTATGTCGGCCCGAAGCAAACCCTGCTGCGCCACAGTGTCGAATTAAAGGACCTCAACTGGATCGCCGATGGCGGCTGGAGTTCGCTTGAGGACGCAACCCCGGTTTATGTCAAATTGCGCTCAACCCGTCCGGCCGCACAAGCCTTTGTCAGCCAGAAAGACGGCAAAACCACCGTTACACTGGCTGAAGGTGAATACGGATTATCCCCCGGTCAAGCCTGCGTAATCTACCAGCATCAGGGCCCGGGCGCCCGCGTCCTCGGCGGTGGTTTCATCGCCAGCGCTTCACAAAAATAACAAATCATAACCAACTGCTAAAAAGAGAGTACCTTGTCCAGCAACCTCCATAAAATCAACGATAATGATGTCAAACGCGCCTATGCCCGCTGGGCTCCGGTTTATGACTTCACCTTTGGCAAAATCGCAGACAGCGGGCGTCTGGCCGCTGTTGACCATATAAACAAAGGCAACGGCACCGTACTGGAAGTCGGTGTTGGCACCGGCATGTCTCTGCCCCATTATAAAGACCATCTGCAAATCACCGGCATTGATTTGTCACCTGATATGCTCAAAGTCGCCCGCAAGAGGGTTAAGAGGCAAAACCTCACCAACGTCACCGCGATTGAAGAGCTGGATGCTGGCAATATGTGCTTTGCCAATAACAGCTTTCAAACCGTTGTTGCCATGTATGTCATGACCGTGGTGCCCGACCCGGTCAGGGTCATGCACGAACTGGCACGGGTGTGTGCACCAGGCGGTGATGTCATTATTGTCAATCATTTCAGCCAGAGTCATGGGGTACGCGGCGCCGCCGAAAAAGCCATGGCCCGCTTTGGCAACAAGCTGGGCTGGCGCCCGGAATTCCCAATCAACGCAATCATGGTTAGCAACGATTTACACCTGATCGACACCGTCCCGCTAAAGCCTTTCGGCCTGTTCACCCTGATGCGCTTTAGAAAGCTGGTAGAGGCCCAGAGCGGTGTTATTGCCCCTGCAGAAACAGCCAGCAACAAGCATGTCGCCTGACCGGTCGAAAGCTGGACAAAAATAAGTGTCACATAGAGGCAAAGCCCCTTGACTTCCGCCCCAAGCTGTTAGTATATCGCACCGCTAAGCAAGACCAGATGGTCCAGCTTTAAGGTTTGTATCAAATACAGATACAACCGTGATGGCGGGGTAGCTCAGGTGGTTAGAGCAGCGGAATCATAATCCGCGTGTCGGGGGTTCAAGTCCCTCTCCCGCTACCAACAATTTCAATGAGTTAGCTTGATTTGAGCGTTGGATTAGTCTCTTCTTAGTCTCTTTTTCGCTAGCATTCGATCATATCACAAAAGCTGTAGTTCAATGACAGTGTGTTGCAGCATTGCGGTTTAGCAAAAAGTTTGTGCAGAAAATGGCCTGCTCTGTACGCCGTCAACCATCATCTTAATAAACACCTCAAAGTTGGCTAAACCAACAAGATCACGCGGAGTTGGCACGTCTGCACCAAATTGTCTGGAAAGAATTGCAGCATCAGTAGCACCAAGGCGAAATGCTATGAGTGTGCCTACATTCCCTAATACGGCCTCCATGACATCGTGATTGATCTGTGCGGTATGTTGATGGGAAATCACCAGTCCAAGGCTGTATTTTCGCATTTCCGACAGCATGTCAGCAAAGGCAGCAGTGGTGAATGAATGGAATTCATCGATATACAGAAAATATGGAGATCGGCCGTTTTCAGGAAGGTTTTGTCGACTGTATGCGGCCAACGCCAATGTGGACACAATCATGCCACCAAGGATATTAGCCACATCTGCTCCCAACTTGCCTTTAGCTAGATTAACGACCAGGGTTTTGCCTTCATCTATGATCTGGCGAAACCGTAGTGGTTTTTCCGGAGCACACAATGCCGTGCGTATATTGGGATGGGCCAGAAATGCTCCAAGTTTGTTTGCAATCGGTGCAACACCATCTGCTGCAGTTTTGTAGTTCATATTTGGAAATTCTTCTGTCCAAAACTGTTTCACTTGCGGGTCAGTGATTCGTGCGACCACTGACCTCCGAAAGTATTTATCGAGAAACATCGGCATGATATCTTGCATGCTTGAGTGCGGGCATTCTAACAACGCCAACAGTGAATAGCGTAATAGGTGTTCCATACGAGCACCCCAGGCATCTGACCACTGCTTTTTCAGTGTGTCGATAAGACCAGAAGCTACAAGTGGCCTGTATTCACTGCTCACATAGGTGAGGGGGTTATATCCATAGGGACAATCAGGATCAGCGACATTCCAAAATACTATTTCACAATCCACAACCGCTCTAACCGCTTCGGCTAAATCACCGTGTGGGTCAATGAGGCAGAACCCTTGCCCGTGGGCTAGGTTTTGCTTCATCATATTCATCAGTAACGTCGATTTACCCGTACCTGTTTGACCAATTATGTATTGATGAAACATGCGGTCTGGTTGCCAAATGCCAAAAGGCCGATGTGGTGGTCTACCACGCGTGTCTCCCAGTATGGTAGCTCGGTGTTGTTTTTTGTTCACTGCTCCATTGTGGGTTGCCCGACGTCCTCAGAAAAGACGGCCTCAATTGCTCGTACATCGTCTGAATTTAAAATTTTAGCCAAAATTTCAAGTTGCTGAGTTTGCAACTCAGTAGCCCTTAATCACAAAACCGCTCAGTTGAGCGGTTTTGTGATTAAGGGCCTTCAGTTTTATCCTCACTATTTCGGGGAATCAAAGCTTTTGAGGTACGATAGAGAAATGAAAGATGAACCTAAAACCATACTCGAGTGGACGTATGAACCTGCGACCTACTTTGAGGCACCCATTCAGCTCACGTACGTAGACGGTGAAATTCTTGTTCAAGACGGAAATGCGAAGGGTACTTTTGGTGCGTCACACTACGAAAAGAAAGAATTTCGTGATGCAGCACACAAACTGCTTCAAGCTCGATTTTGGCTCAGCAAGTACAAGTGCATAGGGCATTTAAATTGTCAGCTGCGTCAATGACGCGTGAACATCCGGATGGACGAAGAGATGTGAAAGTATTTGCGGACATACGGTACTGTCAGAGGAAAATAACTTGAGCTCTGCTTTTGTGCCTCGTAAGTTTCGCAGATGAAAAATCCGTTCCGCTACTTCAAGACATCGCCCGAGATCATTCGCCTTGCAGTGATGAT
>DAOUPT010000031.1 GCA_030626025.1 Anderseniella sp. | reverse complement strand
CAATTTGATGGTAAAAATTGCAACTAGGATCAATCCGGGTACGGCCGGTTGTCTACCAGCCCTGTGATAGTATAGCTCATGCGGTATTGAGTTCTCACCTCACCAATCAAAAACCTCCTGAGTGGCCAGTTATGCACTATTCGCAAGTTAGGCCCACACATGGCACATAATCCCTGTTGGTGAAGGTCCTCTTTGTCGCTGATTATAGCCTTAACCAAAACCAACCCCATTGCCGTTCTGGATCACCTTCTACTCGTATTGGAATCAGAATTCCTTCTGAGTTTGATGGACAAACGGGCGACTCTCTCTAGTCCATGAGGATAAAGTGGCTATACTGTTCTTCACCACTCAGCATCCCACTAGGCATATAGCAGACCGTTGGCGGGTTCTAGGTTCCTTATACATGTCAACTTAGCTTGAAAGTGGTACACAGAACTGGTACACAAGCCTTCATCAGCGGTTTATTTTTCCCTGTAAAATCAAGGCGAAGCGGTGTTTGAAGTGTAGTCCGCCTCTGGGCACCATTACCCTTTCTCATAGATAACCATAATTACTCAGAAACGGCTAAATTTAGCCGTTTATTTGACGTTATCTTCTCATAGCTCCTCATATAAACTCCTTGCTTCACAGATAAAAATGGGTAACGGTGTGGGTAGTGCACATATTACCCATTACCCACCATGGCCTGTCTGAATTCGCAATTAGGAACGTAAAACCCAAAGATAAAGCCTATCGGCTTGCTGATGGTGCGGGCCTGCATTTGCTCATACAACCAAATGGATCAAAGCTCTGGCAACTACGATACAAGCACCAAAGAAAAGAAAACGTCCTTTCCTTTGGCCGTTGCCCACTTGTATCACTGGCAGAAGCCAGACAAAAACGTGACATAGCCAAGAAACAACTCATCGATGGGATAAACGGTATTGTCACGGTAACCGGGTGACCGTTCGATCCTGAGACTGTAAACTGGTTTGATGCATAAAGTTTCCTACACTCGTCATCGATTTCCTCCGTTGATCATCCAACATGCAATCTGGTTGTATTTTAAATTCTCTCTCAGCTACCGGGATGTCGAGGATTTGCTGGCGGAACGAAGGATAGATGTTTCCTACGAAACGGTTCGCCGTTGGGTTTTGAAGTTTGGATCAATTTATGCTCGTAAGTTAAACAAATCACGCCCCAGAGCATCGGGTCAGTGGCATCTTGATGAAGTGTTTGTTTCGATTAATGGGAAACGGTCATATCTATGGCGAGCCGTTGATGATGAAGGGGAGGTGTTGGAAGTTCTGGTTCAATCGCACAGAAACAAGCGGGCTGCCCTCAAGTTGATGAGAAAGTTATTGAAGAAACAGGGTTTTGTGCCAGATGTTATTGTAACCGACAAGTTACCGTCATACGGCGCTGCCTTGAGAGAAATGAATCTTTCCAAACACCATGATTTTGGCGGCAGAAAGAACAATCGAGCCGAGAACGCTCACCTGCCAGTTCGGCAAAGAGAGCGAAAAATGCAACGATTTAAATCACCTGGTTCTGCCCAACGATTTCTCTCAGTTCACGCTTCCATCTACAATATCTTCTACGTTCAACGCCATTTAATTTCCCGGAAAACTTTATGCCAGTTCCGTGATGAAGCAATGAGCGTATGGCACACAGTCTTATACACATAGTATTTAAATTCAAATTTTTTTACCTGAATATCAATTAGTTAAATATATGCGCGATAGACTGAAAATTCGCGTGTCGGTGGTTCAAATCCACCCATGTCCCTTTTTTAACAAGGAATACAGTTTATGGCGGGTAAATCTATACTTATAACCGGGTGTTCAAGCGGGATCGGATATACCTGCGCGCTTGGTATGAAAGAACGCGGCTGGCGGGTTTTTGCTACAGCACGAAATGAGGCTGATCTGTCTCGCCTCAATGACCTTGGTTTGGAAGCTATTTACCTGGATTATACAGAGCCTCAATCAATCGCAAACTGCGCCGATGAAGTCCTCAAACGAACCGGAAACCAACTTGATGTTTTGTTCAATAACGGTGCTTTTGGCCAGGGTGGTGCCGTTGAGGATCTTCGTCCCGAAGTTCTACGCCATCAATTTGAAACCAATGTTATTGGCTGGCATGATCTCAGCTGCCGTATAATTCCGGCCATGCGCCAGCAGCGACATGGTCGCATCATACAATGTTCATCAATTCTCGGGCTGATTGCACTGAAGTGGCGCGGCGCCTACAATGCTTCAAAATTTGCAATTGAGGCTTTGTCAGACACCATGCGTTTAGAGCTTCATGGCAGCGGGGTTTTTGTTTGTCAAATTGAGCCCGGCCCAATCCGCTCCAAGTTCCAACATCATGCGATTATAAATTTTAGAAAGACCATTGATGCAGAAAATTCTCCGCATCGACAGATATATGAAGAACAAATGGCTGGAAAATCGGGACATTCACTTAACGGCTGGGAGCCAGAAACACCAAGCCAATCACGAACACAAAGCGGAAGCCCCTGGAAACCAAAGTATCGACTGGGACCTGACGCGGTACTCGACAAGTTGATCCATGCCGCAGAAAGTAACAGACCAAAACCTCGGTACTACGTTACATTATCAACTCATATGGGCGCATTTGCCCGCCGGATTTTAGCGGGCAGGTGGTTTGATGCGTTTTGTCGAAAGATTTCCTGATTGTTCACAGACCCATTGCCTGCAGATTTCAAATCAGTTCGTACTCTCTACAGCAAAGGGTGCATCAATTAGCCGAATGGCCTCCCGCAGCTTTTGCATTTCTTCATCAAGTACGCTTGAGGTCTTCTGATCGGACGTTATTTCATTATTTCCCAATTCCTGTGCAGCAGGATTTGGGTGATCCGTTTTAGTTGTAATATCCAGGACTTCATCGCTCTCTACCACAAGGTCAGGGATATGGCAGAATTGCTCATCAACAGGTAGCACCGCTTCAAATGGTTCAGACACCAGCTCACGCGGTGCCAATTCCAAGTCCACCGCAGGCTCTACTTCATCGACAACGGTCGTGTCAGCAAGCATGTTATTACTGAGGTTATTGTTAACATCTACTTCGTGTAGTACCTGTTCAAAGTCCTCATTTCCAACATCTGCAACTAGTTCTTCATTGTCACGAAGGAAAATTTCACTCGGCACAACACAAACCTCATCTGCTTCATCAATCGGTTCGCCCCAGGGAGATTGCGATTCTGCCATCCCGTATAATCGACCTTGCAGATAATCGACCCCCCATGACGTAAGTAATTTGGCATCTTCTTCTGTTTCAACCCACTCTGCCACCACCTCAAGGTCAAACTTTTTGGATAGTTCAATTAACGTATGTACAAAAAATTGATTGTCCTGATTATTTGAAAGGTTTTCACAGAACGAACCATCAATCTTCACTTTATCTACATTGAGAACTTTGAGGTTCTTGAAAGAGGTAAACCCGGCGCCAAAATCATCAATGGCGACCTTACAACCAAGGGTATGCAGCTTTTCAATAAATTTTACAGTTTGATCAATATCTTCGAGTGCCACAGTTTCAGTAATTTCCACTGTCAATCGATCGGTAACATCGCCATTTTCCTCAAGAATCTCAGTCAATTTACCAAACCAGCGTGGATCATTTGCCGTCACACCGGAGATATTCATTGCTATTCTTGCCTGCGGGAATTGACGCAAAGCTGACAGAACTTTGTGGAGAACCAATTGATCAATCAATCGGACCAGACCAAGTTTTTCAGAAATCGGGATCAAGTGACCCGCAGCAACCAAATCACCATTGTCACATTTCATTCGCAGTAATGCTTCGTGAAACATTATTTCTTTGCTTTGAGCACTTACAACTGGCTGGTACGCAAGGGTAAAATTATTTTCCTTAAGGCTGTGAACAATTTCCACAGCACAACGTGAATTAAGATTGCGTTCTGAAACCAGATCAGCTGAGGGTTGATAAACTACAACACCATCTGTTGGTAACCGTGTTGCTTCTGTTAACGCTTCTTCAGCATGTGCCATTGTCAGATTGGCATCTTCACCATCATTGGGCAACGCCACACCACCAATGGACAGCATGGCCCACACTGGTCCCATCTCGGTATCAATCACTCGCTGCCGGGCTATCGTCAAAAATCGCTCTGCGGCAATAACAAGTTCTTTCCTGGTTGCCCGTGACATAATTATCCCGAACTTCGACCCGGAACACCGTCCGATAACATCACCGGTTCGCACAACTTCTCGCAACCGACGTCCGATTTTTGAAATCACATCATCAGCCACATCAAATCCGTAAGCATCATTGACAATGGCAAGGTTACTTACTGAAACAATAAGAAAACCACTGGAATGGTTTTCCATTCTTGCAAGCTCAATCGTTTCACCCAGTGCCTCTGCCAAGCGGCCCCGATTCATCATACCAGTCAACGGATCGCAGTTTCCCAGAAATTGCAAATGTTGATCTTGCCGGTGGCGATCATCAATCTGGCGCACAACACCGAAAACCTCCCGCGGCCGACCATCGGTTCCGGCATACCACCGGCCACTGTCTTCAATCCAGATGGACTGTTCCTGATCGCGGCCAAATGGCTTAATCGAATATTCGATTGAAAAAGGAACACCCGTGCCGCCATCATTGTGATTATTGCGCATGACAGTTTCAAAGCGCGAGGTAAAATTATCCGGATCAAGTAAGCTGGCATATGCACGTCCGTTAGCAAACTTCTCAGGATCAACATGACTAAAAACCAGACTGGTGTCACCATTCCAGATAATTTCATCAGTTTCAATATCCCAATGATATGTTGCCGACTCCACAGCCGAAATCGACCGGGTCACCCGATCAAACTCCGCATTCACAATATGGGTTTCTGTGGCAGGATGACCACTATCGGGGGATGAGGTCGAATGTTGCTCAGGCAAGGCAACAAAAGCTGGTTGATTCAACGCAAATTACTCCAAACAAACTTGACAGGTTGATTAAAGTTAACGCAAATTCGTAAAGAAACGGGTAATTTTACCAAGATTACAATCAGCCGTGCCAGCATGCATGAAAAGTCACAATGAAACCGACAAACAAATTAATAACCTGCAGCCGAACCGTCCTTGCGATGATCTGAACCGCCAATAAGTTTATTCGATAATCTATCACAATGGATAAACTGTCCCCCTCCAAGCGGGTTTGGTAATTTTTCCAGTTTATGGCCCATTTCAGCAAGGCCAATAGAAGTTTCTGCCGAAATGCCGCCCTCAACTCCAACGACGCCATTTTGATGAAACAACCGGGAAAAATCGAGCGCCGCTTGCGGATCCATATCATAAATATAGCGGTTTACCAGTACACTCTGGTGCCCCATCGGTTGATAAGCGCCACCCATGACGCCAAAAACCGCTTCAAGTTGATTGTTTTTTTGCACCAGTCCAGGAATGATCGTATGGCGGGGGCGTTTGGAAGGACCGATACAATTTGGACGATCCGGATCGGTGACAAAACAAGCGCCGCGATTTTGCAAACATATCCCGGAGTTCTCAGTGCTTATCCCCGAGCCAAATGATTGATAGATCGAATTTATAAAAGAAACCGCCATACCGTTTTCATCAACGACAGACAAATAAACCGTATCGGTTCCTGGCAAACCGATATGTGCTTCAGGATTTTGATTTGCCACATCTAAGTTTATAGCAGTGACCATTTTTTGAACCAGAGTATTATCCAATAAATCAGCCGGTGCCATATCCATAAACTCAGGATCAGCAATATAGCGATGCTGGAGAATTGTAGCCTGTTTCATCGCCTCTATTTCCAGGTGCCAACGCTGTGAACTGTCCGGTTTTAAAGCGCCAAGATTAAATGACTTGAGTATATTAAGCGAAATTAGCGCTGTGATACCTTGTCCATTTGGTGGCAATTCAAAAATTGTACGCCCGGCAAACTCCGTTTTGAGCGGCTCACACCAGGTTGCTTTGGTCTCTGCAAAATCCTTGTGATCAAGTATGCTCCCGTGATCGGCCAGTACTTTGAGCATGTCATCAGCTAACTCGCCCTGATAAAACACCTCCGACCCATGCGTCGCAATTTTCTCAAGGCTTGCAGCCAATGCAGGGAAATGCATGATTTCGCCTACACGAGGAGCCCTACCATTCAATAATAAATGCCTGGACGAGCCTTTATTGCGTGATAATCGTGAAACTTCATCTCGCCAGTCAAATGCCGTGCGCTGACTTGTTGGAACACCGGCATGGGCGTGTGAAATAGCCGGGCCGAGGGCGTCAGACAATGTATAGGTCCCATATTTTTCGAGCAATTTCGCCCAGGCATCAACAGCCCCTGGAACGGTCACAGCATGAATGTTATTTGGTCCAATTTCACCCAACTGCTCATTTCTCAACCATTGTGCTGTGGCGTTGGCCGATGCCCGCCCTGATCCATTCAAACCGACGATCTTTCCATCAGCGAGTGACAAAAGAGCAAAACAATCACCGCCAATACCGGTCATGTGAGGCTCGGTCACCAATAAAACCCCGGCAGCTGTAATGGCCGCATCAACAGCATTACCACCTGCCCGCAAAACATTAACAGCTTCAATACTGGCAAGAGAACTTGAAGTGGCGACCATCGCGTTGCGCGACATCACCGGTGAGCGACCGGGTAAATGAAAATTTCTCATAGCTGCATCTTTGCTCAAATAGTTACAACCGGTCAATGCAGTTAGTCGCTTTTGTCGCTGAATTTGTCGCTCGTTTGCAGGTCCCAAGAATGGAATTCCATAGTGTGAAAATTCACGTAGTATGAAAACACTGAAAAATAATTTACAAAGGAACTGATCAGATGGCCGATAGTGACATTGAGATTGCCCGCACTGCCAAAATGAAACCAATCAGCGAAATTGCTGACAAGATAGGTATTCCCTCTGATTCAATCATTCCCTACGGCCATACAAAGGCAAAAGTGACACTTGACTATATTGACAGTCTCAAAGATCGATCTGATGGAAAACTGATTTTGGTCACCGCCATCAGCCCGACGCCGGCTGGCGAAGGTAAAACCACCACATCGGTTGGTCTGTCAGACGGGTTAAATGCTATCGGCAAACAAACCATTGTTGCCCTGCGCGAGCCATCGCTTGGTCCGTGCTTTGGCATGAAAGGCGGCGCTGCCGGTGGCGGTTATGCCCAGGTTGTTCCGATGGAAGATATCAATCTTCATTTTACCGGCGATTTTCATGCCATCGGTGCAGCTCACAATCTTTTGTCAGCGATGATTGACAACCATATTTATTGGGGCAATTCACTCGACATTGATGAACGCCGGATCAGCTGGCGACGGGTAGTGGACATGAATGATCGCGCCTTGCGTGATATTGTTTGCTCACTTGGCGGCGTAGCCAACGGCTTTCCCCGCCAGACCGGTTATGATATTACCGTGGCTTCTGAAATTATGGCCATCTTGTGCCTGTCTGTTTCGATGGAAGATCTTGAACGACGGCTAGGTCAGATTGTGATTGGCCAGACTCGCGAGCGCAAATCAATTCTGGCGCGGGATATAAAGGCTCCCGGAGCCATGGCAGTGCTGCTGAAAGATGCAATGATGCCAAATCTCGTGCAAACGCTGGAGAATAACCCGGCCTTTCTTCACGGTGGCCCTTTTGCCAATATCGCCCACGGTTGCAACTCGGTTATGGCAACAAAAACAGCTTTGAAACTGGCTGATTATGTGGTGACCGAGGCAGGCTTTGGCGCCGATCTTGGCGCTGAAAAATTCTTCGATATCAAGTGCCGTAAAGCCGGGTTAAAGCCTGATGTGACTGTTATCGTTGCAACAATCAAAGCGCTGAAAATGAATGGCGGTTTGAGCAAGGACGAACTTCAAGATGAAAATCTTGAAGCCGTTTCTAATGGTCTGGCCAACCTTGGGCGTCACATTCAGAATGTCAAAAAGTTTGGTGTTCCGGTCGTCGTTGCCGTAAACCACTTTATCTATGATACCGATGCAGAAATTGATCTGGTGAAGGAGTATTGTAAAGAATACGGTGTTGAAGCCATCACCGCAAAACACTGGGCTCATGGCAGTGAAGGTACCAAAGAGCTGGCACAGCGTGTTGCTGAAATTGCCGACTCAGGTGCCAGTCAGTTCGCACCAATTTACACAACCGACTGCTCTTTGTGGGACAAGATCGACACCATCGCCACGCAAATTTATCGGGCTGACGAAGTCGTAGCAGACAAGTCGGTTCGCGATGCTTTGCGCAATTTTGAATCACAAGGTTATGGTGACCTGCCCGTGTGCATGGCCAAAACCCAGTATTCATTTTCCACCGACCCAACCTTGCGTGGCGCTCCGACCGGTCACGTTATGCCAGTGCGCGAAGTTCGCCTGTCTGCCGGGGCAGAATTTATTGTTGTCATCTGCGGTAACATTATGACAATGCCCGGCCTGCCAAGAGTTCCGTCAGCCGAAGCAATCGGTCTGGATGATGAGGGGTTGGTTCAAGGACTGTTCTAAGGAATGTCAGGAAATACTATTTGATGTAATTCGTGCCGATGTAAGTATAGGGTACCTGGAAGTGTTCGAAACCAAAGCGGCTCCAGTTCTTTGCCCAGTGCTCATCGGGTTGACGTTTTTTTAACAATAGTTCCGACAGGTTGATGCCGATGGCAAAATAGGGCGTGCGCCTTTTGCGGGCGCCAACCCGTCGTGCAGCTGCCGAGAAACCACGAGCATAATAGCCTGCATGCAGTTCGACATATCGCAAAGGTGTGTCTTCAAATTTTTCAAAACCGGAAAGCTTGACCGCAAGGATAAATTTCTTACCCTCATAACCTAAAAACGGATGAAATCCCCTGGTGTATTTGGTCGGAGCATATTCCTCTCGAAAATCAATTTTTTCCCTTAAACCGGGGATGGTATTTCTCAGGTAGGAAAACCCGATGCCGACCGAATCAATAATCATATCTTCATATGAAAACCCATGATCACTGGAGAATCCATCAAATACTTCTACAATGCTCATCACACCTAAAGACAAAAGAGCACCGCTTTCTGCCGCCCCTTGCGGAGAGGACGATGACTGGCGAATTCTATCGGTAAAATAGTCTGACAAGGTTGCGCTGATGAAGGCATGGCCAAGCTTATCCACACCACCAGAGCCGGTATTTTTGCCAAACCAGCCTTCAGAATGAAAACCAAACTTGTTGTTACCCCAATTCCAGGTCGAAAACCCCAATGCAAAGGTACCCCCATAAACTCCCGCAATATCCAGGGGTATATCTTTGACGTGAGTAAAAAACAGGCCGGCACTGTAATCGCTGACAGAGAACTGCAGATCATTGCTAGCCGGGGTGATTTGGCGGGCGTTCGACACCATCGACCAGGTTTCAGTATCAGAGACCGGTCCATATTGAGAAAGAAGACTGCTTTTCGGGTCGGCATTAGCCACGGATGTCAAAATGCCAAGCACCATGATACCCAAAACCAATCGTAAGAATTTGATGGACACTACTTTGCCCCCGGGCATAGACTTTATAAAATCAATACATCACGTATATCACAAACAAAGTACGACGCAACACAATACAACCGTAAGTCATGACCGCAGGCGGGCATTCTCTCCATCAAATGGGGATTCTGCTATTATGGTTGCTTTATAAAGATCACCGAGAATTATGATCTCCAGCTCAGTACCCAGCTCTCCAAATTCAGGTTTCACCATGGCAAGGGCCAGAGACTTTTCAACCCGCCAGCCATAACCACCTGACGTGGCGCGCCCCACAAGGTTCCCATTAGCAGAAATAGCCTCTGAACCGCGGGCATCAACATCGGTAACACCATGAACTTCAAGGGTCACATATTTCCAGTTGTCACCGGCAGCATGACGCTCAACAAGTCTGTCACGACCAATAAATTCACCCTTGTTGGGATGAACAAAACGATCAAGTCCCGATTCATAAGCAGAATATTCAATAGACAATTCGCGCCCGATGAGACGGTAAGACTTTTCGATCGCCATCGCTGTCATCGCCCGAATGCCAAAAGGTTTGATGCCAAATTCAGCGCCCGCTTCCATCACCAAATCAAAAATCGTATTTTGCATTTCTATCGGGTGGTGCAGTTCCCAACCCAATTCACCAACAAAATTGACCCGCAAAGCATGCGCCTGAGCAAACCCGACATTGATGAATTTACCCGTAAGCCATTTGAAATTGTCATTGGACAAGTCCGTATCAGTAAGTTTTTGCAAAATATTGCGTGAACGCGGTCCGGCCAGAACCAACACACCCTGTTGGGTGGTAATCAGATCAAGTTTGACATCAAGATCCTTAGGCAACAACTTGTTGAGATAATCCCAATCATGACGCTCAAATGCACCCGGCCCAACCAGATAATAATCACCTTCAGAAATTTTATAAACCGTGAATTCTGAGCGAACACCGCCTTGCGTGGTCAGCAAATGGCACAAGCCCACCCGGCCGATGGCTTTGGGAATCCGGTTGGCAAGAATCGATCCGAGCCATTCACCGGCATCGGTACCGGTAACTTTGTATTTGGCAAAAGCGGTCATGTCGAGCAGACCGGCATTTTCAGTAACATTTTTCACTTCATTGCCAACGTGCTCGAAGTAATTTGAACGCCGGAATGACCATAGCTCTCTGACCGGTTCACCTTCGACAATAGGCGGATGGTTTTTGTTGGTGATAATGCCAGGATGACCTATTTTCTCAGGGTCGACACTATAACCTTCCGGAGCAAACCAGTTAGCCCGGTCCCAACCATAAACCGAACCAAACACAGCCCCCAGAGATTTCAGACGGTCATGGCATGGCGATTGTTTAAGAGGACGTGCTGCACCGCGTTCCTCATCAGGATAGTGGTGAGTGAAAACGTTACGATAGGCTTCCTCGTTTTTCTCTTTAAGATAGCCGCGAGACGCATAGGGACCAAAGCGGCGCGGGTCGACACCCATCATGTCGATAGTCGGTTCACCTTCAACAATCCATTCAGCCAGTTGCCAACCGGCACCGCCGGCAGCAGTTATGCCAAACGAATGACCCTCGTTAAGCCACAGGTTTTTCTTTCCCCATGCCGGCCCGATAATCGGTGACCCGTCAGGCGTATAACAAATCGCACCATTATAAACCTTCTTGATACCCACTTCACCAAACACTGGCACCCGCTCCATACAGGCTTCAATATATGGTTCAAGCCGCTCAAGGTCTTCCTGAAACAACTCATACTCAGCCGTATCATCAGGGCCATCGATATAGCAACACGGCGCACCATTTTCATAAGGCCCAAGGATCAGACCACCTGCCTCCTCACGCATGTACCAGGCCGAGTCGGCATCACGCAAAACCCCCATTTCAGGCAAGCCCTGTTTTTGCCGCTCGAGGATTTCCGGAATCGGCTCGGTAACAATATACTGATGCTCAACCGGAATAACCGGAATATCAAGTCCGAGCATATCGCCGGTCTGACGGACAAAATTACCGGTTGCAGTGACCAGATGTTCACAGGTGATGTCGCCCTTGTCGGTTTTGACCAACCACTCGTCATTGGCTTTTTGCTCGATAGAAAGAACCCAGGTATTACGATAAATTTCTGCACCACCGTTACGAGCCCCTTTGGCATAAGCTTGCGTTAGATCAGCGGGTTGAACATAACCATCGCGCGGGTGCTGAATAGCGCCCAAAATACCCTCCGTATTACACAGCGGCCAAATTTCCTTAATTTGTTCTGGTGTAAGCAGATTAACCTCAACGCCAATGGTCTCAGCAATCCCGGCATAATACATAAACTCATCCCAGCGATCTTGAGTCTGGGCCATGCGGATGTTGGAAACCTGCCGCAAACCCACATCCTGACCGGTTTCTGCTTCAAGGTTCTCATATTGCTCGACAGAATATTGATGCACTTTGCCGACCGAATAACTCATATTGAAAAGCGGTAACAAACCAGCTGCGTGCCAGGTGGAGCCTGACGTCAATTCATTGCGCTCAACCAGCACAATGTCGCTCCAGCCTTTCTTGGCCAGCGCATAAAGCGTTCCGGCACCAACAACACCACCACCGATAACGACAACACGAGCATGGGTTTTCATTAGGTTTCGTTCCTTTGATTATCGACCACTTTCAACTGTGGCTACAATAATTCGCCAAAATCAAGCGACATGGAATTTTGCGGCAAAAAGCGGTAAATTACGACGCAATGCCAAATTCTGAAAACGGTATAAAGTTGACCAGGGTTCCCTGTTTTACCTCTGATACATTTTCAGCCAGTTCAATCAAGCCGCTTGAACGAGTAAGTCCCGAAATCAGGCCGGAACCATCGCGTTCAAATTTGCAGGCAACAGGACCATTATCGCTATTTTCAATCCAGCCGCGCAGAAATTCGCGACGCCCGGTTTTTTTATTCGGCATCGAAAACCCTGCCGGTATCGGATAGCGCTGCGGCGGCACCCAGTTTGCACCTTGCAAATAGGCAAACATCGGGATTGCAAACAACAACCAGGTATTGAACGCAGCTACCGGATTGCCGGGCAAACCAAGAAAGATCGCTTCACCAATCTGGCCAATCGCCAAGGGTCGACCTGGCTTAATCGCTATCTTCCAGGAATGGAGAATACCCAGTGCTTCCATCGCAGCAATAATGAAATCCTTGTCACCGACACTGGCCCCGCCAGTACTTAGAATAACATCATGGCTTTGTGACAAGCGTTCGATTGTAGAAAATATCAATTGCTCATCATCAACCAGCACCCCGATATCATCAAGAATAATGTAGGAAGACTGCGCCAATCCATTCAGCAGGTGAAAATTGCTGTCATATATCTGTCCCGGTTCCAGATCCTCACCCGGCCTGATGACTTCATCACCAGTAGAAATAATCGCAACTTTCAATCGCTTTCGACATTGTATTGTACCAATACCAGTCGTTGCGATTGCCCCAAGCTCAGCAGCGCCAAGTCTGGTGCCTTTGCTGATAACAACATCGCCGACATTAAGGTCCTCGCCAGCATGTCGCGTATTTGCGCCCTGTTTAATGCCTTGCGGCACATTTAATACCCGACCATCAACAACAGCATTTTCCTGCATTAAACAGGTGTCAGCTCCTTGTGGCATAACCGCTCCAGTATAAATCCGAGCCGCTTGCCCTTTTTCTAAAGTCTCTGTCGGCACTGCTCCGGCAAAAATTTCCTGGGTGATTTCTAGCTTGCGACTTGCCTCGAGCGAGGCAGAAGCAAAGGCATAGCCATCGATCGCAGAGTTGGAGAATGCCGGAACATTGCGCGGAGCAATGACGTCCTCGGCTAGAATTGCTCCGCATGCATTTTTCAAATCAACGGTTTCGACACCGGCAACAACACCTATATGATCACGCAAAAGATTTTGAACATCATCAAATGTCGCAAGGCCTTTTGATTGTTCGCAAGCCTGCTCAAATAACTTGTGGGGCACTAAACTGTCTCCTGCAAGATTTTCCCGGCCTGCTCGATGTCTTCGGGGCGGTTAATATTAAAAAACGGATCAACAGGAACTGTATCAAATTCAGTATAAGTTAGCTTGTACCGCGCTGTCCATAAGTCAACTTTACGGATACCATCACAGGTCATTGCCTGTCGCAAATCATCAGCCAACGCCACCGGCCATAACCCAACCACCGGGTGCGCCCGGCCATTCGATTTTGCGCAAGCCATGTCAGAATTGTCTTTCTTGACCGACTCCAACAAACGTGAAATCAGATCTGGTGGCGCAAAGGGTGTATCAACGGGAATAGACGCAATCCACTTACTCTCGGGCCTGTATTCAACAGCCCATTCCATTGCTGCCAAAACACCCGCCAGAGGTCCGGGAAAATCAGAAATCGTGTCAGCTATGACAGGCAAGTCCCATTTGGAAAGCCGGCTTTCATCACCATTGGCATTGATAACAATGCTCGTTGTTTGCGAGGTTAACCTCTCCAAAACATGGGCCAGCAATGGCTTGTCATTTAACTGCACAAACGCCTTGTCAATATTCCCCATACGCCGGGCAAGGCCACCTGCAAGGATGACACATGTGATATCATTATTCATTTATACTCATTTGTTGGCTGTTAGACGGGTTGAATAGCAACCGCACAGTACTTGAATTCAGGTATCTTGCCAACCGGATCAAGTTTCGGATTTGTCAGCAGATTTGCCGCAGCCTCTACGAAAGCAAATGGAACGAAAACAACACCTGATGGTACTTTGTTATCGGCCCGAACACGAATTTTTACACCGCCCCGGCGAGAATTGATTTCAACTAAATCACCCGCACTAATTCCAAACTTTTCAATATCGGCAACATTCATCTGAACAATGGCTTCCGGCTCAACCGCATCAAGGACATTTGAGCGTCGGGTCATGGCACCGGTGTGCCAATGTTCCAGCTGTCGACCGGTCGTAAGGATAAATGGAAATTCCACATCAGGCTGCTCATCGGGGGCCAGCACACTGGCAGCAACAAATTTGCCCAATCCACTTTGGGTTGGAAAACGATCGGCAAACACAATATCCATACCCGGATGGTCAGGAGCAGGACAGGGATAAGCAACAACATTTTCCGCTGACAACCGCTCCCAGGTAATGTTGTTCAAAGAAGGCATCGCCTGTTTCATTTCAGCAAAGACCTGTTCAGGCCCCTGATAATTCCAGTGCAAACCAAGACGGTTGGCCAACTGCATAGTGATCCACCAGTCCGGCATCGCCTCACCGGGCGCGTTAAGCGCTTTTCGACCCATTTGCACCTGTCGGTTGGTATTGGATACGGTGCCGTCTTTTTCCGGCCATGCAGTGGCCGGCAAAATAATATCTGCAAACATGGCTGTTTCAGTCAGAAAAATATCCTGCACCACCAGATGATCAAGTTTTGCCAGCGCACCGCGCGCATGGTTGAGGTCAGGGTCAGACATTGCCGGGTTTTCACCCATGATGTACATGGCCTTTACATCACCTTCGTGGATGGCATTCATGGTCTCAACCACCGTCAGGCCGGGTTCTGCATCCAGTTTAATGTCCCAAAGAGCCTCAAACCGTGCGCGCTCTTCCCTATTTTCTACCGGTTTATAATCGGGGAAAAACATCGGGATGAGCGCCGCGTCAGATGCCCCTTGCACATTATTCTGGCCCCGTAACGGGTGAAGCCCGGTACCGGCTCGACCGGTCTGCCCGCACATCAAGGTGAGAGAAATCAGACAACGGGCATTATCCGTCCCGTGGGTATGTTGAGAAACCCCCATACCCCAGAAAATAATAGCCGCTTTGGCATTGGCATATTCCCGAGCCACGGTTTTGATTGTTTCAGCATCAATGCCGCAAACTTTCTGCATCTGTTCAGGTGGGAACGATTTCAAATGCTGGCGCAAATCTTCAAACCCTTGAGTATGTGCCTGAATGTACTGCTGATCATAAAGTTCCTCATCAATGATCACATGCATCATGGCATTGAGCAGCGCAACATCGCTGCCGGGTTTGAATTGCAACATATGAGTCGCGTGACGTTTGAGAGCTTGAGCCCGTGGATCCATGACAATGAGATCAGCACCATTTTTGATTGCCTGCTTGAAAAAGGTTGCAGCAACCGGGTGGTTTTCTGTCGGGTTACAACCAATAACAACAATCAGATCACTGTCTTTAACCGCCGTAAAGGGCGCAGTAACCGCACCCGATCCAATTGTCTCCATCAAGGCCGCGACTGAAGAAGCATGGCACAGTCGTGTACAATGATCGACGTTGTTGGAACCAAACCCGGTGCGGACCAGCTTTTGAAACAGATAGGCTTCTTCGTTGGAGCATTTTGCTGATCCAAATCCGGCAAGAGATTTGGGACCGGTTTGTGCCCGTGTTGCAGCAAGGCCTTCGGCGGCAAAATCCAGCGCTTCGTCCCATGTTGCAGTTCGAAAATGACTGAGTGGATTTGCGGGATCAATATTTACACCCTTTTCATGCCCCGGCTTGCGGATCAAGGGAACGGTTAATCGTTCTGGTGACGAAACATAATCAAATCCAAAACGGCCCTTGATACACAAACGATTTTCATTGGCCGGACCATCAGCCCCGTCGACAGATATAATTTTGTTATCAGCAATATTATAGTTGATCTGGCAACCCACTCCACAATAGGGGCACACCGAGCGTACCTGTTTGTCAACCACCGTCTTACAATCAATAACAGTTTTGGCCATCAGCGCTCCGGTAGGACACGCCTGAACACACTCTCCGCAACCAACACAGGTTGACGCTCCCATCGCATCATCAAAATCAAAGGTGATTTTGGCATGCGCACCAGAATACGCCATGCCGATGACATCATTAACTTGCACTTCGCGGCAAGCGCGAACACACAAATTACAGTGGATACATGCATCAAGATTTACCGCCATGGCCGGGTGTGTAACATCAGGTGCCGGTGATTGGCGTTTAGGAAAGCGAGAGGTGGTAACGGCCATACGCGTTGCCCATTTTTGGAAATCAGCGTTAGGGTCATGCGGTTCGGATGCTTGATCTGCAACGAGCAATTCCATCACCATATTACGCGCCGATGTGGCCCGGTCATTGTCGCTATGAACCACCATACCCTGACTTGGTTTGCGATTGCACGATGCAGCAAGAACTCTTTCGCCCTCAATCTCCACCATGCAAGCCCGGCAATTTCCATCGGCGCGATAACCATCCGCATCTTTAAAACACAAATAAGGAATATCGGTCCCCAGTCGCTTTGCAACCTGCCAGATGGTTTCATCACCATTGGCCGTCACGGTTTTACCATTCAAGGAAAATGAAATTGTGTCGGTCATTTTAAATTTCGTCCTCAAAATATTTGAGCATCGACAAAATTGGATTAGGTGCGGCCTGTCCCAACCCGCAAATAGATGCATCGGCCATGGCTCCACATAACTCTTTGAGCAAATCCGTATTCCAGTTATCCTCACCCATCAGCGCCACGGCTTTTTCACATCCAACGCGGCAGGGCGTGCATTGACCGCAGGTTTCATGCTTGAAGAATTCAAGCAGATTTAGGACAACATCACCGATCTTGTCCTGATCAGATAAAATCACCACCGCATGAGAACCGACAAAACAGCTATATTCCACCAAGGTACCAAAATCCAGCGGGACGTCAGCAAGACTGGCGGGCAGAATACCGCCCGATGGGCCGCCGGGCAGATAGGCTTTGAACTTGTGGCCATCAATCATGCCACCGCATAAATCTATCAACTCACTGGCTGTCGCCCCGGCTGCCGTTAACACAACACCGGGATTTTTAACCCGACCCGAAACCGAATAAGAACGATTGCCCTTATGGTTGTCACGACCCTGGGAGGCAAACCAGTCGGCCCCTCGTCTCAAGATTTCTGGAATCCAGTAAAGCGTCTCAACATTGTGAACCAGTGTTGGCTGATTAAACAAGCCTTTTTGCGCAACAAAAGGTGGCCGGTGACGCGGCAAACCCCGTTTGCCTTCAATAGATTCAATCATGGCGGATTCTTCACCGCAAATATACGCCCCGGCTCCTCGCCGCAGCTCAACATAATCAACTGCAATTATTCCCGCCTGCTCAAGTGCAACGATCTCGCGAGTAAGTATGTGATGAATTGCAGGGTATTCATCGCGCAAATAAATATATATGCGCGTTGCTTCCACAGCCTTGCCGGCAATCAACATACCTTCCAGAAACTGATGCGGTTTGGTCTGCAGGTAGTGGCGATCTTTAAAGGTGCCCGGCTCACCCTCATCAGCATTCACACACATAAATCGCGGTCCGGGTTCGGCCCGCACGAAATTCCATTTTTGCCCGGAAGGAAACCCAGCACCGCCCAGGCCACGCAATCCGGCAGCACCAAGCGTTTCAATTATTTCATCAGGGTCAGGTTGTTGTTTGAAAATGCTGTAACCATCAGCCGCCAAATAGTCTTCAAGCGATTGGTAGTCAGAAATTTCGGCGCTAGTTTCCCCCTGAGTTACCCGTTCCAAAGCCATTGCTGCGGTCACGTTACCGCAATAATTCTTACCGATCGCTGCAGCAGGTGCCTTGTCACACAGCCCCATGCAGGGCGCTGATACAACACGAATATTTTCCGGTGCTGTATTTTGAAGCTCTTGCTGCAGTCGTTCCCCACCCGCCATTTTGCAAGACAGGCTGTCACAAACCCGGATCGTTATTTCCGCCGGTGCTTTTCCATCTTCTTTCACCACATCAAAATGATGGTAAAAAGTTGCCACCTCATAGACTTCTGCTTGCGATAATTTCATTTCTTCGGCAAGAGCTGCCAGATGAGCCGCGCTAATATGATGCCACTTGTCTTGTATCAAATGAAGATATTCGATCAAAAGATCACGCCGCAACAGGCCTTCACCCAGCAATTCAACAATTTCAAGATGTGCCGATGGCAAAACTTGACGACCCTTGGGAAAAGCACGGCTCTTGTGCTTCTTGCCTTTTCCTGGCCGTATTGGTGTTTGAATATCATCTGCCATTTGAGTGTACCTGAATAACAAGCTATTTTTCACAACTATGCCCATTTTGTAGATAAAGATAGCATCACAAAAGCGGCATTTTTTCTGACAAAACGTCTTTTCGGTATTAGAGCTTATTTCAGATAGTTTTTCCAGTGGAGCAGGTTATGAATGAATATGGCCAAATTCAACGCATAGCAATTCGTCGCCCCGAACAAGCCTTCGGCAATCAGCAGCAAGTTTCAGATCAATGGCAGGATTTGAATTACCACTCAGAACCTGATTTCAACGAAGCCGTTTCAGAATATCAATCCCTTGTCGATCTGCTGGCCCAAACCGGCGCAGAAGTCATTGAACTGCCTGCAATGGAACCGGCATTGCTGGATTCAATTTATGTGCGCGATTCACTCATTGTTACACCCAAAGGATTGGTAAAAGCGGGAATGGGCAAGGCCCAGCGCCGGGAAGAGCCGGCCGTCAATGCCCATTCCCTGTACGAAAACGGTGAAAACATTGCCGGTGAAATTGAACTGCCCGGCATGGTCGAGGGCGGAGATCTTGTCTGGCTGGACGATGAAACCTTGCTGGCGGCAATCGGCTACCGCACCAATCGCACCGGTATTCAACAATTACAGAAAATTGTCGGGGCGGGGGTCACCATAGAGGCATTCGACATACCTCATTACAAGGGATCAACGGACGTTTTTCACCTGATGTCCGTGTTAAGCCCTGTCGATGACAACCTTGCTGTAGTTTATCTTCCCTTAATGCCCGTGCGTCTGGTCCAGCTTCTGCAAGATCGCAATTTCGATTTTGTCGAAGTGCCTGATGAAGAATTTAAATCCATGGGGTGTAATGTACTGGCTATTTCACCTCGCCATGTGGTGATGATTGCCGGAAACCGAGAGACTGAAAAGCGGCTGTCAGCAGCAGGCTGCAAAGTGGAAGTGATAAAAGCTGACGAGATCAGCCGGAAAGGAGAGGGTGGTCCAACCTGCCTTACCCGACCTCTTGTCAGAAAATAGGCTCAGGAAGTAATTTCCATCAAACTGTCTTGAGCAGATTTATCAAATCCAACGACAAAGCTTTCTGATACAACAAACAACGGGCGCTTCATCAAGGTCGGATTATCAGATATCCGCGAAAGAGCTTTTTCCGCATCCATATCCAGTTTTTTGCCCTCATCAAGAGTACGCCAACTTGTCGAGCGACGATTGAGAACTTTTTCCCAACCAAGAGCGGCAATTGCAGCTTTTATGACATCCCCAGAAATACCATCGATTCGGATATCAAAAACCCTGACCTTAATACCTTCAGCATCAAGCCATTTAACAGCCCTGCGGCAAGTGTCGCATGATTTAAGAATATAAACTTCCATGTCTAGTCTCCAGTTCGAAACGATAAAGTATCATCGCGAAAAGCATCAGCACCACCACGGACCGGGTCGGTAAAAGCTTTGAATAAATCTTCAAGCTGGGCCCGCTTTATGTCACGGGTTATAAATACCAGCCGACTTCGGTGATCTTCATCGGGCCACTTGTCCATTTGGAATGGCGGATGAAAAATGTGCTGCACCCCATGTATCACCATCGGTTTTTGCGGGTCTTCTTCCAGCTTGATGATACCCTTTACCCTTAGAAGATTTGGGCCATGATAGCCGCGTAATAATTCCAGAAAAAGATCAAGGTTCCATTTGGAAATTGCCTTGTCGCTCGAAATGGAAAAACTCTCAATATGATCATCGTGACGATTTTTATCGTGCGCATGGTGATGATCATGTTTCCGGCCAGGGTTTTCATAAGCATCAGCCACCAGCCAACGTCCAACATTAGCAGTTTTTGTTGCCGGATCATAAATACCGGTATTAAACAGGTTTTGCGGAATAGCCTCGCCAGTAGTCGCCTCAAGCATTCGCGCACCGGGGTTGAGTTTCTTAAGGCGTCCAATAATCGCGAATAACTTTTCTTCGCCCTGCTTTCCCGTCAAAAGGTCCGCTTTGGTGAGAACCAGCCGGTCCGCAACGGCAACCTGTTTTACCGCCTCTTCATGAGCATCAAGTGTCGCCTCACCATTAACCGTATCGACAACCGTTATCACCCCTTCAAGGCGATATCGTTGCAGCAAAGCAGGATGGTTCATGATGGTATGCAAAACCGGCGCAGGATCGGCCAGCCCGGTAGTTTCAATCACCACCCGGTCAAATGCCTTAATCGTTCCATTGTCCCGGCGTTCAATCAGATCAGATAGTGTGTCAACCAGATCACCCCTGATGGTACAACACAAACAACCCGATGCCATTTCAAACACATTATCATCAGCTGTTTCAACCAGTAGGTGATCGATACCAATATCACCAAACTCATTGATAATCACTGCCGTATTGCTCATGTCGGGATGTTTAAGCAGTGCGTTCAACAACGTGGTTTTACCGGCCCCTAAGAACCCGGTGAGAATAGAAACCGGAATTGGCATTTTCTCACTCATCGGCTATTTGCCCTTTTGCCGCGGTTAAAGTTCTTTTTCGTCCGGCGTTTACCGCTGGCCTTTTTAGCAACAGCACGTTGTTGCAGATACGTGGCAAAGGTTTGAGGGGTAAGAACTTCACAATGAGCATTATGACGACGCAAATAGTTGCAAAATGTCAGACTCGCTGATTGTTGCATCTGTGACAGCATGGCAACGTAATGACGCGGTTGAATTGCCTTGAACACACCAAATTTTCCTGAAGATAAAAACCGGCGGGAAATAAGAATTCTGCCCTGCAAAACCGCATCAGCAGTATAGGCACTTTTATATTCTCCAAGAGAAACACCCCAACCGCCAAGTTCGCTGGTTTTTCCCCATGTTACCCGTTGCCGTGTTTTACAAACTTGCTGACGGATGTTTTTTGCCGCTCCACCTGTATTGCGGATTTTGGCAAGGCGCAAACTCGACCGTGACGCACCATTTCCACTCCACTCTAGCAGCACTTTCGAGAATTCATTGCGCCCCTTCCCGGAACGCGCGCCAAGTGAAACAGAAATCAGCCGTTTGCCATTAACCCTGGCACTGGCCACCAGATTATACCCTGATGTGCACAAATATCCGGTTTTCATACCATCAACCCATTCCACCTGCCGCATCAATTTGTTGCGGTTTTTCAAACGACGTTTACCAACCCGCATGTTAGGCGCATTAAAATAACGCCAGTATTGTGGAAATTCATGCAAAATGGTCGTTGCCAATATGCCCAAATCACGAGCGGTGCTAACTTGACGTTTGTCGTGCAATCCATGCGGGTTGACAAACCGGCTGCCGGTCATACCAAGCCGTCTGGCCTCAGCATTCATCCGACCAGCAAACCCGGCAACACTGCCGCCAATCCCTTCAGCCAAAACAACGGCCATATCATTTGCTGAATGAACCAAAATGCTTTTCAAAGCGAAATCAACACTCACCTTGCCGCCGGCTCTAATACCAATTTTACTAGGCGGCCGTTTTGCAGCGTATTGGGATACGGTAAATTTCCGATCCAGCGATATCTGTCCGCTGCGGATGGCCTTAAACGTAACATAGGCGGTCATCAGTTTAGTCAAAGAAGCCGGGTACCAGGTCTCCCCGGCCCGGTCTGCGACTAAAACTTCACCGGTGTTGGCATCAAAAACCAGACTTGGACCAAAACCTGCCTGAGCTGGCGCCACGACACCGACTACCAGCGAGAAAGTCAAAACCAATCTGATCCAAACAAGTTTCGCCAAAATCCAGGTCCCATGGATATTATAAGGTAATGGTGCCCCCGGGGAGAATCGAACTCCCACTCCCGCAAAGGAACTGGATTTTGAATCCAGCGCGTCTACCAATTCCGCCACAGGGGCATCCCGTGTAATCGCAAACATGATCTTGCGATTGAAATTCGCCGCGATCATAGGCAGGACTGTCAGTTCGTCAACCAAAATTTTGTGTTTTTTTAGTATCATGGACAAATCACTCATTCAGAGGTAAATGGCCTGTTATGTTAAGAAAACTATATGACTGGATTATGGATCTGGCAGGTCACAAACACGCCCAATGGATTTTGGTCGTCGTAGCCTTTGCCGAAAGCGCTTTTTTCCCGATTCCGCCTGATACCATGCTGATTCCAATGACCCTTGCCGAACGCAAGAAAGCTTGGTGGTACGCGTTTATCTGCACGATTGCATCGGTTCTCGGGGGCATCGCAGGGTATTTTATCGGCTATATGCTGTTTGATTCGATCGGTCAGGCAATTATTGATTTTTACGGACTGCAGCATGGCTTTGAAAAACTAAAAAACTGGTACAACGAATACGGCCTCCTGATTGTATTTATCGCCGGATTCACACCAATTCCATATAAAGTGTTCACGATCTCCAGCGGGCTCACGCATTTGTCATTACCGTTATTTATTATCGGGTCTATTGTCTCGCGCGGTTTAAGGTTTTTAATTGTCTGCGGTCTGATCTACTGGTTCGGTCCAGTGATTAAAGATTTCATTGAGCGTTATTTGGGGTGGTTAACACTACTTGCCAGTGTTGTGCTAGTAGGTGGTTTTGTCGCCGTTAAATATATAGGCCAGTAACAAAAATATATAGGCCAGTAACAGCAGGCCTGTAACAAGGTAAGAATTTATGAAAAAACTTTTAGAAACAAAAGCAGGCACAGCCCTTGTGATTATTTTTGCCACTACTCTGGCAACAATTGTCGGTGCATGGGGTTTTGAGATTATTGGCGGGTATGAGCCTTGCCCTTTGTGCCTTACCCAGCGCTGGTCCTATTATATTGCGGTGCCCCTGGCAGCTATCCTCATTGCCCTGGTGTTGTCCGGAAATATCAACATCCCGATACTACGCGTCGGTGTCGGAGTGCTTGGCCTGGTCATACTGGCCGGCGGTATTCTTGGTGGCTATCATGCGGGCGTCGAATGGGGTTTCTGGCCCGGACCATCTAGCTGTACCAGCGGTGGTGGGTTGAGTGGCGGTCTGCCCGATTTCTCTCAAAAAGTCGTTTTGTGTGATGAAGTTCAAATTCGTATATTTGGATTGTCTTTTGCCGGCTGGAATGCAGTTGTTTCCGGCTTTTGCGCGTTCATTGGCTTTCGAGGTGCCCTTTCCCGAAAAAGCAGGTAATTTTTCCAGTCAAATTTGCGCCTATTTATGATAGTATGCCCTTTAATATGAACGAAAGTCAGCAACGAATATTACGAATTAAAATTTTACAGGCTAGGCTAAGCCTTTTCTGGGAGCAGCTTTGGCAAGCCTCTTTTTGGCCAATGATGATCAGCGGCATCATTCTGCTGGTAATATTTAGCGGCGGGCTTGGGCACTTGCCATCAAGTCTTCGGCTTGTTTTTCTTGGACTGGCAAGTATAGCTTTTCTTTTTTCCTGCCGTTCATTCATTACACTTGCTTGGCCATCTCGCACTAAAGCGCTGCGACGGCTTGAAAAACAATCAAACCTTTCACACAGGCCAATAACAGCCTGGCATGATGAATTAGCCGACCCCAATGGTAATGCCCAGACACAAGAAATATGGCAGCGTCATAAGAATCAACAAAATGAGCAGTTTTCAAAACTAACGCCCGGCCCACCGCGCTCAAACTGGATGTATCTTGATCCCTGGGCCTGGCGATTTACACTAGCGATATTGTTGCTGGTAACTGCCGTTCTAAATGGACAAAACTGGCGCTATGAATTGGCCCGACTGGCAGGCGATACACCGTTGAAAAATGTTCAAATCGTAACTCTTGATGCCTGGATTTCACCGCCTGCCTATACACGAAAGCCACCTCTGCTGCTAACCAGCGAGGCCTTCAAGAAGTCTCTTGCCAACGACGACAACATCATCGTGCCCGAAGGGTCAAAGCTAAAAGTACGGGTGAACGGGGTCTCTAAACTCTCAATAGTTTTATCCAGCCAACTTGAAGATGGTGGACCAGGTGATGAATTGCAGACAATTACTGCACAACCAGAAGACGACACAGGGTTTTCTGAAGCAACGATTGTTTTGAAACGACCGGTTCATATCGCTGTGCGGTACGAGAACAAGGTGCAAGCCGACTGGAAAGTAGCGCTCATTCCCGATGATGCACCTGTCGTCGACATTTCCGGAAAGCTGACCATCACCCCCACCGGGGGGTTTGCTGTACCTTGGCAGGTTCAAGACGATTACGGCGTTTCATCGCTTAGCGGAACCCTCACACTTGTTACGAATAACTCGAACTCCAAAGGCACTCCTCTCAAGTATGAAGCGCCGGTTTTTTCTGCATCACTACCGCGACTCAACCCCAAAAATGCCAAAGGCCGGGCTTTTCAGGATTTAACGGCTCACCCTTGGGCAGGTCAACAGGTTCAGTTGACAATGACTGCAAAAGACCAGGCTGGACAAACCGGAAAAAGCAGGGAAATCGTTTTTAGATTACCAGAACGTGAATTCAGAAAACCTGTCGCCCGCATCCTGATTGAACAACGTGGCAAACTGGTTCAGATGCCTGATGAAAAATTCAAAACAGTCAAATCTCTGGCAGCCTTAATGGCATGGCCGGAGGGGTTGATAAAAAAGAGCGGCACTTATCTCGGGCTACGTATAATTGCAACAGCTTTGCATCGGGCAAAAACCCGCAAGCAAATCAAAGTCTCAGTAAATGAGTTTTGGAAACTTGCTTTGGCAATTGAGGATGGTGATTTGTCAGAGGCCCGCCGCAAGCTGGAAGCAGCTCGACGCGCCCTGCAAAAAGCTCTGAAAGAAGGAGCAGACCCCAAGAAAATTGCCGAACTCACTAAAAACCTCAAAAACGCTCTCAATGAATTTATGGAAGCCATGGCCCGGCAGATGCAGCAGGCTCAGGCAAACAATCAACAGCAACAAAACGGATTGCGGCAGAATGGCCGGCAAATCCGTGCCCGTGATTTGCAGAAAATGATGGACAACATCGAAAACCTTGCCAAATCAGGTGCCAACGATGCGGCTCAGGAAATGTTATCCCAACTGGAAAACATTCTCAAAAACCTGCAACCGGGATTGGCACAAAAACCCATGGACCCCCAGCGCACCCCACCAGCAGCAAAATCGTTGGAAGAACTGACTGAACTTATGCGCAAACAACAGCAATTAATGGACAAAACCTTCAAAATGCCTGAACAAAACAACGACGACAAAAGGTCAGGTAAAAAGCAAAACGGCAAGAACGACGACAAGCAACAAGGAGCTAAAAACGGTGATCAGCTCGTAACCCAGCAAGACCAGTTGAAAAACATGCTTGGTAAACTGATGGATCAAATGTCCAAAAACGGGCTGCCGGCACCTCGATCTCTTGAACAGGCCAAAAGAGCCATGCGAGATGCCTCACGAGCATTAAAGAATGGTCGCAAAGGCCCCGCTCTTGGCATGCAGGGCAACGCCATGCAAGGGCTTCGAAAAGGCGCCGAAGCCATGGCCAAAGACCTCATGCAACGTGGACAAGGTGAAGAAGGCAATTTCGGTCGCCACAGCGAGAGTTCCGCCAACCAAAACGATCCGTTGGGCAGACCTATGCCACGCAATGGTGCAGATTTTGGACCCAATGAAAACATTTTACCAAAAGAATCCGAGATCTTGCGGGCTCGTGACATAATGCGGGCCTTGCGCAGTCGCTCAAATAACCGGCAGCGTCCTAAAATAGAACTTGATTACCTAAACAGATTGCTCGATGGCTTGTTTTAATCGATGACAACAGCTGTTCCACAAGCCGTTACCATTAACATGCCACCTTTGGCACCAAGCGTTTCATAGTCAATATCAACGCCAACAACAGCATTACAGCCAAGCTCTGCGGCCCGGTCGCTAAGTTCGGCAACCGCAATCTGACGGGCATCATTGAGCACCTTTTCATAGGCCCCCGAACGCCCCCCGACAATATCGCGAACCGAGGCGAAAAAATCACGGAACACATTTGCACCCATTATCGCTTCACCGGCTACAAGACCTTTATAAGCTGTGATCTTGTGACCTTCGACAGAATTGGTTGTCGTGATAAGCATTTGGGAAATCCTCTTATCCAGGTATTGCACCACCGGTAATAACCGTCACCGAACGACGGTTCTGATTCCAGCAGTTCTCGGCATCGCACAATGCCACCGGGCGCTCTTTACCATATGCTATTGTCGACATCCGCGAACCCTGCACCCCTTGCGAAGCTAAAAACTGACGCGTTGCGGTAGCACGGCGGGCTGACAAGGCAATATTATATTCGCGGGTACCGCGCTCATCGGCATGGCCTTCAACCTGAATGGTAACATTGGGATATTGAGCCAGCCATGCCGCCTGTTTGCGCAATGTATCCATACCTTGTTGGGTCAACGTCGACTGGTTGACAATAAAATGCACCCGGTCGCCAACATTTAAAATGAAGTCCCGCTCAGTGCCCGGTTTGGCTTGCGCCTGTGGATTTGCCACATCTGGCTTGTTCGTTGTCGAACAGCCCGCCAGTGCAACCAGCCCAAATGCCAGCGCGGCCACTTTCAGCCCAGCAATATTCCGCAACATTTATCCCACTCCTTAAAACATATTTGTGCAATTTTTCAGCACAGGGGTTTATTCTTTATAAATAAATTAGTTCAAATTAGTTAATCTTAATTCAACAACGGCGACCAGGCCGGATCGGACGCAAAGCCCGGTGTTTTTATCTGCCGCTCATTGTAGCCTGTAATATCCACCGAATATAATTTAGGCCCGCCCTGAGCCCCGCGTGATTCACGAAAGAACATGATAACACGTCCATTTGGTGACCATGTCGGGCCTTCATTGTGATAGCCTGAGGTCAAAATTCGCTCACCGGAACCATCAGGCCGCATAACACCAATCGAAAACCGGCCGCCACTAAGTTTGGTAAAAGCAATAAGATCGCCGCGCGGTGACCAGACCGGGGTCGAGTAACGCCCTTTACCAAAGCTAATCCGGCGCGGATTGTTACCATTGGCATCCATAACATAGAGCTGTTGTTGACCGCCACGATCTGACTCAAAAACGATATTTCGGCCATCGGGCGAAAACGACGGTGCCGTATCAATCGCCTCAGTATTGGTCAGTTGTAATGTCGTTCTGGTTTGCAAATTAAGCATGTAAATATTTGAGTTTGCCCCCTGTTGCAAACTCATCACCACCTTATGACCACGTGGCCCGAACCTCGGTGAAAAACTCATATTCGGAAAAACCCCAACAACCTCTCGCTGACCGCTTTGCAAGTTAAACAAATACACCCGCGGGGTTCCGCCTGAATAGGACATATAGGTGATTTCCTGCGACGTTGGTGAAAACCTCGGCGTTAAAACCAGCGACCGGCCATTGGTCAGACTGCGCACGTTAAAGCCATCCTGATCCATGATCGAGAGTTTTTTAACCCGTTTATTTTTAGGCCCGGTTTCAGAAATGAACACAATGCGCGTATCAAAATAACCGTCTTCACCGGTAAGAGATTTATAGATAGCATCAGCAATAAGGTGGCCAATACGTCGCCAGTTTCGTTGCGGTGTCACAAACTGTAACCCGGTAATCTGCTTTTGAGCAAAAACATCCCATAACCGGAACTGCGCCCGTACCCGACCATCACCTTGAATATTGATTTGGCCGGTCACCAATGCCTGGGCCTGGATAGTCCGCCAGTCACCAAAACGCGGTTGCTGGCCGAAACTGGTAATCTGCTCAATATATGATGCCTGCGGCAAGGGTTGAAACAAACCGGAACTAGCAAGATCATTGCCGATAATACCGGTAATATCATGGGCAAATTTTTGAGCCGAACTGTCACCGATAAAATCAGGCAGTGCAATTGGCAACGGTTTCACTCGTCCCTTGGTTACATCAATCTCAAGTGACCAGGATGCCTGCACCTGTGCGACCAGCACAAATAGTATGACCAACGGCATCAATACCATCTGACACCGACCAAAACTCTTTTTCGTTTTCAAACTGTATTCCCTCACCATGGCTAGTTTACCGCCAACATTCTGCTTGGATCAAAGTTGATTATATTATTGCTCCAGAATCTGTGCTTTTCTGGCGGCAACCCGTCATAAGGCTGACAACCAAGTACTGCCCGGACCGCCGCATCGGCAGCCACCCCGAACAGCGGATTTGACGATGAATTTAACACACGCGGCGTTCCCATAACAGTACCCGAAATATCCAGACCAAACTGGACCTTTACAACAAGACTTTCAGCTCCACGAACACCAACTGGCGGCGACCAGCATGCCTGTACCTTCTGACGTAAATAATCCGCTTCGCTGCCGGTCAGCTGTTGGTCGCGGCCGATAATATTGGCAATTTCACTGTTTGCAGGCGTACCAGTTTCATCCACTGGTTCAGGTGGCGCGGTGCGCTCATCATCAATTTTATTGAGCAGTGTGTTCAACTGATTGGGATCAAATTTATGCTTTTTCTTCTTTTTTTCAGCCACCTTAAAGGACTTGGGTACTTTTGGTTTGCGGCGCGGTACCGGTATCGGTTTGGCTACAGCTTCGGCTATTTTTGGTTCCGGTTCAAGTTCAGGTTCCGGCTCTGGCAACTTTTCAGTTTTCTCGATCAATTCTTTAACCGGATCGGGTTCCGGCAAAGCAGCTTCTTTTTTCACAGGTTCAGGTTCAGGTTCTGGCTGCGGTTCTTTTACCGCTTCTTTAATTTCCTTGGCTGGTTTTGCAGCAGGCTTGGGCGTATCAACCTTCTCAACCTTGGGCGGCAATGGGTTTTTCACCGGGTCGTTTTTGGCATCGCGCTTGCTGGCCACTCGCTGGGAAATATCCGTAAATTCTATAATTTCGACAGGAATTGACTCCTGTTGCTCAACCAAAAATTTATCCGGCTCAGGCAATACCACAACCGCAGCCAGCAAGATGCAGGCATGTACAATAAATGATATAACCAAACCAACACGCATGGGGTTTTACTACTTGCCTCCATTATCAGGCGCTGTCACCAACCCGATACGCTTAAACCCGGCCTTGTTCAGTACGCCCATCACTCTCATTACCGTTCCATAATCGACTGCTTTGTCACCACGCACAAAGATACGTTCCTCAAAACCGTTTTTGGCTATAGCCTGTAATTTCGGCACCAGTGTGTCCAAATCAATCTCGGTTTCCTGAAGATAAACCTTGCCATCTGGCTGAACAGTCACCGTCAAAGGTTCGTTATCACCCTGCAATTCATTTGCTTTGGTTTCAGGCAATTCAATTGGCACACCGACCGTCAATAACGGCGCTGCAACCATAAACATGATCAACAACACCAACATCACATCAACAAATGGTGTTACATTTATTTCAGCCAGCGGCACATGAGCCGAAGAACGTCTGCGACGCCTGCCTCCACCACCGGCATTTCCTACAGATGCGCCCATTCAGTTACATCCTTTCATCAGTTTGCCGCGAAATAATCGCGGAAAACTCATCAGCAAAATTTTCCATCTGCGCCGCAATCTTACCGGTATCAGAAGCAAATTTATTATAAAAAATGACCGCCGGTATAGCGGCCAGCAGACCCAAAGCTGTCGCAAACAACGCTTCGGCCAGACCGGGCGCAACAACGGCCAGATTGGTGCTTTTTGAAACTGCAATGGCCCGGAAGGAATTCATAATCCCCCAAACCGTACCAAACAGACCAATAAAAGGTGCCGATGAACCAACCGTTGCCAAAAACAGCAAACGGGCATCCAGGCGAGCCATCTCACGTTGTAACTGCACATCCATGACTTTTTCGATCCGCTTTTCCATGCCCTGAAAACCGGCCCGCATGACGCTTTCCTGCGAACGCTTCCATTCGCGCATTGCTGCCATGAACAGGGCAGCCATACCTTGATTGTTCTTGGGGCCAAGCGTCAAAAACAAATCATCAAGTGACTGACCCGACCAAAACAACTGCTCAAACCGGTCGTTGGCCCGTTTGGCTTTGCCGATCACAGCAAATTTTTCAAAGACAATCGCCCAGCACCCGACCGATGCAATCACCAGCCCAAGCATAACAATTTTAACGACTATATGTGCTTGCCAAAACAGCCCAAGCAGGTTTTGCTCGCCACTTTGCGCTACAGCTTGCGCGACTTCCACGTCCATTTGAATCCCATCTTTTCAAATTTGTGGTGCTAGGCACCAAAAAACTATGTCAAAACAGCGGCAAACGGGTGATTTATGCCAATAAGCCACTTTTTCGCCAATATAAACTACACTGGTCATTTTATGGTTAATGATGAGTTACTATCAGGGCCGTTTTAACACAAGCTGCAACTATGACGCGTGAAGTGCGGAAAATGCTTTAAGCATCTCGGGTGTAAAACGCCTCGGGCGTCCCTGATCATCGATCAAGGCAGCAGTTATTTTGGCTTGAAACAGGCACTCATCGTTACGCCAGACTGATTGACCAAGAAACATTCTTGCCCCCTTGGCCGAGATAAACCAGGTCTGGATCTCCAGCACATCATCAATTCCTGCCGGTTTCAGAAAATCGCAATTCATCTGCCGAACAACAAACCCCGATTGACTGTTTGCTTCCAGTTCGTGGTGATGGACACCAAGCAACCGCAAGCAATCAGATCGTGCTCGCTCACAAAATTTCAGATAATTGGCATGATATACAAAACCGGAAAAATCAGTATCTTCATAATACACCCGTATCGGCAAAACGTGCATTTCATCGGCAATTTTGCCCGCAAGGTCTGGCCAGCCTTTCTTCATGTGGTCAGTCATCGTCATTCCGATTAAATAATTCCACTTGTCTCGATACCAGTTCATTGGGTGTTGCCAGCCCCAAATGTTTAAAGGCGTGAGGTGTCAGAGTGCGCCCGCGTGGAGTACGGTTGACAAAGCCCTGCTGGATTAAATATGGCTCAATAATTTCTTCGATTGCATCGCGCTCTTCTGATAATGAAGCCGCAATTGTTTCAACCCCCACCGGTCCACCGCCAAAATTGACAGCAATACAATGCAAGTACCGATGATCAAGAGAATCCAGACCTCGACTATCGACCTCAAGGTGTCCCAAGGCATGATCGGCAACAATCCGGTCTATTTTTTCTATCTTGTCAACGCTAGCAAAGTCACGAACCCGTCGCAGCAGGCGCCCGGCGATCCGCGGTGTACCCCGTGAACGTTTGGCAATCTCACGAGCCCCGTCTTCGCTCATGGCAACACCCAAAACCCGGCTCCCCCGTGATACAATATCGAGCAATTCTTCTTCGTTATAAAATTCCAGTCGCACTGGAATGCCAAACCGGTCCCGCAAGGGAGTGGTTAAAAGCCCGGTCCGTGTCGTTGCCCCAACCAGCGTAAAGGGAGCAAGCTCAATCCGCACCGAACGCGCTGCCGGGCCTTCCCCGATAATCAAATCAAGCTGGAAATCTTCCATCGCCGGATAGAGTATTTCTTCCACCGCCGGGTTCAGTCGGTGAATTTCATCAATAAACAGAACGTCACGTTCTTCAAGATTGGTTAGCAGCGCTGCCAGATCACCGGCCTTGGCAATCACCGGGCCAGAGGTGCTGCGAAAATTAACCCCCAATTCCCGCGCCATAATCTGCGCCAGTGTGGTTTTGCCAAGTCCGGGCGGTCCGGCAAACAACACATGATCCAGCGCCTCACCTCGTCCTTTAGCCGCCTCAATAAAAACCTTCAGATTAGTCTTGGCCCGTGCCTGCCCGATAAATTCATCAAGAACTTGCGGGCGAAGATGAGTATCAAACTCATCTTCTGATCTCACCTGACCATCTAACAGACGCTCACTCATAGGCTACACCCCGGCCAATTCTTTAAGTGCCAGGCGAATCAACACCTCAGCTTTTGCATCTTCATTGCCCTTTGCCAGCACCGCTGCCACTGCAACACCTGCCTGCGTTTGCCCATAACCCAGATTTGCCAGGGCTGAAACGGCATCAGCCGCAGCAGTTTGACTGGGTGCATCCATAGCTGCTGCAAGTCCGGCAAGTCCGGACTCAACTGGAGCAAAGGCCGGAGCTTTATCTTTCAATTCGGTAATAATCCGTTGCGCTACTTTCGGGCCGACACCGGGTGCGCGGGTAACCATGGCTTTATCACCAACCGCGATAGCATTGGCCAATTCTGAGGCTGAGATTGTCGACTGAATTGCCAGCGCCACCTTGGTCCCGACGCCTTGCACAGTTTTTAACAGGCGAAACCAGTCTCGCTCACTGGCACTGGAAAACCCGACCAGTGTAATAGCATCTTGCGAAACCAGCGTTTCGATAAAAACCTCTCCAGCTTCACCTACCCCGGGCAGAGAGGATAGCGTTTTAGCCGAGCATGAAACATGATAGCCCACTCCACCCACATCAATAATTGTCCAGCCATCACCGTAACTGTCAATGATGCCTTTTAGTTTGCCAATCATGGGAAAGTTCTATCTTTCAGGTCGAAAAAATCTTTGCAAAGCCTATGATCGCAATGTGAACATGTCAAGAACATTCACTAATAGCTATCCGTCAGCGCCTTATGTTTTCGGTGCTGGGCATGACAAATTGCGATAGCCAGCGCATCAGCCGAATCAGCACTGTCAGGACTGGCTTTAGGTAGCAAAATCTTGATCATCGCCCCGATTTGCTCTTTACCCGCATGACCGGAACCAACAACGGTTTTCTTGACCATATTGGGTGCGTATTCACCAACGATCAATCCGGCTTGTGCCGGAACCAGCAGGGCAATACCGCGCGCCGCGCCAAGTTTCAAAGTGGCACGGGCATCCTTGTTAACAAATGTTTCTTCAACCGCTGCCTCATCAGGTTGCCATTCTTTGACAATAGCCGACAAACCATCATGCAGATGCATCAAACGTTCGGCCAATGACTCCTTCGGGTTTGACCGCACTGTTCCATCAGCCACATAAGATAACTGCGAACCACAAACCGTAATAAGACCCCAACCGGTATTCCGCAAACCCGGATCAATGCCCAAAATACGGATAATTTCACCAGCCACAACGATTACTCAGCTGTAAGCTTGGCCAGAACTTCCTCGGAAACTTCAAAATTAGAGTAGACGTTCTGCACATCATCATCGTCTTCAAGAATTTCAACCAGCTTCATAAAAGTACCCGCTTTATCTTCATCCAGCTCTGCCGTGGTTTGCGGCTTCCAGGTTGGATTGACGCTTTCTGCCTCACCCAGTTCCTTTTCAAGTGCCGATGAAACATCGCCAATATCGGTAAAGGCGCAGGTAATCAGATGGCCGTCATCATTTGATTCCACATCCTCGGCACCCGCTTCAATGGCCGCCATCATGACAGTGTCGGCATCACCGACCTCAGCTTTATAGGTAATTTCACCTACCCGGTCGAACATGAATCCAACCGATCCACTCTCACCCAGATTTCCACCATATTTGGCAAAGGTCGAGCGCACGGTGCTGGCTGTACGATTGCGATTATCGGTCAAAGCTTCGACAATAACCGCTACCCCACCGGGGCCATATCCTTCATAGCGCACCTCTTCATAATCATCGCCTTCGCCAGCTTCCGATTTGTTTATCGCCCGCTGGATGTTATCTTTAGGCATCGATTGAGATTTGGCATTATTAACCGCCAGTCGCAGGCGCGGATTAGAATCCACATCAGGGCCACCCATTTTGGCAGCAACAGTAATTTCTTTTGAGAATTTTGAAAACAATTTGGAGCGCACTTTATCCTGGCGCCCCTTGCGGTGCATGATGTTTTTAAACTGGGAATGGCCGGCCATTACTGTGCCCTTTAATTAATTCAAAATATGGATGTGGTGTTGTTTATCACAAAACATTGCGAAATCCACCCGCATATGAGCGATTGCGGCAAGATGAATTTAACACAACCGGTTAACGACCTCTTAACATCCCGACTGCACAATAAAAAGAACAACTGATTCGAACACGAGTAAACAAATGACCAGAGAAAACGAACTTTCAAACGAATACGCTGCAGCAGCCGGTGGTTTGGCCGCGACAGCCTGCAACAATGCCCTGACAGCATTACGTGTCATGTCTCGCGATCAATCAGCCATCGATGCCATGGCCCGCATTCATCATCTTGGCGAATATGCCCGCCGCATTCACAGCAATCTCGAAGTTGGCGAAGATGCATATAACAAAAACGATATCGATACTGCAAATCTTGAATGGGCAGGCGCTCTCGTCCTGATGGATGCCATGTCAGTCGAAGCTGACAACATTATCGATAATAACCTGGTTGAACATGCCGCTGAGCTTCAAAAGTCCGGCAAAACAGCCTGAAGCGGTCCGCCCATTCTTATTGGCGAAATATTTAGGGCCAGTCCGGTTTTATTATCTGTCTCAACTGCTACCCCGCACATGGTCGGGTCACCAAGGGCCGGTATCATCCGTCCTGACGGGATTTTACGCAAAAAGCGGTTTAAGGGCTCTTCCTTGTCCATCCCGATAATCGAATCATATGATGCCGTCATACCGGCGTCGGTTTGAAAGGCTGTACCACCAGGGAAAATATGATGATCTGCAGTTGGAATGTGAGTATGGGTCCCAACCACCAGGCTGGCCCGTCCGTCAGCAAAATGTCCCATAGCCATTTTCTCTGACGTTGCTTCACAATGCATGTCAATGATCACTGCATCGCAACCCACTCCCATCGGGCAGGCCGAAAGCTCTCGCTCCACAGCAGCAAACGGGTCATCAAGCGGGTTCATCATCACCAGCCCCATAACATTCATCACCAAAACCTGCTGACCGCCTTGCGTTGTAAAAACCCCGGCACCCTTGCCCGGTGTTCCCGCCGGATAATTCACCGGTCTTAAAAGATTGTCAGTACGTTCAATAAATACCATCGCTTCACGTTGATCAAAAGCATGGTTGCCCAAGGTTATAACATCAGCGCCTGAGTCTTGCAGTTCATCAAAAATCTTTTCGGTAATACCAAATCCGCCGGCAGCATTTTCACCGTTGACAACAACAAGGTCAGGTTTAAAAGCTTCACGCAATTCAGGCAGATATTCCCGCACTGCCCGGCGTCCCGCCTTGCCAATCACATCACCAATAAAAATCAACCGCATTTCATCGGTCCCTTCTCTGTCAAAATCCAGTCAAGCTGCTGGTCATGTTCATCCCGCGGCACCTTGGTAATCTCCTGGGCTGAATAAGCAACACCAATTGTCACAATATCTTTTGTTCGTCTGAGATTGTAAATTGTCCGATCATAAAACCCGCCGCCATAACCAAGCCGAAAACCAGCCTTGTCGAAAGCAAGCAACGGCACCAGCAACACATCCGGTTCAACAATTGCAGCAGATTGCACCGGCACTGGAATATTCCAGGCCCCTGCCTCGGTTTCATCACCCGGTTGCCATTTCCGAAAGACCAGCGGTTGACGCTCGCCAACCACAATCGGCAAACAAGTGGTGTGACCCTTGTCTGCCATTACTGATAGCAAACCGGTTACATCAATTTCACTACGATAAGGTGTAAATCCCGACACCACTTGTTTGGTACCAGTCCCCACAAACTCAAGACCTGTATCGGACAAATTCTTGATGGCAATCATTGACAGCTCCGCGTGGGCTTTTGCCCGCACCCGGCTTGCCAGTTTTCTGGCATTAGCCTTGGCTGCAGAGATCGACGAAATTGATATGATAGCCTCCTGATCAACAAAACAGCCAGCCGACCGTGGGAAATCGGTATCTCAGGTCCCTACAGTTTGTAGGTGGGCACCGTTTGCACAAGACCACGGTCCAGCACAGGGACAGCTCCCGTTTAGAGATTATAGGCCCTAAAGAATAAAGTTTCCTCACGAACCGGCCAGCCTGACCTGTATTTAAGGGCAATTAGATGAAATTAAAAGGATAGAATCGCTAATTGGCTATTTCACGCGCCAGCGCTTCTATGCGTTCAGCTGCCGCATCAAGTCGTTGAGTAACATCTTCACTTACCTGTTCGCCCTGTTTGGTTGCCTGATTACGTGACTGGCGCATTCCTTGTACCTGATCTTCCAGCTCCTCAACCCGCAACAGAGTTTCTGACAGTCTGTCGGCGATAACAAGTCCACTCATCAACAACAATCGAATGTCACCAACCTGACCAACAGCGCTCTTGATCTTGCCAACTTCGGCATCAAGAACCTGACCAAGCTCCTTCAAATGGGCTTCTTCACCATCGTTACACTGCATTGTATAAGAATGATCATTAACAGTTAAAACAACTTGTGCCATAATCAACCAAGAACCTTGTTAATACGGGTCATTGCACTATCTACGCGACTTACAGCCCGGCGATTGACGTCAGCCAATTCTTCTGCTTTGCCGCGCACAGCATTTAGTTCCTCACTCAGCTTTTTCTGCTCGGCCCGCAACGCGTCCGCTTCGCCTTGTGAAGTTGTAAGCTGTGACCCCTTCTCATGGATTTTAACCATGGAAGTTTCCAATTTGTGCAATGCCGTTTCAAATCGGCTTATCGCCTGTTCGACTTTCGAAGCTTCGCTCATCAAAGTCTCTCACCATCCATGCGAATCAATATTGGCACTATTTATACCACAAACCGCATATTCTCATCACCTGTCTTCCACTGCGGGTATTTTTTCATCACACTTTGGAACAAATCAGAGTCCAGATGCCTGGTCAGCCACACCTGCAAACCTAGCAATTCCAGACTGTCAAACCATTGCCGATCAACATTTGCAAACTGACGTATAAATGGAAATATCGCGATATCGGCAAGACCAGCACCAGTACCAAGCAGGTAAGGAGATATGTCTAACAACCGATCCAGCTTGCGCAAAAACTTCAAGCCTTCCTGCCGGTGATTCTCAGACATTTCACCTTCATATCGGGTGCCGTATTTATAGCGATCCAGATGATACTTGAACGGCCCGTCACTTTCATCAATCAGCTCTCTTGTGCGTTCTTGATCTTTAAACCAATTATAAGGATCATTTCGACTCAATGCCCAACGCATAATATCAAGGCTTTCATCGACAACAGATCCATCGGGTAAAACCAGAACCGGCACGGTTGCTTTTGGCGATGCAATTATCATTTCGGTTGGCTTTTCCCGCAAAACAACCTCCCGCAAAAAACAGGGCTGCTGAGTAGCAAAAAGCGCCATCCGCGCTCGCATCGCATAAGGGCACCGCCGAAATGAGTATAGGATTGGAATTTTGTCTGTCATACCATCTACATAGGCAAATTTTGTCAATTAGGCCACCAATCCGTCGGAAGTGGTATTTTGCATTGCAGCATAAACTGTTATAAGTCGCCTCATGAGCACACAAATAGACATAGATTCTGGCACAATTGCCCTCGATAACCTGGTTGAATTAACAAAATCAGCGGTGAAGGATGTCGATATCCTTTTCGCCAAAGCCAAAGCCTGCCTGGCCGAACGGGTTTGGGATTACGATGACGACCGGTTTTCACCCAAGCTGCTGGAACGCGAACAGCATGCTGTACACGGACTTGCCTGGCTTGCCACCTATGCTGAAACGCTGCGCCAAATGTCTCTGTATGCTGAACGAAATGAGGCACAAGGCCGGTTTGGTGAGATTGAACAGCTCCTGACCCAAATTATCTTTGGTGAATATCTCAACCAGATTTATGGTGGCATCCCAATGAGCCAGAGCGAAATTGTCCGCCCTGCCGCTCTTGATTTGCGTGGACATGATACAATTATCTTGTTTGAGGGTTTAACCGGCGAACTGACCCGCTTTGGCAACACCGCCAACACCCGCGCCCGATTGGCCAGTCTGCTATCAGACGCCAGTGGCCACTTGACCTGTGGCGATTGCGGTCTTGATGACACAATGATGCAAATGCGTCAGGAAATGCGCCGGTTCGTAAATGACAAGGTCACACCACACGCCCATGAATGGCACTTGGCCAATGATTATGTACCAATGGCGATCATTGATGAATTGGCCGAATTGGGTGTTTTTGCCCTGACGCTGCCTGAAGAATATGGCGGCATGGAAATGGGCAAGGAAGCCATGTGTGTGGTTTCTGAAGAACTGTCGCGTGGTTAT
>DAOUPT010000033.1 GCA_030626025.1 Anderseniella sp. | reverse complement strand
ACCTTTCGAAATCGCCATGTCGCATGCGCCGGTGGTACATATTATTTAGCTAAAGTTTCTCGCATCCATCGGTGCGCGCTTCTTTTCAACCTTTTAGATTAACCGGGATGCTTGCGGGTATCGTGGAGAGGGAATAGATATGCCTTTTGACCAATGCCGCCCAAACCACTATTCTCGTGCCAACAAATGGAGCAAATCACATGGTCAACTTATCCCTCAAAGACGCTCACAGTCTCGCTGTAAAATGCCTGCTCGCCAATGGTTGCGATGAAGCCAATGCTGAGGCTGCTGCCGGGCGGATGATGCAGGCTGAGGGAGACTTATGCGCATCGCACGGGTTGTTTCGCCTGCCATGGTATTGCTCTGGCGTTAACTCCGGACGGGTAAACGGCAAGGCCAAACCAACCATCGAGCAGCTCGCACCCGCCGTGGTGCGGCTGGATGGCGATGGCGGCTTTGCTCCGCTGGGGCAGGAGATCGGCCATCATGCATTGGTAGAATGCACCCGCCAAAACGGCATCGCAGCGCTGGCCGTCACCAACATGTTTCACATCGCCGCCATGTGGCCGGAGGTCGAAAGGCTGGCTGATGAAGGCCTGTGCGCCATGGCCTTTACAGCCTCATATCCTTACGTCGCCCCGGCCGGAGGCATCAAACCGCTATTTGGCACCAACCCGATGGGCTTTGCCTGGCCACGCAAGGACGCCCCGCCGCTGGTTTTCGATCAGGCCTCATCGGCCATGGCCCGCGGTGAAATTCAGATCGCTGCCCGTGATGGCCATAGCGTCCCTGAAACCGCCGGCATCGGACCTGATGGTGAAACCACAACCGATCCCAATGTGGTGCTTGAAGGCGCCCAACTCGGCTTTGGCGGCTATAAAGGCGCATCACTGGCCATGATGATCGAATTGCTGGCCGGACCTCTAATCGGCGAATTTTTAAGTTATGAATCCGCCGCTGATGATGCAGGCAAAGGCGGCCCGCCCAAAGGCGGCGAATTAATCATCGCCCTCGACCCGGCCAAATTCGGCGATGCCGAAGGCTTCCTCGCCCATGGCGAAAAACTGTTCAAAGCCATATTAGAGCAGGAAGGCACCCGCCTACCCGGCGCAAGACGCTTCATTGAACGAAAGAAAACCCCGCAAACCGGAATTGAGATTCCTGATAGCCTTTATGACACAATACAGGGGCTGATGTGAAACGGGCGGCAAATAAATTAGTGTATTTAGTAAGCTGTCACCGTAACTACGTAACTATTGCAGAGTATATTTATCAACTGCCTCTGAGTAATCCTTGTCCTTCACTTTAGAAAAAATCTTTGAAAACTCGTTGAAACTTTCCGCAAAATTGTAATCTAGCGTTTCTTGTGAGGTCACCTGCGCAGCCTTCCCTTTCAAGAAAATTCCAATTACTGAGTCGCTAGCTTTCAATTACCAAATGCCAGCATATATCCGTTCCAGCACAGCAATGTGCCGACAATCATTAGCCCAAGCCCGCTTGCTTTAGAAACGCTTATCGAGTTTCCAACACGCGAATTAAAAGCTTTGATAGCAAGCATAGAATAGCCCATTATAAACATTGCATCGAGTAAGACAAAGACAGTGCCGTATACTAATGACTGAAAGACAATATTGAGTTCTTGGGAAATAAATCCCGGAAAGAGCGCGATGAAAAATATGATTGATTTGGGGTTACTGATGCATACAAAAAATCCTGCCCAAAAATGGCCTGATCTATCTTTAAGCCGCACAATCGTTTCATCTTCGTGGTCAACTTCGTTGAACGATTGGTACCCTAAATACATGATATAGAGACCACCCAAAATCTGCATGTAAGGGAGAACATCTGCTGCAACAGACACGAGAATTTGCAGTCCAAGCACCGCGATAACAATTTGAGTGGCCGTACCGAGAGCATCGCCCAGAACCGTTATGAACGCGGCATGTGATCCGAATTTAACAGCTTTGCTTGATGCTAAAGCGACCGTTGATCCTGGTGTTATAACAATGACCATTGTGGCAACCAAAAAGCTAACAAATAGAGAAATATCCATTTAGACCCCTCCGGAGGTCAAACTTAACAAAATCCTTATCCCGAATCCGGGTTATTTAGTAAACTGTCACCGTAATCCGACACTACCAAAAAATCATAAAAATTCTCAGCGAGACCGACCGGATGATGAAAACTATTGAGATGGAACTGGATTGAGGTGATGGGGCTGGTTGGCTTGACAAAGCAACCATTGCCGTTATTCCTTCTCACCCGCCAGCTTCTCGGTCACATCATGAAAATGATATGGCCTGGCGTTGCTTTCGAAAATGTAGTTTCTATCGGGGAGCTGTTTCAGCTTCACATCGAAATATGCATTTAAAATATTGCGGAAGGTGTTGACCGGGGTTGTGTCTGGTTTGGTTTTTTTGGTTTTTATGCCCGGCAAGTATTGGGCGTTCAGGATGGCCATTTTTTCGCGCAGGTCATCCGGGGTTACTTTTGGCCACTCGGCCTGTGTTACATCGGCGCCGAGGCTTTCGATTTCATTACCGGCGTATTTTTGGGGCCAGGGGCCTTCATCAGCCTGAATGACGATGACCGGTTTGGCGCCTTTGGTTGCTTGCAATTCATCGACCAGTTTTATCAGTTGGCTGTTGGCGTATTTTAGTTGGCCGATGTAGTTTTGGGCTCTGGTGCGGCTTTTGGCTTTTTTGATACTCATGCAGTTGCCCTTTTCATCCAGCACGAAAGGCGGGTGGGGAACAAGGAAATGAGCAAAGACGAATTTGTGTTTGGCTGACTTGGCATTTAAAATCATGGCCTGGATTTTTTTGCCGGGGCGCTTGCATTGCAGCCAGAGGGAATCCAGTTGTTTTACACCGGCGGTTTTCAGACCTTTGGCAAAAAGTGAATTTTTAAACAGAATGCGAATTATTTCGGGCCAGGCCTGGTGGCTGAAGTTTTTGTCTGAGAGCGGATTGGTGCGGGTTGGTTCCCACCAACTGCCATAGGTGTTGATTTCAAAACCGTTGGATTTCATAAACTGCACCAGCCGTGAATGCCGCAACATATTATACAGGGGCAGCCAGTCAACGGAATTGTCAGCGGGTGGTTGATCGAGCCGATTCAGATAATCCAGATTAAGGGACGAGGCGAGCGAGTGGGCGGTGCGCTGGTAGTTGGAAAATGAAGATGGGTAGACATTAAAGCCGCGCTGTTTTAGCTGGTTCAAAAAAGGTGTGTTGTCGTAGCCATATACACGGGCTAGTTGGTCGGCGCGGGCATAGCGGTCCATGACGATGTAATAGAAGTCGCGATTGGCTTTTGGCGGGATGGCGGCGGGCCGGGTTATCTCGGGGAAACTGGCTTTTATGTTGGCTTTGATGACGCTGCGGTCCTGCCAGAAGCCAAATTTAGCAAACCCGGTCAGCAGCGGGGCTATGAACAGCACCAGCATCATGATGTTGAGGCCGCAGGCGATGTTAGAGCGGGCATTTTTGCGCCAGATCGCGAGAGCAATGATGGCGGCAAATACGGCGAATCAGACGACTAGATAATCTTGAAATTTTTCAAATAAGCGGTCGTAAAACAGTGCGATGACCACCAGAGCCAGAATGATGTCATTGCGCTGTTTGGTTTTTGATGTCAGGTTGATCAGGGTGCGGATGATTAAAACTACTGCGAGAAACACCGCAGCTGCTAACAAAACATGGGTTATTGTCAGCCGGTGAGCGTTGACAGAATAGAGTTGTATAACTGGCAAAATGGGTACCAGAAAAATAAAAATCGGCTTGGATAAAAAGCCAGTATTGTTCATGGGGTGTGCCTTAACTTAGCTTAACTTGTTTTATTTGCGAGCGAACCAGTAAAGCGTGCGTCCTTCTTTTGAAATAACCCTGCTTTCGATGGTTTTGGCGCAAGAGGTAAGAGCAGCTTCAAAGCTTTCTTGTGAATATTGATCGAAAATATCCTCACGCAGGGCCAGCATGCGCTGCACTGTTGTGTCGGATTTTTGAACAAACTCGATAATGCCTTGCGGGGCCAGCGACACCAGCCATTTTACCACGCGATCAAGCGGGATGTTCTTGCCGATGGCCAGATGATGTTCAAAAGCCAGCGCAACCAGTGCATCAGCGCCGCCACGGTGGGCCGCTGAGCGTCTTTCGCTCATGTTCCAGCCCTGATCGGGGCTGGGGTGGGCGCCATCTTGAAACAAGGACAGGAGATTGAGGTTTTTATCGCGGGCCCGGTTATGGGCATGCTCGAGAGCGCCCTGATCAAAATCAAAACCGATAACCCGGCCAGCACCTGATGACAGGGCGACTTCGCTGTATTCACCTGAATTGCAACCGATGTCCCACAGGGTGTCGGGGTTTACTTTGGCGCAGAATTCGCCAACAAAGGCCTGCTTGGCGTCTTCTTCTTCATTGTTGTAGGTGTGGGTCAGCTCGTAATTTTGCCATGTGGTGGCGTTTGAATCCTTTGGCGTGAGGCCGGTGATCCAGTGATGAAGCTGCTGGAGGATATGCATGTAGCGCTGTTTGGGCAGTGACGCCTTTTTCGCCTTGGCGATGTTTTCTTCGCTGTGGGAAATCGCCTGATTTTGCATTTTGGCCGGCATGATGACATGGCTGAGCAGGTTGGGCGAGAATTTGCGCCAGCCTGAAATGAGATTGGCAAACAGCACCATATCGATACCCTCTAAGCTGCCACGGAACCAGTCATTGTGGGGAATGCCAAACATTGAGCGCAGCAACAGCGGATTAAGAAATTGTTCGCAGAACTGCCGATGACCAGCCCACAATTCGCCTTCTTCGTACTGGCGGAAAGACAGAATATCGATAAAAAGCGGCTTGATGTCATCAAACTGGACATTATAGGCAGAAGCATCTGACAGGCTGACACCGCGCTCAAGGGCGGCAATTTGGACATCGAGATGCAACAGGGCAGCTGATTTCAGCAGGGAAAACGACCACTCATAGGGATAAGAAATAAACGGGATGCGGCTGTGGCGTAAAACCAACCGAGCATCGCCTGCCGCTTTGCCAAGAGCGCTGCGGTCAATTTCCTGACTGGTGACGATTTGGCCTTTTTCGACCAGATCTTCCAGCAGACCAGAGCCTTTGACGAATTCATAATGGCCAACGGCTTTTTCCCTTACAGTACGAAAAATTTCACCGTTTGCTTCAAATACCCAACCGGAGGGGTCGCGGAATGAGCCACTGTTTTCAAGTGGTTTAGTCATCTTTGGAATGGGCACCTGAGTGATTTGTGTTTTCTGATTTCTGGCTTTTTGAGCCAACGCCAAAATTGGCAAGCGCCTTGAACTTGTCCCAGTAAAGGCGAATGAAGAACATACCACTGGCAACCGCTCCGATCATTGCCTGCAGCATCATGCTGCCGGTGCCCGGATCGAGATATGCATAGGCATTTTGGGTTGAAAAAAAGAAAAATGCTGTGGATAACTAGGTAAGATTAATGCGCATTACAAACACTCCCAAATTGATTTTGCGATTTATCATGGACATAATGCAGGTTCGTGAAAACCGCTCTGTGGGCGGAGATACTAGCGCTGAAGTGTTAATGATTGGTTAGATGTGCCGGGGCAATTTCCTTGAAATTTATGTGGCGGTTGGGCTTAATCCTCAAACGGATCGCGTTACGGCGACAATTTACTAAATACACTTACTCCCCACCCCATCACCACCATGTGAAGCAAAGCGGCTTGCAAAAGTCTTCATCATTTGCATCATGGCCACATGATAAAAACCTTCAAAAAAACCATCCTGCTCGCCCTGGCAATCATCGCCTTCACCGCCAACTTTACCCTGGCTCAAACCACTGCACCCGACCGCATCAAAGCGCCCGATTGGACCATTGAGGAATGGGTCGTCGGTCCGCCGACCTCGCTTGAAAAACTGCGCGGCAAGGTTATTGTGATCGACTTTTTTCAGCTCTGGTGTCCGGGGTGCAATTCATTTTCCATTCCATTAATGGAACATTGGGAAAAGAAATACGCCAAACAAAAAGCCGCTGGCAAAATCGCCTTTGTATCTATTCACACGGTGTTCGAAGGCCATTCCTATCAGAACAACAAAAAATTGCGCGAGTTCGTCAAAAAGAAAAACATGCACCACCCTGTCGGCGTTGATGCCCGCAAAGAAGGCGCCCGCATTCCCATCACCATGGACCGCTACAACACTTATGGTACACCGGAAATGGCGGTGATTGACAAAAACGGTTACATCCGTTTCCAGAAATTCGGTGGCTTCAAACCTCACCCGGTTGAAAAACTGATTGAGGCGTTGATTGCCGAAGATGTCAGTTCCTGACGAGTCAGTTCATAGCTAAATCACCCAGCGTGGCGATCAGTTCGTCCAGCTCGACTTCGGTATTATAATAATGCGGTGCGGCCCGCAAAATCGTCGGCAGGTTTCGCGCCTGAGAATCAAGCCGAGTGCTGTCGCGGGTCGAAGCTCCGATGCATATATTTTGCTCCCTCAACATTGCAACAACTTCATTCGGGTCATGTCCCTCAAATGAAAAGCTGACAATCGCACATTGCTCAGCACCGATATCGCGCAATTGGACATTTGACATTAGCGCCAGTTTTTCTCGCAGACTATTCGCCAAACCCCAACTGCGGGCCTGAATGTTTTCAAGCCCCAACTCGCTGGCATAAGCAACCGCTGCCCCAAGCCCGGCCCGCAGCGCATAAGCATTTTCCCAATTCTCAAACCGCCGGGCATCAGGGCGCAACTCATATGAATTGGTTGAAACCCACGGCGCGGCAAAATGATCTATCACCACCGGCTCCAGTGTTTCAATCAACGCTTCACGTACATACAAAAACCCGGTACCGCGCGGCCCCCGCAAAAATTTACGCCCCGTGACTGAAAGAAAATCACAACCCAGCTCACCAACATTCACCGGCATCTGGCCAACCGCCTGACAGGCATCAAGCAGATAAGGAACCCCGGCCCTGTTGGCGACCTTGCCCACCTCTGCTGCCGGATTGACCAGTCCGCCATTGGTCGGGATCCAGGTTATGGCAATCAGGCCCGTGCGCTCATCAACCAGATTTTCCAACGCCGTAACATCCAACGCCCCGCTTTCATCATTCGGGACAACAACAATCTCAATCCCGTCCCGTTTTGCCCGCTGCAGAAAAGCGACATAATTGGCCGCATACTCAGCCTCGCAAGTCAGAATCCGGTCACCGGGTTTGAATGGCAATGCATAAAACGCCTGACACCACGCCACCGTAGCATTTTCCACCAGCGCAATCTCATTACGTTTAGCCCCAATCAAATCGGCCACTTGATCATAAACCAGGTCCAGTTGCTCGCTTTGCCGGGCATAGGCTTCATAGCCGCCGATTTGGGCTTCAAGTTTAAGATGATCAACCATCGCATCCAGCACCCTTTGCGGCATCAGCGCCGAACCACAGGCGAGCAAATGATTGACAAACTTCACACCGGGTGTTTCAGCCCTGATTTTCTCAATATCAAGCGGCAATTCAAACATCCTTTATAAACGCACTTTGGAAACCACAACCCCAGCAGTCACAATCAGCAAGGAGCCAATGAGAGTTATCACAGTAGGTACTTCATCAAACATAAATACCCCCAACAACATTGCAAACACTATCCAGCTATAAGTAATCGGTGCAAGAGTCGAAACATTAACCAGCATATTGGCCTTGATATTAAAAAACTGCGAGATAATGGCAATCGGCCCAAGTCCCAGGAAAACCAGCAATACCGGGTTGATTAGCATCTGCCAGCCCAGCAACAATACAACCAGTGCCAGAGCAACAAGACTGCCGAACCCGTTCACATAAAGCAACATCCGCAAAGCGTCTTCGCGCGATGAAAGGAATTTGATGATCAGAGCCTCAAACGTCATAAACAGCGCCCCGGTAAAGGCCGCAGCAATGCCCTCCCAACTGCTAAAACCGGTTTCAGACAGGTCGATTGACTGCGAAATCACCAAACCGGCCCCGAGCACTGCGATAAAACCCGCCAACCAGTGCGTACCGGTGATGGTTTCTTTTAACAACAATCCTGCCAGCGCAATGATCATAATGCCGGAAGTCAAGCCGATGGCCGTCGTATTGGCCACCGGCATAATCGTTGTAGCGTGGATCATAAAAACCCCGCCACCGATGCCAAAACATGCCCTGATCAAGTGCCTCGACGGTTTTGGCGACTTCAGGGCCACCATTTGAGTTCGGCTAACAAGGATGTAAGCAAGCATGGTTAAAAACCCGCCGACATATCGCATGGAAACGATAGCCAGCGCCGGAAATGCGCCGTCTGCAAATTTTCCGGCGGCAAAAATTGGTGTGAACAAAGCAATCGCCAATAATTTTAAAGAAATACCTTGGGTCGTTTGAGAAAACATGAGGGCTCCATTTATTTCGATAAAACCTATGATTGTTCAATCCTTTCGACTAGCTTCTCACTCGCATATCGGATATGCATAAATACATAAAGCCGTATAGGGGTATTTAAAAATGAATTGGGATGATTTGCGGGTTTTTGATGCTGCCGCCCGGATGCGCGGTGTCACTGCTGCCGCCCGCACACTGGGATTAAGCCAACCGCAAATGAGCCGCCGACTGCGCCGTTTTGAGGATCAAATGGGTGTCCGGCTGTTTGACCGAACCCCGAACGGCCTGATGCTGACCCCGGCTGGTGAAAAATTGCTGCCAATTGCAGAAAACATGCGAAAAGTGGCTGAAGATGTCGAACGCGTGCAACCTGAGCTGGCCAGCAAGGCCCAAAAGGTCGTACGAATTTCCCTTGATGAGCTGCGTGAGCACTTTATAGCCCGGCACATCGGTTGGCTCCTGCAACAAGTCGGAGAGGTTGAAATCGAACTCTACTCAGCCCAACTCCATCTCAATCACGCCTCGCGCGAAACCGAAATCCAGTTACGCTCCTGCCTGCCGGAAAGCGAAACCCTGATTGCCCGAAAAATGGCAGAAATCACTTACAATGTTTATGTTTCAAAGGATTACGCCGCCAGAAACCATCACCCGCCGCTAATTGACCCGAACTGGATCGGCTTTTCGCCCGACAGACTTTGGTATCCCGAAATCAAACGCTGGATGGATGAAAATGTTCAGGCAGCGCCCATCGTGCGCTGCAATACCATCACTGCCCAGCTAAACGCAGCAACATCTGGCGCCGGCTATGCCATCCTGCCAGCCTTCATGGCCGACCCGATTGGCCAATTGCAACGAGTTGAAGGTCTGGAGCAAATTTACACCAGCACCGAACACCTGATTGTCCACCGCGACCTGTTGCGCGAACCAGCTGTCCGCAAGACTGTTGACGCTCTGGCTCTGTTGTTTAAGAACCACCAAGGTCAGTTCTCGGGAGTCGCAAATATTCGGCTGCAGGCCGTAAAAACCGGTACATAACGGCTAATTTCCGCCGAATTTCATTCCGTAAGCCACCACTTACCAATCAGCTAAAAAACTACGCCGCCTCGCTCTCACGCTGCTCAATCACCGCATCAGCCTGCTTACCCGTCAGCCTTGAAAGGCGCTCATGCTGGAAGGTAAAGGTCCCGGCCCCGGTTGTGGCTGAGCGCAATTCAACGATCAAATTGGCCATTTCAGCTTCCGGCATATGGGCCTGAACCGTTTCCCAGCCCTTCCAGCCCGCTCTGGTGTCAAAACCCAATAACTGGCCCCTGTGCCCCGAAACGATCTGATTCACCCGTGGTGTGGCTTCGCTGGGAATGTGAATCTCGACCGCCACGATCGGTTCAAGCAAAACCGGCCCACATTGCGGCATCGCCTCGGTCATTGTTATGCGAGCTGCTTGCTTAAACGCCATTTCCGAAGAATCCACATTATGAAAGGAGCCATCAGACAGATTAACCGCCAAGTCAATCACCGGGAAACCCAGTGGTCCTTTGACCATGTATTCTATGATACCATTTTTAACTGCCGGGATATATTGTTTGGGCACCACACCGCCGGTAATGCTGTCAGAAAAAACAAAGCCCGAGCCACGCGGCAACGGTTTGATTTCCAGCTCCACATCGCCAAACTGGCCATGACCACCCGATTGTTTCTTGTAACGCCGCCGCAATGTGCAACCTTTGCCAATACTCTCTTTATAGGCAATCCGCCGCGGCGCTGATTGCACATCAATACCAAATTTTCCAGCCAGACGCTCAAGCGCCACCCGCAAATGCATTTCCCCCTGTCCCCACAAAACCAGTTCATGGGTGCCAGGATCATGTTTAAGATGAAGTGACGGGTCTTCTTCAATCAGTTTGGCAACTGAACCGGTCAGTTTGACCTCATCCTTGCGATCAGCAACAGAAATTGAAAGACCAAACACCCCGGCCGCTACATCAGGAAAATGCAACTGGGTGGTCACTCCTTTACCAGTGGAGACCGTTTCTCCAGTGACAATGTCCTCAAGCCGGGCCAGCGCCACCAGTTCGCCAGCTTTGGCGCAGTCAATTTTGCTGGTCTCTATACCATGCAGTTTAAAAAGTCCGGCAACCCGGGTCATTTGCCCCTCTTTGCCGTGCACAATGCTACCTTCCGTCAGCTCACCGGTTAAAACCCGTGCCACCGACAGTTTTCCGCCGTGAGCGGTATACAGGGTTTTAACAATCAGCGCCGTAGCATCCTCATCTCCAGCCTCGCTGGCGGCATCATTTGCCAACCGCTCATTTGTCGTTGCAACATGTGGTACCTCGTGGCGTAACGCCTTCAACAACCGCATGATGCCGTTACCATTTTCAGCCGAGCCAAATAAAACCGGTGTAATCAACCCGTCAGCCAGTTCCGCCGAGAGGTCCTCAAACACTTTATCCTGTGGCGGCTCAATATCGCTCAACAGCTGCTCCAGCAGATCATCATCAAAATCAGCCAGTTTTTCGAGCATTTCAAAACGGGCATCTTTTTCGCGTGATTTCAGGGCATCGGACATTAAAATAACTTCACTGGGTGCATGTTCGCGATAAACATAAGCCCGCTCCAGCGCCAGATCGACAAAGCCGGTGGCAATATTGTCTTCCCAAATCGGCACCTGACGCAAGACCAGCGGTGTTTCACTGGCCGGTTGCATAAATTCAAGTACATCATGCAAACGCATTTCAGTCTTGTCGATTTTGTTGACAAAGATAAAACGCGGCAGACCAAGGTCATCCAGTTTCTTTAATGTAAGTTGCAAAGCATGGGTTTTCTTCTCATCAGCTTCACAGACCACAATCGCAGCATCACATGCAGATAGTATAGAGTCTGCTTCATGTGAAAATTCAATCGAACCGGGACAATCGACAAAGGTGAAAGTGTCACCAAGAAAATCAATTGATGCCGCATTCATCTCAATGCTCATGCCGTGGGCGCGCGCTTCTGCCGAGGCATCACCAATTGTGTTGCCGTCATCCACTCTGCCTTGCCGACCAATCTTTCCGGCCCGAAATAAAATAGCTTCCAGTAAACTGGTCTTGCCACATGAATAGGGGCCCACCAATGCAATACACCGGGTGCCCCCGGTCTTGCTGCCGTCAGAATTTCCACTTTGTGTTGAATTTGCCATAACGCTTCCTCTCTTGCCTCAAAATTACAAGTCAAGGGACCGCCACAAAGGCTTGCTACCGCATCTGGAACTACACCAAGCGGTTCCTTCATAATGCATCGTGCGCCTTTGTTTCATTTTCGGCAAGAATTTTTTTAATTGATATTTTTTGTTGGCTCAAAATGGCACAATCGCCTGATTTTCGCCTCATTTTAAACTTTTCTACGTACAGTTTGTCGCACCCACTAACTGTATTAAAATCCTTCTATACAGAAAATTGTTATTATTTTTCAAACCGTTACGCTGAGTCCAGAAAGCTGGAACCGATTTTCGGGTTTTGGCCAATATGAGAATTCTATAATATATGTATATTAGAATATTGACATATAAGATTTTTCTAATGTATAACTGAGTCAATTCAGCGCACAGACAAATTTTCTGGGGCACCGGATTTTAAGTCTACTTAGGAAAACCCAAGAATTGGAGAATTTATTATGAACACATTTTTTAAAGCTGCCACAGTCGCAAGTGCAATCGCTTTTGGCGCAGTTGCCCTGACTTCTACAGCATCAGCATGGAGCTTTGGCCCATTCGGTGACAATAATGGCTACAACAACAACGGTTGGAACAACAACGGTTGGGGTAATGGCAATGGCAATGGTAACGGTTCAGGCAATGGCTCAGGAAGCTTCGGTTTCAATTTCTCAGGTAACGGCAATGCAGCCGGTAACGGTTCAGGAAACGGTCAAAATGGCTGGAACGGTGCCAACGGTTACGGACCTTACTACGGCGCACCAGCTCCTTACGGCTATGTAGCTCCTCGCACATTTGCTCCAGTAGCACCACAAGCCAGTGTTGCACCTGCAGCACCTGCTGCCAAAGTAACAGCAAATGCACCAACTGCTACAGCAACAGCCCCTGCTGCTAAAGCTCCTGCAGTAACTGCTAAAGCTCCTGCAGTAACTGCAAAAGCTCCTGCAGCGGTTGCTACAGCACCAGTTGCTCCTGTTTACCCACCAGTTGGCTACAATGGCTGGAACAACGGTTACAACAACAACGGATGGGGTAATGGCAATGGCAACGGTTCTGCCAACGGATCAGGAAGCTTCGGTTTCAACTTCTCAGGCAATAGCAATGTAGCAGGCAATGCAGCCGGTAACGGTTACAATGGCTACAATGGTCAAAACGGTTACAATGGCTACAACGGCTATGCACCTTACTACGCACCACAAGCTCGTGCTCAAGCACCAGCAACCAAATAAAACTCTTTAAGTTAGTTATCGAGTATAGAAAAGGGCGCTTCTCCCTCCCGGAGCGCCCTTTTTGCTGTCATGTGTTTCTGTGACAGTTTACTAAATACACCTATTACTTTTGCCAGCTTGCTTCTTCGTCTCCCGTTTTGGTCGGCTGGTAAGCAAATTTATATCCGCCATTTAAGAAGGCGGTTTTCGATCAGGCCGATTACGGCACTCACGCCAACGCCTAAAATTGATAAAATGGTGACGCCCACAAACAGCCGCTCCAGGTCATAGAGTGAACCGGCCTCAAGAATATAGGCTCCTATCCCATATTCCGCGCCCAACATTTCGGCAGCCACTAAAAGAATGATCGCAATGGCAAAGCTGACCCTTAGACCGGACAATATTCCCGGCATGGCGCCCGGCAAAACAATCTTCGTTACGATCGAAAACCACGACAACGAGAAACTTTGACCCATGCGGATCAGCGTCCGGTCCACATTATCAACAGCACCATAAGCTGCAACAACGGTGGGGGTGAATGTGCCAAAAGCAATGAGTGCATATTTGGACGCCTCATCAATGCCGAACCAAATCACAAAAAGCGGCAAGAGCGCAATCTTCGGGATGGGAAAAATAGCGGCGACTATCGGAATAAGACTTGCCCGGGCAAGCGAGAACAACCCGATCAGAATACCAACACCAATTCCCGCCGATGCGCCAATTACAGCACCGACAGCAAGACGGCTGAGAGATGGGATGAGATGCTTCCAAAGCAGACCGCTTTTCCACAGCTCAACAAAGGTTGCCAACACATCGGACGGGCGCGGCAGCATCAGACTGGTGATAAATCCCGTACGTGTTCCAAGCTCGATGCCAGATATGAGTACAATAAACACAACGAACCCAACCCAGCGCTTTGATTGCGGCGCAAACCCTCCGCCGCGAAATTCGACCGTTCGTTGGTCATCTTTTGAAGCGCTATCAAGCATCCATTAACTCCATGTCCGCCGCCTTGGCTTCATCGCGCATCAGATTCCACAGGTGTTTTTGCTGCTGCTCAAGATCTGCATCGCCCAATTGCCTTTGTTCCAGAGGTTTATTAATCTCCACAACCTCGCAAATGCGTCCCGGTCGGCGCGACAGCACAACGATCGAATGCCCAATCCTGACGGCTTCACCAAGATTGTGCGTGACATAGACCGCCGTAAAAGGTTCGCGTGTCCACAGATCGACCAGATCATCCATCAACAATTCACGTGTTTGACTGTCAAGGGCCGAAAGCGGTTCGTCCATCAGCATTACAGCCGGTTTGACAGCAAGCGCACGGGCGATGGCCACGCGTTGTTTCATACCACCTGACAATTGTTTTGGCAGGGCTTTGCGAAAATCAGACAACTTGGTGCGTGCCAGAACATCGCTAATGACGGCCTCCATGTCAGCACCTTTAATGCCATGATCTTCCAGCACGAGGCTGATATTGCCCTCCACCGTGCGCCAGGGCAACAGCGCAAAATCCTGAAACACATAAGTCAGGGGATTGATGCTGGCAGAAGGCGCTTGTCCCATTTGCACAACCCGGCCTGAAGTTGGTTTTTCAAGCCCCCCGACCAGACGCAGCAAGGTGGATTTGCCACAACCGGACGGGCCAACAACACAAACAATCTTTCCAGCCGGAATATCGAGGTCAATGCCTTGCAACACCTCCATGTCACCATAATAATGGCCGATATTTTCCAGGCGAAGTTCCATGGCAAAGTCGCAAATATTTGTGAAAGAAATCAAGGGCGGGTCCACACGAAACCCGCCCTTTAGAAATTTTACTTCTGTTCGACGTAAGAACCATCAACCAGCGTATCAAAAGTAATACTGCTTTTCACCAGCTTTTCCTTTTTGAACCAGTCGAGCTGATTTTTGACAGACGCAGTATTAAGCGCAGCATTTTCACTAATGCGCATGGCACCATTTCGAATGCTGCGGGCGGCTTTTTCATAAGGACGATCCACATAGACATATTTATGAACCAGCTTGACCATTTCTTCTGCCGCAGCATCACCTTTTGTTTTATCAACAAGAGCCGCATTAAAGTCGGCAGCCCCTTTGGAAAAGGCGCGTAAAAAGGCCTTTGTTGTGTCACGCTTGTTGGCAGCGTTGTCAGCCGAGGTAAACACCACAGTCACCTGATAGTTCGGAAGATAATCTGCAACATTTCCGATTATGTGAACCTTGCCGCTCTTGCTAAGCGGCTTGGCAATATGCGGAACGATCGACCAAGCATCCACCTGACCCGTTTTCAGGGCGCCAATAATCGGGCCAACCTTTTGCAAAGGCTTGAAACTCAGCTTGGCGTTTTCCTTGGCAGCGATTACCGAGCCCATATAGTGAAAGGACGAACCGGCCTGTGTCACCGCCCATATCTTTCCGTTCAGCTTGGCAGGCGAGGTCACACCCGCTTTGAACGCTGCATCGGAAACCAGTATTTTCTGGCCATCAATACCCGCTTCTTCCTGCAACGCACCACCAATAACCTTTGCTGCACCTTTTTCTGCAAGTGAAATAAGGCCACCGGAAATCGCCGTCACTGCATAGTCAACATCTTTTGATGCCACGGCCACTGCCATGGGCTGAGCTGCCTGAAAAAACTTGAAGGTCACATCAAGACCTTCCTGTTTGAAATAGCCACGCTCCATTGCAACAAAGCTTGCTGAATGACTGGTAAAACGCAAAGCGCCCACGGTAATTTTTGTGTCGGCAGCCTGGGCAGGCATAACCGCAAGCACCGTAGCGGCAACCCCGCCCGTCAGACTTATCAATTTAAGCGCATGTCTTCTGTTAAAGCGTTTCATTCATCTTTCTCCCTGGATAGCAACAGACTGGTTTTTTTGTTGATAAATACGATACCGTATGAGAGGTGGCCTTCCAAGCCCTTTCGCCAACAACAATGCAGCAGGCCAGGCAACCGGAAACTGTTACAGTTTTTATTCAGACTAAGGTCGGCTGGGTATTCAGTCAATCTCATTCACAAGAACCAGCACCACATCTTCCCCGGCAACAAATTGACCACCCAATCCCCGGAACAAATCGCCATCTTTCAGACTTGTACCGCCCATATCACCCTGCCCCTTGGCCACATAACTCAGCCCATCGGCAGCAATGTCAACCGATTGGCCAACTTTCAGCATTGCAATATCAAGGGTAGTTTTGGCAGCAAACGACTTGGTCTCACCTTCCTTGCCGCCATAAATCCGGGTTGTTTCACCCCAGACTGGGCGGAAAACCTTGTACCCGGCGGGTTCTCCGGCTTTTTCCGGCAAAACCCAAAGCTGCAACATCCGGTTTTTTTCATCATCTGGGTTGATTTCGTTGTGAGTAAAGCCCTCACCACCGGCACGTTGAACCTGCACTTCATACTGATTGATGGTGCTGCCATGTTCGAGCGACCCCTCATGGGCAATTCGCCCTTCAACCATGACAGAGATCACATCAATTTCTCTGTGAGGGTGCAACCTTGTTTCACCCTTGGGGTTAAAACGAGCATCAGCCAGATAAACAAAGTTACCAAGCCCCGGCCAGGCATCCCCCATGTCGCGGCCAAAAACCTGCGTGTTAGCAACCAGCCGATGTTCCCGCAATCCGGCAAATCCACCTTCATGCAAATTATCGCGGTGCAAAATTTCCAATTGTGTTTCCATAAGGTTCATCCTTTCACATAATAAATCAGACGGTAGCAAGCAGGCGGGCAACCAGCCCATTTACTGTGCCATTCACATCATCAGAGATCAAATTTCTTTTTTCAACACTCCTTGCGGAAAAAGTGTAGCAAAGCCATTGGAAATATGATCGGAAAAGAGAAAAAGCTCTCTTTTGTGAAACGTTTAAAGGAAAAGATGTGCAGTTTGCAGGTGCTTAGTGGTGGTGCCCTGATGCATTTCCAAATCTGCCGGTGAGTCCATTTTAGTTTAGTTGCTGCCACTGGAGTTACGAGTTACGAGTTACGGTGACAGTTTACTAATTGCATTAAACTGCCACCTCACCCGTCGTATCTCTCGCCAAAACCGTCTCTAAACCACTATTTTAACGCAGCGCAGAACCGTTGGATGCGTTGACAGGCTTCGGTCAGGGCTTCGGTCGAAGTCGCATAAGAAATCCGGAAGAATGGTGACATGCCAAAAGCGCCGCCATGAACGGCTGCAACTTCTTCGGTTTCCAGAAGTTCTGTGACAAAATCTTCGTCGGATTCAATCACATTACCAGACGGCGCCGTTTTGCCGATTGCCCCTTCACAGGACGGATACACATAAAACGCCCCTTCCGGTGTAGCACATGACAGGCCTGTTGCCTGATTAAGCATTGAAACCACCAGATCACGACGTCCCTTAAAGACCACGTTGTTTAAGGCGATAAAATCGTGCGGACCATTGAGTGCTGCCACCGCCGCCCACTGGGAAATCGAACAGGGGTTAGAGGTTGATTGCGACTGCAACTTGCGCATTGCCCCGATCAGCTTTTCAGGTCCGGCCGCATAACCAATACGCCAACCGGTCATCGCATAGGCTTTTGATACACCATTCATGGTCAGGGTGCGGTCATAAAGCTTTGGCTCAACCTGCGCCGGGGTGACAAATTTAAAATCATCATAAACCAGATGCTCATACATATCGTCGGTCAAAGTCCAGACATTAGGGTGTTTGAGCAACACATCAGTCAAGGCTTTCAGCTCATCATGCGCATAGGCGGCACCCGAGGGGTTTGATGGTGAGTTGAAAATCAGCCATTTGGTTTTGTCTGTAATCGCTGCTTCAAGCGCATCCGCCGTTAATTTGAAACCGTTTTCAACATCAGCTTCAACAATCACCGGCTTGCCGCCTGCCAGCAGAACAATATCAGGATAGCTGACCCAGTAAGGGGCTGGAATAATAACTTCATCGCCCGGATTGATGGTTCCTAACAGGGCATTAAACAACACCTGTTTGCCACCGGTACCGACGCTGACTTGCGATGGTTTGTAGTCAAGATCGTTGTCACGCTTGAGTTTGTCACAAATAGCCTGTTTGAGTTCAGGAATCCCGTCAACCGGTGTATATTTGGTTTTACCGGCGTTAATCGCCTCAATAGCTGCCTGTTTGATATGGTCAGGTGTATCGAAATCAGGCTCTCCGGCAGCCAGTCCAATTACATCTTTTCCAGCCGCCTTAAGGGCCATGGCTTTGCCTGAAATGGCAATGGTTGCAGAAGGCTGGATACGGTCTAGCGAGTCGGCGATGAAACCCATCGGTCTAAAATCCTGTGTTAGAAGTTTTCCATTTTGGTTTTTTGATGCTAATCAATGCATAGATCAGCGACTATCCACTACACCTTCTAATCTATCAGGTAAAGAGACGGAAAACAGTATCGTGACAATAGGCATCATCGGCGGCGGCATTGCAGGTTTGGCCAGCGCAATTGCCCTTGCCAAAATTGGACGGGAGGTGGATGTTTACGAAAAGGCTGATGCTTTCGCCGAAGTCGGCGCCGGCTTGCAAATTGGCCCCAACGCTGTTTCAACCTTAAAACAGCTAGGCGCATTCGATGCTTTGGAACCCTTGATGGTCGCGCCTGAGAATATTCGGATTATGGATGGTGTGACCGGCACCCTACTCTCGACCTTGCCGCTCGGCCAGCAATTTGAAACCCGTTTTGGCCAGCCATATCGCGTTTCCCATCGGGCCGACCTACTGACAGCGCTTCTGGAAACAGCCAAAAACTGTGACAGGGTCAACATCCATCTGGCCAGCACCCTCACCCGTCTTGATATTGAGCCTGACACCACCTTCTGTCATTTTACCAATGCCAAAACCGCTAGCCATGAAATGCTGGTCGGCGCTGATGGATTTCGTTCCGTTGTCCGGCGCAGTGTCCTCAATGACGGCCCGCCGATTTTTGCCGGACATTCCCTGTATCGCACCCTCATACCAATTGAAAAAGCACCCGACATTCCCCGCATAACCGATGTTCACCTTTGGCTATACCCAAAAGGCCACGTGGTCCATTACCCCGTGTCAGCCGGAAAAAAGCTAAACATTGTTGCTGCCAGCGAACAGAACTGGGAAAACAAGGGCTGGAGCGTGCCGGTCGAACCTTCCGAAGTAATAAAATATTTCCCCAATGCAGCCGACAATCTTCAATCAGTTCTGGCAACCCCGCAAAATTGGCTGAAATGGGCTGCAGCCGGCCACCCTCATTCACCGGTTTGGCACAAACACCAGACAGTCCTCATCGGCGATGCAATTCATCCAACCCTGCCTTATCTGGCACAAGGGGCCGCGATGGCGATGGAAGATGCAGTATGCCTAGCATCAGCCATAAAATCCGGCACCGGCATTTCCGGCTATGCGACAGCGCGTCAGGATCGAACCCGAAAAATTGTCGAAACATCAAAGCGACTTGGTGAAATTTATCATATGAGCGGCCTTCAAAGGCTGGCTCGCAACTTCGCCATCGGACACACATCAACAAAAAGCCAGTACAATCGCCTTGACTGGCTTTACAACTGGACCGCTCCGGAAATTTGATTGGTCAAATTTCAAACGACCATTTTTGACAAATTCTACTTATCGTTAAGACAAAAAAAATCCAATTATGGTTTTATATGGCATCAATTAACCCGGTATTTTTTGTTCGCGATGATTACAACACACACAAAATCGGTGCGCTCCATTTTTCTGCGCAGTCAGATCCTTATTAGTCTGGCTGTCTTGAGTATTGTTACAGCAATCCTGACAATCTTGTTATTATCGCTCGCCAATTTCATTGACCACCAGCGTATTCTTGAACTTTCGCAATCAATTGAAAGCCAGACCCGAATTGCCAAGAATACCCGCTATCTCCAACATGCGATCACCGAAATTGTCCGAAATAAACAGGCCAAAGAGATTGTCGTCTATTCACAACATAACAACAAAATCACAGCTGCGGCCAACCTTGTCACCATTAATAATACCAATTCATTACTGGTTACTGATCAGGAAGTCAGAAAACAACTGAAAAAAAGTCTGTCTGAAGGTGTTTTCGGCATTCATATTATCAACTCTGAAAATCACCGGGTTACGATATTACCTCTTGCCCCACCCATCCGCAATATCACCGGTAACAGTGTCAGCCACGGACCAAAATGGCCAACACCGTTCTGGCATAGAAAAGCTGAACAAGTAGAATTTTCGCCAGCGAACTTATGGACTCACGTTCAGGCAATATTTGACCCCAAGCATACCCACAACTTTCAGATACCACGCGGGCATTACGCCGGTGCAATCGTTATGGAAACCAGTCGCGATTGGGTAACTGTTCTGGTTTTACGTGGTGTTGCAGTCATATCCATTTTGCTGGCCATAAGTATCGCTATTGTTGTCATGGTCCTTTCAGGTGTGTTGCGTAAAACTATTCTTCAACCTGTTCGTCAATATATTGACGTTATTTCAGCTCGTCGGGCGGGCGATTACAAGGCCCGGATCCCTCTTTCGAATACTCAAGAATTCAATGAGTTGGCACATCAGTGGAATTCACTCCTCGACTATCGCGATGTTGCGCAAGGCCAAAACATGGTGTTGAGCACTCTTCTCGAGCACGTGCCGGTGGGTATTGATGTGACTGATGTTGAATCGCATATTGAATATGCCAATCCGAGTTTCTTGCACATGACCGGATATTCTCTGGCTGAAGTTATCGGCAAAACACCTGATTTTTTACTGGCCTTAAACAAAATGGACCACACCGTGCGCGGGGATAGTCTGGTCGCAATTGCCAACGGTGAAACTTGGACCGGTGAAGTAATTTACCAGCGCAAAGACGGAACCGACTTAATCTGCAATACAACTTTTGTGCCGCTTCTGGGACGCGATGGCAAATTAGAACGCCTGATCTCGGTTCGCCATGACATCACCGACCTCAAAAACGACGAGCGGTCGTTGATTGCAGCCAAAATCAATGCCGAGACTGCCGACAAGTCCAAATCAGAATTCTTGACCAATATGAGTCATGAGCTTCGCACACCTTTAAACGCCATCATCGGGTTTTCGGAAATGATGGCAGCACAAAAACTTGGCCCCATCGGCAACGATGAATATGTTGAATTTTCCCAACTAATCGCAACCTCATCACGCACGTTGCTATCGTCAATCAATTTGATCCTTGATCTGTCACGCCTTGATTCACAGCAAATACAACTCAATGAAACATCGTTTTGCATTGCAGAATTGTTGCACAAATTAATTGAGATCAAAACGCCCGCTGCCCAATCGCTTGGCATCGAAATAAAACGTAATTTGAGTTGTAAACACGACATACGCGCCGATCAGCGCATGTTACGCCAGACACTGGAAAACCTGCTTTGCAACGCAATTCGCTACAACCCGGAAGGTGGAACAGTAATGGTGACCGTCAAAGAGGCCAATGACCAGGTGATCGTTACCATAGCTGACACTGGAATTGGTATCTCTCAAGAAGATCTGCCCAAGGTAACAACCCCATTTTACCGCGTCGACAGTGCCCTTTCTCGCATGAAAGACGGCGCTGGTCTGGGATTGTCTCTAGTGAAAAAATTCACCGACGAACAAAAAATCGGCTTTGATATTGCCTCCAAACCAGCCCATGGCACCACCGTAACGTTGACATTTCCGATTGCCGAGCCTGAAACACATCTAGCCCCTCCAGCTCCTTTTGATGTGAACAAGGACCAGGTAGCGGCTACCAATGGATAAATTTTCAGTGATTTCTCCAAGATTAACTTTTCTTTAACAAAATACCACAATTACGCCACCATATCTCCTTGTAAACTGCAAATTCGGGCAAACATTTCGCCTTCTTCTGATGCAATAACTCCAACATCGGAAATCTTGCTCTGGACGGCACGCCATGAACCACACTTCATTCCCTTCACAACTGAACGCAAACTTATTTGCAACCAGCAGGAAAATTGACCTCGTCAACACAACACCGAGTCATTCATCCATGATACAAGGCAAAACCATTCGCAAACGGGCCCTGATCGCATTGTCTTTCGCCCTGACCTTTGCATTGGGGTGCATCGTTTTGGTAATTGGATCAGGCGCAACCGAGGCAGCCGGTTTGCCGACCTTTACCGTTGCCAACGCCCTGACTGCAAAACAGGACGCCAGCATCGCCGGTATTGCAACAGCATCCCTTGCCTTCATCGCCATCGGCGCGCTGGCGGTTTTTTCCGGCAAGCGAAAATAACAATCCCGCACAATTATTTTAAAATATTTTTGAACAAACCCTCAGGTTAAGGTGTTAAATAACTGGAAGGTAGCTTTCCAGTCATCAGAAACCCTGATTGATTTGCGAGTGTTGTGATATGATTGACCAAATAAATCGGCCAAATAAATCGGGAAGAAAAATGAACAAGACACTTTTTGCCAGCACCATCATTGCCGCTTCATTTCTAATTGCGCCGACACAAAGCTTTAGCATGCAAAGTGATGTCACAACGACAACACCAACCTGTAAAAGAGGTTACATTTACAGCAAAAAGAAAAAGAAATGCGTCAGAAAATATTCTGAAATCATCCCTGATAGCGACTTGAAACAGCAAGGCTGGAAACTGGCATATGCCGGAGATTTCAACGCTGCGATCGACCTCTTCAAACTGGTAACCAACAAGGCCGATCCCGAAACCCTTAACGGACTGGGTTATTCTCATCGCAAATTGGGCAAACTCCAGGACGGCATTGCCTATTATAAGCAAGCATTGACCATCAACCCGAATTATCTGCTCGCCAGAGAATACCTTGGTGAGGGTTATGTGGCAGCCGGGCGCATCAATCTGGCGGAATTGCAATTGGCACAAATCAAAAACCGCTGCGGTACAACTTGTAAAGAATACAAAATATTGGCCAAAGCCATTGTTTCAGGCAATTCTGACAACTGGTAAGACACAATTGTAAAAGCAAAAACGAGGATGTTTTTTCACATCCTCGTTTTCTATTACAAATTCCATTTTTCAGGCACTAAGCGTCAGGTCGTCCAGCGGCTGCTTTTCACGATTGAGGAATTTCCGGCGTTCACTTTTAAACGCTTCATAACACTTGGCATTTCCCCCATTGGCCAGAGTATTCATCATTTCGCATTGCAGCACGGCTCGGTCTGAACCACAAAGTTCGACAAAGGCTGCTGTAATCCAGCGATTCCAGCGACTGCGCAAGCCATCATTTTTATAAACCGCCTTGCGCCAGCATGATGCGACATAATCAATTGTATAGGGAATAGCGGCAACAACCGGCGCCCGCCACTCACCGTCCACTTTGACACTGAGATACTCATCCACCGGATAATTGCTGTTCCAGTCAATGATGGAAAAGGCATCAAACTGGTTAACAGATACCTCTTCAATGTTACCCTGCCGCAAATAACGGATTTTTTCAGCGCCCGGTTCTGCCGCAAAAGTAATTGATAAAACGTTCCAGCATCCCGGTCCGTCAAGTTCTGCTCCCAGTTTATGGCCACAATCAAGATACGGATTCAACATGCCAAGATTACCACTGGTATAGGACACAGCGATAACTTCAGGCTCGTCAAGACAACAAACCAGCGCCGTATATTGCTCTCTTTGAACAATATGCATAACGCAAACGCTCGCCTGCCCGTCCTTGATCGAGATATCCCGGATACACCAATCTTCCCGGTCCTGACTTACGCCATCTAAATCGGCTTCAGCAAACGCCCAGGGTGCCACAGCGTCCATTACCAGAGAAAACAACTTCTCCTGAATTTGACAATCAATAACAGCCTCTTGCGTGAATTTGATCATGGTGCTTCTTCCCGTCGATATTGTTCAATCATTGATCACAATATGGTGACACCCATATGAACGTAATCTGAACGGCTCATTCAGGTTGTGGCAAAGATCACGTACTCGTCTTTTCGGTGGCCCGTCACACCTAAGCTCAATCACGCGTTGTTGTTTCGCATAACAAGGTATGCGGTTGTACAACACACAACATCCGACCTAATGTAATCAACCCACACCAATATCGCGAAACCACAAAAGGCCCTGCATTCAACGATGAACTCCAAAGTCTTAAAACATCTGCCAATTGCCGCCTTGGCCATCTCACTATTGTTCTCAACCACACTGGCTCCGGTTCCAGTCAGCGCCAGCGCTCTTGAGAAATTTGCCCATCAACCCCTGAATGCCATGACAAAAGAAGCATCACCATACCTGCGTCAGCATTCCCGCGATCTGGTGAAATGGAATGCCTGGAGCAAAGAAACCCTGGAGAAGGCAAAAAAGTCCGGCAAACCGGTTTTTGTTTCAATTGGATATTCCGCCTGCCACTGGTGCCACGTCATGCAGGAGGAGAGTTTTAATAACGCCGAGATCGCCAAACTCATCAATGACAATTTCACCCCGATTCTGATTGACCGTGAACAACGCCCTGATCTTGATGAAACCTATATGTTGGCCACCGAAGCCATCTCGGGACAGGGTGGCTGGCCAAACAATGTATTTCTGACCCCCAGCCTCAAACCCTTTTACGGTGGTGTCTATTTCCCACCATCAGATTACGTCAAACTTCTCGGTTTAATCGCTGCCGATTGGGCCAACGACAGAGCCGCCTTTGAACTGGAAGCTGAACGAATTTCCACCATCCTGACCAGCTTCTTCAACCGAAAATCCGAAGCAAAAGAATTAACTGCAGAAGTCATAAAACAGGCTGCAAGCAAACTCGTTGCTCAATTTGACACATTCAACGGCGGCATCGGCACCGCCCCAAAGCACTTTAACAGCCCGACACTGAAGTTCCTTTTGCACATGGCAGGCAAGCCAGACGGACAGGCGGCAACAGAGGCCCTTGTTTCCACCTTGACCGCCATTGCCAAAGGCGGTGTCCACGATCATCTGACCGGCGGTTTTCATCGCTATGCTGTCGATAACAACTGGCGCATTCCGCATTTTGAAAAGATGCTTTACGATCAGGCCCAGTTGGCCGAAGTGTTCACCAGAACCGCGACCCTGACCGGCGATCCCTTTATGGAGAAAATCGCCCGCTCAACCCTCGACTACGTCCTTGCCGACCTAACCTCGCCGCAAGGAGGGTTTTATTCCACCCGCGACGCCGATAGTGAGGGTGAAGAAGGGACTTTTTATATCTGGTCGCCCGAGCAACTTAAAACGGCTATTGGCACCACAGATACGCAATTCATTGTCGAAAACTTGGGTCTGGTCAGCGAAGGCGAATTCGCAGGCAAAGTGGTTTTGCATCGCAACACTGACTTCGACGACAAAAACCAAACCCGCTTTGACGACATTCTAAAAAAACTGGCCACTGCACGAACAAAGCGCATCGCCCCGCATCGCGATGAAAAAATAATCGCCAGTTGGAACGGTCTGATGATTTCGGCATTTGCCACCGCTGGTCAACACTTCAATGACCAGCGTTACCGCAATGCCGCCAGTAAAGCTGCCGAATTTATCTGGTCCAGCATGAGAACCAAAAACGGTGATCTTTTACGCAGTTATTTTGAGGGAAAGGCTGGCATTGTCAGCACCCTGCCCGATTACGCATTCGTCGCCAAAGCCTTCATCGATACTTACGATCTGACCGGCGATATCAAATGGCTCAGCCGGGCAGAACAACTGGCAACGAAACTGGAAACCACCTTTAAAGACAAGAAAATCGGTGATTACTTTTTCACCGCCACCAAACAGGGCTATGCCAGAATCAAGCTGCGCTCTGATACCGCCCTGCCCTCAGGAAATGCCGTGGCCCTTGTTGTCGCCGAAAAACTATCCAAACGTTCCCTTGATCCAAAATACTCACGCCGGGCCGAGACCATCATCGCCGCGTTGTCAGGCGATGCCGTTTCCGACCCGAGAGGCGGGGCAACCACCCTGGCTTCAGCCGGGCGTTATTTACGTGGTGAAACCGGTGCCATACAATACGCCGCGCGCGGTCGCGTCAAGGTAAAAGCCACACTCAACGACACTCAAACCCAGTTGCGCATTCACGTTAAACTGGCTCCCGAATGGCATGTGAACGCCAACAAGCCTTTCGAGAAAGATTTCATTCCGACCCGGCTTACCTTAAAAACCACCGATGGCAAACAAGCGCCGGATCGAGTCAAATATCCAAAACTGCTTTCCCGCAAACTGGGCTTTAATGACAGACCGCTGGCCCTGTTTGACAGCGAGTTTGACCTGACCGTACCTCTTGGCAAACCGGCAACATCTACCGTCACCAGCGAATTGACCTTGCAGGCCTGCAACAATGAAGTTTGTCTGATACCGGAAACCCTGACCCTGAAAGTTACCCCCAAAAGGACCAGATAGCTTTTATGTTAAGACTGGTCATGATCGCTGTTTTCAGTTTCGCCGTCATCATAAAGGCACTGGCCAGCTACACCGCCACCGGCCAGCCCTGCGAACTGTTTCCTGACCCTGCACGCCCGGACATACTTGCCATTTGTTCGGCTGATTTGGATATCACCTTGATCGGTCAGCGCCCGAACAAGGTACGCGCCATTGCATTTTCGCACCCCGACAGTAACCAGCCGGTCCAGACACTTACACTAACCGCGACACCGCTAATTGACCCCGAAACCGTTTCCATCATGTTTATTGATTTTAACTTTGATGATCACAAGGACTTCGCCATCATGCCTCGCATTTCTAACGGTGAGAACGTAAAGTACCTGTATTTCCTCTACAACATCAAAACCCGTCAGTTTGAGGCAAGCACTGATATGCAGGCGATCGTCAACCCCGAGATCGTGCCGTCAGAAAAACTAATCAGATCCTATTGGCGCCAGAGCCCGTCACTCTCGGGCTGGCATTTATGGCAGTGGAAAAACGGCAAACCCTTTATTGCAACACGCATTGAGCAAGCGATAAAAAACGGTATCTGTTCACAAACCAAAACAGAATTTAGCAAACAAAACCCGACCCGGACAGCGCCAGCACCCTGCCCGTAGCCACTTCCTTTTTTTCTAGCTTACTGAACGGCACCCATTGTTGTTCCCGCTGGCGGCACCAGACCGGCAATCGCACAACCTTGTGTTACCGGGCCACCCGGGAATAATTGCGCAAGATATTTGCGACCACCACGGGGCTTGAAAACCGCGGCCAGCGCATCGCACAGACGCCGGATTGGCGGGTTCTGATCTTCGGCATAACAACCATGCAACACCCGCACCAGTTCCCAGTGATCCTCACCAAGTGTCAACCCAAAAGAGAGTGCCATCTCTTGCGCTTCAACTTTCGTCCAACCGGCCGGAGCGTTTGGAAAATCTGCATTCTGACCCGACTGTGACGGGTGCATAATATCGTGCATGGTTAGTGCTGGCATAATCATCTTCCTCTTTTGGTTTATCCACGCCATCAGGCTAGCACAAAATGTCGCACCCGCAAAATCACGAATATTCAACTGACACTTTTACAAAAATGGCGCCATCCAGTTCACCACCAAACCACTTGATCTTTTAGGTGTAAGCTTGCCGCGTTTCACCAGTTCCGCCAGCTTGCGCCCTTGCGCCGACAAACGCCAAAACCAGCTGCCCGCCAAATGAACAACACTGTCAACCCGCGTTCCCCGGCTGATCACATCAAGGCTGGTAACCACCATCGCATGGGGCCCGAAAATATCGACAGCTTTCTTCTTGTTGCGCACCAGAACAATCAACCGGTCGCCCCGGTCGATAAGCGTCCGGCAAATCTTTCGCCCGACTACACTGGTTGCTCCGGTCACCAAAATCGTCCGCCCCGATGCCACTTTGCCAATACGATAAGGATTTTCCTGCCACTCAGGCAGCAATTTTCTGGATTTAAAAAACTCAAACATCTCACTACTCCTTTACAACCCTCACCACAAAACAGTAATTACATTAATTTCTGTATAAACAGAAATTACAGAATAAATGCAAATATGTCAATATGAGATTGATCGAAGCAATGTGTTTTAGAAAATCCCGTTGGCCCGCTGCACTTCGCGTACATAGCCAACAATCATCAACGCATCTTCGGCTGACACCTCAGGTTGGGCAGGCATATTGCCAAACTGCCAGTGATGAGATCGCACACCCTGTTTGGCAGCAAGGACAAAAGCCTGATCGCCATGATGATTCGGTTCGTAAATCCTGTGAATTAACGGTGGCCCCTGCTTGGTCCCGCCGCCATTCTTGCCATGACAGGCCATGCAATTGGCTTCAAACAGTTTTTCACCCTGTTGCCCCAAGGCAGTAAGTGTTGGCACATTAACATTTATCGAAGTCTTTTCAGTGCCCGGCCCCCTGATCTTGCCGGCCACGATTACCACAGCAGCAATCATCACCCCGATTACTGCCAGCTTGGGCAATTGATCTTTAAAACTTGCCATAGCCACAAATCCTTTCAAACTACCGCGCGATCCGCAACAACACCGCCCCGAGCAATGACAACGCCACAGAAACCACTTTGGCCAAATTCACCCGTTCCTTCAGAAAGACTACCCCAATCAACAAGGCAAAAACAATACTGGTTTCTCGCAATGCCGTTACCAACGCAATCGGTGCCTGGGTAAAAGCCCAAGTAACCAGCGCATAGGCAAGAAACGATCCACCGCCACCAAGCAAAGCAAGCTTGCGGCCATTTCGCTGACGAACAACATTTTTTAGCGCCGATGGTTGCAAAAACCACATGATGCCGGCAAAGAAACCGCTGTTCAGGATGGTCAGCCAGCAATAAAATCCCAAAGCAGTCCCGGCAAGCCGCGCACCCGTACCATCATTGAGCGAATAGGCGGCAATAAAGCATCCCGTAGCAAGTGCCATTAACCCCGCATTACGGTTACCCAGCCCGTCAACACCGCGCACAATAACCAGGCTCATAATCCCCGCCCCAATAGCCAGAATGCCCAGCAGTTGCATCATCTCAAAATGCACCCCCAAAAACGCCACACTGACAAAGGCAACAATCAGCGGCGCCGCGCCACGGGCAATCGGGTAAACCTGTGTCAGATCACCGATCCGGTAAGAATAAAGCAAAAACAGCTGATACCCCGTATGCAAAACCGCCCCGGCCACAATATACGGCCAGCTTGCAGCTTCCGGCATCGGAGCATACACCAGCATTACCACCCCAAACGGCATATGCCCCAACACAACCGCACTCATCGACAAAAACTTATCGGAGGAATGCTTGACCAACCCATTCCAACTGGCATGCAAAACCGCAGCCGACAGAACAACAATAAAGACTATAAGGCTCATTTACCCCCCTACCCTGCCAGCTTCACAAATGCGTCCACATCCTCAGCCCGGGTTTGAAAAGACGTCACCAGTCGAATCATGATTTCATCATCACCAACTGCGTCCGTATCAGACCCGCTCGCCAGCCATGGATGAAAAACCGCATCGCTGGCCGCCAGCACATCATGCTTGTCTTTCGGCATAATAGCAAAAACCTCATTGGCCTGACATTCAACCCCCAGCCGAATGCCCTCAGTCGCACTCAGACCAGCCGCCAAACGCGCCGCCATTTCATTGGCATAACGAGCATTGTTGAGCCACAAATCATCGGTCAGATAAGCTTCCATCTGCGCTGCCATAAATCGGCTTTTCGATAACAACTGCCCGGCCCGCATCCGCCGGTGTTCAAAATCAACCGCCAGTGACTGGTCAAAAAACACCAGCCCCTCGACACTCATCGCACCATTTTTCGTTGCCCCGAATGACAAGGCATCAACCCCCGCCTGCCATGTCATCTCAGCCGGTGAACAGCCAAGACTAACCAGCGCATTGGCAAACCGCGCCCCATCCATATGCAATTTGAGATTTTTCTCACGCGCCAAATCCCCGAACGCCCGCACATCATCCAATGAATAAACGGTCCCAAGCTCACTCGACTGGGTAATCGAAATTGCAGCCGGTTTGGGGTCATGTTCAGCCCGAATAAACCCGGCAAGACTCTCCCTGACCATTTGCGGACTGATCTTGCCAGCCACACCGTCCAGCCCGAACAATTTGGCCCCGCCAGTGAAAAACTCCGGCGCCCCACATTCATCGGCACAAATGTGAGCAAAGCCATGACAGAACACCGCCCCATAAGATGGCACCATCGTCGAAAGCGCCAGCGAATTGGCTGCAGTACCGGTTGTCAGCAGGAAAACCTTCACCTCGCGCTCAAACAATTCATTGAACTGTTTCTCAACCCGCGCCGTAATATCATCGCCTGCGTAAGAAGACGCAGTCCCGACATTGGCGCGCGCCATCGCCTCCATAATCTTCTCATCAACGCCGTAAACATTGTCGCTGGCAAAATCCATCATTGCTCTTTATCCTATAATACCAAGTTCCAACTGGCAAAATTCGTTAACCTGCGTTAATCTGCTCCTTGCCATTCCACACACGATCTGGCATTAACGTATCAAATTTAGGACAGAAGGGCTGTCCTATTTAGCAGGCAATCTGATTATTACGCGATTTTGTATGTGATGAACATGACCAATACAGACAAAAAGCCAAAACATCCCGCCTGCAAAAATCGCTCAAGGACCCGCGACACAGCAAAACGAAAATAGCTGACGCGGACCACCTGAAACTCAGGGGAAACCGCTAAAGCTGGTTCCAGACGCCACTCGGAAAAGTCGGCGACTACATCCTTCCCCTGAAAACATAAACGACACGGCCCGTTAGTGCCGTTTTGAAAAGGGTTGAGACTATGGTTGATCAGACGAACAAAGCAGAAAACCAGCACAAAATCTGCCATCTGCCCAAAGCCAACGGCCTGTATGACCCGCGCAACGAGCATGATGCTTGCGGTCTTGGCATGATCGCCAATATCAACAACAACAAAGAACACAAGATTGTTGCTGATGGTCTGAAAATTCTTGCCAATCTTGAACATCGCGGCGCAGTCGGTGCCGACCCCAAAGCCGGTGACGGTTGTGGCATGCTGATCCAGATTCCGCACAAGCTGTTTGCTGCCGAAACCAAATCAGCCGGTTTTGATTTGCCCGATGCCGGTCAATACGGTGTCGGCTTTCTATTCCTGCCACAAGATGACGAAACCCGAGAAAAAGTCATCCAAATCTGGCATGACGTTATTGAAGAAGAAGGTTTAACCTTGCTTGGTTGGCGCAAAGTCCCAACCAGTCCCGAGCCGCTCGGTTACAGCGTAATCGACAGCGAGCCGGATTCGCGTCAAGTCTTCATCGGTCGCGGCAAAGACATCAGCGACGATGACCATTTCGAACGCAAATTGTTTATTGTCCGCAAGGTAGCTTCAAACCGCATCATCGAAGAATTGGGCGAAAAGACCAAAACCACATATTATCCTGTCTCCCTTTCCTCGCGTACCATCGTCTATAAAGCGCTGGTTCTCGGCGTTGCATTGGGCAGCTATTATGCTGACCTACAAGATGAGCGCACAGAATCAGCCCTTTGCCTGATTCACCAGCGTTTCTCGACCAACACCTTCCCGTCCTGGCCGTTGGCTCACCCCTACCGGATGGTCTGCCACAATGGCGAGATCAATACCGTTCGCGGCAACTACAACTGGATGGCGGCCAGACAAGCCAACATGTCTTCGGAAATCCTAGGCGATGACCTGAAAAAACTCTGGCCGATTTCCTATGAAGGCCAGTCCGATACCGCCTGCTTTGACAACGCCCTCGAGCTGTTGTGCATGGGCGGCTATTCCCTTGCTCACGCCATGATGATGCTGATCCCTGAAGCCTGGGCCGGCAATCCCCTGATGAGTGAAGAACGCCGGACCTTCTACGAATACCACGCTTCAATGATGGAACCGTGGGATGGCCCCGCCGCTGTCGCCTTTACTGACGGGCGGCAAATCGGCGCCACCCTTGACCGTAACGGCCTGCGCCCCTCGCGCTACATCGTCACCGATGATGGCTACGTCATGCTTGCCTCGGAAATGGGTGTGCTTGATATCCCCGAAGAAAAAATCGTCACCAAATGGCGTCTGCAACCGGGCAAAATGCTGCTGATTGATCTGGAAAAAGGCATCATCATTTCTGATGAGGATTTAAAGCACGACCTTGCCAACCGGCATGATTATCGCAAATGGCTCGACCGCACCCAGATTATGCTGTCGGACCTGCCACACCCAAAAACCAAACGCCGCAAAAGCCATATTCCACTTGTCGACCGCCAGCAGACCTTTGGCTACACCCAGGAAGATCTCAAATTCCTGATGATCCCGATGGCGCAAGCCGGACAAGAGGCCACCGGCTCGATGGGTACTGATACACCAGTTTCGGTTCTCTCCAACCGGCCCAAACTGCTCGATACGTTCTTTAAGCAAAATTTTGCTCAGGTGACCAACCCGCCGATCGATCCAATCCGCGAAGAAGCGGTGATGTCGCTGGTGACTTTCATCGGCCCACGGCCCAATTTGCTTGATCGCAAAGGCACCTCAAAGCAAAAACGCCTTGAAGCCCCGCACCCGATCATCACCAATGAAGAGCTCGAACGCATCCGCATCATCGGCACCACCAAAGGCAACGATTTCAAAACCGTTACCATTGACGCCACCTATGACGTTGCCAACGGCCCCGATTATATGGATGCCTGCCTCGAAGGCCTCAGCCGGGCTGCCGACCGTGCGGTTCGCGATGGCTACAACATCATCATTATCTCCGACCGCTCGGTCAGCCAGACCCGTGTGCCGGTGCCAATCCTGCTGGCTACGTCAGCTATTCACCATCACCTGATCCGCAAAGGTTTGCGCACCTCGGTCGGGCTGGTGGTTGAATCCGGCGAGCCGCGCGAAATTCACCAATTCTGTACCCTGGCCGGTTATGGCGCTGAAGCCATCAACCCTTACCTTGCCTTTGAAACCCTGTGGCAACTGGCCCCGACCTTTGATGAAGTCATCACCCCGGTACAAGCCGTCACCCGCTACATCAAGGCCTTAAAAAAAGGCATGCTGAAAGTCATGTCCAAAATGGGCATTTCGACTTATCAGTCTTACTGTGGCGCCCAGATTTTTGATGTCGTTGGCCTGTCTTCAGAATTTGTTGACCGCTATTTCACCGGCACCGCAACGCAGGTCGAAGGCATTGGTCTCAATGAGATTGCCCATGAAAGCTTCAAACGCCACAATGACGCCTTCGGCCTCAATCCGGTCCTTGAAGACGCTCTCGAAGTTGGCGGGGAATACGCCTATCGGGTGCGCGGCGAAGCCCATGCATGGTCACCGGAAACAGTCGCTGACCTGCAACACGCAGTACGCGGCAACTCCATGGATAAATTCCGTGAGTTCTCCAAAAAGATGAATGCCGATGCCCATTCAGCCCGCTTCCTGCGCGGCCTGTTTCATATCAAATCAGCCGAGGAAATGGGCCGCAAACCCGTTGCCCTTGAGGATGTCGAAGCGGCCAGCGAAATTGTCAAACGCTTTGCCACCGGCGCCATGTCCTATGGCTCCATCTCACGCGAGTCTCACACCACACTGGCCATCGCCATGAACCGCATCGGCGCTAAATCCAATACCGGCGAAGGCGGCGAGGAGCCTGACCGTTTTGAAGTGACCGATAAAGAAAACTCCATGCGCTCGGCCATCAAACAAGTCGCCTCCGGACGCTTTGGCGTTACCGCTGAATATCTTGTCAACGCCGACATGATCCAGATTAAAATGGCGCAAGGGGCAAAGCCAGGTGAAGGTGGTCAGTTACCCGGACACAAAGTTAATGCCACCATCGCAAAAGTGCGCCATTCGACCCCGGGTGTAGGCCTGATTTCACCGCCACCACACCACGATATTTATTCAATCGAAGACCTCGCACAGCTAATATATGACTTGAAAAACGTCAACCAGGAAGCTGATATTTCAGTAAAATTGGTATCTGAAGTTGGCGTTGGAACGGTTGCGGCTGGCGTTGCCAAAGCCCGCGCCGATCACATCACCATCTCTGGTTATGACGGTGGCACCGGCGCTTCGCCGCTCACCTCGATCAAACACGCTGGTTCGCCATGGGAAATCGGCATCGCCGAAACCCAGCAGACACTGGTTGAAAACGAACTTCGCTCGCGGGTTGTCGTGCAGGTCGATGGTGGCCTGCGCACCGGTCGCGACATGATCGTTGCAGCCCTTCTCGGTGCCGATGAAATGGGCTTTGCCACCGCACCACTGATTGCTGCTGGTTGCATCATGATGCGTAAATGTCATCTCAACACCTGTCCGGTCGGCATCGCCACCCAGGACCCGGTATTGCGCAAACGCTTTACCGGCCAGCCCGAACACATCATCAACTATTTCTTCTTTGTCGCCGAAGAGGCCCGTGAACTTATGGCCTATATGGGCTTTAAAACCTTTGATGAAATGGTCGGGCAGGTTGACTGGCTCGATCGTGAAAAGGCCATCAACCACTGGAAAGCGCAAGGGCTGGACTTCACCCGCCTGTTTGCCAAATCAGACCGGTCAGACAGCACCCCGATCTACAACACCGAAACGCAGCAACACCACCTTGAAGCGGTGCTTGACCGCTCGCTGATTGAGCAGGCCAAACCAGCACTCGGAGCGGGTGAAAAAGTCACCTTTGACGCGGTCATCAACAACACCAACCGCTCAGCCGGTGCCATGTTGTCTGGTGAAATCGCCAAGCGCTACGGCCATGACGGTTTGCCTGAAAACACCATCAACATCAACATGACCGGCACAGCCGGGCAAAGCTTTGGTGCTTTTGCTGCTCGCGGCCTGACTCTTGATCTGACCGGTGAAGCCAATGACTATGTCGGCAAGGGCCTTGCCGGTGGCCGCCTGATCATTCGCCCGCCTGCCAACGCGGCCATCGTCCCCGAAGAATCGATCATCATCGGCAACACAGTCCTCTATGGTGCCATCGCTGGTGAATGCTATTTCCGCGGCATTGCCGGTGAACGTTTTGCTGTTCGCAACTCCGGTGCTGTGGCCGTGGTTGAAGGTGTCGGTGATCACGGTTGTGAATACATGACCGGCGGCGTTGTCGTTGTCATCGGTTCAACCGGTCGCAACTTTGCCGCTGGCATGTCTGGTGGTGTGGCCTATGTACTGGACGAAGACGAAACCTTCGCCAGCCGCTGCAATCTGGCCATGGTTGACCTTGCACCTATTCCCGAGGAAGAAGACGCGCTGGCCGCTCACGGGCACCAGACAGGCGATCTTCATTCACATGGCCTGATCGAACTCAACCACCACATATCAGAGCTTGATGCAGCTCGTTTGCGCCAGTTGATCGACAACCATAAAACATTCACCGGTTCTACAAGAGCTGCTGAAATTCTCGACAACTGGGAAACGATGTTGCCCAAATTCATTAAGGTAATGCCAGTCGACTACCGCCGCGCCCTGTTAGAAATGGAACAACGTCAAGCAGCATCAGTTGCAGCGGAATGAAAGAGTTCAGTATCAGTAGCAGCGTTTGAACGTAAGTTAAGGAAGCGGAGGAGCAACGCGACGACTAGCACCATTGAGGTGCGCAGCCCGCGTGGCGCTTGAACGCAAACTAGGAAAGACTATAAAATGGGAAAAGTTACCGGATTTCTGGAAATCGATCGTCAGGAGCGCACGTATAAGCCCGCTTCGGACCGCGTCCGCAATTTTGATGAATTCGTCATTGCGCTCGACAAACCCGAAAGCCAGCGTCAGGCGGCTCGCTGCATGGATTGCGGCATCCCCTATTGTCACAATGGCTGTCCGGTCAACAACCAGATCCCCGACTGGAATGACCTTGTCTACAACGATGACTGGAGAGAAGCCGCGCGCAACCTCTATTCGACCAATAATTTCCCCGAAATTACCGGCCGCATATGCCCTGCCCCATGCGAGGAAGCCTGCACGCTGAACATCGGCGACGCGCCGGTCACCATAAAAACCATCGAATGCGCCATTGCCGACAGGGCCCTGGAGCAAAACTGGATTGCCCCCATCCCGCCGGAGGAAAAAACGGATAAACGCATCGCGATCGTCGGGTCAGGCCCCGCGGGGATGGCGGCTGCACAACAGCTCGCCCGCGCCGGGCACGACGTTCATGTCTATGAGAAAAACGCCAAGCCGGGCGGGCTTCTTAGATATGGTATTCCCGATTTCAAAATGGAAAAAGAGCTTATCGACACCCGTGCCGAACAGATGGAAGCTGAGGGCGTCACCTTTCACACCGGCGTTAATGTCGGCGTCGATATGGGCGTGGAGACACTTGAAAA
>DAOUPT010000087.1 GCA_030626025.1 Anderseniella sp. | reverse complement strand
TGCCGCTGATAGATCCCTTAGCCCCCCCCACATGCATGTTCTGGGGATGATCGTCAGGCAAAACGCCAGTAGAGCCCGGTGATAACGCTACTGCTGCTCCGGTTGCTTCTGCTAGTCTTCGCACTTGCCGTGCAGCATTTCGACTGCCACCGCCTGCCTTAATGACGATGCGGTCAAAACGCTGGATCATGTTAACAGCTTGGGCATATGCATCTTCTCCCACCGGAGCTTGTTGCGGTAACCGGATGCGCTCTGGCAACGCACTGAGGTTCAGCTGTAGCGATTGTGGTTGGGTGTTGAGTGGAAGCAGCACATAATACGGGCCCGGTTTGGTTGAATGATGCACCCGATTAGTTCCGAGACGCAACATATCGCGAAGAGCTTCCGGCGTATGCATCACATAACTTTCGCCCATTATCGCTGTCAGGCGACCATACAAACCTTTCTCGTGTTTAGGAATTTGCTGCATGTTGTAACCTTCACCATGAGTCGTCTCATCGCCGTAGATGTGGTAAACGCCAATGCCATTTGAAGCAGCAGCCAGCGATCCGGCCATAGCCTGCAACCCTCCGGGACCAATCGAGGTCACAACCGCCGGAACTTCGGCATATTGCCAGGACAGCGCAGTTGCAGCGTGTGCCATTGAGACCTCATTGCGGAAATTGAAGGTGCGGGTAACACCTTCTTCTTCATAAACACGCAGCACCTCACCAAGGTCGGTAGACCCGTGACCGAAAATAGCCAGATATTTGCTCACCCCCTGTTTCAGGAGACCAAGGACTATACCTTCCGACAAGCTGGTTTCGAACTTAGCGGGAAGACTGCCATTTTCTATGGCCTCGTGCATGCCGCCAGACGCTTTGATGGCTTGGGCGCGGGAACGCATTTTTTCCGTGAGTGGCGTGTCGTTATACATTTTAAATCCAAATTGTCTTTTCATTGGCTGGTAGGCCCTTCAAGTTTTTTTGCACGCAGACGGTCCCGCCAGGGTACGACCACCAGGGACCAGAGCACTGAAAACGCCGCGAGGGACAGGAAGCCGACGCTGAAGGGTGATTGCAGAAAGATCGAGTAATCCCCTTGCGAAGAGATCAGGGATACTCGCAGATGTTCTTCCAGCGGTTTACCGAGCACCAGCGCCAGCAGCAGTGGCACTACAGGCATGTCCACCCAGCGCATGATGAGGCCGATTACACCGAATGCAAGCATGACGTAAATGTCAAAAAAAGAGTTGCGTAGGGCATAGGAACCGATAACGCACAACAGGCCAATCGTTGGCATCATGAAGGCGCGCGGTGTATTAAGCAATTTAACCAGCAAGCGGACGCCTACAAGCGCGAGGATCAGATTGAAGATGTTGGCAAAAAAGAAGGAAAAAATCAGCCCATAGGCAAAGTCGCCACGCTCGAGAAACAGCAGTGGGCCTGGTGCCAAACCATGCACCAACAAGGCTCCAATGAGGATGGCGGTAACCGGATCACCGGGTATACCAAGCGTCATCATTGGTATTAGCGCACCGCCGGTCACTGCATTGTTTGCCGATTCCGGTGCGGCAATTCCCTCTATCGACCCCTTGCCGTATTCCTCCGGGTTTTTGCTCGACTTTTTTGCATAGTCATAACTGATAAAGGCGGCGATGGGACCACCAGCTCCGGGTAGCAGTCCCAAAAAAGAGCCGATTGGTGAGCCTATCAACATTGGCCTTAAAATCTGTTTCAGGTCTGCAAGGCGTGGAAACACGCTCCAGAAAGAACCGATTTTCTTTTGTGTTTCGGGCATCAATGTAGCCGGTGTACAGATGCTCTTGATCAGTTCGGGAATGGCGAAAAGGCCAATCATGGCGGTCAGGAAATGAACGCCTGACAAAAGATTCACATTATCAAAGGTGAAGCGGGCCGTTCCCATCATGGGGTCCTGACCGACGGTTACAATCATCAGCCCGAGGGCCGCGGACACGAGCCCCTTGATGAGAGATTTGGCAGCAAAACTGCAGATAATAGTGAGACCAAAAAGGACGAGGGCAAACAGATCTGGTGCTCTGAAATTCAGGGCAAGATCGGCCAGCTGCGGCGCAATTAAATAAAGACAGCCAAAGCTAACGATGCCACCAACGAAACTCGCGACAATGGCGATGCCAAGCGCTCGTCCCGCCTCGCCGCGCTCTTTAAGTGGGAAGCCGTCGATTGCTGTTGCCGAAGCAGACGGTGTGCCGGGTATGTTAAGGAGAATGGCTGTGAAACTACCCCCCGTCATGCCGGCAACATAAAGCCCCAACAACAGAGCAATGGAAATGTTGGGGTCAAGGGTATAGGTTAACGGCAAAACGATGATAATCCCTGTACTAATGGTCATGCCGGGAATCATACCAACGGTCAATCCGAACATCACGCCAATCGCAGTGGCAACAAGGCTGGAGAACTGGCTGGCTTGAGAAAATCCGAGTGCGGCATCCTGGATCATGACGGTCTACATCCACTGGCCCGCCGGCAAAAGGATATTAAACCCTTGCCGAAACAGAAAATAAAGAAACACGGGGATCAAGATGGATCCAATGGCAACAGGAACTAACTTTTTTTGCTCGCACAACATCATCAACCCGGCAAAAAATGGAACGCTGGCAACGAGAAATCCCACATAGGGCAAAGCGATCAGGTAAAGTACAAACCAGACCAGCGTAGAAATTACCCGCTTGGGTACCGCTGGTTCAGCTTCTTGCGGCTGCTCATTGCGCAGATTGACGATACCGTTGACCAACAACGCTGCGGCCAGAAACAACACGATGGCGGAAATAACTAGCGGGAAGAAAGAAGGACCGGGAACGTTCCCGATTGAACGCACTGGCAATTGCAGGGAGAAGTACAGATAACTGCTGCCAATCAGCAACATGATCATGGATATGATCACATTTTTCAGCGGCATCGACATCGTGTTCTTCTCCCTGGGGATTTCTCGTGGTTAAAGCGGCAAAAAGCCGTTATTTGGTTTTGCTTTTATAGATACCGGCACCCTTCATGATGCTGATCACCACGGCACCATCCTTTGCAAGTCGCTGGTCGAAATCTTTCCCTACCAGTGGCTTTATGGTGAAGCCGTTTTTCTTGGCCAGATCCTTAAATGCCGCTGAATTCGCTGCCGTGACCATAGCTTCCTTCAACCGTGCAACCACAGCTGCAGGTGTACCTTTTGGGACAGCCAGGCTGCGAAACAGATCGAGATCAGCATCATAGCCCAATTCTTTCATAGTGGGCACATCAGGCGCGACGGGATTGCGTTCTGCAGTCGGTGCCGCAAGCATGCGCAGTTTGCCAGCCTTCGCCAGACGACGGGTTGCTGTAAGCGGACCGACAGCTGCATCAGCTTCGCCCGATAACACCGTGGCATTGCGGCGCTTGATGCCAACAGGCAGGTGAATGACCTTGCATCCCATCGCATTTTCAACCGCAACTGCAGCAATATGTGTAGCACTACCAGTACCTGAATTGGCAATTTTCAATTTACCCGGATTAGCTTTGCAGTAGTCGGCAAACTCCTTGAAGGTTTGCCACTTCGCGTTGCCCTTGACTGAAACGATCATCGGTTGAAATTCTACCTGACCGAGATGATCAAGTGCGCTGTGATCAAACGGTATGTTACCAATACCCGATGAGGTCAGCAGTGAAGTTGACGCCCACGCAATCGTGTAGCCGTCAGGCTTTGAGTTCTTGAGGTGGGTATAAGTGACGGCACCTCCACCACCAACCTTGTTAACCGGAACAACTGGCACGCCAAGCACTTTGCTCATGGCATTGGCCAACAGCCGTCCCTCGATATCGGCTGATCCGCCGGCACCGAACGGAATCACAAACTCAATTGCTTTTTCCGGGAACTCCGCACGGACGACCCCCATGAAACACGAAGCCATGGCAAAGGCGCCAATGAGACCCGTTAACGTCGTTTTTGTAAACCTGTACATTTTTGTTTCTCCCTTGTTTTACGTTTTGCTGGTTGCAAGAGGGTATTCCTCTTGGAAGCTATTCCGCCGCTTCAAGCGATCCTTCTCTCATTCGTTTTTTATCCCGTAACGCCGCCAAAACCTTTACCGGTGTCGCTGGCAATGAAGTTAGGCGTATTCCGGCAGCATCATAAATGGCATTGATAATCGCGGGAACCGTTGGCACTAGTGCCGGCTCGCCAATCCCTTTGGCACCCAATGGGCTAAGGGGGTCAGGATCTTCGATAATAATCGAATTGATGTGAGGTACATCAAGTGATGTGGGTAAAATATATTTGTCGAAACCATGGCTGACCGCATGGCCATCCGTCTGCTGATAGTCCTCCATCAAAGCCTGACCCAGTCCTTGCACGACGCCGCCCTCTATCTGTCCCTCTACCCCTTGCGGATTGATAACCCGGCCGACATCGTGTGCGGCCCAGACACCTAACACCTGCACTTCCCCCGTCACTGTGTCGACTTCCACTTCAGCGACCTGGCACCCATAGACATATGCTTGCCAAGGCTTGCCGGAACCGTCTACCGGATCAAGACCGGTATGGGGTGCGGTATAGCTGCCAGAACCAACAGGCACTACGCCGCGTTGTCCCTTGCAGACGGCAACCGCCTCTGCCATGGTCATGGATTTATTGGTTTCGCGCACCCTGATATGGCCGTTCGATGCTTCTAATTGATCGGGTTCGACTTCCCAAAAGGCGGCAATTTCCGCATCGAAGCGTTCGCGCACATTGCGACAAGCCAACGCAACAGCATTGGCAATCATATAGGTCTGCCGGGTCGCACCCGCATGTGCTGCTTCAGGAGAGCGGGCGGTATCGTTGTCGCCAATAGTGATGTTTTCGGGCCGAATTCCAAGTTCATCCGCAGCAACCTGCGCCAGCACCGTAAGAATGCCTTCGCCGATTTCCGTCACACCTGTGAGCACTTTTGCTGTGCCGCCGTCATCCAGCTCGACCCAGGCGCCAGCCCGATCGATCGTTGCGGTGCGCGCAATACCATACCAGGATGCCGCCATACCACGGCCGCGAACACGTCCGAACTCGCCCTCGGGTTTCGTTGACATAAACCGTGCGCCCAATTGACAGGGCGGCCGGATGTCCGTGCCTGACAAGTCTTTGCGTTGTTCCCCCCGGCTACTGGAGGGACCGCTTTCCCAGCGCGAGCCCTCACGCGCTGCTTCCAACACGCGCTGGAAGCTGACAGACTCCAATTTTTGTTTTGTGTGGGTGATGGCACCATTGCGCATGCCATTGATGCGGCGAATTTCAAACGGGTCAAGCTGCAGCTTTTCAGCAGCAAGGTCGAGCATCACTTCGGTTGAAAATTCACTTTGCATGGCACCAAAGGTTCGAAATGCACCTGAAGGCGTGTTGTTCGTATAATAACCATAAGTGTCGATTTTGACGTTGGGAATGTCGTAAGGTCCGGGACCCAGGATAGCCATCTTGCGCATGACACCTTCGGTTGAGCAACCATAGGCCCCACCGTCACTTTCACATTTCAACTGACTAGCCGTAATGCGCCCATCTTTAGCAACCCCCATGCGGTATTGAATACGCGTCGGGTGCCGTTTGGCACTGACCGTGATGGACTCCTCTCGGGTGAACACCAATCGTACCGGGCGGCCTGTCTTCATCGCCATGATGGCCAGCATGCCTTGATAGAGCATGTCTTCCTTACCACCAAAACCACCACCGACGGGGCTCATAATCATGCGTACTTTGTTGATAGGTAGATCAAGAATATCGGCCAGCATATGACGATGGTGAGTAATGTTCTGGCTCGGCGAATGCACGGTCACAACGCCATCGGCATCGACATAGCCAATACCTGCCTCAGGCTCAAGATAGGCGTGCTCTACTGGTTGGGTCTGAAATGTGTGTTCCAGAACAAAGCTAGCTTCAGCAAAACCGGCATCGACGTCGCCCTTGCGGATGGGGATGTGTTTGACGAGATTTTCAGGGGCGTAATCATGCACAATTGGTGCACCAGGGGCTTTGGCTGTGTCTGTATCGAAAACGGCCGGTAATTGTTCATAGACAACGCGAATAAGTCGCACGGCTTCTTTAGCTGCTTGCAAATCATCGGCGGCAACAGCGGCAACTGCTTCGCCGACATGGCGAACCTTGCCGCGGGCCATGACTGGTTGGTCATGCACAAATACGCCGTAGCCGTCTGTTCCCGGCACATCATCGGCGGTTATGACCGCATGGACACCCGGCACCTCCAAAGCGGAGGAAAAATCTATTGAAACGATACGGGCATGGGCGTGAGGGCTGCGCAACACTTGCATTTCCAGCATGCCAGGCAGCACCATGTCGCCGGCATATTTAAGCTGGCCGGTGACCTTGCCGGGGGCATCGATGCGCCAGACACTGGCACCAATAAAATCGTCATGATGCTCTTCGGTGTCCAATACGCCGGCAGGCTGAATCTGGTTCGCCACGTCACGGGCCAGCTCCACGGCATCGATAATTTTTTGGTATCCCGTACAGCGGCAAATATTACCTCCCATACGTTCCTTGATTTCCTCGCGCTCGGCTTGAGGATTGTCCTGCAACACCGCCGTTGCAGCCATCACCATGCCCGGTATGCAATAGCCACACTGGCTGGCGCCCATCTTGTGAAAAGCTTTCTGTACTGCCGTACGCTCGCCGAGAATGCTGCCGCCTGACAAGTTTTCTACGGTTTCGATTACAGTACCGTCAGCACGGCTGACCGGCATCAGGCAGGATTTCATCAATTTGCCGTCGACAAATACCGAACAAGTGCCGCATTCTCCAGCCCCGCAACCTTCTTTTGTACCGGTAAGCTGCAGGTCGTCGCGCAAAAAATCGATGAGGCGGGTGCCGGCCTTTACAGTCTTTCTGACTTTCCTGCCATTGACTGTCGCCTCAATCAAATGTTCAGACATGAGCCAGCTCCTCGGTTTTTTCCTTAATGTTATGTCCGCAGTCGGCAAGGGCATTGATGATTGCGCGTTCGGCAAACCCCTGAATAACGTCTTCTCGGTAGTCGCGGCGCGAACGAGAGGCGACGCGGTTAGGTGCGAGCTTGGCTGCCCTGGAAATGGCAGCGTAAGTGACGTCGCTTCCTCGCAACAAATTTTCTGCATCATCCAGTCGGATAGGTACTGGCCCAATCCCACCCAGAGCCAGACGAATTTCCTCAAAGCGGCGGCCGTCACCGGAAACCTTTACACAGCAAGTGGCGCAGGCGACAGAAATAACCAGTGAACGCCGCTGCCCAACTTTTTCAAAGGAACCACCATAACCGCGAGCGGAATCGCAGTTCACAGCTGTAATCAGCTCGTTGTCCGCAAGTGTCGTTTTACCCGGGCCAGTGATAAACTCGGTAACCGGCACTTGTCGCCTGATGATTTCTTTCCCGGCAAGGCTGGCAAGTTCCACCTCCCCGTTAAGCGCAACCATGGGTGGTGTACCGTCAGCGGCTGGAGAAGCATTTGCAAGGTTGCCCGCCAACGTTGCCTGACGGCGGATCTGATCGTCGGCAAACCAGATCGCGCAATAGCGCATGTTGGGCAAATGCAAAGACAGAGTGTCATCTTCTAGAAAGTTTTGAAAAACGAGATTGGAGCCCATACGCACTCGCCCTGCCTTGACTTCATACCCATTCAACTCAGGCACACGTGATACATCCACGATATTTTCGACGTTGTGATCACCTGTGACATCTCCGGCCCGACCCTGACGGGCCCAAGGCAAGGTATCGGTTGCCCCGGCCAGTATACGCACATCGTTATTCGCATACCGGTTGAGCATTTCAAGCGCTTCCGGCAAGCTGGTTGGAATATGGTAGGTGTCACAGGTTAGCATCACTTGCCTCGTTTGGCTGTACTCACTCGGCAGCTTCTTGTTTTGACACAGCGTGATTGTTTTTAACCACGACCTTGATGGCATCCTCGACACGATCCTTGGCGTAGCGAAGGGCCTCTTTGAGGTCGCCCATGTCGAACGTGTGAGTGTGGATCAAGGTGGAATCAAAACGTTTCTGGCGCATGAAGGCCTCGGCGCGATGCGTGGCGCTTTTGCCTTCTCCGCGAATGCCGTAAAGATAGATGTTATTGCGCACCAGATGGGCAACATCTACTTCGGGACTGTTGCCGGGGAATGCGGCCAGACAGATTTTGCCGCCGCGGTTTACCATCTGTGCCGCTTCGTTTACGCCGTTGGGCGCGCCTGCGCACTCCAAAACATAGTCAACACCGTTGCCGCCGGTCAGTTCTCGGACCTTTTCGACCGGTTCTTCGTTGCGAACATTGATGACGTGATCAGCCCCAAGTTTCCTGCCGATTTCCAGGCGGTTATCACGTGTTCCGGTCAGAATGACCGGTTGCGCGCCCAATGCCTTGGCAACTGCAACACCCAATAGGCCAATCGGTCCCGGGCCGGTCACTACGACACTCTCACCAGCAACAAGGCCGCCAAGCTCTGTAAGTCCGTACATTGCGGTTCCGGCGGTCACAACCAGCGTTGCTTCTTCGTCTGACATGGAATCATCAACATGAATCAGCGTATTGATGTTGTTGACAGCATACTCTGCAAAGCCGCCATCTGTGGTAAAACCGTTGGCGCGGTGACCTTTGTCTACATCGCCGTAGTTTTTGCCGTAATTATGGCATGATGTGTACATGCCCTGTCGACAACGCTTGCACTGACCACAACCAGCGTGGATTTCAACTGTCACACGCTCACCAACCTCATATTCATCGACGCCGGGGCCGAGAGCCACAACGGTACCCATATATTCATGGCCGGGAGTAAAGTTCTTGTTGAACGGATCGCCACCTTGAATTTGAGCAGGCGGACCGTGGTAAATAATTTCCAGGTCGGTGGCGCAGATCGCAACCGCATCAATACGCACCAGCACTTCAGCCTTGGCGGGCAAAGGTACAGGTTTTGTGGTCATGGACAATTCGCCAGGACCACCCAAAACCCATGCGTTCATGGTTTCTGGAACTGGAAAATCCGGGCTAGTTTTGATGTTTTCAGGCATCGGCATGTTTACTTACTCCCTGAGTGTGAGATATTGTAGATTGGTCTTCTTGCTCAGCTTTGGCGGCTGCCATGTGGCCGAGCTTTTTTGAAATGGATTGCGCAGTTTCCCGAACCTGCTGCTTGATCGAGTCTAGCCGTTCCTTTTCGGCACGAATGATCGGCAGCGAGCAACTAAACGAGCCTTGAACAGCACCTGTGTTGTCACGAATAGCTGCTCCGATGCAGATGACGGATGGCTGAAATTCCTCATTATCAACGGCATAGCCATGCCGCCGCACTTGGCGTAAATCTTCTACCAAATCTGCCCTGGAAGTGATGGTCTTTTCAGTAAATCGCTTAAGGGTTGCCGGTGCAAGCAGCCGATCAATAACCGCATCGGGCAACCACGCCAAAATGGCCTTGCCGGTCGCGGTTGCATGAAAAGAATCCGTTTTCGCACCTCCGCCGGAAAAGACCCGTACAACATGATGCGCTTCCAAAACAGTGAGTGTCGCCAACTCACGGCCCTGTCGCATTGCAAGATGTACCGTTTCGCCGGTCTTTCCGTTCAGGGTTTTGAGATCATCCATGGCAACACCTACCAGGTCAAGGCTGTTGTCGCGACAACCAGCAAGCTGAGAAATTTTGGATCCCAGTAGATAGCTGCGTCCCGCGGCCTGGTCGACATAACCACGATCCATCAGCGTGCTCAATAAATGATGACAAGTGCTGACATTGATGTTCAGAAATTGGGAAATGTCCCGGAGCCTTGTCGGCTCGCCTTTGTCAGCCAAATATTCAAGCAACAACAGTGCCCGCTCGACAGATTGCACTTTCTTCCGCGCGGAAACCTGTTCGAGTACCGATGTGGAAGGGCCGTCTGCGAGTGCTGCCGTTTGTATCGTCATGTAATCCACCAAGGCGTTAAAGAACCCAGAAGCCAAACCCGTGCTTAAATTTGCGAGCGATGTGAATTATCACATACAACGTTTTATTTTACAATAGCAAAACCAAATTTCACATTATGAAATTTTGAAGTTATCACATTCACAAAAAGGGATTGTCACATTAAACGGCATTGTCAGGTTAACGAAACAGAGACATGCTGAATTGTGGATCAAATCCGGCATTGTCAGAGTAAAATAGCTTGTGCTCTGGTTTCGTGCCTCCTAAGTTTAGAGGTGGTCCCACATTTTCGACCAGTTAGCAGCCAGTTTAAGATGGATCAGGGTTACATTTAGGCTGCTAATCTCATTGGTTCTGTTTTTCTTTCATATGCTTCATCCGGCGTCAATATTCCGTGGGTGGAATGGGGGCGCTCGATGTTGTAATAGTCCAGCCATTTTCCAATTCCCATACGGACTTGCGATCCGGTTTCAAAAGCGTTCAAGTAAACACATTCATACTTGAGTGACCGCCAGAGACGTTCGATCATCCGGTTGTCTATCCATCGCCCCTTGCCATCCATGGATACCTTCACATCGGCATCTTTCAACGCCTGTGTCCATTCAAAACCGGTGAACTGGCTGCCCTGATCGCTGTTCATGATCTGGGGCTTGCCATATTTG
>DAOUPT010000080.1 GCA_030626025.1 Anderseniella sp. | reverse complement strand
CCGGGGTCTCGGTAACCTTGGTGATCTGTTTCTCGGTGGCGTTTCAAACAAAGTCAGCCACCGTGCCGACCACAACGTTATGATCGTGAAGTAATGGTTATCATAGTTTGCTGAGTTACAATTAGCTGGAAAAGTGGACATTATTATCGTGGAATATCGACCGCCGTTAGGTGCAGCTCGCCGGACGCTCACGACTTATACTAGTTGTGAAATGTAACCACATTACCAGGCTTTCCCTTACCCTCCACAACTTCCAACACCCTCAAAGCCCAGGCATCCAAAGCCCGGCGCTTTTCACCCAAGCATGACTGTTTTTTGATCTTGTCGTGGTAGACAATGTGGTAGGAAATTATTGTAAAGATTTAATATTCAATATTATCAATTAGTTAATCGTATTTACTGGCGGAGTGAAGGTCCGCTAAGGGGCAGGTACGGACATGGACACACTTGAATTGTATGTCCGTTTTGCCCACACAGTCTGCATCGGTTTTGCGACCGCAATTCTTGGCTGTCATCAGGTTGGAGGGTGGGAGCTGTTAAAGGTTAAACGGAGCTTGGCCTTATCCCTTTTTAACAAATTCTGATTTCAACCCCATGGCGCCGATGCCGGGGATTTTGCAGTCTATGTCGTGGTCGCCTTCGACGAGGCGGATGTTTTTTACTTTGGTGCCGACTTTAACGACTGATGATGAGCCTTTTACCTTTAGGTCCTTGATGACGGTGACTGTATCGCCATCGGCAAGTAGATTGCCGTTGGAATCCCTGATGACCAACCCTTCTTCTGGTGCCTCGCTGCTCTCGCTGGCAGACCATTCGTGGGCGCATTCGGGGCAAACAAGCAAGGCGCCGTCTTCATAGGTATATTCAGAGCTGCATTTGGGGCAGGGGGGAAGTTTGCTCATAATGTTTGTGTCTCCTGTTGATGACAGGCCCTAGATTAAAAATTTGAATTTTGCAAGCTTGCAAGAAGGTGGCTTGATGGTTTACCGGTTGGGGATGGAAAAAATATCTACAAACAAATCATTTGGTGGCGAACAGGGTGTTTATATTCACACCAGTTCTTCAACCAATACAGACATGACCTTTGCGGTTTATGTGCCGCCTCAGGCCAAAGAGCGCCCGGTGCCGGTGTTTTGGTTTTTGTCTGGGCTGACCTGTACGCACGAGAATGCCATGGTCAAAGCCGGGATGCAGGAACATGCGGCGCGGCTTGGGATGATTGTTGTGTTGCCTGATACTTCTCCGCGCGGTGAAGGGGTGGCAGATGACCCTGACGGGGCTTATGACTTTGGCCTTGGGGCCGGGTTTTATGTTAATGCCACGCAACAGCCATTTGCGGCGCATTATCAGATGTATTCTTATGTTGTCGATGAGTTGCCGGAATTGATCGGGCGAGAGTTTAACGCCGATATGTCGCGGCAGGGGATTTGCGGGCATTCGATGGGTGGCCATGGGGCGTTAACCATTGGTTTGAAAAATCCCGGGCGTTTCAAGTCGATTTCGGCCTTTTCACCAATTGTGTCGCCGACCAATTGTCCGTGGGGACAAAAGGCGCTTGGCGGTTATCTGGGGGATGACCAAGCTGAGTGGGTTGAACATGATGCTTGTGCGCTGGTTGGTAAAGCAGATGAAAAGCTGCATTTGCTGATTGATCAGGGTACTGGTGATAATTTTCTCGAAAAAGAGCTTAAGTCGCATTTGCTGACAGCGGCTTGCGAAAAGGCCGGACATCCCTTAACTTTGCGGATGCAAGAGGGATATGATCATTCGTACTTTTTCATATCGACCTTCATGAGAGACCATATGGAATGGCACGCCAAAGCGTTTTAACAGCGTTTCGGGCCTTTTAGGGTGCAAAGCGGCGATTTGTCCGGTGAAAATGTCAGTTTATGACAGGGATTTCATCAAAGACGTAGCGGTATTTATGGACTTGCGCCACGCCACCACCTATATAGCCATAATAATTGAGTTTAACAGCGTGTTCACAAAAGACGGAGTCATCCATGCCCTGGAGCAATCAAGGCGGAAATAACGGTAATGGCAATCAGGGCGGTCCCTGGGGGCAAGGCCCCAAGCGACCCAATGGCGGCGGCGGTGGTGGTCAGCAACCACCTGACCTTGATGAAATCATCAAGCAGGGCCAGGACAAGATCAAGCAATTGTTTCCCGGTGGTGCCGGTGGCGGGGCAGGATCGAGCAAGTTTATCTTGTTAATCGTTGCTGTGGCGCTGGTCGGTATTGTGCTGATGAACAGTTTTTACCGGGTACAGGCTGACGAGCAGGGCGTTGTTTTGCGACTTGGCGCGTATGACCGGACAACGGGGCCAGGCTTGCATTTTGCCACCTGGCCGATTGAAAAAATCGAGATTTTACAGGTCACCAAAGAGCACAACATGACCTTTGGTGGTCGCAGTGCCGATGATGGTCGCATGCTGGCCGGCGATCAGAATATGGTCGACATTCGTTTTACTGTGCAATGGCGTATTGAGGATGCGAAAAAGTATCTTTTCAATATTCGCCAGCCTGAGGCTTTGATTCGGGTCGTGGCCGAAAGTGCCATGCGTGATGTTGTTGGTCGTACACCAGCAGATGTGGTGCGGACCAAAGGCCGGTTTGATACGCAAGAGCAGGTTAAGGTGTTGATCCAAAAAACCCTTACTTCGTATGATTCAGGTATCAATATTAACGGTGTGCAGCTCGAACAGGCTGATCCGCCGCCGCAAGTTGTTGATGCTTTTGAAGAAGTACAACGGGCCGAGCAGGAGCAAAACAAGCTTATTCGTGAAGCTGAGCGCTATCGCAACAAGCTTCTTGGTGAAGCACGCGGCGAAGCGGCACAGATTGTTGAAAAGGCCAAAGCCTATAAAGCAAAAGTTGTGGCCGAAGCAGAAGGTGAGGCAGCTCGCTTTACCAAGATCTATGCAGAATACGCCAAAGCCAAGGACGTGACGCGCAAGCGCTTGTTCCTTGAAACGATGGAAGAGGTTTTGGCCAAGTCCAACAAAGTGATTATTGAAGGCAAGGGTGGAAGTGGCGTTGTGCCTTATCTGCCGCTGCCGGAAATTGCCAAGCAACGCAGTGCGGGAGGTAATTAGAGATGGGTTTTATTAAATCATTTGGCCTGTTCATTCTGGCCGGTATCGTCTTTCTGGTTTTCTCGTCAATTTTTGTTGTTGATGAACGTGAGAAAGTTCTGGTTACCAAATTCGGTGAAATTCAACGGGTGGAAAATGACCCCGGGCTTTATTTCAAAATCCCGTTCATCGAGGAAATCGTAACGGTTGAGGATCGCCTGTTGTTCATTCAGAGTAATGACAAGAGCGTTCAGGTGGTTGACGGGCGTCGTTACCGGGTTGATACGATCACCGTATTGCGGGTTGCTGATGCGATAAAGTTTCGTGAAGTTGTGGGTGCCTCTCTGGCTGAAGCGCGGATCAGGGTTGCCACACGGATTGAGTCTGCTTTGACCCAAACCTATGGTCGCCGGACATTTACTGCCGCACTGTCGAAAGACCGGGCAGCGATGATGACGGAAATTCGTGATGCGGTGCGTCCGGCTGCGATTTCGCTTGGTCTTGAGATTGTCGATGTGCGAATTCGCAAAACCGACCTCATGCAAGATGTTCTCAAGCAAACATATGAACGTATGAATGCTGAACGGTTTGCCGAAGCTGCGCAATTACGCGCGGTTGGCCGCACACGCGGTATTACCATTCGTGCTGGTGCTGATCGTGAAAAGGTTGAGCTTGTGGCCAATGCCCGGCGCGAGTCTGAAATCATCAAGGGTGACGGCGATGCCAAGCGGAATAAAGTTTTTGCTGAAGCATTTTCAATAGATCCCGAGTTCTTTGCCTTTTATCGGTCAATGCAGGCGTATCGAACCAGCCTGGGAGCGACTGGTACAACAATGGTGCTTAGCCCTGACTCAGAGTTTTTTGAGTATTTCAGCGGGAAGAAAAAGAAAACCGTTGAGTAAGTATGGTTGATTTCATCACCGCTATAGGCATGGTTTTTGTCATTGAGGGGCTGTTATATGTAATAGCCCCTTACCGGCTCAAATCGATGATGGCGATGATGGAGAAAATCCCGCCGGAAACCTTGCGTAATTTGGGGGTTTTTGCGGTTGCTTTGGGTGTGTTTATTGTTTGGGTGGCGCGAAGTTTGCTGTCCTGATGAGAAGTTGAACAGTGGTTTATGGTTTAAGCCATGGAATTGCTTTAAATACCAAGCGGTATTGGAATTAGCCCAGTGGGGCCATGTGGAGGAATGCTGAATGAAACAAGCGGCTTTGAAGACTCGCTTTATCCTGTTGCTGATTGGTGCTTTTGTACTTGCCAATGTGACGGCGCAAATTGCTATGGCAGCTGGTCCAGTTTCTGTTGCTGATTTGGCTGAACGTCTGCAACCGGCTGTGGTCAATATTTCCACCAAACAGAAAATCAAGCGGGAGCGTTCGGTTCCGATCCCCAGTTTGCCCGAAGACTCGCCGTTCCGTGATTTCTTTGAAGACTTTTTCGACAAGCAAAAGCCCCAGAAAAAGGGTGAGAAAAAACCCAGGCAGCGCCGTGGACGCAGTGTCAGTTCTCTTGGGTCCGGATTTGTGATTGACCCTTCGGGCATCATCGTCACCAATAACCACGTTATTGATAAAGCCGATGAAATCGAGGTTATTTTCACCGATGGCACCAAGCTGAAAGCCAAGGTTCTTGGACGTGATAAAAAGACCGATATAGCGGTTTTGAAAGTTGAATCCAAGAAGCCGCTGGTTTCCGTCAAACTGGGAGATTCAAAAGTTCTTCGGGTTGGTGACTGGGTGATGGCGATCGGCAATCCGTTCGGTCTTGGCGGTTCGGTATCGCTGGGCATTGTTTCGGCCAGCCATCGTGATATCAATTCAGGCCCCTATGATGATTTCATTCAAACCGATGCGGCGATCAATAAAGGCAATTCGGGTGGACCGCTGTTTAATATGGATGGCGAAGTTGTCGGTATTAATACGGCGATTATTTCTCCATCGGGTGGCTCGATTGGTATTGGCTTTTCAATTCCGTCCAGTACTGCGGAGCGGGTGATCAACCAGCTTCGTGAGTTTGGCGAAACACGTCGTGGCTGGCTCGGGGTTCGCATTCAGGCGATCACCGATGATCTGGCCGAAAGCCTTGGTCTGCCAAGTTCGCGAGGGGCGCTGGTTGCTGATTTGACCGAAACCGGTCCGGCTGAAAAAGCTGGCATGAAGCCGGGTGATGTTATTGTCAAGTTTGATGATCAAGCGGTCAACAAGCTTTCTGATTTGCCCCGCATCGTTGCCCGGGCGCCGGTTGGCAAACGGGTGGATGTTGTTGTCATCCGCAAAGGCAAGCGCATTACCATTGGCGTTACGCTTGGGCGGCTGGAAGATGGCGAAAAAATCATTGCCAAAAATACCAGGAGCAAAAAGAGCGGGGAAACCGAAACCGTTTCAGTTTTGGGTATGGAACTTTCCGGGCTTACGGACACGCTGCGGGAGAAATACAAATTTAGCGAAAAGGCCAAAGGTGTTGTAGTGACATCGGTCAAACCTGACAGCGCTGCGGCTGACAAGCGGATACAGCCGGGTGATATTATTGCCGAAGCCGGTGAGAAAGAAATTACCACACCTGCTGATCTGGCAAAACGGGTCAAGGAGCTCAAAAAGGAAGGCCGTGGGTCAATCCTGCTGCTGGTTCTGAAAACTGCTCGCGGCGGTGACCCGCACTTTATCGCGTTGCGGCTGGAGTAAAGGATAAGGGGGTGATCAACTGGTGGTCAGTTGCACCCCGGTCGGGCCTTTTAATTCGCCTTTGAACTCTTGGCGTTTATAGCCTTGCAAATACAACAGGGCGGTCAAATCACAATGGTCGATGCGGTATTTGGCGGCGTCTCGCAAGGCAGGTTTGCCGTGCAGGGCGACACCCATGTTAGAGCGCAGTAACATGGGCAGGTCATTGGCGCCATCACCAACGGCCATGGTATCGGCAAAGGTCATGCCGTTCATGACTGTAAGCTGGGCCAGAGAGCGTTTCTTCTGGTTTTTGTCCATGATTGGTTCAATGGCCGTGCCGGTGAGCTTGCCGCCCTTGATTTCCAGCACATTGGCCTGATGCTCATCAAAGCCGCAGATTTTACTGACATAGCTGGTGAAGTGAGTAAAGCCACCGGATAACAGGGCGGTGAGGGCGCCGCTGGCTTTCATGGTCTGAACCAGCGTGCGGGCGCCGGGTGTGAAGGTCAGGCGCTTGGTGATTACTTCGACGATGGCCTGTTCGGGCAAGTCTTTCAACAGGGCCAGCCGGGCGCGCAGGGCATCTTGAAAGTCAAGCTCTCCGGTCATGGCGCGGGCGGTAATGCCAACCACCTGATCAGCTATACCGGCAATTTCAGCCAGTTCATCGATGCACTCTTGCTGAATGATGGTTGAATCCATATCTGCGACCAGTAACTTCTTTTTGCGGTTGTCGGCCGGGACGAAGGCGATATCAATGGGCAGGCCGGACAAAGCCTGCCGGGTCGCCTTTTCGGCGCTGACAGGATCGAAATCTTCTGGTGCTTTGAATGTCACTTCGCAGGCTTCATCGACGGATAACCAGTTAAGGTCGCCTGAGATTTCATTGGAAGCCATTGCGGTTTCCATATGGCTGACCGACAGTTTGGTTTTTTGCGGGCTTGCAATTGCAATGAGAACAGTGTCCATGGGTGATAATCCGAATTCTTGAAAAGAGGCTTTATGAGAGTTGTTCTTATTGCAGGACCAACGGCCAGCGGCAAGTCCAGTGCGGCAATTGGCGTCGCTGAAAAGCTCGACGGGGTGATCATCAATGCTGATTCAATGCAGGTTTATCGCGAGTTGGACATACTCACGTCACGACCATCGCGGGCTGATGAGCAGCGGGTTGAGCATCGATTGTATGGATATCTTGCCGGTCGCGAGCGTTGCAACGTGGCACGCTGGCTGGTCGATGCGGGCAAAGAGATCAAGAACGTTTTGGAGTCCGGGCGAACACCAGTTGTCGTTGGGGGTACCGGTATGTATTTCAAAGCGCTGGAATTTGGTCTGGCACCGGTGCCGGAGATTTCTGATGATGTTCGCGAGACATTGAAAAAAGAGCTGGCAGAACATGGAAGTGCCGCCATGCATCAACGACTTTTGCAGGTGGATGAAGCGGCAGCGAAACGGTTGAAACCCAATGACAGTCAGCGCGTTTTACGGGTACTGGAGGTGATGTTATCGACGGGAAAATCGTTGGCGTATTTTCATAAAATTGCCGAACAATCGAGTGTTTTGGCCGAACTCGATATTCAGAAAATTGCACTCTCGCCACCGCGTGAGGTGTTGTATGAGCGCATTAACAATCGTTTTGATGAGATGATTGAGGAAGGCGCGCTGGACGAGGTTAAACAATTGCTGGCGTTGAATCTGAAAAATGATTTACCGGTGATGAAAGCGATTGGGGTGCGATCACTCGGGGGGTATCTTGAGGGGCGGTATGATCTGGCAGAAGGGGTGAGGATTGCCAAGCAGGAAACCCGCAATTACGCCAAACGGCAGATGACCTGGCAACGAAATCAGATGGCGGAGTGGGGCTATCAGGAAAATTAATGGTCTGATCTAACGTAAAATATTTATTATTATTAATGGCTTACACTCTTGTGCTGATTTTACAATGAGGTATAGTACATCTTCATGGGGAGAGGTATGACATCGATAATTACCGTGCCGGTGATTTTGTGCGGCGGATCAGGGACACGTTTGTGGCCGCTTAGTCGCGAACATTCGCCAAAACAATTTATACCGTTGCTGGACGGGTGCAATCTTTTTGATGAAGCTGTGTTGCGTGGCAGGGTGGTTTGTAATGGGCAAAAACCGCTGTGCGTAACGGCTGATGCTCACAAATATCTTGTTCAGGACGGGCTTGGTGCGCTGGGCGTTAATGGTGATATTCTGGTTGAGCCGGTTGGACGAAATACAGCTGCTGCCCTGTGTGCGGCAGCATTGTTGTTGCAGCAAAAATATCAAGATGCTGTGATGGTGGTTTTGCCCAGTGATCATGTGCTGGATGCAAGAGGTGCGTTGCAGGATGCTGTATCACTCGGGGTGGCGGCGGCGCAAAATGACCGATGGGTCTCTTTGGGCATTCAGCCCGACAGACCTTCTACAGAGTTTGGCTATGTTGAAGTTGGTCGTGAGCATGGCGAAATGAGCGGTGTCTTTATGGCCAAATCATTTGCTGAAAAACCCAATATCAAGTGTGCTCAACAGTTTCTCAAACGAGGGTGGTTGTGGAATGCCGGCATTGCAATTGTGCGGGTAAATACCCTGCTCGATATGGTGCGTCAGCATCAACCGGCGGTGTTTTCACGTTGTCAGGCGGCAATGAAAACGACTGTTGCTGCGGAAGGTTTCATTGTACCAGATGACAAAAAATATTACCAAATTCCAGCGATGCAGATTGACCGGGCAGTGCTGGAAAAAAGCAATAATATCAGTGTTATTCCTTTTGATGGCAAATGGAGTGATATCGGCAGTTGGGGGGCGGTTGAAGAACTGGCCGATGAAGTCAAGGGCGGAAACAAGGTATCTGGTGATGTGACCGTGGAAGACTCGCAAGGGATCTTTGTACGCAGCCCGCACCGGTTGACGGTGGCGCTCGGGTTGGAAGATATAACTATTGTGGATACAGAGGACGTCCTGCTGGTGGCTCACAAAAACGCACTGTCTGGCCTTGGCAAGGTCGTCGGTCAACTCAAGGGTGACAAGCGACCGGAAGTTAGGGAGAATTTGCGGGTGGCGCGTCCATGGGGACATTATGATGTTAAAGCCAGCGAGCCGGGATATAAGGTCAAGTGTGTTCTGGTGCGTCCGGGGGCGGCGTTGTCCAGTCAATTTCATTACCACCGGGCCGAGCACTGGATCGTCGTTAAAGGGACAGCTTCGATTACAGCTGATGGCGAGGAGCGGGAAATTGGCGTTAATGAAAGCATTTTTATCCCGCAAGGTACCATTCATCGCCTGGAGAATCGTACGGAGAAACCGTTGGAACTTGTGGAAGTTCAAACCGGGAAGTATCTGGGCGAGGATGATATTGTACGGATTGAAGATGTTTACGGGCGGGTTTGAATTTCATGTATTCAGAACATTGATTCCAGTATCAAATAAATTGAGTTGTTCTGGTAAAAGGGTATGGGTAAGCTGTCTGCTTTTACAGGAATCTTGTTATGACAGACACGCCTGAACGACCATTTTACCGCAGCCTGCCATTCATTATCGTTGGTGGGTGCCTGATCGCGATGATAACCTTTGGGCCGCGGTCGTCGATGGGGTTCTTTCAGATTCCATTGCTGGAGGAAAAGGGTTGGGACCGGACGACTTTTGGTTTGGCGATGGCCCTGCAGAATTTGTTTTGGGGGTTGAGCCAACCATTGTTCGGGGCGATTGCCGACAAATATGGCACCTGGCGGGTGATGTTTATTGGGGCGTTGTGCTACGCTTCCGGCTTGATGATTATGTCGGTTTCAGCCACGCCTTTGTGGTTGCACATCGGTGGCGGAATATTGGTTGGCACCGGTGTTGGAGCGGGTTCGTTCGGGATCGTTCTGGCCGCCTTTGCCCGCAATGTTTTGCCGTCGCAGCGCAGTTTTGTTTTTGGCCTGGGAACGGCGGCAGGTTCGGCGGGCATGTTTTTGTTTGCGCCGTTAACCCAGCAATTGATTGCCGCTTATGGCTGGTCTGATGCTTTGGTCTGGCTGGCGGTGATGATGCTGGTTATTCCGCTGTTGGCGATCCCGCTGGTGGGCAATTCTGACAGTGGTAAGGTTTCGGCCACCGAATATCAACAAACCATGGGCGAGGCGCTGGTTGAAGCGTTTCGAACCCGCGGTTATTTGTTGCTGACCGCCGGATTTTTTGTTTGCGGCTTTCAGGTGGCGTTTATTACGGCACATTTCCCGGCCTATATCATCGATATTGGGCTTGATACCTCATGGGCGGTGGTGGCCATATCGTTGATTGGCTTTTTCAATATTATCGGCTCGCTGGCCTCGGGCGTACTCGGGCAGAAATATTCCAAGCCGTATCTGTTGTCATGGATTTACATTTGCCGGTCTGTCGCTGTGACGGCCTTTCTGTTGTTGCCACAGACCGGTTTGTCGGTAACCATTTTCTCAATCATCATGGGCCTGCTATGGCTGTCAACTGTTGCCCCGACCAATGGTCTGGTCGCCGTCATGTTCGGCACCCGCCATATGGGCCTGCTAGGTGGGTTGGTCTTCTTCTCGCACCAGATCGGCTCATTTCTGGGCGTATGGATGGGGGGCTACCTGTACGATATTCTCGGCAGCTTTGATGTGGTCTGGTGGCTCGGTGTGGCGCTGGGAGTTTTTGCAGCGATTGTGCATTGGCCGATCAGGGAGCAGGCAGTTGAACGGGAGGTGCAAACTACGTAAAGACAGTTTTCAAGGGAGCTTGTCGGTGCGCATGTGGGCGATGCGGTCTAGGGCCTGTTGTCTGGTGCTTACCAGATTGGGGTCGGATTCGTCGGTTGCGGCGCGTTTTATGATTTCTTTTTTGGTCTCTCGATACCACGCTCATTATTCATAACGGAATCCTGACCATGCCGCACCGAGCGCAAGCCCAAAGGCAACAAGTCCGATGATGATCATAAACCCCCGCATCATCCAGCTGATTGATCTAAACAGCACCGCCTGGGTCGGGTTTGCCGGATTTACATAAGCAGGAAGGCTTTTCCCCTTGGCTTTGTGCGCCTTCAACCGGTTAAATATGCCCCGCTGCTTTTTATAGTCGGTTGATTTGCCGGGCGCCAAGACAATGCGGTCAGACCGGAATGTTTCACCGGCAAAACCATTACCGGTACGTCCCGGTTGCCTCATACCCTTTAAGCTGCACCTTGCGCGTTCCCCGACGGTTTCCAAGGATAAAACCTGTCTCCCATTTCACCGTTTCAACATAGGCCGGCACCTGTTGCCAGCCGCTGGTTGAAAGATAACGATAAACAGCACTACCACCATACCATGTCATCAGCCCCCCAACGATCAATATAACCAGCAAAAATGCAATATTGAGAACGGTTTTCATCGATGGGCTTTGTCAAGGAATGTAATTCTGGGCAAACCGGTTGCCCGGCTGAATGTCGATATCACCGCGCGCCACCAGTTTGTCATATGATACTTGTGAACCGTCATCAGACATTCCCATATACAGATTAAGCCAGTTCAGTGATGCTATGCGGGTAACCGGTTCCAGGCTCAGTGTATGGGTTTTACTGATATCCAGCCGTTGCAGAGACCGGCAATGCACCAAAGGTAGCAAATCTCGAACTGGTGTTTCACCCAGGTCGATATTTTGCAACGATGACAATGAGGCAATCACCGAGAGGTCTTTGATTTTGGAGCCGCGAAACGTAATGTATTTCAGATCAGTCGCCCCCGAGATTGCTGATATGTTGGAAACATTGGTATTGTCGGCGTAAAGCGAGTTCAGGTCTTTTATCAGGCGAATATTATCAGGGATTTTCCGCAACTCCGGAAACTGACTGAGCTTGACACTGTTTTTGCCAGCAGCAAGTTGCGCGGCAATGTAGCTTTCAGCTTCCTTATAGGCCTGCTCTGCCCGCCACCACGGTAAACCGAACATATACCCGGCTCCCAAAACCACAATCAGCCCCAGCAGCAATAATTTTTTCATCAAACATCCCTTTTAGTCAACCAGTTTGCAACATCGGTGCCATACCTATCTTGAATCGCGTTTTCCGGTCAACGCACAACCCAGGTATCGCCTTCACATTTACCTGATCTCTCGTCAGAGTGTGTCGGTTGGCAGCAGGAGCGTCGCGACCTTTGCGCCAAGCTAAATGGCGAATTTGGAGGGGAGTTGAACTACGACACCCGTCTGGGTCTCGCTCGACACTACAAGAGAGCACTGATTTTGATAAAAAATTGCTAGCAAACGATTACCAGTTAAAAGCTGGGTATTTTTTAAAAAGAGCAAATCTGTTTTACATGTTACTTCGGATTTACGTGCATGTCGCCACAACTTTGCTCTTGAAGTTAAACCTCCGATTGGAAAAAAAGCGAAAGCAGCAGTGTCTTGGTTAGCCGGTAAACTCCATGGTCTTAATGTTGATGGCTGTAAGATTGTTTTTTCATGGCCTGGTCGGGGCGAAGATACTTTAGTTGAGTTGGAAAATTTGTTCCAATATCCAGAGGTAATCTACCAAGGTCGTAAAGATGGCCCGAAGTCAATTACGATAATCTCCGGGTATCGGAATGTGCGACGTTTCAAAAGCCCAAAACAATTTATAGAAGATTTGGAGAAAACAGCCATTAAACTGGTGCATAATGCGTCTCTGCACGGATTGCTGGATCGTTAGATGCGGTCTGGTGGCCAGACGTTGCCACATACAGTGTAAAGACAGTTTTCAAAGGAGCTTGTCGGTGCGCATGTGGGCGATGCGGTCTAGGGCCTGTTGTCTGGTGCTTACCAGATTGGGGTCGGATTCGTCGGTTGCGGCGCGTTTTATGATTTCTTTTTTGGCCGCTTCATCGGGGTCAAAGCGGACGGTGCCCAGAGAGTGAGCTGAATTTATGCGACGGCTGCGGATGGCCCACTGGTACCAAGCGTCAGGGTTTATTCTGGTATTGTTATAATTCACCAGAAAGAACCATTTGCGGTCGGTTGCCTCGATGCTGACAGTGAGTACGTCATAAAAATCATTGACGGTGGTCATGCCATCAAAGGT
>DAOUPT010000009.1 GCA_030626025.1 Anderseniella sp. | reverse complement strand
GCCTTTGCTTCATCGCTTGATCAGGCCGGGCCGATTGCCCGCGATGTGCGCGATGCAGCGATCATGCTGAAATCGATGGCCAGTCATGATCCGATGGATACCACCTCGGTAAATGCCGAAGTGCCTGATTATGAAAAGGCTTTAACCGGTGACATTAAAGGCTTGCGGGTCGGGATTCCAAAAGAATACCGGGTTGATAATATGCCCGATGAAATGGAAGCCCTGTGGCAGACCGGCATTGAATGGCTGAAAGCGCGTGGCGCTGAGATTGTTGATGTGTCATTGCCTCATACAAAATACGCCTTGCCAGCCTATTACATTGTTGCCCCGGCTGAGGCGTCGTCCAATCTGGCCCGCTATGATGGTGTGCGTTATGGCTTGCGGGTACAGGGCGATGATATTGCTGACATGTATGGCAAAACCCGTGCGGCAGGCTTTGGTGATGAAGTTAAACGCCGGATTATGATGGGCACCTATGTGCTGTCAGCGGGTTATTACGATGCCTATTATGCCAAGGCGCAAAAAGTGCGCACATTGATTAAGCGGGACTTCGATACGGCCTTTGCTGATGTTGATGTGATGCTGACACCGGCCACCCCAAGTGCCGCTTTTGCACCCGGTGAAATTACTGATCCAGTGCAAATGTATCTCAATGACATTTTCACGGTTACGGTCAATATGGCCGGGCTTCCCGGTATCGCCATTCCGGCTGGTCTGTCGGGTGAGGGCTTGCCGCTTGCCTTGCAACTGATTGGTAAACCTTTCGATGAAGAAACACTTTTCCGCACCGCTCATGTGATGGAAGAAGATGCCGGCTTTACCGCCCGTCCTGACAAATGGTGGTAATGAGCAATGGCTAATAACCAATGACCGGGCTGTTTTACAAATTACTGTTTAACGGCCTGCTGGCTTGCGGTGGCGTTGTTAGCCTGATTATCGGGATCATTGTTTATCGCAAGATGTGGCTCGGTGGTAAATCTTTTGCCGAATTGGGCGGTGAAGGCAATGCTGTGATATTCATGGGCGTGCTGGTGGGGCTGAGTTTTTTTATGGCCTGGCGGATTAAGGCGGCGAGGAATAAGTTGGATTGAAGGGGGTGTTGCTGTTTTGTTATCCTCGGCTCAAGCCCACTATTGTCCGGTTTAGTCAATAAACTCTATAATCGTCATTCCCGCGCAGGAGGGAATCTAGAGCGATTACAATAACTTGCCGTTTTGAAACCCTGGATTCCCGCCTGCGCGGGAATGACGAATGGGGTTAGCTTTCGGGTAAGCCGTTCAGTTGTGTGACAAACACAGGGATGATGGAGAGCCCTCACGTCTTCTTACCAGCTTCCTTCTTCCCGCAAATATTCTTTAGCGCCTTCCACTCAACTGGCGTCAGCACTTCAACTGCGACCCCTTTGGGCAAGGGTTTTAGTTTGGCGATGCGTTCAGCCGTGCCGGGGTGGGTGGAGAGCATGGAAAAGAGGATTTTTACTTTGTCGTTGTTTTTTGTCAGCTTGTCCTGCAATTTTTTGACACGCTTGAAGAACTCAATCAGGCCAATGGTATCAATTTTTGCATCGGTCAGAACGTTTTCTGCATAGGCGTCGGCCTGGCGTTCGGCATTGCGGGAATAGCTCAGCAAAGTTGCCAGTCCGGCAAGGTTGCCAAGGGTCTCGCCGTCACCGCCGCCGGTGGCCAGTGAAATCAATAATTGCAACCCCATAACCCGAACCAGTGCGGCTTCGGGATGGCGATGGGCGACATGGCCCAGTTCATGGGCAACCACACCGGCAACTTCGCCGGGGGTTTCTGCCGCCTTGATCAAGCCACGGGTCAGAACGATGCGCCCGCCAGCTACGGCAAAGGCATTCATCAGTTTCATGTCATAAACACGGACAGAAAAATCAGGCGGTGAATTTGTGCCTGAAGCTACTTTACCGGCCAGCTTTAGCAGGGCGCGTTGTCCGGCCGGGTTGGTGCAGCGGGCAGCTGATTTAACCACGGTTTTTTCGGTTTGTCGGCCCAATTGTTCGCGCCATTCAGCAGGCATCAAACCGGCAACGAATTTGGGGGCCAGGTTGAGCAAACCGTACAGGACGCCAAAGGCGATCAAAATTGAGGCAGCAATCCAGCCGGTGGTATGCAGGGCACGTTGAAGGTTGAAACCACCGAGCAGGTGAGGGGCTTGCTCGCAGATTTTCTCACTTACCCGTCCGGCCGGGATAATCAGGCGCGCGCCGGGCATATGTACGCTGGTCAGTCGCAATTGATCGCCAACTCGGGCTTTTTCAATTGCCTTTATATCGGCGTAGTTCCAGACAACACTCTTGATCGTGTCGCCTGAAATTCGCAATGTACTGAAGGCGGTATCGACCATTACCGGGTGGCTGGTGGCTGTTTCGCCATCAAAAAACGTCGCTTGAACTGCCATGTCTAACTCATACTGCTGTTACTAACGAACTTAAATACCATCAATATCAAAAGCATCCAACAGACCTTCGCCACGGGTGTCCATCCGGGCCTGTGATTGTTCGATTTTACCGATATCGACCCAGCCTTCAACATCCAGTCGATCAACAAAATACTTGATAGTGCGCTGGACGGTGAAAGGGGCAGCGATGCCGAGGGTGAGAATGATAATCAGCATGTTGCCGAACCATAAACCAATCAGGCTTGCGCCGGTGGCATTGAAATTAAATTTTGCATTATCAAAATAAGTATAGCTGGCAAATCGGGCCATTTCATAGGCAGTGTAGAAAGACCAGATCACACCGAAAATTATCGCCAGGACGAACATGGTTCCATAGATTACTAGTATCAGGGTGAGAAACGATTCAGGATCTTTTTCTATATCTTTCATCTTGCCGGCCAGTTCTACAAAGTAGTCTGAAAACCCAAAGCCTATTGCAGCGAACAAGCCAACCATGGCGATGAGTGTGGCGAACCAGGCCAGGGCATAGCTGCCATAAAGTGGTCCGGCGGTACCGCGAAATCCGAACGGGGTTTCACCAAAACGCATGTCTTTGGTAATACGCTCCTGCAATTCAAGGTTCATTGCCGGATTTGACCAGCCCAGTGTAACCATGGACAGTAAATAGGTGCCGAAATATACCAATGAGTATTTAAGGGATGAGCCAACCAGCGTGCCGCGCACGCCGCGCCACAGGGTTCGCGACAGGCGGTAACGGCGGGCCCTGTAAATTGCCATGCCAATCAGCAATAAAAACATCAGGCCAAACACCATTTGTGCAATAACTGCGGCTATTGGGTATCCGGCAATTTGCAGTCCCTGAACGACGAGGATAAAGGGTAGAAGAATAACGGAAAAGATAATGATTGCGCCAAGGAACAGCTCCATACCGGTGCCGGTATATTCCAGCGGTTCGCCATTGATACGAATGCATGACCAAACATGCTTGCGAATGGCGGTTTTTGCCCAAAAGCGGTAGAAAGTCAGGGTGATAATGTTTAACAAGGCGTTCTTGATCGACAGCCAGCCCAGCCCCGGTTTGGTTTCATAGGTCACTGTTATGTTTGAACCGCCACTGGATGTACCGGAAGGAACTCGGGGTGATGTCACGCCGTTGCGGCCAAAAAGTTGTTGGGTCATGGATGCCTCTAATAGTCGAAAAGTTATTTATTGTTCTTGTATTGGTTGTGTTCGATGCAGTCCAGTAACAAAATGGTCGTTGTTTTGTTGCATAAATGGCACAGCCGATACTTTTCTGCATCAATGACTATGGTTTGACACAATCTTTCTTTTTCTCGCCCAAAACTGCAAATATGTTCGAATGGTTATTGGAGGTTCTGAATTACAAATTGAGTTCGGGGCCGAACTTAGCAAGGCGAGAAAATCATAATTGAGGCAACAGTTTCGTTCGGCAAACAGTTATTTGCGGGTGCGAGATCTCAATTGACTAAAACAAACAAAAAAGATGGGGAATTGGGTAACATGGACGCAAAAACGAATTTGAAAGCAAACCTGCCAAGCAGACACGTAACCGTCGGACCACAACGGGCACCGCACCGGTCGTATTATTACGCCATGGGCTTGACTGGCAAACAGATTGAGCAGCCCTTTGTCGGGGTGGCAACATGCTGGAATGAAGCGGCCCCATGTAACATTTCCCTGATGCGGCAGGCGCAGGCGGTTAAAAAGGGTGTTGCGTCGGCTTGCGGCACACCGCGGGAATTTACCACGATTACGGTAACTGACGGGATTGCCATGGGCCATGAGGGAATGAAATCCTCACTGGTTTCGCGTGATGTTATTGCCGATTCGGTCGAGTTGACCATGCGCGGTCACTGTTATGATGCGCTGGTCGGGCTGGCTGGTTGTGACAAATCCTTACCCGGGATGATGATGGCGATGGTGCGGTTGAATGTGCCGAGCATTTTCATTTATGGCGGGTCGATTTTGCCGGGCACCTATAAAGGCCGCCATGTGACGGTTCAGGATGTTTTTGAAGCGGTTGGGCATCACTCGGTCGGCAATATGTCCGATGAAGATTTGCTGGAGTTGGAACAGGTGGCCTGTCCATCAGCCGGTTCTTGCGGTGGACAATTTACCGCCAACACCATGGCAACGGTTTCTGAAGCAATTGGTCTGGCACTGCCATATTCGGCTGGTGCGCCGGCGCCTTATGAATTTCGCGACCAGTTTTGCATGACCGCTGGTGAGCAGGTGATGGAATTGTTGAAATCACGGATTCGCCCGCGCGATATTGTTACCCTGAAAGCTCTGGAAAATGCGGCAGCGGTGGTTGCTGCTTCTGGCGGGTCAACCAATGCGGCGCTACATTTGCCAGCGATTGCCAATGAGTGCGGGATTGATTTTGACTTGTTTGATGTGGCTAAAATCTTTGAAAAAACACCCTATATTGCTGATTTGAAACCGGGCGGAAAATATGTTGCCAAAGACATGTTTGAAGCTGGTGGTATTCCGCAATTGATGAAAACTCTGCTTGATAATGGCTATATGCACGGTGACTGTATGACCGTGACCGGTCGCACCATTGCAGAGAACATGGAAAAGGTTAAGTGGAACGACATGCAGGACGTGGTTCGTCCGGCCAACAAGCCGATTACAAAAACCGGTGGTGTTGTCGGTCTGAGTGGCAATCTGGCACCTGACGGGGCGATTGTTAAGGTCGCTGGAATGGAAAGACTTGAATTTACCGGCCCGGCGCGATGCTTTGACAGTGAAGAAGAATGTTTCGCAGCGGTTGAAAAGCGTGACTACAAAGAAGGCGATGTTTTCGTTATTCGCTATGAAGGACCGCGCGGTGGACCGGGTATGCGCGAGATGCTTTCAACTACTGCTGCACTTTATGGTCAGGGTATGGGCGACAAGGTGGCGCTTATTACCGATGGCAGGTTCTCGGGCGCGACACGCGGCTTTTGTATTGGCCATGTCGGCCCGGAAGCTGCTCTTGGCGGACCGATCGGACTGCTCAAGGATGGCGACATGATCACTATTAATGCGGTTACCGGTGAGCTTTCGGTTGATGTCAGCGATGATGAGCTGGCGGAACGGGCCAAAAGCTGGAAGCCGCGCGAAACTACGTTTCAATCCGGTGCTATCTGGAAATATGCCCAGGGCGTTGGCATTGCCCGCTATGGCGCTGTAACCCATCCTGGAGGAAAGGCCGAACGTGTCTGTTACGCTGACATATAAAGTTACTCAGCTTTTCAAAGCCGGTAAGGTAGCGCGCTATTTTGGTGCGTTGCTGCTGGCTGGCGCGTTATTGCTGCCGGTTTCTGCAGCCTTGGCGGATAATCACAGTCTGGGGTTTTCCAAACTGGCCCCACCCAAATCCAAATTCCACATTCCGGGGCTTGGAGATTTCTCGATTTGGAAAAACGATATGCAACGGGCCAAAAAGGCCTATCGCAAAGGCAATTACAGCAAGGCCCGCAAGTATCTTCACAAGGCGCTGAATGGCGGTAATTTTCTGGCTGCCTGGTATCTTGGTCATATCCACCGCCTCGGATTGGGTGTTCCGGTCGATCACGGCAAGGCGTTTCATTTTTATCGCAGGGTTGCGATTGAATATGATGATGGCGGGGGCTTGCCGCAGCGGGTTTTTCTGATCGTGCTTGATTCTCTGGTTCGGGTTGCTGATGGTTACCGCACCGGGGTTAAATCGGGTAAAGTTAACCGCGACTATGGTCGGGCGATGCGATTATATACCAAGGCGGCAAACCGGGGTCACCCGGCAGCACAGCACGGGTTAGCCAATATGTTTTTTTCCGGTCAATCGGTACGGAAAAACCCTAAAAAAGCGGTGCGCTGGATCAGGCTGTCAGCCCGAAAACTGTTTCCGCCGGCATTGGCGCAACTTGGCGAATTGTCGATACAGGGAAAGTATGTCAGGAAAAGCAAGCTCAGAGCGGTTGCGATGTATATCATTGCCACCCGCAACGCCAATGAAGCGCTTTATCCGCAAATTTTTGACAGGTTGGATCAACTTTCACGACAATTGACTGAACAAGAATATCAGCGTGCCCAGGGGCTTGCTGACCGCTGGATCGCTCAAAATAATTTGCACCGGACCCGGGGAAGAAGTTTGCCGCGCCCGCCTGTCATAAATGCTGATAACAGCAGTTCGCCGAACCCTTTGTTCCGCTCCATCAAGCAGGGCATCAAGGCGCTTGTTGATTAAGTCGTTTGAATTGGCGTTTCAGATAAAACCTGAAACGCTTTAAGATGAAATTTCCATAACAACCGGCACGTGGTCAGAGGGTTTTTCCCAGCCGCGGACGTATTTGTCGACGTGGCAGGCGGTTAGAACGTCGGTGGCTTGTGGCGACAGCAGCATGTGGTCGATGCGGATACCGTTGCCTCGTCGCCAGGCACCGGCCTGATAATCCCAGAAGGTGTAAACATCGTGACCGGCCTCGAACACCCGCAAGGCATCGGTGAAGCCAAGATTGACAAGCTCACGAAACTTTTCACGGGTTTGTGGTAAAAACAGCGCGTCATTTGTCCAGACTTCGGGTTTCTTGGCATCTTCAACCTGCGGGATGACGTTATAATCCCCAGCCAGAATTAAGGGCTCTTCAAGCAGCAACAGGTTTTTGGCGTGATCGGTAAGGCGGTCCATCCAACCCAGTTTATAAGGGTATTTTTCCGTATCGACCGGGTTGCCGTTGGGTAGATAAATTGAGGCCACCCGCACAACTCTATCACCAAAGGGAATCACCGCTTCAAGATAACGGGCCTGAACGTCTTCATCATTGCCGGGCAGGCCGGGGGTAATTTCATCGAAAGGGCGTTTCGACAAAATCGCAACGCCGTTAAAACCTTTTTGGCCGTGGGTGACCACATTATAGCCGAGGTCTTCAATGGCACCGCCGGGAAAATTCTCGTCAACCGATTTGATTTCTTGCAAACAGCAAACATCCGGGCTTGCCTCCTGTAACCATTTGAGCAGGACGGGCAGGCGGGCTTTAATGCCGTTGATATTCCAGGTCGCGATTTTCATTTAGATAGAAAAACTTGTGCCGCAACCGCATGAGGCGGTGGCATTGGGATTGTTGATCTGAAAAGACGCGCCAATTAGATCATCGACAAAATCGATTTCCGAGCCCAAAAGATAAACCAGTGAAACAGAATCAATCAAAATGGTCGAACCGTCCTTTTCGATGGCATGATCATCACCCTGGGTTTTAGCATCAAGATCAAATTCATACTGAAAACCCGAACAGCCGCCGCCGGATACTGAAATTCGCAGAGCTTTTTTGTCTGGCTCGGCGACCAGAATTTCTTTAATTCGCTCAGCAGCGGCACTGGTCATTGTTATGGATGAGGTCATTGCTTTTTCATTTCATATGAGAATATAGATGATATGTCGGACCGTTACGGCCTTTTGTCAAGTTATTGAGAACCCATGAAATACGAAAGAGCGATATTTTCCCACACACCGGAAAACTCCCGAGGGCGGTTTAGTGGCGAAAAGGACAGTTATTTACGCAGTTGTTTCCAGCATGACCGTGACCGGATTATTCATTCCAGCGCCTTTCGCCGGTTGAAGCACAAAACCCAGGTTTTTGTTTATCATGAGGGTGATCATTTTCGCACCCGGCTGACCCACTCGCTGGAAGTGGCGCAGGTTGCGCGGACCATTGCGCGGTATTTCGGGCTGGATGAAGACCTGACAGAATCGCTGGCGCTGGCCCATGACCTTGGCCACACGCCCTTTGGCCATGCCGGTGAAGAGGCTCTTGATGCCTGTATGGAGCTCTATGGCGGGTTTGATCACAATGCCCAGGCATTGCGTATTGTAACCCGGCTTGAGCAGTCTTATGCGGCTTTTGACGGGCTGGATTTGACATGGGAAACGCTGGAAGGACTGGTCAAGCACAACGGACCGCTGGTCAATATGGATGGTACGCTGACCAAGCGTTATGAGGTCAGGGGTATTCCGGTGGCGATCAGCGAATTTGCCCATGCCAATGACCTTGAGCTGGCGACCTTTGCCTCGGCTGAAGCGCAAATTGCAGCAATTTCCGATGATATCGCCTATAATGCTCATGATATCGACGATGGATTGCGGGCCAAGCTGTTTGATGTGATTGATCTGGGTGATAATCCGCTGGTTGGCGGCGCGCTGTCAAAAACGCTGGAGAAATGGCCGAAAATCGAGAAGTCGCGGTTGATCCACGAAACAGTGCGCTCGGTGATTACCCTGATGGTCAACGATGTCATCGAAAACACCGAACGCCTGATTGCCAGGCATAAACCGCAATCGCCCGAGGATGTTCGCCATCTCAACCATCTGCTGGTTGATTTTTCGCCGCAGATGCATGAAAAAAACCGGGTGTTGCAGTCGTTTTTGATGCGGCGGATGTATCGTCATGAACTGGTGCAGGATAAAATGGACCGGGCCAGGCGGGTGATCAAGGATTTGTTTGAGGCCTTTATGGCTGATCCTTCGCGGTTGCCGGAAAAGTGGCGTGGTGAGGATCTGGATGAGGATCGCAAGGCGCGCAAGATTTGTGACTACATTGCCGGTATGACCGACCGCTATGCGCTTGATCAGCACAAGGCAATATTTGACCTTGACCCGCTTTTCCGTTAAGCCGCCCAAAGCGCGAAAAACAAACAGAAATTGGATTGTCTGACGATGAATTTGTTTACCCATTTTACGGGTGTTGTAAAAACCATTCTGGAAGAATTGGTAACCGCTGGCGACTTGCCAGAAGGGCTTGATTTTTCACGGGTTGTGGTTGAGCCACCACGGGATCGTTCCCATGGTGATATTACCACCAATGCGGCGATGGTTCTGGCCAAGGCGGCGCGGAAAAACCCACGGGAAATTGCTGGCATCATTGCAACAAAACTTGAGCAGAGTGACGATGTTACCGAAGTGGAAATTGCTGGTCCCGGTTTTATCAACATGCGGCTTGATCAATCGTTCTGGATATCTGTGCTGGCTGATGCGCTCAAACAGGGCGACAAATTCGGGCAATCCAAAATGGGTGCGGGGGTGCAGGTTAATGTTGAATACGTATCTGCCAACCCGACCGGGCCGCTGCATGTCGGCCATTGTCGTGGGGCGATTTTCGGGGACGCTTTGGCAGCGCTGCTTGAGGAAACCGGTTATGATGTAACCCGTGAATATTATATCAATGATGCAGGCGGGCAGATTGATGTCTTGGCCGCGTCGGTTTATCTGCGCTATTGCGAGGCGCTTGGTGAAGATATCGGTGACATTCCTGACGGGCTTTATCCCGGCGATTATCTGGTGCCGGTCGGTCAGGCGCTCAAAACCGAGTTTGGCGACAGCCTGAAAAACATGACCGAGAATGAGCGGACAGAGATCATCAAATCGCGTTCTATTGCGATGATGATGGATTTGATCCGTTCTGATCTGGCAACGCTGAACATTACGCAGGAAGTTTTCTTTTCAGAAAAAAGCCTGCACGAAAAAGGCGGGATCGAACAAGCCATTTCAGCAATGCAGGATGCAGGTTTGATCTATGAAGGCAGTTTGCCGCCGCCAAAGGGTAAGTTGCCCGATGATTGGGAAGATCGAGAGCAGACGCTGTTTAAATCGACCGATTATGGTGATGATGTTGATCGGGCGCTGGTTAAGTCTGACGGATCATACACCTATTTTGCCGCTGATGTGGCCTACACCAAAGACAAGATTGATCGCGGCTTTAAGCAGTTGATCTACGTATTGGGTGCGGATCATGGCGGGTATGTTAAACGCCTGCAAGCTGTAGCCAAGGCACTTTCGGGTGGCGAGGTGCAACTGACAGTGCGGTTATGTCAGCTGGTAAACCTGTTTCGGGCCGGTGAGCCGTTTAAAATGTCCAAGCGGGCAGGGACCTTCGTGACGCTTCGTGATGTGGTGGATGAAGTTGGGCCGGATGTGGTTCGCTTCATGATGCTGTATCGTAAAAATGAAGCGTCGCTTGATTTTGATTTTCAGAAAGTGACGGAACAGTCACGTGAAAATCCGGTTTTCTATGTGCAATACGCTCATGCCCGGATCTGCTCGGTTTTTCGTAATGCGACCAGGGATTTGCAGTACGATGTTGAAAAAATGCCTGTTGACAAAGTAAACCTGTCTCGCCTTAATGATGACGCAGAGTTGGCGATAATCCGACGGATCGCTGAATATCCGAGAGTTTTGGAATCTGCAGCACTGGCCCATGAACCGCACAGGGTGGCTTTTTACTTGTATGAATTGGCTTCAGACTTCCATTCTTTGTGGAATAAAGGCAAAGATAAGCCAAATTTAAGGTTTATCCTTCAGGATTCATTAGAGGTTACCCATGCACGGCTCGCTTTGTTGCGCGCAATTCGCTATATTCTGGGAAATGGATTGCGAATCCTTGGTGTAACACCAGTAAACGAGATGTAGAGCGAAAGACTGTAAATGGCTGATAATTCCAGCAATAACTCATCGGGACCAAAAGATTGGCGCAGCCGTGTTGGCGTCAAGGGCAAAATGCCCAAATTGGCCGACGAGTTCAGAAATGAACCCAAAATGAGTGCGACGCCGCCGCCAAAAGAACCGCAAAAGCCAAAACCATCGCAGCGTGATGCGGCACAACAGACGACAAGACCGGAGCGGCCCGCTGCCCAGCGCCCCGCTGCGCCCAGACCGCCCAGGCCGGTTTCAAAACCTGTTTCACGTCCAGCGCCGATGGCACCACGTCGCCCGGTTGCGGCTGAACCGGCTGCACGGGCTACCCAGCGGCCAAAGCCGACGGTAGCAGGTGATAGCGCCAAACGTGATGAATTCGGTGAACGGTTGCGAGTTCAACGCGAGGCAGCTGAGGCTTTGGCGAAAAAACGGGCTGAAGAAACCCGCAATCGCCTTGCCGGAGACCCATCGGCCAGCAGTGGACCAAAATTCAGTTTTGCTGCTGAAGAAATAAAGGCTGCAGAAAGCGAGCGGACCGTGCCGACGCCACCGCCTGCACCGCAGCAGGCAGCATCGGCCCCGGTAGCAAGACCTGCACCACGGGCCAGGCCTGCACCACGGGCCAGACCTGCGACATCTCCAGAATCTGGTGAAGTACCGCAACCGAGAGCACCGTACAAACCTGTACATTCGGGTACCTCACCAGCGCCATACCAGCCCAGTGATGCTTATCGCCAAACCCATGGTTATGGTGAATTTAGCGAAGCTCCTGTGCCTCACAGCGCAGAAGAAAAACCGGCAGCGCCGGCTTATGGCCGTTATGCCGAGAGTGATGAAAGCGGTCAACACGGCTATACACCGCCAAACCGGAGCCAATATCAACCGCCAAGGTCTCGGGCCGGGGGTTATGTTGAAGACGATGGCGATGATTTGTTCGATGACCGTGACCCCCGCCAAGCCAGGCGTCCTGCGCCGGGTCGGGCCGGGGCTGCTGACTATTCAGCCGCTTATCAGGATTATGACGAGGCATTTGACTATGATGAAGAGCCCCGCCGTCGTGGTGGCATCTGGATTTTCGTAGTTTTGATGCTGATTGTTGTGGCAGCTATTGCTGCTGGTGCGTACTGGTTTATCAATTATGGCACCAAGATTGGCAGTACCACCGGCAATGGTAATGTGCCAACAGTCAGTGCGCCGGAGCAGCCAGTTAAGGTTGCGCCTAAAACATCTGATACGACGGTGCCGGGCGCGCCGGTTCGCCGCAAGAAAATTTATGACCGGATTTTGGGTAACCAGACTCTGGAGCCTGAAAAACTAGTTCCGTCGGAAGAGCAACCCAAGACAGTGCCGCCAGCCGTTGTGCCGGCCGAGCCTGCCCCAACCAGCGACTCGCCAATTGGTGTGGAGCCATTACCGCTGCCGCTTCCACCGCCGCCAAGTTTGCCCGGTGTGCAGGGTTCTGTTACGCCAAAGACCAACAAGGTAGCAGGTGTTGCGCCTGCGCCGGTCTTGTCGGGACAAGAGACAATCTCTCCGACTGCAGCGGGTAGAAACACACAAACACTACAACAACAGACAGGGGGGCAGACAGCCCCCTTACCTTTGCCACCAGCGGTTTTGCCGGGACAGACAACGGGCTCTGCGGTTGCATCTCCTGACGCGGTGGCACCTGTAGCGGTTGAGCCAACGGGGGAAGCTGCGGCTCCACCAATCCCGCGCAACAAGCCAAGCGCGGTAATTGCCCAAGCCCAGCAAGAGGCGCAGCAACGCCGGTTGGCAGCGCTGACACAGTCTGTTGCCCCGGTAGCCCCGAGTGCGCCGCGCATTGCGTTGCCTGGTAGCTCTGGTCCAGTTCAACTCGGGGGCGGTTCGAGCGGGCAAAATTTCAACAGTGCCGCACCAACAGCGCCAGTCGCGCCAAGAACCAATATTGCCAGCCTGCCACAACCAAGCAGGGTTCCTGTTGCCCCCCAGCCGCGAGTGGCCACCGGTGGCGGCTACGTATTGCAGATGTCATCGTTTCGAAACCGCAATGCCGCTTCGGCTGAATATCGCCGCCTGATCAGCAGGCATGCCTCAATCTTGCGCGGCCTTACACCAGAAATTCGTGAAGCTGATCTTGGGGCTGGTGGAAAATTCTACAAATTACGGCTTGGTGCGGTGGCTGACCGCACTCAGGCAACGCGCCTGTGCAACGCACTGGTTGCAGCTGGTGAAAAAGATTGCCTTGTGCGCAATCGCTAATCGGCACACAATCCCCACTGATTCTGCTTTAGACCTGTAATACGAGTTGGTTACGGGCAAGCTGCGTTTAATCCGGGGAGGGGACCTCATGACTATTGGTGCATTTATATCGGGCTGCGCAGGCACTGAGCTGTCGGCACAAGAGGTCGCCTTTTTTGAGCGCACCAACCCATGGGGGCTCATCCTTTTCAAGCGCAATGTTGAGACACCCGAGCAAATTACCGCGTTGACCAGCCATTTCCGCAAGATTACCGGGCGGGACAATGCACCGGTTTTGATTGATCAGGAAGGCGGCCGCGTTCAACGCATGGGGCCGCCGCTGTGGCGAAAATATCCGGCGGCGGAGAAATACAGTATCCTTTATGACAGTGATCCATTGCGGGCCTTGAAATTAGTCCGGCTGGTGACGCGGTTGATGGCCAAAGACCTTTTTGATGTGGGAATCAATGTTGATTGCCTGCCGGTGCTTGATGTGCCGCAACCGGGATCTCATCAGATTATTGGAGACCGGGCCTACGGTGTGACGCCTGAACGGGTATCGGTTCTGGCCCGCGCGGCAGTTACCGGCCTGATGGAAGGTGGGGTTTTGGGAGTTATCAAACATATTCCCGGGCATGGGCGAGCGATGTCGGACAGTCATCTTGCCTTGCCGCAGGTTGATACGGCCTATGAAGAATTGCTGCACGGTGATTTTCTGCCCTTTGCAGCGCTGGCTGATATCCCAATGGCGATGACAGCGCATGTGGTTTATTCAGCCATTGATCCTGATAATCCGGCAACGATGTCCAGGAAGCTGATATCGGGGCTTATTCGGGATCAATTTGGCTATGACGGGCTGATTATGACCGATGATCTGTCGATGCATGCCTTAAGTGGTGATTTTGCCGAGCGGGCCGCCAATGCGATTGCGGCAGGTTGTGATGTTGCCCTGCATTGTAATGGCAATATTGCTGAAGGTGAGCCTGTTGCGGAAGGGTCCGGGGTTCTGGCTGGTGAAAGTCTGGCTCGGGCCGAGCGGGCGATGGCGCGCTGTTGTCAACCGCAGCCATTCGACATAAAACAGGCCGAAGAAGGTCTGTATCAACTGATGTCTGGTGCTGCTTAACCACTCGCTTCATGCCAGCCTCTTAAAATTTGGGGAAAAACCGGCTATTATCGTGCGAATCACTTCTAATCCGGTCACTGTATTTTGCAGAATAGGAAAGGTTGTTGTGTGAGTAACGAGACTGATCAGACAAAGAGCGACGAATCCGCCCCGGATACAACCGGTGTGGTGGATAATGGTGTGTGGCCTGACGGTGAAGGCCCGGTTCGTCTTGATGCTGAGGGCGATGAGCAAAATCCAACATTAAAGGGCGCGCTGATTGTTGATGTGGCCGGATTTGAAGGCCCACTTGATTTGCTACTTGACCTTGCCCGCCGCCAAAAAGTTGACCTTGCCAAAATTTCCGTGCTGGCGCTGGCTAATCAGTATCTTGATTTTATCAATAAATCGACCCGTATGCGAATTGAAGTGGCGGCTGACTATCTGGTGATGGCAGCCTGGCTGGCCTATCTGAAATCGCGGCTGCTAATCCCGCAAGACCCTGATGATGAAGATGAGATTCCGGCCGAAGAACTGGCCGCCATGCTGGCATTCCGGCTCAAACGGTTGCAGGCGATGCGTGATGCGGCGGCACAATTGATGGCGCGCAACCGGCTGGGGCAGGACATTTTTGCCCGTGGTGCACCCGAACCATTGGTGGTTGAAACCACAACAGAGTACGCCGATAATCTGATTGACCTTATTCAGGCCTATGCGACCCGGCGGACCAAGGAATTTGCCCATCACGAATATCACATTGCCCGATTGCCGGTGTGGTCTATTCAAGAGGCGCGCAAAACGCTGGAAAGCCTGCTCGGAAAAATGGATGATTGGGGGCGGCTTGATCAATGGCTGGTGGAATATCTGGTGGAGCCGGAACGGCGGCGCTCGGTGATTGCCTCAACATTTTCAGCCAGTCTTGAGCTGGCGCGCGAGGGAACTGTGGAAATCAAGCAAGAAGATGCATTCAGGCCCATTTATATGCGCCGTACTGTTAGAGAAACTGAACTTGTAGTTTGACAGGATTATTGTAATGTCGGGGAATGAGTAAATGACAAATACCGGATCAGCTGTGGCGCTTGAGGCCAGCAAGGAAGCGGTCGAAATGGAAGATAATGCTGCCGGCGACATTGCCGAGATTATTAACAATGTGAGGCTGCATCCGCGGGCCGATCATGCTCATATGGTCCGTATTGTCGAGGCCTTGCTGTTTGCGGCAAGCGAGCCGTTGAGCCAAGAAACACTGGCTGAATGTCTGCCCGAAGGAACCGATGTTGAAGCGGTGATTGCCTCCTTGCTGGAAGATTATGCCGATCGCGGTGTAAATCTGGTGAAAGTCGCAGAAAAGTGGGCTTTTCGAACGGCTGACGATTTGAGCTTTTTATTACGGCGTGAAGCGGTGGAGCAAAAACGGCTGTCAAAAGCGGCACTCGAGACCGTTGCAATTATTGCCTATCACCAGCCTGTAACCCGGGCCGAGATTGAGGAAATTCGCGGCGTTTCCATCTCCAGAGGGACGCTGGATATTTTGCTTGATATGAACTGGGTCAAGATGCGGGGACGGCGCAGAACCCCTGGTAAACCGATCACTTATGGCACCACGCAGGAATTTCTTGAGCACTTCGGGCTGGCTGGTATTGGGGATTTGCCGGGCTTGAATGAACTTAAAGGGGCAGGGCTGTTAAGTTCGAACCTGCCATCTGGCTTTACTATTCCGATGCCACGTGACGATGATGACCTTGGCCCGGATGAAATGGGGCTTGATGACGACGATGATGATCAACCGCCACTGGAAATGCATCTGCCTGATCTTAGTCAGGACCCTGAGGATGGCAATGGCGATGAAGATCGCGACTATTGATACCATATAAATCGATAGAATTGCGAATCGTTCTCGTGTAACGATGCCCGTATGGACGTAAAAAACACATCAAATACCTTGCCGGCGCGGCGACGCTGGGGCCCGCGCGGTTCAGCGGCAACCACATTCGGGGCCCGGATGGAGTTCACAGATGTGCGTCTTAGCTACGATAAAGTGGAAGCTGTAAAAGGTGTTTCATTTGTTTTGGAGCCGGGCGAAATCATTTGTTTGCTGGGGCCTTCGGGATGCGGGAAAACATCACTTTTGCGACTTGCTGCCGGGGCCGAGCGGCCCGATAGCGGCCAGGTGACGCTGGATGATCGGGTTGTGGCCGGGGATGGGGTGTTCTTACCGCCGGAAAAACGCAATGTCGGGTTGATGTTCCAGGATTTTGCCCTGTTTCCGCATTTGAGTATTCTCGATAATGTGACTTTCGGGCTGCGAGACCTTGATGGCAAAACCGCCAAAGCTGAAGCGTTAATGGCCTTGCAAAGAGTTGGTTTGGCAAATTTTAGCAAGAAATACCCCAATGAGTTGTCTGGCGGTGAGCAACAACGGGTTGCTTTGGCGCGCACCATCGTACCGCGTCCGTCCATAGTCTTGATGGATGAACCTTTTTCAGGCCTTGATCAGCGATTGCGTGGCAGTGTCCGGCAAGAAACACAGGCCCTTCTTAAAGAAACCCGGGCCAGCGCGATGATTGTTACTCATGACCCGATTGAAGCAATGGGCATTGCCGACCGTATATTGCTGATGCGCGATGGAAAATTGATACAGGCCGGAACGCCGGAAGAATTGTATCGGCACCCTTATGATTTGCAGGCGGCGCGATTCTTTTGTGACTTTACCGAGGTTCCGGGGGTGATTAGCAATGGCGTGCTGACATCGCCACTTGGCCGGTTTCATCTGCAAGACGTGGTTGCCGATGGTCAGGCGCTGATGCTGATCAGGCCCCATGCCATTACCGCGACACCGAGCAAAGACAGCAAGCTGACCGGCAAGGTTTTGCAATCAAGATTTCTAGGGGAAATTACCGAGTTACGGGTGCAATTTGAAAAACTGGATGAAGTGGTCATTCGCGCCTCGACCAAACATTTACCTGCAACCGGTGATGTGCTTGAGTTTTCAGTCGATCATGGGCTGGTTTTGATCATTGCATCTGATGGTATGCACACCCATATTAAGCAAGAAGCAGATTTGGCATAAATTAGACTAAGCGCTTGTTGCAGGACGAGCTGGTTTCTGCAATAGTGCGTTCGATTTTGATATATGGCCGCGGCAGGCTGATAAAACCTTCAAGGAGTTTGAGTGATGGGTGCGTTTTCGATTTGGCATTGGCTGATCGTGTTAGTTGTAGTTATGGTATTGTTTGGCGGTAAAGGAAAGATTTCCGGCCTGATGGGTGATGTTGCCAAAGGTATCAAGAGTTTCAAAAAGGGTATGGCTGACGATGACGAGGAAGAAGTTGCCTCTGACACGGTTAAAACCATTGACCATGATGCAGATAAAGCAGCCAAAGCTGTAAAATCCAAAGCAAAAGAAGAAGCGTAACTGACGCTGTACTGCTTGTTTTGTGATGCTTGATTAATGGGCAATTGTAATGTTTGACTTTGGGATTGGTTCTGCCGAACTTTTGATGATTGCCATCATCGCGTTAATCGTTGTTGGCCCGAAAGACCTGCCCAAATTGCTGAGAACCCTTGGTAAGTACGTTGGCAAGGTCAAAAGCATGGCCCGCGACTTTCAGGGGCATCTTGAAGAGGCTGCCCGTGAAACCGGCGTTGATGATTTGAAAAGCGATTTTGCCGAAGCTTCAGATTTTAATCTTGATGAGGATTTTAAAGCGCAGGAAGCTGAGTTGTCGAAGGTTTTTGAAGAATCGGCTTTGAAGCCATCTGACGAGCCGAAAAAACCTGAAATCGAGGAAAAGCCTTCAGTCAAAAAGAGGGCGGCGAGCAAGAAAAAGCCGGTGAAGAAAATTGCAGCGAAAAAGCCTGCCAGGAAAACAGCGGCTAAAAAAGCTGCGAAAAAACCTGCAGTGAAGAAAAGTTAGAGGCAGTCAGCGATGAATGAACGAGACATTGATGACAGCAAGGCGCCTTTGATCGAGCATTTAGTAGAGTTGCGCACCCGGTTGATTTATGGCGTGGCCGGTTTTATCGTAGCATTTATTGCCTGTTTTGCTGTTGCGGATGATATTTTTGATATTCTGTTGATTCCCTATCAAACCGCAGTTGGTGAAGGAAAAGAGATCAAGCTGCAATTTCTGGCAGCGCAGGAGTTTTTCTTTACACAATTGAAAATTGGCATGTTCGGCGGCTTGTTTATTGCCTTTCCGCTGATTGCAGCGCAGATTTATAAATTTGTTGCGCCCGGCTTGTACAAGAATGAAAGAAAGGCATTTTTGCCGTTTTTGCTGGCGACACCATTTTTGTTTATGCTCGGTGCGGCGCTGGTGTTTTTCTTTATTATGCCAACTGCGATGAAGTTTTTCCTGAGCTTTGAACGCGCCGCCGGTGATGGTGTCATCGCCATTGAGTTGCAGCAGCGGGTTTCTGACTATCTCAGTTTGATCATGACGCTGATTTTGGCTTTTGGCTTTTGTTTTCAGCTGCCGGTGATTCTGACATTGCTGGGAAAAATCGGCGTGGTTTCAGCTGATGGATTACGCGGCAAACGCAAATACGCCATTGTTGGCGTTGTAACGCTAGCGGCAATCTTTACCCCGCCCGATCCGTTTTCGCAACTTGGCCTAGCGATACCGCTGGTTGGATTGTATGAACTTGCGATTATTGCTGTCGGCATGATCGAAAAACGACGTATGGCTGAAGAGTCTGATCCGGGCAATGATGATGGTGAGCAGGAGTAAATCTGCTTCTACTCTCCCTTTGCCTTCTCGCATCAGTGCGCTTATACAATTATCACAAAAATAAACCTCGATTCTGATTGGGCGGTTAAAGTTATGTTTGATACGAAATGGATTCGCGAAAATGCTGAGGCGTTTGATGCCGGAATGGCGCGTCGCGGAGGTGAAGCGGTTGCCGATAAAGTTGTTGCGCTTGATGATCAGCGACGTGTTCATGTCCAAAAACTACAAGATGCACAAAGTCGCCGTAATGTGGCCTCCAAAGAGATTGGCAAAGCCATGGGTGGTGGTGACAAAGACCTTGCCGAAATGTTGAAAGCTGAAGTTGCTGAGCTGAAGTTGGTTATTCAAACTGCCGGTGATGATCAAAAGCGGGTTGATGATGAGTTGAAAGAATTGCTGTCAGCGATTCCCAACATTCCGCTTGTTGAAACACCTGACGGGGCCGATGAAGCAGACAACGTTGAAGTTCGCCAGTATGGTAATGCGCCGCAATTGGAGTTTGCGCCCAAACAGCATTTTGAGCTTGGTGAAGCGCTTGGCATGATGGATTTCGAAACGGCTGCCGGAATGTCCGGGGCCCGATTCGTTATTCTGAAAGGCAAACTGGCCAGGATGGAGCGAGCCATCGGGCAGTTTATGCTGAATTTGCAGACTGAACAAAATGGCTATACCGAAGTCAGCCCGCCGTTGCTGGTGCGTGATCAAGCGGTTTATGGCACCGGGCAATTGCCGAAATTTGCCGAGGATCTTTTCAAGACCACTGATGGCCGCTGGCTGATCCCGACATCTGAGGTGCCGCTGACCAACATGGCTCGCGAATCCATTGTGGATGAGGCCGATTTGCCGAGGCGATTGACGGCGTTGACGCCGTGCTTTCGCTCAGAAGCAGGGTCTGCCGGGCGCGATACCCGTGGCATTATTCGCCAGCATCAGTTCTGGAAGGTGGAGATGGTTTGTTTGACCACGCCTGAAACATCGCGGCAGGAACTTGACCGGATGACTTCTTGTGCTGAGGAAGTGCTCAAACAATTGGGTATGCATTACCGGGTGCTGGCCTTGTGTACCGGCGATATGGGGTTTGGTGCGCAGTTGACCTATGATGTGGAAGTGTGGTTGCCCGGGCAGGAGGCTTATCGCGAGATTTCCAGCTGTTCGGTGTGTGGTGATTTTCAGGCCCGGCGGATGGATGCCCGCTATCGGCCCGATGAAGGAAAAGGCACGCGGTTTATCCATACACTTAACGGCTCTGGTCTGGCGGTTGGCCGGACGCTGGTTGCGGTTATGGAAAATTACCAAAATGAAGACGGTTCGATTACCGTACCCGATGCCCTGTTGCCCTATATGGGTGGCTTAACCAAAATTGAGGCTTGATTGATGCGCATTCTTGTAACCAATGATGATGGTATAAATGCCGATGGGTTAGTCGTTCTGGAAAATATTGCCCGAAGCATCAGCGATGATGTCTGGGTGGTTGCGCCCGAAGCTGAACAATCAGGGGCGTCTCACTCTTTGTCGTTGTCAGACCCGATACGGATGCGCCAGATTGATGATCGACGGTTTGCGGTTAAGGGCACACCAACCGATTGTGTTTTGATGGCGGTTCATAAAGCCATGCCCGAGCGACCCGATCTGGTTTTGTCGGGGGTTAATCGCGGGCATAATATTGCCGATGATGTGACTTATTCCGGTACTATTGCTGCTGCCATGGAAGGTGCTGTTCTTGGTATCAGGTCAATTGCTGTCAGTCAGGCGCAAGGCATAAGTTCGCAAAACTCTATTTGTTATGAACCGACCATTCAAAAAGGTCCGCAAGTTATTGCTGATCTGGCCAAACTGGATATCGGACCGGGTGGACTGCTCAATGTGAATTTTCCTGATTGTGCGCCCGGTGACATAAAGGGTGTGGAAGCAACTCGGCAAGGCAAGCGTGACCAGAACAATTTTGAGCTGGATGAACGTGAAGATGGCTGGAACAAACCTTATTACTGGTTTGGCTTTCGCCGCGAACGTTCTAATCCGGCGCCGGGTACAGACCTTTGGGCGTTGTATGAAAACTATATTTCGGTGACGCCGTTGCATTTGAACCTGACCCATGTGGAAGCGCTGGACACCGTGCGTGGAGCTTTAAACAGTAACAAGGGTTAATTATGACTGTTGGCGATGCGGTAAAAGCAAAGTTGGTGATGGATCTGCGGGCTCAAGGCATTCGCGATATGCGGGTGCTGGAGGCACTTGAGACCACACCACGGGAATTGTTCGTGTCCGGGCCATTTGTCGATCAGGCTTATCTTGATCAGTCTTTGCCGATTTCCTGTGGCCAGACGATTTCGCAACCCTTCATCGTTGCTTTCATGACCGAGCAATTACGGCTGAACGAACGTAGCAAGGTGCTGGAGATTGGCACTGGGTCGGGGTATCAAGCTGCGGTTTTATCAAAATTATGCCGACGGGTTTATACCATTGAGCGCTATCGAACCTTGTCGATAAAAGCCCAGAAATTGTTTGAAAAACTGGCCTTGCGCAACATCACAACACTGGTTGGCGATGGCTATAAGGGCTGGCCGCAGCAGGCACCATTTGATCATATTATTGTCACCGCCGCTGCCGCCGAAGTCCCGCAAGCCCTTGCTGATCAGCTAAGTGAAACCGGCATTATGATTATTCCGGTGGATGAGGGCAGGGGTCATCAGGCTTTGTTGAAGGTCGAACGCGATGGTGACGGTTTTAAAGAAACAAAACTGATGAGTGTTCGCTTTGTGCCGATGGTTGCCGGAGTGGCGCGCGAAAAAGGTGTGGCGCGCGAAAAATAGGGTAAAAAAATTCCAAATTTCGAGAATCCATAAACGCTCTCTTAACCAATTTTGTTCACTATAACGGACAGTAAGTTTGTTAGTACCGAGTTTTGGGGTTTTAGTTATGAGTCATTTTGACCGACGTCGTGCAGGTCTTGCCATTCGCGGCCTGGTTTTAGCCACAGCATCCATCAGTGTTGCAGCCTGTTCATCTTCAGTTGACCGGTTTGGCAGTTATCCACCAGTAAACACAGCATCTGTGCCAAGCAAGGCAACCGATACTGGTGTCTCACGCACTCAGTTGTCAGGCTCCCCAGATCAAGGTTCGGTTCGTCCTTCTTGGCAGCAACCGGCAAACACCTACAAAGCACCAACGGCTTATAAAGCTCCCGTTAAAACAGCTGCTTATCGCCCGGCAACAAACGGTTTCATTACAGTTAAATCCGGCCAAACCATGTATTCACTGGCCCGCGCCAATGGCTTGTCTGTGCCGCAACTGGCCAGTGCTAACGGGATCTCATATCCTTATGCTGTAAATGTTGGCCAGCGGTTAAAAGTGCCGGGTGTAGCAACTCCAAGTTCACCGGCACCAAGTTTTACACCTCAACAACCCAAATATCGCGCCGCAAGTGCACCGGTACCGAAAAAGCGGAATTTTGCCAGCAGTGGCGCGCATAGTGTGAAGGCAGGTGAAACCCTGTTCTCACTTGGTCGCACCTACAACCAGAACCCTTATAGCATTGCCAAACACAATAATCTGGCAGCGCCGTATAGTCTTAATGTCGGACAGATGGTTAATATTCCGGGCAAATCAACCGGTTACAGAGTGGCAATGGCACCAAAAACTGCGCCGTTCAAACGCAAACCAATCAGGATTGTCACCAAGAACACAGACCGTATTCAACCGGCTCCTATTCAACAGGTGCAAAAGACCGTTCCGCAAACAGCGGCTCCGGTTATTCAAACCACCAATTCTACTTTCCGTTGGCCGGTTAAAGGCCGGGTTATCTCCAGTTTTGGTAAAAAACCGGGCGGATTGCGCAATGAAGGTATCAATATTGCTGTGCCTGAGGGAACCAGCGTTCGCTCTGCAGAAGCAGGTATCGTTGCTTACGCCGGTAACGAGCTGAAAGGCTATGGCAACCTTGTTCTGGTTCGCCACAAAAACGGTTGGGTCACGGCCTATGCCCACAACAAACAATTATTTGTCAAACGCGGTGATACGGTTAAACGTGGCACTGTGATTGCCAAAGCGGGTCAGACCGGTTCTGTCAAAACCCCGCAACTGCACTTTGAAGTCCGCAAAGGCGCAAGTGCGGTAAACCCGATGAAGTATCTGACTTCAAAAACTGCTGCGTTGAATTAAACCGTATAGGTAAATTCTCCCAGACGCAGAGTCCCCCTGCAAAACAATCGAAAAACCCGGTTTCCCAGCCGGGTTTTTTGGCGTTTGGGGACTGGAATTAGATATTTTCGCCTAATCGACCAGCTAAATCTTGAACAAATTGCCAAGCGACCCGGCCAGAGCGGGAGCCGCGGGTCACGGCCCATTCGATTGCTTGTGGTTGCCAGTCACGTTTGGCGATTTTCAGTTTGTAATGTTGGCAATAGCCTTCGACCATTTCCAGAAATTCATCTTGATTGCAATTGTGGAAACCGAGCCAGAGGCCGAAACGGTCTGAGAGCGAAACTTTTTCCTGCACCGCTTCTGCCGGATTGATGGCAGTGGAGCGTTCATTCTCCATCATGTCGCGGGGCAGCAGGTGACGGCGGTTGGAAGTGGCATAGAACAACATGTTTTCCGGTCGCCCTTCAATGCCGCCATCAAGGGCCGCTTTGAGAGATTTATAGCTGGTATCATCGCCATCAAAGGACAGGTCGTCGCAAAAAACAATGAAGCGATAGTCCGGCGAGGTGCGAACAAAGCCCATCAATTGGGGCAGGGATTCGATGTCTTCACGATGAATTTCGATCAGTTTCAGGGCGCAGTCGCTGTTTTTATCAACAAAATGGTGGGCCGCCTTGACCAGCGAGCTTTTGCCCATGCCGCGGGCACCCCACAGCAAGGCATTATTGGCGCTGAAACCATTGGCAAAGCGCTCGGTGTTTTCGATCAGTATGTCTTTGGTGCGCTCAATGCCCTTTAACAGGCCAAGTTCAACCCGGTTTACGGCCTTTACCGGCTGTAGTGAGCCGTTTGATTGCCAGATAAATGCGCTGGCCTGATTAAAATCCGGTTTTGCCGGTTCAGCCGGTGCAAGGCGTTCAAGAGCGGCAGCGATTCGGTGCAATGGGTCATTTTCTGTCATTTTAAGCTCTGTTGTGATCACAAATGGCCTTGAAGGGCGTTGATTTCTAATTCAGCGTTGTTATATGGCATATCAAGCCAATTGTCTTTTAATTGCAGTCGACTAGCTGTATATAGCGGCAACGATTATTTTTGAATTTTGTTAAGGGAAAAAACCCATGTTTACAACTCCTGCATATGCACAAACCGCCGGCATCGGTTCTTTCGGGGAAATGGCATCGACAATGCTGCCACTGGTCCTGATTATGGCTGTATTTTACTTTCTAATGATCCGGCCGCAACAAAAGCGAGCCAAGGAACACGCGGCTAAAGTGGCCAATATTCGCCGCGGTGACACAGTTGTTACCAGTGCAGGGATGATTGGCAAGGTTACAAAGGTTATTGATGATCTCGAAATTATGGTTGAAGTGGCGCCGGACACCAAAATCAAATTTGTAAAAAGCATGATTGCCGATGTCCGCGTTAAAGGCGAGCCGGTAAAAACCGATAAGTAAAACGCGATCTGACCCGATAATCACCAAGTAACAATCAAAGAGAATTTTGATGTTTCAACTCTCCAAGTGGAAAACCATCCCCATATTGCTGACGATCCTGTTTGGAATAGTGTTTTCGTCGCCGAACCTTGTGACGAAAGATTTTCGTACAGCGTATTTTCCTGAAATGTTGCAACCGTTGGTCAAAGGGTTGGACCTTCAGGGTGGTACCCATGTGGTTCTGGAAGTTGACGGCAAAAAATTTAAAGTCGAGTTACTCAAACAACTTGTCGGTGATCTGCGCCACAGCTTGCGAAATGTCGTCAAAGTTCGTTACACGGGACTTGGCTTAAAATCAGGTGGTGCTGTCGGTGTAAACATCAAGAATGCAGCCGATCTCGAGAAGGTCCTGCCTGAACTGCGCAAGCTTACGATCGATAATTCAAGCAGTGGTTTGAGCCAAACCATGGGGTTTGGTGGTCCCGGTGCGAACTTGTACAACATGGACGTTGAGGGAACGCGGATTACATTTACTTTTGTAGAGGCGGGCCTCAATGCCAAAATCGGTTCGGCGATCAAGGCGATTGTTAAAATCCTTGGTGACCGGATAAACTCGCTGGGCACCACTGAACCAACAATTCAGCGACAAGGTGTTGATCGCATTTTGGTGCAGGTTCCCGGTCTGCAGAATTCTAAACGGCTAATAAAAATACTGGGAAAAACAGCCAAACTTAAATTTCAACTGGCCTGTGACAGCCAGCCAACCGGTGCCGGTCAGCGTCCACCCCTAAATTGTGAGGCCTGGCCGCGCGAGGAAAATCCTGCGCAATTCATGTGGGTTCAAACCGGGCGTAACGAAGTCGTTAGTGGTGAACATCTGGTTGATTCACAACCGGGTTTTGATCAGCGTGATGGTCAGCCAATTGTGACATTTCGCTTTAATACCAAGGGTGGTGTGCTTTTTGGTGATCTCACTCGTAAGAACGTAGGGCGTCAGTTTGCTATTGTTCTTGATGGTGAGGTCATGTCTGCACCAGTCATTCAAACGGCGATTTTGGGTGGTTCCGGTCAGATTTCAGGGAACTTCACAGTTCCCGAAGCTAATGATCTGGCGCTGGTGCTTCGTTCGGGTGCCTTGCCAGCCGAATTGGTCATTGTTGAACAGCGCAGTGTTGGACCCAGCCTTGGGGCTGATTCAGTCTCGGCTGGATTGATGGCGTCGATTATTGGTTTGATTGCTGTTCTGGCCTTTATGCTGGTCAGTTACAGGCTGTTTGGTGTTTTTGCCAACCTTGCACTTATCGCCAACTTGTTCCTGCTGATCGGTGTTCTATCGGCGCTTGGTGCGACACTCACACTACCCGGTATTGCCGGGATTGTTTTGACCATGGGTATGGCGGTTGACTCAAATGTGCTGGTGTTTGAGCGTATTCGAGAGGAATCTCGATCCGGGCGCGGGCCGCTCAATTCTATCGAGATCGGTTTTCAGCGTGCTTTGGCAACCATTCTTGATGCCAATATCACAACCTTCATTGCAGCCGTGGTTTTGTTTGGTCTCGGTTCTGGACCGATTAAGGGTTTTGCCGTGACCTTGGGGCTGGGCATTCTGACCACTGTGTTCACCGCGTTCACATTTAACCGTCTTGTCGTAGCATTCTGGGTCGCCCGCAAGCGTCCCAAAACAGTGCCACTTTAAAAACTGAGGAATTATCATCGTGAACACGTTTAAATTTTTGCCCGATGACACAAATATTGGCTTCATGAAATACGCCAAACTGGCGTCCTATATTTCAGCTGCTTTGTGTGTCGCTTCAGTTGTGTTGTTTTTTGCTGCCGGGTTGAATTTCGGTATTGATTTCAAGGGCGGTACGCTGATTGAAATTCAAACCAAACAGAAAGCCGACATCGGTGCTTTGCGGAGCAAAATCAGCGGGCTTGGTCTTGGAGATTTTGAACTTCAGGCTTTTGGCAGCGACAAGGATGTTCTGATCCGCTTTGAAACCCAGGACGGTGGCGAGAAAAAGCAGCGTGCAGCGATTGAGAAAGTACAGGCTGCACTTGGCGATGAAGTGGAGTATCGCCGGGTTGAAGTTGTTGGCCCGAAAGTATCCGGCGAGCTTGCGCAGGAAGGTACGATTGCCGTTATCGTCGCTATTCTGGCGGTGATGATATACATCTGGTTCCGGTTTGAATGGCAATTTGCGGTGGGGGCGGTGCTGTCACTGTCTCATGACGTTTTGCTGACCATCGGCATTTTTGCGATTTTGCAGATTAGCTTTGGCTTGCCGATTATTGCCGCGATTTTGACTATTGTCGGCTATTCGCTCAACGATACGGTGGTGGTTTATGACCGGGTGCGCGAAAATTTGCGGAAATATAAAAAGAAAGAGCTAAAGGATGTTATTGATCTGTCGCTGAACCAGATGCTGCGCCGGACGATTTTGACCTCTGTCTCGACCTTGTTGGCCTTGGGGGCGTTATATACATTTGGCGGCGAGGTTTTGCGCGGCTTTACTTTCACCATGATCTGGGGCGTGATTGTCGGTACCTATTCATCGATTTTCATCGCTGCACCATTACTGATGTTCACTGGTGCCAGGATATCTGAGCCGATCAAACCGGAAGGTGATTCTGAGGAACTTGTGTGACGCAAATCCGCGATCCCAACGCGGTACACTGCCTTGATCTGGTAAAGTCGAATGATCTGGACCGGTATCTATCAACGCTATTGGCTGGCAAAGACAAACACGGTGCTTTGTTCGCCGTCTATGCCTTTGATGCCGAAATCTGCAATATTGCCGGGCAGGTGAGTGAGCCTGCTATTGGTGAGATACGGCTGCAATGGTGGCGCGATGCCATTGAAGGGGTGTTTGACGGCAATTGTGATGACCATCCGGTGGCCAAAGAACTGCAATTGGTGGTTCACAAATATGATTTACCCAAGCATTTGTTCAACAAGCTTATTGATGCCCATCAGTTCGATTTTTATCGCGAACCGATGGCCAGCGTTGAGGACTTGATCGCTTATCAGACAGCAACCTCTGCGGCGGTTGCAGATTTGGTTGCCAGAGTTTTGATTGGCTATGATGCTTTGGAAATTGACGATCTGATCGGGCAAGCCGGTGTGGCTCGCGGTTTGGGTAAAATGTTGCGAACGCTTCCACAGCAAGTTGCCCGAAAACAATGCTTTGTGCCTGCTGATCTGCTCGCGAAACATAAACTGGATTTCAGGAATGTTGTGGCTGGGGAAAATTCCAAAGGCATGCAACTTGTTGTTAGCCAGCTTTGTCATATGGTTTCCGATAATCTCCGGCAGCTAAGACAGGGGCAGGAGCGTTTAAACAAGGATGTTTTACCAGCATTTTGGCCAGCCAGCCTTGCGGATTTAAATTTCAATAAGTCATCGGGGTCGACTAGCAATCCGCTTAGAAATTTGACCGCAACATCCCAGCTAAAAATGCAGTGGTTCTTATTCAAAAAGTCATTTTTTGAACGCATTTAGAGGCAAAATGGCGGAACGAATGGGAGGCATCTAATGAAAATCAGTCTATTTAGCAGGTTCTTACCAGATCTGGAGATGATCGCAAGGCGGTTTCCGGTTTCGGTACTGGTTTGCGTTTTTATGTTTGTGTTTGTCGGTCTGGAGATCGAGGACATTGTCAACTTCAACGACAGGCAAACCTTGCAGCATATTTATCAGGGCGGAGTCGCGGCCTTTCTAGCGAGTGGCGGCGTTCATTTGCTGGCGCAATGGCGAGAATGGTCTCGAATAAAAGGTTTTAGTGCGGCATTGCTTTCAGCGATTGTTTTTGCCGCGTTACTGGTTTTTCCGCAAGTATTTGCCGCTAATGCCTTAATGATGATTCCGGCGTTGATTTTGTGGGTGATGATTGCTGCGTTTTTGCGTCCGGGCGTCAGTTTTAATGTCGTTTGGCTTTTCAATTCCCGGTTGGCAATGGCTATTATTCTGGCTGTTCTGGCAGGAGCTCTGGTCGCAGGTGGAATTTCTGCCATTCTTGCCAGCCTTGAATACCTCTTTCATATTAAAATTCCCAAAGATGGTTATGAGCATGCCATCAGCCTGGCGGTGACGGTGGTCGGGCCGCTCTATGGACTGGCGCTTATACCCTGGGATATTGATGAAGAACTCACTTTGCCGTGCGGCGATGATCTGATGAACCGGGGCGTGTCAATTCTGATCAATTATGTGCTTGTACCGGTATTGTTGATTTATGTTTTAATCCTGCATGCCTATGCGGTCAAAATCGGCTTTTCTTTCGATTTGCCAAGAGGAAAAGTCGGCATGATGGTGCTGATTTTTGGCACTGGCGGGGCCGCGACATGGCTGATCGCCAGACCGTGGGTGGAAGATGGCACACGATTGCTAAAAGTTTTCACCCGCCACTGGTTCTGGTTCACAATTGTTCCACTGGTATTGCTGGTTATCGCGGTTGTGGTACGGGTGAACGAATATGGTGTTACGCCGGAACGTTATGGACTGGCTGTAGTTGCCTTGTGGCTGGCAGCGATGATTGGGTACTTTATTTCAAAAAGGCTTGAGGCCAGGCCGCAGGTGATCATTGGCTCAATGGCGGTGCTTTTGCTGCTGGCGTCCTTTGGGCCATGGGGCGCCAAGGGCGTGTCGGTGCACAGTCAGCATAAGCGATTGGTGACGTTGCTGGAAACATGGGGATATGTGGAGAATGGCAAGATAACCGACCAGCTTCCGGCTAGAGAAAAAGTACCCAACGAGGTTAAGGTCAGCTCGCGATCAATTGTAAATTTTTTGCGCAAACAAAATGAGTTGCAGCGCTTGCAGCCGCTTTTTAGTGGTCACAAGGAAAATCCGTTTGAACAAGGTCATCTTCACGGATATGCCGTTGCTTCAGATATTAATAAGTTGTTTGCGTTCAACAGAGCTGTAGCGGCCAGAAAAGCGGGCCGTGATATGGTTTCTTTTCGTAGGAGCTCGGTCGTCGGGGTCAAAATTGAGCGGGACAGTTTGCTTTCCGGTCTCTTTCTGGTCCGGCGTGGTGCCAATGTGAAATTTGCAAATGGTGGTATCGTGAAAATCAAGGATGAGCAGTTGCTTGTCACCTACAATGGCATGCAGAGGAGTCTTGCGGTCAAGGAACTCCTTGAAAAGGCACGAACCGCTCAAAAAGTGAAACCCAGGCAGCTGGTCTTGTTGGTTAAAGGTGAGGGGCAGCCGATAAAGTTGATTGTTAATCATTTAATAGGCGAGTTGGGTGTGCGTGGGGAAAGCATTCGCCATATTAATTTCTGGTTGCTCTTGCCGGTTAATGAGAAATCCAATTTGCAAAACTCTCAATAGCCCGTGAGGTGTAGGCTTTTTTGCGGGCGGCTTTTTTGTCTTTGCCGCGCATACGAACACCCGGCGTTTTGACGATTTCAACCGGTGGGAACAGGCCAAAATTTACGTTCATCGGTTGGAAAGACTGCTTGCCGTTGAGGGTTTCGCCGAGGTGACCGCCGGTTATGTGGTTTAGCAAGGCACCGTGGGCTGTGGTAATCTCAGGGCGGATGAACGAGTGGCCCAAGGCATCACAAGCAGCCATTTTGCCGGCAATCAGGCCGATGGCGGCGCTTTCCACATAGCCTTCAACACCTGTTACCTGACCTGCAAAACGGATTGAAGGTCGGGCCTTTAGACGGAGATGTTCATCCAGTACCTCAGGGCTGTTGAGGAAGGTATTGCGGTGCAAACCTCCCAAGCGGGCAAATTCGGCATTTTCCAATCCCGGTACCTTGCGGAAAACTTCAGCCTGCTCGCCATATTTCAGTTTGGTTTGGAAACCGACCATATTGTATAGCGTGCCAAGGGCGTTGTCCTGACGCAATTGCAGGACCGCATAGGGTTTGATGTCGGGTTGGTGCTTATTGGTCAGGCCGCGTGGTTTCATCGGGCCGAAACGCAGGGTTTCAGGGCCGCGCTCGGCCATCACTTCGATGGGTAAACAGCCGGAAAAATAGGGAGTGTCCTTTTCCCATTCCTGAAATTTGCCTTTGTCGCCATTTATCAGGTCTTCGATCAGGGTCTGGTATTGCTGTTCATCGAGCGGACAATTGATGTAATCAGCGCCAGTACCGCCGGGGCCTTCCTTGTCATAGCGCGACTGGAACCAGACGATATCGAAATTGATGCTGTCCTTGTGGACAATCGGGGCAATGGCATCGAAAAATGCCAGACCATCATCGCCGGTGAGTTGGGCAATGTCGGCAGCCAGCGCTTGTGAGGTGAGGGGCCCGGTGGCAATGATGACGTTTTGCCATTCCTGCGGCGGTAGTCCGGCAATTTCTTCACGCTCTATGGTGATCAGCTCGTGACCGTTTAGCCGGTCGGTGACCTCTTGTGAAAAACCTTCACGGTCGACAGCCAGCGCCCCGCCAGCGGGTAATTTGCGGGCATCGGCACAGGCCATAATCAATGAGTTTGCCAGACGCATCTCAGCATGCAGCAAGCCAACGGCGTTGTTTTCAGCATCATCTGAGCGGAAAGAGTTTGAGCACACCAATTCAGCGCATTTATCTGTCTGGTGGGCATCGGTTCCCCGCACCGGACGCATTTCATGGATAATCACAGACACACCAGCATTGGCCAACTGCCAGGCAGCTTCAGAACCAGCGAGTCCGCCACCGATAATGTGAACGGGTTGAGGTTTGTTTTTGTCCATGTTTAAAAAAGTCCGGTTTGCAGAAATCAAAAATGACTTACTTCACTACAAAATCGAAATAAGCAAGCAGAGTTTTGCCATGACGGACTTCAAAAAAGTATTCTCCAGAAGGGTCGCCTTTGGCAATGCACCATATAGAGGTAAATTCGCCCTTATCCAGTGCGACCTTGTGATTAACCGTGGCTGATTTTCTATCGGGGTTGATAATCGTTGGTGCAAAGGTGTCCTTATCTGCATTGGCCCACTCTGTTGGCACACTTGGCAATGTAAGGGTTTCTGTAATTTGAGCGATACCGGGGCGGCGTTTATGTTTGATGAGCCAGCCAAAGCAGGATTTCTTGGCTATGTTGGGTACAATTCGCGAGTTATTGTCCCTCTCTGACCCGTCAGGTAAAATCAAATAAGAGACAAAATTGGACTCATAAATCTGAATTTCCGGTGCACCTGCATGAGCCGAAATCTGAAACGGAAGCAGGAACGATAATAGAAAGCATAATTGTCTAAACATGTTTCACTCTGCTGCTGCATTCTGGCGATTACGTTCCAGAATTGGTTTGAGGAAATGACCGGTATAGGACCAAGCGCAATCGGCGACGGTTTCGGGTGTTCCTGCCACGACGATTTCACCACCGCCATCGCCGCCCTCCGGACCAAGATCAACGACCCAGTCAGCGGTTTTTATGACTTCGAGATTGTGTTCGATCACTACGACAGTGTTGCCGTGGTCGACCAGTTCGTGCAGAACATCCAGCAATTTGGCAACGTCGTGGAAGTGCAGGCCGGTTGTTGGTTCATCGAGCAGATAGAGCGTTCGTCCAGTGGCGCGCTTGGAAAGTTCTTTTGCCAGTTTGACCCGCTGGGCCTCACCGCCTGAAAGCGTTGTTGCCTGTTGACCGACTTTGATATAGCCGAGGCCAACCCGTTCGAGTGTCACCAGCTTGTCACGAACTGAGGGAATGGCTTTGAAGAAATCAGCGCCTTCGGTGACGGTCATGTTGAGAATGTCGGAAATTGATTTGCCTTTGAAACGAATTTCAAGGGTTTCGCGATTGTAGCGCTCACCCTGACAATTATCGCAGGTGACATAGACATCGGGCAGGAAGTGCATTTCGATTTTGATAACACCATCGCCCTTGCAGTTTTCACAACGACCGCCTTTGACGTTAAACGAGAACCGACCGGGACCATAACCACGGGCTTTTGCTTCGGGCAGACCAGCGAACCATTCGCGAATTGGCGTAAATGCGCCGGTGTAGGTTGCCGGGTTTGAGCGCGGGGTGCGGCCAATGGGAGACTGATCGATATCGATGATTTTGTCGAGAAATTCCAACCCTTCGATTTTATCGTGAACGGCTGGCATAGCCCTGGCCCGCATCAATTTGCGGGCGGCGGCTTTATAGAGGGTATCGATCAGCAGAGAGGATTTGCCGCCGCCTGAGACGCCGGTAACGCAGGTAAACAGTTTGAGCGGGATTTCGGCTGTTACGTTCTTGAGGTTGTTGGCCCGTGCGCCGATGATTTTCAATAGCCGCTTTTTGTCAATTTTGCGTCGATTGGCCGGGATTGGCACTTGCATCATGCCGGTCAGATATTGTCCGGTTAGTGAGGCCGGGTTGGACATGACATCTTCGGCGGATCCCTGCGCAACTATTTTCCCGCCGTGGATACCCGCACCTGGGCCGATATCAACGACATAGTCGGCACTGCGGATGGCGTCTTCATCGTGTTCAACCACCAGGACGGTGTTGCCGAGATCGCGCAGATGGATGAGGGTTTCGAGTAGACGGGCGTTGTCGCGCTGGTGCAAGCCGATGGATGGCTCATCAAGCACATAGAGAACCCCGGTCAGGCCGGAACCGATTTGTGAGGCCAGACGAATGCGCTGGCTTTCACCACCAGAAAGCGTGCCGGATTTGCGAGACAGGGTGAGGTATTCAAGGCCGACGTCGACCAAGAATTTCAGGCGCTCGCGGATTTCTTTAAGGACTGGCCTGGCGATTTCTTTATTCTGTGCACTGAGGTATTTGTCGACGTCACTATACCATTCATGGGCGGCGGAAATTGACATTTCGGCAATCTGACCGATATGCTTTCCGGCAATTTTTACAGCATCGGCCTGAGGTTTCAGCCGATAGCCATTGCAAGCGCCGCAAGCATGGTGGGTTTGAAAACGGGTTAGTTCTTCACGTACCCAGGTGCTGTCGGTTTCACGCCAGCGCCGCTGAATATTGCCCATGACGCCTTCAAAGGGTTTTCGGGTTTTGTAGCTGCGCAAACCATCATCGTAGGTGAAGGTGATATCTTCGTCACCGGAACCATATAGAATAACCTCCCGGATTTTTTCCGGCAATTCTTCCCAAGGCTTATTCATTGAGCCTTTGTATTTCCGGCAAATAGCTTGCAGGGTCTGGGTGTAGTAGGGTGAAGTGTTGCCGGTTTTGGCCCACGGCAATATTGCACCCTTGTTCAGGCTGAGGGTTTTGTCAGGCACCACAAGGTCTGCTTCAAAGCGCAGTTCAGTGCCAAGGCCGTCGCAGGACGGGCAAGCGCCAAATGGGTTGTTAAAGGAAAACAACCGGGGTTCGATTTCATCAATGGTAAAGCCGGAGACCGGGCAGGAGAACCGTTCGGAGAACATAATCCTCTCGGGTTCTCCTTTTTCATCCTTTTTATCGGCAAATTCGGCAACGGCCAGACCGTCTGATAATTTGAGTGCTGTTTCAAGAGAATCGGCCAGCCGGTTGCCGAGGTCGGGTTTGATCACCAGACGATCAACCACCACGTCAATGTTGTGTTTGTATTTCTTATCAAGATCAGGGACATCGGCAATTTCGTAAAACTCGCCATCGACTTTCACCCGTTGAAAGCCCTGTTTCATAAATTCGGCAAATTCCTTACGGTATTCGCCCTTGCGACCGCGGACCACCGGGGCGAGCAGATAAATCCGGGCACCATCTTCAAGGTCAAGCAGGCGGTCAACCATTTGCGTGACGGTCTGGCTTTCAATCGGTAAACCGGTTGCTGGGGAATAGGCAGTGCCGACCCGGGCGAACAACAGGCGCATGTAGTCGTAAATCTCGGTGACAGTCCCAACTGTTGAGCGCGGGTTTTTGCTGGTGGTTTTTTGTTCGATGGAGATAGCTGGTGATAGGCCGTCAATCTGGTCAACATCGGGCTTTTGCATCATTTCGAGGAATTGCCGCGCGTAAGCGGACAGGCTTTCCACATAACGACGCTGGCCTTCAGCGTAAATTGTGTCAAATGCCAGTGAAGATTTTCCCGAGCCGGAAAGGCCGGTGAATACGATCAAGGCGTCGCGGGGAATCTCGATTGAGATGTCCTGCAAATTGTGCTCGCGAGCACCTTGAACGCGAATTGATTTAAGTGGATTAGCCATTCGAACTCAATAGATCAAATGGGGAACAATCGCAATATGCAATACTGACAGAAACTGACAGTATGCAATAATTAGTTTGGTTAGAAAAAATCGTTACAGCAATTGTTTTGCCCGAGCAAAACATAACATATTGATATCCGGACAGATTTTGTCGCCGAAGCTGAAAATTTATGCTAGCGTCTGTCGATGGGAGGCGGGTAATTGACAGTATACTCCCTGACAAAAAACAAAAACGGCGGCGCTAAATGACCGGGATACTGCGCAAAAACGCCCTAAAAACAAGGGGATAAAAGATGGCAAGTGAAAAGCCACAGAATTTGCAGGATACGTTTCTAAACCATATTCGCAAGAACAAGGTTCCATCGACGGTTTTTCTCGTCAATGGAGTGAAGTTGCAGGGCGTGGTGACGTGGTTTGATAATTTTTGCGTTTTGTTACGGCGCGATGGCATGTCTCAACTGGTTTACAAACATGCGATTTCGACTATTATGCCAGGTCAGCAAATCAGCCTTTATGATGGTGATGATGATTGACCACGGGTCTTGGCTTTTTAGTCAAAACTCTAACGCTTTAGGCATTCGGTGACAAAAAACACAGATGAACACAAGACTTCTGGGCTAAATGGTTCAGAAGGTGTTAGTTTTCACAATGAAGAAGCTCCGGCAACGCGGGCGCTTGTCGTCCATTTAAGCATGCGTGATGGTGGGCGCGGACAAGGCTTGTCTGATCGCCGCACGACAGAAGCTGACCTTGCCGAAATTACCGGTCTGGCATTGGCGATTGAGCTTGAGATTGTCGACACAGTAACGGTCATGCTTCGGCAGGTTACACCGGCTACCTATCTGGGGGCTGGCAAGGTGTCAGAAATCAAAGGCTATGTAGCGATGGACGACATCGAACTGGTCGTCACCAACACGCAATTGTCACCCGGTCAGCAACGCAATCTGGAAAAAGCCTGGAATTGCAAGGTGCTTGACCGTACCGGCTTGATTCTTGAGATTTTTGGACGACGGGCGCAAACCAAAGAAGGCCGGTTGCAGGTTGAGTTGGCGCATCTGGCTTATCAACGCTCGCGTCTGGTGCGGTCCTGGACCCACCTTGAGCGGCAGCGTGGCGGTTCGGGAACCGTTGGTGGTCCTGGTGAAACCCAGAAAGAATCTGACCGGCGTGATCTTCAAGCCCGGATAAAAAAACTTGAGCGTCAGTTGGACAAGGTCAAGAAAACCCGCGGGTTGCATCGCAAGAGTCGGCAAAAGGTGCCGTACCCGGTGGTGGCGCTGGTTGGCTATACCAATGCAGGCAAGTCGACATTGTTCAATTATCTGACTACTGGCGACGTTTTGGCCAAGGATTTACTGTTTGCCACCCTTGACCCGACCATGCGCAGTCTTGAATTGCCGCATGGCCGCAAGGTGATTCTGTCTGATACGGTCGGCTTTATTGCCGATCTGCCAACACAACTGGTTGCAGCCTTTCGGGCAACTTTGGAAGAGGTTCTAAGCGCTGATCTTATCGTCCATGTGCGCGATATCGCCCATGAAGATACGGAGATTCAGCGGCTGGATGTGTTGAAAGTGTTGAGCGAACTCGGTGTCAGTGAAAAAGAGCGCAACCAGATGGTTGAGGTTTGGAACAAGTGTGACCTGCTCGATGAAGATGATCTTGTGCAGCGAAAAAATCTGGCGGCTTTAAGCGAAAACATCAATGTGATTTCGTCGGTATCAGGTGAGGGGATTGACACCCTGCTTGAGACGATTGAAACAAATTTGTCGAAAAACGATGATATTTTGACATTTTCGGTGTCGCTGGCAAGTGGTGCGGATGTGGCATGGATTTATGAGAACGGCGATGTTTTGGAGCGGCGGGACAGTGATGATGGCCTTATGGCTGAGCTGTCTGTGCGGTTTCCGATTACACGAATAGATGTGGCAAGGAAGCGGTTTGATGCCGCCAGCGCGAATTAAGTTAATAAAACTGCGTTTAAAAATGGAATTGAAAATGGCTGATACGAAGTTTGATGTTGTGATTATCGGGGCCGGGCCGGGTGGTTATGTTACGGCGATCAGGGCGGCGCAGCTAGGCTTTAAGACCGCTGTGGTGGAAGACAAGCATTTGGGTGGCATTTGCCTGAATTGGGGCTGTATTCCCACCAAAGCGTTGTTGCGCAGTGCCGAGATTTTCGATTTTTTCAAGCGGGCCAAGGAATATGGTCTATCGGCAGATAATATTCAGATTGACGCCAAAGCTGTGGTTGAGCGCTCGCGCGGGGTGTCAAAGCGCTTGAGTGCCGGAGTGCAGCATTTGCTTAAAAAGAATAAAGTCACGGTTGTTGACGGTCGTGGCACACTGGCAGGCAAGGGAAAGGTGGCGGTCAGCAAGGACGGTAAGGCTGTTGCAACGCTTGAGGCCAAACACATCATTTTGGCCACCGGGGCGCGACCGCGCGCCTTGCCGGGATTAGAGGCGGATGGCAAGCTGGTGTGGTCTTATTTTGAAGCGCTGGTGCCCGATGCGATGCCAAAATCCATGCTGGTTGTCGGGTCCGGGGCGATCGGCATTGAGTTTGCGTCATTTTATAACTCGATGGGCGTTGATGTGACAGTGGTCGAAGTTATGAGCCAGATTATGCCGGTTGAAGATGCGGAAATCTCGAAATTTGCTCGCAAGCAACTGGAAAAACACGGTCTTAAAATTATGACCGAGGCCAAGGTTGCCAAGCTGGATAAGGGCAAAGAAAGTGTTACAGCTACGATTGAGGACAAAAAAGGCAAGCAGCATAGCCTGACGGTGGACCGGGTGATTTCAGCGGTTGGTGTGGTTGGTAATATTGAAGATCTCGGACTGGAAGCGCTGAAAATCAAAACGGGTCGTGGCTGTATTGTCATTGACGATTTTGGCCGCACCAATGTGGCCGGGGTTTATGCCATTGGTGATGTGGCCGGTCCGCCGATGCTGGCTCATAAAGCTGAGCATGAGGGTGTGATTTGTATTGAGAAAATTGCTGGCAAGAAGGTTCATCCGATGGATAAAAACCAGATTCCCGGTTGCACCTATTGCCATCCGCAGGTGGCCTCGGTTGGTTTGAGCGAAGCCAAAGCCAAAGAAGCCGGGCATGACATCAAAGTCGGGCGTTTTCCATTCATGGGCAACGGCAAAGCGATTGCGCTTGGTGAAGATCAGGGCTTGATCAAAACCATCTTTGACAAGAAAACCGGCCAGTTGCTCGGCGCCCATATGGTTGGGGCCGAAGTTACTGAACTTATTCAGGGTTTTGTTATTGCGATGAAACTGGAAACCACCGAAGAAGACCTGATGCACACGGTTTTCCCGCATCCAACACTTTCTGAAATGATGCACGAAAGCACCCTTGATGCTTATGGCCGTGTGATCCATATGTAGTTGGTACTTTTTAACCGGAGGCAATTTTATGGAAGTTTTGAGTTTGATGGATTTGGGTGGCGGTGTTGGAATTTTCGGCACCTTGTTGATTGGCGGGATTGCCGGGTGGATCGCTGAAAAGCTGACCAACAGTTCGCACGGCTTGCTGATGAACATTATTATCGGTATTGTCGGGGCTTATGTTGGTGGTTTTCTGGCCAATGTGATTGGTCTGAAAATCGCGCTGATTTTCCAGGGCTGGTTCTGGGGGAATTTGCTGGTTTCAGTTGTTGGTGCAGTGGCGATGATTACGGTTTACCGGTTGCTTAAAGGCCAACGGGTCAGGTGATGGCTTCAAAAGGGAATAATTAATTGGCTACCGTGCTTGACAGGGCCTCCGAGCCTGAAAAATTGCGACACCCGGAAAAAGCCCATCGGGCTGATAACCCCATTCAGCGCAAACCGAATTGGATTCGGGTGAAGGCACCCGGTTCTGGTGTTTATAAAGAGACCATGAAAATTGTCCGTGAGCGCGGGTTGGTTACGGTTTGCGAAGAAGCAAGTTGTCCCAATATTGGCGAATGCTGGTCGAAAAAGCATTCGACCTTTATGGTGATGGGCGATACCTGCACGCGCGCTTGCGCATTTTGCAATGTCAAAACCGGCAAGCCGGGACCGCTTAATGCCAGCGAACCGGAAAAGGTAGCCGAGGCTGTGGCGCTGATGGAATTGTCCCATGCGGTGATTACCTCGGTTGATCGCGATGATCTCGATGATGGCGGTGCAGCTCATATCGCAGCTACGGTTCGGGCGATTCGGGCAGCATCACCAACAACAACTGTGGAAGTGTTGACGCCGGACTTCTTGCGCAAGGACGGCGCGCTGGAAATGGTGGTTGAAGCGAAACCGGATGTATTTAACCACAACCTTGAAACCGTGCCGCATCTGTATTTGAAAATTCGTCCCGGCGCGCGCTATTTTCATTCCTTGCGATTGTTGCAGCGGGTGAAAGAGCTCGACCCGGAGATGTTTACCAAGTCGGGTATTATGGTCGGATTGGGTGAAGTTCGCGACGATATTATGCAGGTCATGGATGATATGCGGGCGGCGGACATTGACTTCATAACTATTGGTCAGTATTTGCAGCCGACTTCAAAACATGCGGCGATTGACAGATTTGTCACACCGGAAGAATTTGAGGGATTAGAGAAAACTGCCTATGCCAAGGGTTTTTTGATGGTGTCGTCAAGCCCGCTTACCCGTTCGTCCCATCATGCCGGTGATGATTTTGAAAAACTTCGCGCCGCGCGCCGGTAATTGATTGAGAAGAAAAGTTTATGCCACGTCACGAACTAATGCGAGATTCGAAATACTCCGCAAAGCAAATGTTTGATATGGCGGCAGATGTTGCTTCCTATCATGAGTTTTTGCCGCTGGTTTATGAGTCTTTGATTTATGGTGAGCAAGAAGAAACAAAAGGTGTTTTGACTTTCAAAGGGCAGTTATCTGTTAGGCAGAAGAAACTTAGAATTGATGAGTCATTTATCAGCGATGTGATCGCCAACAGTAATGAATTGACCATTGTATCCACGTCCAGTAGCGGGCCGGTTAAAAGATTGACCAATGCCTGGAAATTTGTCGATCTTCCCGGTGGCGGTTCACAGAGCAAAATGGTGCTGGATTACGAAATCTCCAGTTTTGCCATGAGATTGGTGATGAGAGCTTCTTATGACCTTGTGATGACAAAGCTCACCGAGGCATTTGAGAAACGGGCGGATCAGCTTTACGGTTAGTGCTTCTAAGCGGTGCTGACCTGGCCGCTCATTTGTTCTTTCAACATCGAAAAAGCGGCCAGCATGGTTTTGTGGCGGATTTCATCGCGGCCGATGTCACCAAATTGTAGATGGTAATGGCTGGTTGGGCTGTTTTCGCTGGCAACGGCAAGATGGACGGTACCGACCGGTTTTTCTTTCGAACCGCCACCGGGTCCGGCGATGCCGGTTACGCTGACGGTTAAATTGGCGTTTGAATTTTTCAGGGCACCTTCGCACATGGCGCGGGCAACCTGTTCACTGACAGCGCCGTGCAAGACGATCAAATTCTCATCGATGCCGAGCATTTCTGTTTTGGCTTCATTGGAATAAGTTACGAAACCGCGCTCGACCACGTCGGACGAACCGGCAACAGAGGTGAGGGCAGCAGCGATCAGGCCACCAGTGCAGCTTTCAGCCGTAGCGATCATCAAGCCGTTTTCACGGGCCTGATCAAGGACGTCCTTGATGATGATAATTGTTTTTTGATCGAACATCATACCGGGAGCCTTACTGTTGCGGTTGCCATGGCAGCGATGCCTTCACCGCGGCCGGTAAAACCCAGTTGTTCGCTGGTAGTGGCCTTTATTGATACGCGGTCAATTTTGCAGCCCATAATATCAGCCAACTTTTGGCGCATATCATCAATATGGGGCCGCAGCTTTGGCGCTTCGCAGATTATGGTAATATCACTGTGGACCAGCAGGCCGTTGCGTTTAAGTATTAGATCAATGGCCCCGTTGAGGAAAATCTCTGAAGCAGCCCCTTTCCATTGCGCATCGCTAGGCGGGAAATGCTTGCCGATGTCGCCCTCGCCAAGGGCGCCGAGTATGGCGTCGGTGAGGGCGTGCATGGCAACGTCGGCGTCTGAATGGCCTTTTAATTTTGCGGTGAAGGGGATTTTTATCCCGCACAGGATCACATGGTCGCCGGGTTCAAAGGCGTGAACGTCAAACCCCTGACCGACGCGAATGTCGGGCAGGTCGGCGAGGTTAAGCTGCTTCATTTGTTGGTCTGCTTTTTCAATATCCTGGGCTGTGGTGAGTTTGACATTTTTGCTTTCACCAGCAACAACAACAACGGGCGAGATGAGGGCTGAGTCATCGGTGGCACTGGTATTGCCTTCATCGGCGGCTTTTTGGTGGGCGGCAAATATTGCGTCAAAGACAAAACCTTGTGGGGTTTGCACAGCACGCAAATTATCGCGGTTCAGGTGCGCGGTGACCTTGCCATCTTGAACTTCACTGATGGTGTCAACCACTGCAATGCCGGGGATTGCGCATTCATGGTCATTCAGGGCGGTTATGACATTGTTGATAATATCGTCCGACACGAAGGGCCGGGCGGCGTCATGAATGAGTACGTTGGTCGGGTTGTCGCCTTTGATAGCTTGCAGACCGTTAAAAACAGATTGCTGCCGGGTCTCGCCGCCGATTGCCGGTTCGCGCAAGGGATAACCCTTGATGGCCTGATCATAGATGTCGCGGTGTTCGGGGCTGATAACCACGATAATATCGTCAATGCCATCGTGGCTCATAAAGGCGTTGAGGGTGTGGCACAGAACCGGCTGGCCGCCAATTTGTTGATACTGTTTGGGAAGCCCGCCACCGGCACGGGTGCCTGAGCCTGCGGCGACAATGATTGCGATAGTGGTCATGTAACTCTTGTGTAAAAAACGCGCGCGGTATAAATATGCCTGAAAATTAGGCAAATTTTTTATTGGTTATCGATGAGCATACAAATAGGACATATCAAAACCCGCAACAAGGTGTTTCTCGCACCGATGTCAGGGGTGACGGATTTGCCTTTTCGGCAGATGGCCAATGTTCATGGGGCCGGGCTTGTTGTGTCGGAAATGATTGCCTCGAAAGAACTGGCCCGCATCCGCACTGACATGGTGCAGAAAGCCCGCAAGGATGATGTCTCGCCCTTTGTCATCCAACTGGCTGGTCGCGAGGCCAAATGGATGGCCGAGGGTGCCCGGGTGGCGCAGGGGCTTGGCTGTGATGCCATTGATATCAATATGGGTTGTCCGGCTCGTCAGGTGACAGGTTCGCTGTCCGGTTCGGCCCTGATGCGCAACCTTGATCATGCGGTTTCGCTGATTGAGGCGACGGTGGAAGCCAGCGACGTGCCGGTTACGGTGAAAATGCGGCTTGGCTGGGATGATAGCACAATTAATGCGCCGGAACTTGCCCTGCGGGCTGAAAATGCTGGTGTGGCGATGATCACCGTTCATGGTCGGACCCGTTGCCAGTTTTACAAAGGCAAGGCGGACTGGGCCGCGATTGCTGCGGTAAAAAGTCAGGTTAGCGTGCCGGTGATTGCTAATGGAGATGGTCAGAATGTGCAGGACATCAGGCAAATGCTTGAAATGTCGAAAGCTGACGGGGTGATGATTGGCCGTGGTGCCTATGGTCGCCCGTGGGTAATTGGTGAGATGGCAGCCCAACTCGAAGATGGTGCCAATGCCGAGACAGTGCCGGTTGAGCGGCAAATACAATTGGCGATTGAGCATTATGAAATGATGCTGTCATTTTATGGCGTTGTGGTCGGTATGAGAAACGCCCGCAAGCACCTGGGCTGGCTTGTTCAACGTCTTGGCGAGCAGAAGGTTCTTGATGAAAACGGCATGGCGAAGTGGCGCGGGTTGGTGATGAGGCAAGATCAACCGGCAGGGGTAGTCGAATTGCTCGAAGAATTGTCAAAATACGCCGGGCAGCAAGCAATGTGTCGGAAAGCAGAGTGTGCAGCATGATCAACATGTCAGGATTTGCCGCATTTCTGGAATCAATACCAAACCCGTTGCTGGTTGTTGATGGCGATAATATGGTGGTTTTTGCCAATGTGGCGGCTGAAAACTTTTTCCATGCCAGCTCAAAGTCTCTGACCAAAAGAAAGATCAGTGCGATTATTCCTGAAACCAGCCCGGTACTGGCTTTGCTGGATGATGTCAGGAAATTCCAGGCGACTGTCAATGAATATGGCATAGCAGTCGGCACGCCGCGCTTTGGTGGCGAGCGGGTTTCAGATCTGCAGATTGCGCCGATAATTGATCAAAAAGGCTCCGTTTTGTTGCAAATCCTGCAACGCTCTATGGCCCAGAAAATCGATCGGCAACTGACGCATCGAAATGCGGCGCGTACGGTAACGGGCATGGCTTCGATGCTGGCTCACGAAATCAAAAACCCGTTATCGGGTATCCGTGGCGCAGCACAATTGCTGGAAACCGGGCTGGAAAGTGAAGATCTGGAGCTTACCGAGTTGATCGTTACTGAAACGGACCGAATTCGCGATTTGGTCAACCAGATGGAAGAATTTTCCGATGAACGACCAATTGTTCGCACCGCTGTCAATATACACTCGGTTCTGTCTCATGTTCGCAAAGTGAGCCAGAGCGGGTTTGCGCAGAATGTTACGATCAATGAAGTGTATGACCCATCGCTTCCTTCGGTGTTGGGAAATCGTGACCAGTTAATTCAGGTCCTGCTGAACCTGGTGAAAAATGCGGCTGAAGCGATTGATGATTCCGGGGTTGCAGGAACTATTACCCTTTCAACCTCTTTTCGCCCCGGGGTCCATTTGTCGGTCCGCGGCAGTGGCGAGCGAATTTCCTTGCCGCTTGAAGTTAAGGTTGCAAATACCGGTGCGAGAATTTCCGAGGATATTTTACCGCATTTGTTTGAGCCATTTGTGTCGTCCAAGCCCAATGGCAAAGGGTTGGGTTTGGCGCTGACGGCTAAAATTGTCGGGGATCATGGCGGGGTCATTGAATGTGACAGCAATGATCGCGAGACAGTATTTTCTATTCTTTTGCCTTTATCTGAAGAGCCAACGTCTGAACAAGAAAGGTCTGGTGATGAACGCTGACCAGCAAAAAACGGTTATTCTGGCCGATGATGACACGGCAATCCGTACCGTCTTGACGCAAGCCCTGACAAGGGCCGGCTACGAAGTTCGTGCCACCGGGAATGCCATGACCATGTGGCGGATGGTGGCTGAGGGCGAGGGTGATATCGTGATCACCGATGTGGTTTTGCCCGATGAGAATGCCTTTGAAATTCTGCCGCGTATCAAGAAAGCCCGCCCCAATCTGCCAGTAATTGTGATGAGTGCCAAAAATACCATTATGACAGCCATTACTGCGGCCGAGCGTGGGGCCTATGAGTATTTGCCAAAACCCTTTGATCTCAAGGAGATGCTGGGGGTTGTTGAGCGTGGCCTTGAACAGGCATCGCGGGGTGAGAAATCTTCAAAATTGCGCAGGAAAAATGAATTTGTAGAGGAAATGCCACTGGTTGGTCGCTCGCCAGCCATGCAGGATATCTATCGCATAATCGCCCGCATGACTCAGACCGACTTAACGGTAATGATCGTTGGTGAATCAGGAACCGGCAAGGAATTGGTGGCGCGGGCCCTGCACGACTATTCCAAACGCAAACAATCACCCTTTGTTGCGATAAATATGGCCGCTATTCCTCGCGAGCTGATCGAGTCCGAGTTGTTTGGTCATGAAAAAGGTGCTTTTACCGGTGCAACGGCGCGCTATGCGGGGCGGTTTGAGCAAGCCCAGGGCGGGACATTATTTCTTGATGAGATTGGCGATATGCCATTGGAGGCGCAAACCCGTTTGCTTCGGGTGTTGCAAGAGGGGGAATTTAGCAGTGTCGGCGGTTCCCGGCCACGCAAGACCAATGTACGGGTCATTGCTGCCACTCACCGCGATTTGCGGCAGTTGATCAAGCAGGGTAGTTTTCGCGAAGATCTCTATTTTCGGCTGAATGTCGTGCCTTTGCGGTTGCCGCCACTGCGTGAAAGAGTTGGTGATATTGCCGATTTGGTGCATCACTTCCTGCAGACCTGCCAAAAGCAGGGCTTGCCGGCCAAAACCCTGACGACGCGGGCGATTGAGAGACTGACCCGGCATAAATGGCCCGGTAATGTCCGTGAACTGGAGAATTTGATCCAGCGACTGGTGGCCATTCAACCGGATGAAGAAATTGATCTGGCGGCAGTTGAGGCTGAGTTTGCTGCTCAAAAAGAAATCACCCCATTGCAGGATGGTGAGCAGGTGTTTGATCTGTCAGACGTGGTGGAAAAATACCTTGTGGATTACTTTGCCGGGTTTGGCGATGAAAATCCGCCACCGGGGCTTTATGCCCGAATAATTCAAAAAGTTGAAGCGCCGCTGATTTTAGCAGCGCTGGCAGCCGAAAACGGCAATCAGATCAAAGCGGCGCAATTGCTTGGCATAAACCGCAACACTTTAAGGTCGCGTATTAAGGACCTACAGTTGACCGTGGTGCGAAAAAACAATATCACTTAACGCTATGTTTGTCGTAAAATTGCCACATACGTGTTGATTTTGTGCAACACTGCTTTTGTAGCGATTCCGCAGGTTAAGTAGCGGGGGAAATGTAGCGTTTTGTTGATAAAAGAAAATAATGACAGCAATCGAACAAGATAGAAATTCGCCGGAATTTTCGGGCAATGAAGACGTGCAATTTGTCAGTTTGCGGCAAAGAGGCATTGGTCGCGCCGGTGCCGGTCTGGTGATTTTAGCCATAGGTCTCGGCGTAGCGACATTTGCTATTTTGACCGGCCTGACTCCAATTGCGCCGGAATCGGATACGATTTTCAATTTGTTGCTGGCCAATGCGGCCGTCCTTTCGGTCATGGCATTGCTGATCGGCTGGCAGGTCTGGCAGTTGTTGGTTGCCCGGCATCGAAAAATTCCCGGGGCGATTTTGCACGCCCGGATTGTCGGGCAATTTAGCCTTTTCGCCGCGGTGCCGGCCCTCGTGATTGCTTTTTTTGCCACAGTTACCCTTAACAGAGGGCTGGATGCGTGGTTTTCGGACCGGATGAGCGTAATGGTGCAGACGTCGGTCAGTATCGGTGAAGCTTATCACGAGGAGCAAGTTGACCTGGTGCGCGGTGACCTTTCCGGTATCGCTTTGAATGTCAATCAGACCAAGAAAATTTTTGATGAGAACCGGCGGGTGTTTCTCAGCCAATTGGCTACGCTTGTCTCGCTTCGGAACTTGTCTGGCGCATTTATTATCGACAATGGCAAAAAAAAGATTGAGGCGAGTATTTCAGCCAGTCGTGATCTCGGCTTTCGTCCGCCTATGGATGCTGAGATTGCAAAAGCGGAAAAAGGTGAAATGGTTGTGGTCGGACCAGGGACCGGTAACGTTATTCGCGGTCTGATCAAACTGAAAGAGTACGACAATCATTTTTTGTACATTTATCGGTTGGTCAATCCGAATGTGACATCGCAATTGCTTAAAGCGCGTATTGAAAAGCTGAAATATGATCGGATGCTGTCTCAGCGGACCGGTTTGCAAGTCACCTTTGCCATGATGTTTGTCGGTGTTGCGGTAATTTTCCTGCTGGCAGCGGTATGGTTGGGCATGTTGGTGGCTGACCGGCTGGTTGAACCAATTGTGGCGCTGGTGAAAGGGGCTGAAAAGGTTTCGAGAGGCGAATTGGCAACCAAAGTTCGGGTTGGCGGCGGTACCGGCGATATTGCAACGCTGGGGATGACGTTTAACCAGATGACGTCGCAATTGGTGACTCAGCGGGGAGAGTTGGTATCGACCAATCATCAACTGGATGAGCGGCGGCGTTTTTCTGAAGCGGTTATGGCCGGGGTTAGCTCCGGTGTTATCGGCATTGATCCTGATGGCAAAATAACGCTGGTTAATCGGTCCGGGTTGAAACTTTTAAAGAAAAGTCGCCGTGATCTGCTCGGCAAAAACTTCAGTAAAGTGTTACCTGAGATGGTTCCAGCTTTTGAACTTGCCGAGAGCAAGGTTTCAGGACGGGCTGAAGACAACATTACATTGCATATCGATGATCACGACAAGAATTTTGTTGTTCAGGTGACGACTGAACGCACCAGTGAAGATGAACACGGGGTGGTGGTTACCTTTGATGATATTTCAGAGCTGGTCGCGGCGCAGCGCAATTCTGCCTGGGCTGATATTGCCAGACGCATTGCTCATGAAATAAAAAACCCTTTGACGCCTATTCAACTGGCCGCAGAGCGTTTGAAACGGAAATATGGCAAGGAGGTTACCTCAAACCCGGAAGTGTTTGACAAGTGTACTGAAACCATCATTCGGCAAGTTGGTGATATTCGCAGCATGGTGGATGAGTTTTCGTCATTTGCCCGGATGCCGAGTGCTGTACTCGAGAAAATCAATATTGTCACCGTCACCAAAGACGCTCTGGTTTTGCAAAAAGCGAGTTTTGAAGAGATTATTTTTGAAACCGATATTGTTGATGAAAATATTGAAATTGCGGTTGATCGTCGTTTGGTGACACAGGCGATTACCAATCTGGTGAAAAACGCCAAGGAAGCGATTGAGGCCAGATTAGAGGTTGAGCCAGAGCCGCCGGCCAAAATCATCATTTCGCTTCGCAAAGTTGACTCGGATGTGATCCTGACGGTTACCGACAATGGCAAAGGACTGCCAAAAGAAAACCGTGGACGGTTGACCGAACCATATATGACAACCCGGGCTAAAGGTACTGGATTGGGGCTGGCGATTGTCAAACGTATCATGCAGGACCATCACGGAACCATCACCTTAAGTGATGCACCAAAAGACTTTGATGATGGACGCGGTGCACAGATTAGCCTTGTTTTTCCACTAGAAGCAAAAACAGAGGTTACCTTGGATAAAAACAATAAGAAAACGGGAGAAGCTAATGTCAGCTGATATTTTAATTGTCGATGATGAGGTGGATATTCGCGAACTGATTTCCGGCATTCTCGAAGATGAGGGATACGAAACCCGTCTGGCATTTGACAGCGATTCAGCCCTTGCCACCATTGAGGAGCGGCGTCCATCGTTGATTGTGCTGGACATCTGGTTGCAGGGCTCACGGCTTGACGGGCTTGATTTGTTGAATGTTATCAAAGACAAACACCCCGATGTGCCGGTGGTGATAATCTCGGGACATGGTAATATTGAAACTGCGGTATCGGCGATCCAGCGCGGCGCATATGATTATCTGGAAAAGCCCTTTAAAGCGGACCGGCTGGTATTTGTTGTTGAAAAAGCCTTGGAGATTTCCCGGCTTAAACGCGAAAATGATGAACTGCGCGGGCGTACCGGTGGCAAAAACGAGCTGATCGGGGAATCAGCTGCTATCCGGCAGCTTAAACAGACGATTGAGAAAGTGGCACCGACCAACAGCCGGGTGCTGATTACCGGTCCGCATGGTTCGGGCAAGGAACTTGCCGCACGCATTTTGCATGAGCAATCTTTGCGTCATAGTGGGCCGTTTGTGACCTTAAGTGCTGCCACCATGACGCCTGACCGCATGGAAGAAGAGTTCTTTGGCACCGAGGATATTGAAACCGGTAAAGCCCAGCGTATCGGCGCGCTGGAAGAGGCGCATCAGGGCACATTGTATATAGACGAAGTTGCCGATATGCCGCTTGAAACCCAAGCGAAAGTTTTGCGGGTTTTGGTGGCGCAACGGTTTCAACGTGTTGGTGGCAGCAACAAGGTTAAAGTGGATGTTCGGGTGGTTTCGTCTTCCAGCCGGGATTTGCAAAAGATGATCGAAGACGGAGAATTCAGGGAAGACCTGTTTCACCGCTTGAATGTGGTACCGGTTTTGGTCCCCGGGTTGCCGGAACATGCCGAAGATATTCCCGAGTTGATCGCCCATTTTGCTGAACAATACTCTCAGACTTCAGGGCAACCGGCGCGGAAAATTGGTGACGATGTGGTGGCTATTCTGCAAACTCACAATTGGCCCGGTAATATCAGGCAATTGCGTAACAATGTTGAGCGGTTGTTGATTTTGGCCGAAGGTGAAAGCGGCAGTGAAATTTCCAAAGACATGCTGCCCAGCGAAGTGGGGGATTCGGTGCCTGGGACCATTAATGGCTCTGATAACGAGGAAATACTCAACCTGACCCTTCGTGAAGCGCGGGAGGTTTTTGAGCGAAACTTCATAGCTGCACAATTAATGCGTTTTGGTGGCAATATTTCGCGAACCTCAACTCATGTGGGGATGGAACGGTCGGCGCTGCACCGGAAAATCAAATCCCTTGGGCTTACTAACGAATAAAGTGTGGCAAACGAATAAAGTGTGGCTAACGAATAAAGTGTGGCTAACGAATAAAGTGTGGCTAACGAATAAAATGTGGCTAACGAATAAAATGTGGCTAACGAATAAAATGTGGCTAACGAATAAAATGTGGCTAACGAATAAAATGTGGCTAACAATTAGGCCTTTTGGACCACCATACCGATGTGCTAGATATTGGGGGTGTGAATTATTGGCTTTGAAACATGAAAATAATTATTTGCGGGGCAGGGCAGGTTGGACGCGGCATAGCTGAGCGGCTGGCACGTGAAGACAATGATGTTACCCTGATTGATACTTCTGAAGAACTGATTCAGCTTATCTCCAATTCGCAGGACATACAGGGCATTGTTGGTCATGGCGCCCATCCTGATGTATTGGAGCGAGCCGGTGCTGAAGATGCTGACATGATCATCGCCGCGACATTTGTTGATGAAGTCAATATGATGGCTTGCGAAGTGGCTAATTCACTGTTTGAAGTTCCTACCAAAATTGCCCGGGTCAGGGCACAGGCTTATCTGGCACCTGAATACCAGCGAATGTTTTCGGCCGCCAACACGGCGATTGACGTAATTATCTCGCCGGAAATTGCCGTGGGTGAGATGGTTCTTCGGCGTTTGGCGTTGCCGGGGGCGTTTGAGGCGATTTATTTTGTTGATGAGACTGTTCTGGCCATCGGCATCACACTGCGCGACGATTGTCCGATTGTAAATACGCCATTATCGCAATTAACCGAGCTGTTTCCTGACCTTAATGCGGTGGTTGTTGCCGTGGTGCGTGAGGGAAAAACTTTCGTTCCTCACAGTGATGAACAGCTGTTGGCGCACGATCAGGTCTTTATTATCTGTGATCAGTCTCAGGCAGCGCGGGTGTTATCTCTGTTCGGGCATAATGAAAGACCGCCAGAGCATGTGATCATCGGTGGTGGCGGAAATATCGGGCTTTATGTGGCCGAAAAACTGGAAGAGCGCAGTAGCGGGATTAAAATCCGGGTTATTGAAGTCAATGAACAGCGGGCCGAGGCCGTTTCAGAAAAGTTGCGCCGGGCTATGGTGTTGCACGGTTCTGTACTGGATGATGAGATTTTGCGGGAAGCAGGCATCCACCAGACCGAGGCGTTTATTGCGGTTACCGATGATGACAAAGTCAATATTCTGTCATCAATGATGGCCAAACAACAAGGCACGTTGCAGGCGATGGCGCTGGTATCGGGCTTAGAGATTTCTTCATTGCGCGACCGGCTCGGACTCGATGCTTTTATTGATCCGCGAACGGTTACCATTTCCAGCATTCTCAAGCACGTACGTCGTGGTCGTATTCGTGGTGTTCACCCGGTTTTGGGTGGTGACGGCGAAATTGTTGAGGCTGATGTGTTGGAGACATCACCAATGATTGGCAACAAATTACGCGATACCGAACTGCCTGATGGTGTCCGGCTTGGTGCCATTGTGCGCGATGGCAAAGTGATTATGCCAACCGGTGATACGGAAATCAAAGCCAATGACCGGGTTGTGCTGTTTGCCATGGCTGACCAGGTGCAAAATCTTAAAGATTTGTTCCGGGTCAGCCTTGAGTACTTCTAAAGCGTTTTTCGCACTTCTTTATCCGAAAACCGGTTCCCACTTTTCGGGAAGTGCTCTAACTTCTACGCTTACTACGGCGCTTGCGGCAACCGTGATACCACGAGCGGCGGGGGCCGACATCGAGGTGGACAATGGAGCGGCCACAATAGGTGCCGACACCGCCGCGACCGGGCAGTCTTGAAACGTAGCGACGTAAGCTTGACTTAGACACGCCAGAAACTTTGAAATCAGCAGCCATACACCGCAGATGCATTGAGCGTTTCGCACCACCGACGCGGCGATTGTGGCGGTGAGAACGGCAACCTGACGATACAATGACCGGACGACCGTAATGGCGTTTGACAACGGCGAGCAAGCGGCTCAGCCGGGGATGGAGGCCGTGATAACGGCGGGTGCGCGTATGTTTAATCACATGTTTTGGTGAGCGGCGGCGCAGGGAGCTTTTTTTAGTCCGTTTCAACGCCCGGCGTGCTTTGCTGTATGTCGAAGCCTTGCGGATGCGAACCTTTCGCTTGCTGACCGGATTTTTGAAATTAGCCTTACTTTGTTTCAGCTGCGCAGTTTCGATGCGCTCGGCATTGGCACTGTTGAGATTTGCCGATGCCAGTGAAATGCCAACCGACAGAGACAGGATTGTAAACGCGCGCATGAACTTCGCGCGGTGGTTGATTGTTACGAACACCTATATGCGCCCCTTCTAATATGCAAAATTTGAGAGGGCGTTCTCTTCTTCTTTCATGTTCGAAAAAAGGAGGAATTATGTCAGCAATTAGAAAAGCTTACAATCCTGTGGCGCAATGCGTCGCAGGTTCGTAGCGTCAAAATGGTCTAAAAATCTATCGGCAAAAATGAAACCACAGCACCTTTGCGGGCATATCGCGCATTTGGCGAGCGGATGATCAGCGCGTCAGAGCGGGCAAAGGTAAGCTGCATCGAACTGTCTTGCAGCGGGAAGGGCGTTGCGATCAATTGCCCTCTGGCATCGCGGGTTAGCTTGGCGCGGAGATAATCCTGCCGGAGGTCATTTGCTGGAAGCGGTATCGCGAGTTTGGCTTTGCCAAGGTCATCAGTGCTGGTCAGGCCAAGCATTTTCTCAATGAGTGGTTTGAGATAAATTCTGGCACAAACCAGCGAAGAAACCGGATTCCCCGGCAGGCCCAAAATTCGCTGTTTTCCTCTGGTGGCAAAAATCAGCGGTTTGCCGGGGCGCATGGCAATTTTCCAAAAATCTAGCTTGATGCCGAGATTTTCAAAGGCGGGACCAATCAGGTCGTGGTCGCCAACTGAGGCACCGCCGATGGTAATCAAGATATCGGCTTGGCTGGCTTTTTTGATAGCTCTTTCGACATGGTTGAGTTTGTCCGGCACAATGCCGAGATCAATTGGTTTGCCGCCAAATGCGGTAATTGCAGCGGCCAGGGCTGTTGAGTTTGATGAAACAATCTGATCGGCTCGAAGCTTGCCGCCGGGTTCGACCAATTCGTCACCAGTTGCCAGAATGGCTACTGTGGGTTTTTTGCGAACTGGCACTTTGGCGTAGTTCATGGCGGCGCAAAGACCGGTATTTCTGGCGTTAAGGAGTGTGTTGGCCGACAACACCACATTGCCTTTTTTGAAATCAAGTCCTGCGGGACGGATGAAATTGCCTTTGTTGGCCGATTGACCGATTATAACACTGTCGCCCTTGGTTACAGTGTTTTCCTGCATGATCACGGTATCAGCGCCTTGCGGCAGGGGCGCACCGGTGAAAATGCGCACCGCCTGACCAACCAACATGCGACCGGAAAACTGTTGTCCTGCTGGTGCCTGACCGATTACGTGCAGTTCTGCGGGAGTTTTAGTAATGTCCCGGGCTTTAACGGCGTAGCCATCCATAGCAGAAGCGGCAAATGGTGGTTGATTGCGTTTGGCTTTCAGGTCTTTGGCAAGCACACGTCCGGCGGCCCGGTCTATCTGAACGTTTTTGACTTTGGTGGTTTTTACACCGTGCAGAATTCGACGCTTTGCTTCTTCAACCGGTAAAAGACTCATAATTAACTCACAATTTGTAGTGACCTGATTTGCCACCGTCTTTTTCTAAAACTTTGACATCGGAAATTATCATGCCGCGATCAACCGCCTTGCACATGTCATAAAGCGTCAGGCAGGCGATGCTGACGGCGGTCAGGGCTTCCATTTCCACCCCGGTTTTGCCGGAAATCTTGACCATTGCCTCAACATATATCCGGCTGGTTTTTTCATCCGGTTGAAAATCCACAGCAACTTTTGAAATCAGCAAAGGGTGGCAGAGGGGGATCAATTCATGGCAGCGCTTGGCGGCCATAATGCCGGCGATGCGCGCTGTGGCGATGACATCGCCTTTTTTGGCTGAACCTTGAAGGATCATGGCCAGGGTTTCAGGTCTCATCTCAATATAACCACCGGCCCTTGCAATCCGGTTGGTAATGTCTTTTTCAGACACATCGACCATGGCTGCGGCACCGGTTTCATCAAGGTGTGTCAAGCGTTTTTCAGACATTAAGTCAGCTCCCCGCTAGCGGGTACCGGTTTGGTGAGCAGGTTTTGTGTTGCACCAGCTACATTTTGTTTACGCATTAAACTTTCACCAATCAAAAAGCAGTTTACACCGACATCGGACAAATATTGTAAATCCTGCGGCGTCGCCAGCCCGCTTTCCCCAACAATCAGTCTGTCTTTAGGGACTTTGGGGGCAAGTTCGCGGGTTGTTTCGAGACTGGTATGGAAGGTTTTAAGGTTTCTGTTATTGATTCCGATCAAGCCGGTTTTCAAATTAAGTGCCCGGTCCAGTTCTTGCCCGTCATGAACTTCGGCCAGAACATCCATCCCCAACTCAAAAGCCAGAGCTTCAAGTTCGGCAGCGAGTGTGTCATCAATCATCGCCATAATCAGCAAAATAGCATCGGCACCCCAGGAACGGGCTTCATAGACCTGATAGGGATCAAGCATGAAGTCTTTGCGCAAGGCGGGCAGGGTGACGCTTTGGCGGGCATCAATCAGAAATTGTGGGGCGCCCTGAAACGATGGTGTGTCGGTCAGGACAGACAGGCAGGCAGCGCCGCCTTTTTGATAGGCTTTTGCTAGTTCTGGCGGATTGAAGTCTTCGCGGATCAAGCCTTTTGACGGGCTGGCTTTTTTGATTTCTGCTATCAGGGCCCATTTGCCCTCATTGATTTTGCTTTCCAGCGCAGATTTGAAACCGCGAACCGGGTTGCCTACAGCAGCGCGTTGGATAATGTCAGCGGTACTGACGGTCTGTTTGGCAGCGGCGACTTCTTCGCGTTTATATGCTGCGATTTTATCGAGAATAGTTACCATGATCAGCTATTTGATACTTCTACTAGTTTATCGAGTGTTTTAAGGGCGCGGCCATCATCAATGGCGGCAGCAGCCATTGCGGTGCCGGTTTTCAGGTCAGGGGCCTTGTCAGCCACCACCAAAGCTGCACCAGCGGTCATGATAGAGGCATCGCGGAAGGCGTTTTTGGCGCCCTTGAGGACTTCGCGCAGGGCCTCGGCATTTTCTGCCGGTTCACCACCTTTAAGATCATCCAGTGTCCAGCGCTTGATACCGGCATCTTCGGGTTGAATTTCAAAGGATGTTACCTCACCATCTTTCAATTCAGATACCCATGTGGTGCCGGTCGGGGTGATTTCGTCCAGTCCGCCTTCGCCATGGGTTACCCAGACCCGCTCCGAGCCCAGTTGTTTAAGAACGTGGGCGAGAGGTTTGACCCAGGCTTTTGAAAAGACGCCAACAATCTGTTTTGAGACGCCTGCCGGATTGGACAGCGGACCAAGCAGATTAAAAATGGTTCGAGTGCCAAGTTCAACCCTGGTTGGACCCACATGGCGCATGGCGGCGTGGTGAGCAGGGGCAAACATAAAGCCGACACCGGCTTTGGCTATGCACTCGCTGATTTTTTCTGGTGAAACTTCGATGTTCACCCCCAGTGCTGCCAGTGTATCGGCGGCACCTGATTTGGATGATAGTGAGCGGTTGCCGTGTTTGGCGATGTTTAAACCAGCACCGGCAGCGACAATGGCCGAGCAGGTGGAGATATTATAGGAACCCGAACCATCACCGCCGGTGCCGACAATATCAAGGGCATCAGAAGGGGCGTTAACCCGGGTCATTTTGGCCCGCATGGTACGCACAGCACCGGTGATTTCATCAACGGTTTCACCACGGACCCGTAAAGCCATCAAAAACCCGCCGATTTGCGACGGGGTTGCCTGACCCGACATCATCACCTCAAAGGCAGCTTCTGCTTCTTCAATACTAAGTGCCTTACCGTTGGCGACCTTGTCGATAAGAGGTTTAAAGTCAGACATGTTCTATGCTTTCTCTTCTATGCTTTCTTGCACGTCGAGGGGGTCAAGGCCGGTCAATTTGAGGAAATTGCCCAATAATTTGTGGCCGTATTCCGAGGCAATGCTTTCAGGATGAAATTGTACCCCGTGCATTGGTAACTCACGGTGCGAAATGCCCATGATGACGCCATCATCACTTCTGGCAGTCACTTCAAGGCAGTCGGGAATGCTATCGGGCTCTATGGTCAGGGAGTGATAGCGGGTAGCCTGGAATCTCTTGGGAATGCCATCAAATAACGGGTGGCCGTAATGTTCTACGGTAGAAACCTTGCCGTGCATCAGGTTGGGTGCGCGGACGACTTTGGCACCGAACACCTGTCCAAGAGACTGATGGCCAAGGCAGACGCCAAACAGGGGGAGTTTTTCTTGCGCGGCTTCGATCAGTTCAAGGCAAATGCCGGCATCATCGGGCGTGCACGGGCCGGGTGACAGCACAATGCCATCGGTGCCTGATGACAATACCTGGCCGACGCTAATCTGGTCATTGCGATGGACCACTGTTTCCGCGCCCAATTCGCCAAGGAAGTGATAAAGGTTCCAGGTGAAACTGTCATAATTGTCTATCAGCGTAATCATGATCTATTGCCCGCGTCCAGCTTGACCGGCAAAGCGAACAGCTTCTTCAGCGGCGCGAAACAGCGCCTTTGCCTTGTTGATACATTCCTCATGCTCGCTTTGTGGCACACTGTCTGCAACAACGCCAGCGCCAGCCTGTACATACATCTTGCCGTCCTTGACGATGGCGGTGCGCAAGACGATGCAGGTGTCCATGTCGCCATTGGCCGAGAAGTAGCCAACGCAACCGGCATAGGGGCCGCGTTTTTCTTTTTCCAGTTCATCGATAATTTCCATGGCCCGCACTTTGGGGGCACCAGAAACGGTTCCGGCCGGAAAACCGGCTTCCAGGGCATCGATGGCATCGAATTTCTTGTCGAGATTACCCTCGACATTGGAAACGATGTGCATGACCTGGCTGTAGAACTCGAGAATGAATTTATCGGTGACTTCAACCGAGCCAATTTCAGCCACCCGTCCGACATCATTGCGGCCCAGATCAAGCAACATCAAGTGTTCGGCCAGTTCTTTGGGGTCGGCCAGTAACTCATCGGCCAGCGCCTTGTCAGCTGTCGGGGTTGCCCCGCGCGGCCTGGTGCCGGCAATCGGTCGAATGGAAACCCGGCCATCACGGACGCGTACCAGAATTTCAGGGCTTGAGCCAATAATCGAGAACGTATCGAAGTTGAGAAAGTAGAGGAAAGGCGAGGGGTTGACGCGCCGCAGAGCCCTGTACAAGGCAAAGGGTGGCAGGGGGAACTCGGTTTCGAAACGTTGCGAGATTACGGTTTGGAACACATCACCGGCACTGATGTAGTCCTTGATTTTCAAAACCATCTTTTTGTAATCTTCCGGCGTGGTATTTGACACAGGTGCCTTTATTGCCGGGGTGTCGGGTGATTGGTGAATACGCGGGTCCAGCGGTTGTTCCAGCATGTCAATAACCGTATTGAGCCGGTCACAGGCATTTTCATAGGCTGCTTTGGCACTGGTTTTTTCTGATGGATAAATCGGCGCGACAACTGTTACTTCGTCTCTGACTGCATCAAAAATCGCCATCACTGTCGGGCGGATAAAAATCCCGTCCGGCACTTCCAGCACATCGACATTTTGTTGTGGAAGGTCTTCCATCAACCGCACCATGTCATAACCCATATAGCCAAATAGACCGGCGGCCATCGGGGGCAGAGCGTCGGGCAACTCGATTTCGGTTTCGGCCATTATTGCCCGCAACGCATCAAGAGGCTGTTGCGGCATCGCTTCAAAGCCGCTGCTTTCATCGATCAAGGCGGTGCGGTTAACTTCAGCTTTGGGGCCATTGATGCGCATGATCAGATCAGGGTTCAGGCCGATCATTGAATAGCGACCGCGGACGGCGCCACCTTCAACCGATTCCAGCAGAAAGCTGTATCTGGCTTGCTTGCCGATTTTCAGCATGGCGGTGACCGGGGTTTCAAGATCAGCGACCAAACTGGTATAAACCGCCTGCGGTGCACCTTTTTCATAGGTTTTCGAAAAGGCCGTAAAGTCGGGTGAAATAGACATTTGATTGGTTCTACATATTGCTGTTGGAAATGTTACGGGGTTTGAAACACCCGCGACCAGGCGTCCTGTCGAATTTCAACACCAACAGATTTTTGTAACTCGGCCATGTAACCGGCATAAACATCATTGTTGATCAATGCTTTGAGTTGACTGCGGATTTCCTTGACCTCGGCACTTGAGGGATTATAGGGCGGGGCCAGAACCGGTGTAATTGACATGATCTTGGCTGCCTTTCCATCCGGATTGATCGAAATCGTGACTTGATCAAGCTTGCCGGCAAAGGCTGCCCGCACGGCGTTGCTGTCAAAGTTGGCGCTGGCAGTGCGGCGATTGAAGCCCAGTTCCTTTTTGATTTCGGCACCGGCCTGTTGGGCCAGGTCTTGGAATTTGTCACCGCCATTGGCGCGTTTTTTCAGATCTTCGGCTTTCTTTTTGATTGCCTGACGAAGTTGGTCAGCTTTCCACATTTTACCGGCCTCGTCTTTCGCTTCTTTGAGAGGTTTGGTGTGGGACTGGATAACATCCTGTATATTTACCCAGACAAACCCATCATCCTGAGTGGCAACCGGGTCAATTTCCAGACCGACGTCGCTTTCATTGCCGGCTTGCAAAACTTTGGCCCAGTCAGCGATGTCGCTGCCCGGTTTGCCATCTTTGTCGAAACCGGCTCGATTCAGGGCAGGGGTGATATTGTAGGAAAGGCCCAGGGACTTGGCGATTTCCTTGAACGGTGCCCCGCCACCGCGCTCATCTTCAACCTTGTCACGCAAATTTAGAATTTCATCACGACCGGCTTCGGTTTGAATGATTTTGACCAATTCGTCACGAACATCTGAAAGTGTTTTGACGTTTTCCGGGGTGATTTTGGCAACCCGTATCAAAAAGGTTGAGAGTTTACCGCTCACGGGTTCTGAAACCGCACCTTCTTTAAGGCTGAAGGCTGCATCAGCAATTTGCCGGTCAGGAACATCGGGTCTTTTAAAAGTACCAAGTAGCTTGTCTTTATCGGTTAACCCACGCTCTTTGGCAATCGAATCAAATGATACACCTTCGCGAATACGTTTCAGTGCGGCTGAGGCTTCAACCTTGTTGCCAAAGGGGATTTGCTCAATGATTCTGGTTTCGGGTGAGCCAAAGCGGGATTTTTCTTTCTCATAGATAGTTTTGAGAATTTCGTCGTTAATTTCGGCCGATTTGCCCAATGTAGCAGCGTTAATGGACATGGTTTCGAAAACCCGGCGCTCTGGCACTGCAAAGCGGGATTTGTTTTTGATATAGAACTCCGCGGCCTGCTTATCGGTCGGCTCGGCAATCTCTATGCCATCGCCGCTGATGGTGAAGTAAGCGGCATCGCGAAGTTCGCTGGCTTGTTCAGCGACCAGACGAACCAGTGTTGCCGGGGCTTCGAGGCCATCTGAAATCGCAGAGGTGATAGCAGTGCGGATCATATTGTTGCGTTCGTTGGCAATGAACTGCGCCTCGGTAACGCTGGCATTGTACAGGCGTTGCTGCAAGGCACTGGCGCTAAAGTTGCCGCTTGCGTCTTGATATGCCGGGTTTTTGGCGATTTGTTCGGCAATAAATTTACCTGACAGCGACATCTTCATGGTTTTTGCCTGTTCATCCAAGGCACCACTTCTCAGGAGGTCTCCAAGGATTTGACGATCCATGCCAAATTTGCGGGCCTGGGCAGCGGTTATTGGCTGGCCGGTTCTCCGGCTCAGGTCTTGCAGGCGCTGGTCAAAAAAGTTTCGGAACTCAACCGCGCTGATTTCGCGCTCGCCGACTTTTGCCAGAACCTGATCGCGTGAGCCGGTAAAAACATCGGCAACACCCCAGACAGCAAAACTGCCGGCCAAGAGTACCAGAAATGTTTTGGCGATAATGCCGCCGGTTGCGCCTCGCATGGCAGTGAGCATATTGCGTTTTCCTTTTCTTTTATGTGGACCAATTTACCATAAATAAGGCTGGTTTTTGCCTGCTGCAATTGGTGCCCTTCGCAAACAGATAAAGGTCTGATATCCAATGTCAATATTTGAAGACAAATTCAGAGATTTAAAAGGGGAATTTCTAATGGCAAAATCACCTCGTGCGCTTGTCGCCGGTAACTGGAAGATGAATGGCAAAAAGGCATCTTTGAAGGAAATAAGAACTCTTGCGGCTAAGCTTAAAGATCGCAAGCCAAAATGCAATGTGATGATTTGCCCACCCGCGACACTTCTTGGTGAAGCAAAAACAGCGGCCAAAGGCTCAAAAGTCAAAATCGGCGGCCAGGATTGCCATACAGCCCAGAGCGGGGCGCATACGGGCGATATTTCAGCCGAAATGTTGAAAAATACCGGCGTAACAGCCGTTATTGTCGGTCACTCGGAGCGACGGGCTGATCATGGCGAAACAGACAAGACTGTTTGCGCCAAGGCAGAAGCGGCCCATGCGGCGGGCCTTACAGCTATTATTTGTGTTGGCGAGACACTCGAACAATATAAGGCGAACCAGACTCTTAAGGTAATGACCAGTCAGATTAAAGGTTCGTTGCCTGCGACAGCAACGGCCAAAAATACGGTTATTGCCTATGAACCTGTATGGGCGATTGGTTCGGGTCTTACGCCGACAGTAAAAGAAGTGGCAAAAGTTCATACTCATATTCGTAAACGGCTCGTCGCGGCGCTGGGTGAAGACGAAGCAGCACCAATTGCTATTTTGTATGGCGGTTCGGTGAAGCCCAACAATGCTGTTGAACTAATGGCTGCTGCCAATGTGAACGGGGCACTGGTTGGCGGTGCGAGCCTTAAAGCGGTTGATTTTCTGGGTATCATTGCAGCTTACGAGTAGGCTTGCAATTTGCTGCAATTGGCATTACATAGCGGTCAATTCATGCTTTTAGATTTTTAAGGAGCCCGGCGGGCTGATGACTGAAATTGTTCTTGTAATACATTTGTTGATCGCAATGGGCCTTATCGGCACTGTTTTGTTGCAACGTTCTGAAGGCGGCGCCCTGGGAATCGGGGGCGGCGGCGGTGCTGGCGGTGGCATGTTTAACGCTCGTGGTGCCGGCAATGCGCTAACAAGAGCCACGGCAATTCTTGCCCTTGGTTTTTTCATTACATCAATCAGTCTGACGGTTATGGCAACGCGCTCTAGCGCGCCTACCTCGGTTTTTGAGGGTGTTGGTGGATCAAAAGCACCTGGAAATACTAACACTGGCGCTGGTGGAGCGGTCAAATTGCCCAACCTTGGTGGGGCGCCAAAAGACCCGGCCAAGCCACAGGTTCCAACCAGTCAGTAATTTGAAGAGTGGTTTGTGATAACTGCCGGCAAAAGTTTTTTGGGATTATTTGCAAGTAATGCTTTCCTAAACGGTCGACTCCGTTTAATCCATAAATCCCATGGCGCGATATATTTTTATAACCGGCGGTGTGGTTTCTTCACTTGGTAAAGGTCTTGGCTCAGCAGCTCTTGGTGCGGTCTTGCAGGCTCGTGGTTACAAGGTGCGATTACGCAAGCTTGACCCTTATCTCAATGTTGATCCCGGCACCATGTCTCCTTACCAGCACGGCGAGGTTTTTGTTACCGATGACGGGGCTGAAACTGACCTCGATTTGGGGCATTACGAGCGATATACCGGACGTTCGGCAATTAAATCTGACAACATCACCACCGGGCGACTGTATCAGGAAATCATAGCCAAGGAACGTCGCGGTGATTTTCTGGGCGCGACCGTGCAGGTCATTCCACACGTTACCAATGCGCTTAAAGATTTCATCTATGACGGTAATGAGGATTATGATTTCGTTTTGTGCGAAATTGGTGGCACTGTTGGCGACATTGAAGCGTTGCCGTTTTTTGAAGCGATTCGGCAGGTTGGAAACGAATTGCCGCGCGGTGATTGCGTTTATATTCACCTGACGCTGCTGCCGTACATCCCAACAGCGGGTGAATTGAAAACCAAACCGACCCAGCACTCGGTAAAAGAGCTACGCTCTATCGGGATTCAACCTGATATATTGCTGTGCCGGGCTGATCGTGAAATTCCGGAAAATGAACGGCGCAAGATTGCATTGTTCTGTAACTTGCGACCTTCGGCGGTCATACAGGCACTTGATCTGAAATCGATTTATGATGTGCCGATTGCCTACCACAATGAAGGCCTTGACCGGGAGGTGCTGGCCGCATTTGGCATTGAAGATGCACCGGAACCTGATCTTTCACGCTGGGAAGAAATTTCCAACCGCGTGGCCAATCCCGAAGGTGAGGTTACCATAGCAGTGGTCGGCAAATATGTTGAATTGCTGGATGCCTATAAATCCTTGAATGAAGCTCTTGCCCATGGTGGAATTGCCAATAAGGTGAAGGTTAATCTGCAATGGTTCGGGGCAGAGGTTTTTGAGCAAGAAGATCCGACACCGATGCTGGATGGGGTTGATGGAATTCTGGTGCCCGGCGGGTTTGGTGGCCGCGGGGTTGAGGGTAAAATCAAGGCAGCGACCTTTGCCCGTGAACATAATGTGCCATATTTCGGGATTTGTCTGGGAATGCAGATGGCGGTGGTCGAGGCTGCCCGCAATCTGGCCGGGATTGAAAATGCCAATTCAACAGAATTTGGCGAAACTGATGAGCCGGTGGTCGGGCTGATGACCGAATGGATGAAGGGTAACGAGCTGGAACAACGCCAGTCCAGTGGAGATTTGGGCGGTACTATGCGACTTGGTGCCTATGTTGCCAAACTGGAAAAAGGCTCGCGTATTAGTGAAATTTATGGTGGAGCGACCGAGATTTCTGAACGTCACCGGCATCGCTATGAAGTGAATATGGGTTATCGAGAAGCGCTGGAAAAAGCCGGAATGAAATTTGCCGGGACTTCGCCTGACGGGCTGTTGCCGGAAACCATAGAACTGGAAGATCATCCGTGGTTTATCGGGGTGCAATATCATCCCGAGTTAAAATCACGGCCGTTTGAACCTCATCCGTTATTTGCATCATTTATTGCAGCTGCTGTTGAACAAAGTCGTCTGGTTTAGAACTTTATCGGAGTATTGCGCGTGTCTTATTTGACCCTCTTTCGCTCGTTGGTTGTTGCGTCTGTTTTGCTGTTATCTGGACAGGCCGGGTATGGGCAGGAAACGCCTGCAACAAAGCCTGCATCTGAAAAAACTGAAATACAACCAAAACCAAAGGTTGCGGTCGTGGCTCCAGCGGTTGATGATGCGATTGCCCGGGCCCGGCGAACTTTTGAAGCCCTTGGCAAGGAACTGGCCGCTGCTAGAAAAGATATCAATTCACCAACCGCGACAATCGAAAAGCTGGTTACCAGCCGTGGCGTGCTTGTGGAGTTGCGCAAAAAAGTTGCGATTGCCCGCGGCGGGATGGAAACACCCATTGCAGACCTTGCTGCCCGACTAAAGGAGTTGGGGCCAGCGCCCAAAAAGGGCGAAACCGAAGCGGAAACTATCACCACCCAACGTGACGCGCTTAGCAATACTTTGAACGGGTTAAAGGCAGAGCTCAAACAACTGGATTTATTGGAGTTGGAAACCGGGCAACTGGCATCTAAAATATCGGAGTTGCAAAAAGCCGCTTTTGTTGAACGGGTGTTTGTATCACGTCGTTCGGTATTGAATCCGCAATTGTGGTGGGATTTTACACCGACACTGGTTGATGCCAGCGGGCGGACAACCGGTCTGTTTCAGGTCTGGCACAAGCCTGCGGGCACTGATGAAAAAATTTCAGGTACTGCCAGTTTTCTGGCTGTTATGAGTATTTTTTCGCTAGCTGTTTTGTTGGTGTTTTTCGTCTGGTCAAAAATGTCCAACCCACCGGACCGGATTGGGGAAGCCTCAGATTTGCGCCGAATCTGGCGGGCCGTTGGTGGGACCGTTGTTGTTGCCATTATTGGCGTTGTAACGATTTTTATCAGTCTGACGATTGTGACGATGTCAGCAGTGGATGATCTGCGGATACCACGATTGGTGATAGCGGGTGGCGAAATCATCTTTATTGCCAGTGTTATGATTACGGTTCTGCGCGCAGTGTTGGCGCCGTCCAATTTTGATTGGCGGCTTGCCAATATGGATGATTTGGCAGCCGGTCAACTGTTTCGTTACGGATTGTTTGCTGCGGTAATTTTCGGGCTTGATCGTGGTGCCAGTGCTTTGGCGGATATTACCTTTATGCCGCTGGAGTTTGTCGTCGGGGTCCATGCTCTGGTTAGTATTTTGCTGATTGTGACTCTTGCCAAAATAGTCTCAACATCACGAAGTGCCGGGGCGCTGCTTGATGATACCGAGCCTACCGAAGGCAGAAGTTTTTACTTTAGCTGGGCCCACCGGTTCTTTTTGATCGCCTGGTTGTTGTTGGGAATTTGCGTTGTTGCACTGTTATTTGGCTACATTGCGCTGGCACACTTTATCATAACCAACACGCTGGTTACTGCTGCGATGGTTATTATTCTGTATCTTATCCATCATCTCGTTGATGCCCTGGTTTCAAGCAGTACCCAGCCGTGGTCGCGGTTTGGCAAGGCAATCAGAAGCAAGATGGGCCTGGGTGACGAGACCATCCGGCGGGTCGGGTTGTTGCTGTCAACAATCACTGATGTTTCGGTTGTTTTACTTGGAGCGCCGCTTGTTCTGGCTCTTTGGACGATTACCTGGGTGGATTTCTCTAGCCTCGCCAGGCAAGCGTTTTTTGGCTTTAAAGTTGGCGATGTTTCCATTGAGCCATCGAAAATTCTTCTGGCTATCGTTATGCTGGTTGTTGGGGTCATTGTGGTTCGAATTTTGTCGACGTGGCTGAACCGGCGCATTTTGAGTCGGTCAAATATTGATGCCGGGGTGCAAAATTCCATCGCTACCGGGGTTAAATATACCGGGGTGCTGCTGGCTGGCGGGTTTGCGCTTAGCGCAGCCGGTCTGGATTTTTCCAAACTGGCTATTGTCGCCGGGGCGCTCAGTGTTGGTATCGGCTTTGGCTTGCAATCAGTTGTTTCTAATTTTGTCTCCGGTTTGATCTTGCTGGCCGAACGTCCTATTCGAATCGGAGACTGGATTGAAGTGGGTGCAGGTGAAGGGGTGGTTAAAAAGATCAATGTCCGTTCGACCGAAATTGAGACTTTTGACCGGTGCTCGGTGATTGTGCCCAATTCGAGTTTTATTTCTGATCCGGTGAAAAACTGGTCTCACGGGTCATCGGTGGGACGGATCAAAATCAATGTCGGGGTTGGTTATGATTCTGACCCTGAACAAGTTCAAAAAATACTGATTGAATGTGCACAGGCCCATGACCGTGTCATATCTTCACCGGCACCGCGGGTGATGTTTATGGATTTCGGGTCCAGTTCACTTGATTTTCAGCTTCGGATATTTTTGGATGATATCGGCTATTGCACCGCGGTAGCCTCAGATTTGCGGTTTACCATTTTTCGAGAACTGAAAGCTGCTGGTATCGAAATTCCGTTCCCGCAGCGTGATATCAACATCCGCGATATTGAGAAAATCTCGCAAGCGTTCGAAAAGAAACCAGCGGCGCGCAAACCGCGCAAGGTGGCCCGAAAATGAAGGGGCTTGACCACCTTGTGCTGTGTGTGGATGACCTTGACAGTGCCGCTGACAGCTACCGGCAATTGGGATTTACGGTAACACCGCGGGCTCAGCATCCGTTTGGCACCCATAATTGCATTGTGCAACTGGATGGTTTTTTTCTCGAACTGTTGACAGTTGCCGAACCGGAAAAAATTCCCGATGATCAGGCCGGGCATTTCGGCTTTGCACGGTTCAATCAGCATTATCTGGCAAAGCGCCAAGGATGCTCGATGCTGGTTATGGATAGTGACGATTTTCGTCAGGACAATGTTGCAGCACGGCAGGCGGGATTGGATAGCTATGAGCCGTTTGAGTTTTCCCGCAAGGCCGTTCTGCCATCGAAAGAGGTCGTTACGGTTAGTTTCGGACTTAACTTTGTCAGCCACAACGACATGTTGATGGCGGGCTTTTTTACCTGCCAGCAGTTTCAACCGGAGTATTTTTGGAAAGCTGAGTATCAGCGCCATGAAAACACCGCGAGCCATATCGTTGAAGTATGCCTGGTTGCTGAAAACCCTGTTGATTTCGCCCCGTTTATGTCGGCATTTACCCATTGCCAGTCTGAACTGACCGATGATGGAGATATTTTGATCGCAACCAGGCGCGGTCGTGTGGTAATTCTTACGCCAGCCAGTTTCAAAAATCGTTACCGTGCAGCGCCGCCGGAGATGTCGGACGGACCACAGCTTGCAGGATTTACCATAGGTGTTAAACAAGGACCTTTAGAGCCGGTGTCTATTTGTGGTGCGGCGATTTTATTTGAGTGAGAAAATGAAAGCAAATACTGAGATTAAACTGGGCGATTTAAAAATTGCCAATCAGGCGCCGCTGACGATTATTGCCGGACCTTGCCAGATGGAAACCCGGCAGCATGCTTTTGATATCGCCGGACGGATGCAGGAGATATGCAAAGATCTCGGCATTGGATTGATTTACAAGTCTTCTTTTGACAAAGCCAACCGTACCAGCATTGATGGACAGCGCGGCGCAGGTCTTGGAACTACCATGGAGATTTTTGCAGATTTGCGCAAAGAGCTTGGTGTGGCAACGTTAACTGATGTGCATGAACCGGGACAGTGTGCGGCTATTGCTGATTATGTTGATGTTTTGCAAATCCCGGCGTTTTTGTGCCGCCAAACCGACCTTTTGATTGCTGCGGCCAACACCGGTAAAATCGTCAACATTAAAAAAGGCCAGTTTCTTGCCCCATGGGACATGAAGAATGTCCTTAAAAAAGTTGTTGATAGTGGCAATGCCAATATCATGCTGACCGAGCGCGGGGCTTCTTTTGGTTATAATACGCTGGTGTCGGATATGCGTTCACTGCCGATTATGAAAGACATGGGCGTGCCGGTGGTGTTTGACGCTACTCATTCGGTGCAACAACCGGGCGGGCAGGGCTCTTCCAGTGGTGGACAGCGGGAATTTGTCGAAGTGCTGGCAACAGCGGCAGTGGCTATCGGGGTTGCTGCGGTTTTCATTGAAACCCACCAAGCTCCTGATACAGCGCCCTCGGATGGTCCCAACATGGTGCCGCTGGATGAAATGCCGCGGTTGCTGGAACGATTGATGGCGTTTGATACATTAGCCAAAAGTAGGTAAACATCGCTTGCCTATTGATCACCGCAGTGACATAAATATGTATGTTTTCATCTATCATAATTGCTAACCGCGGAGAGATCGCCTGCCGCATTGCCAGGACGGCAAAACGGATGGGTCTGCGGGTTATTGCTGTCTATTCTGAAGCCGATGCAGACGCCATGCACGTTAAGCTGGCCGACGAAGCTTATTGTATTGGCCCGGCAGCGGCCAATGAGAGCTATTTGTGCGGCGACAAAATTCTCGAAGTGGCAAAAACCACCGGGGCTGAATGCCTTCATCCCGGCTATGGATTCTTGTCCGAAAATGCCGATTTTGCCGAGCAATGTGAAAAGCAGGGCGTTAAATTTGTCGGTCCACCTGCTACTGCGATTCGCGCCATGGGGCTTAAGGATAAAGCCAAGGAACTGATGCTGAACGCCGGAGTTCCGGTCGTTCCAGGTTATCAGGGCGCCAATCAGGACGCGGCTTTTCTCAAGCAAAAAGCATATGAAATCGGTTATCCGGTGATGATCAAAGCCGTTGCAGGCGGTGGCGGCAAGGGTATGCGTAAAGTTGATACTCATGCAGCGTTTGATGAGGCACTGGTGTCTTGCTTGCGCGAGTCATCGGCAGCATTTGGTGATGATAAAGTCCTGATCGAAAAGTTTATCAGTAATCCGCGTCACATTGAAATGCAGATTTTTGGCGACAGTCACGGCAACGCTGTTCATTTGTTCGAGCGCGACTGCTCACTGCAGCGTCGGCATCAAAAGGTGATTGAAGAGGCCCCGGCACCTGGCATGACCGATGAAGTTCGTCAGGCCATGGGCGATGCAGCGATAGCGGCGGCAAAGGCGGTTGATTATGCGGGGGCGGGAACGGTCGAGTTTATTGTTGATGGGTCTGACGGGTTGAAACCGGATGGTTTCTTTTTCATGGAGATGAACACCCGCTTGCAGGTTGAACATCCTGTTACTGAACTGATTACCGGCTATGATCTGGTTGAGTGGCAATTGCAGGTTGCTGCTGGTGAAGAATTACCTGCAAAGCACGAAGATATCACCATAGCCGGCCATGCGTTTGAAGCGCGGGTTTATGCTGAAGACCCGGCTGGCGATTTTCTGCCGCAAACCGGCACTCTGCACCAGCTTGTGTGGCCTGATGATGAGGGTATTCGTGTTGATACAGGGGTTGTGCAGGGCGACCAGATCTCGCCGTTTTATGATCCGATGATCGCCAAAGTAATCGTCAAAGGTGAGACGCGCGGAGAAGCACTGGAAAAACTCGGAGATGTGCTTGCCGGAACGGTTATTCTGGGCTTGCGGACAAACACCAGGTTTTTGACCCGTCTGGCCAGGCATAAAGGCTTCATCAATGCCGAGATGGATACCGGATTTATTGATGCGAATATCGAAGATTTATTGCATGTTTCATCGTCGGTGAACGAAAGTCTGGCAATTGCCAGTTGGGTACATGGTTTGATTGACAGGTCGTCAGCTACGTCGCCATGGCAGAAGCTGACCGGTTGGTCGCTGGCGGGTACAGAACGTGTGGACACGTTGCATCTGATTGTTAATGGTCAGGAAAAGCAAGTTGATATCAATTGGACCTCCGACGGGTTTCTAATTGATGGTGATGTCGAAGTCCGAAACGTCCGGACCAGTGGCATTGATCTGACAGCGACCATTGGTGATGATGACCATTGCGGATCTTTCTTTGTTGCCAACTCAAAAATGTTTGTCTCGACAGGTGGACAGCATTTCGAGATTTCAGCTCGTGATTTAATGGATCGAGACGAGCTTGGTGGTGTTGGAAGCGCTATCGTCAAAGCGCCGATGCCTGGAAAAGTTATCGCTTTGCCGGTGTCAGAAGGCACCGAAGTCACAACCGGTGATACACTGGTGGTGCTTGAGGCCATGAAGATGGAGCATAGCCTGAGTGCCGCGTTTGATGGCATGGTGGATTCAATTGATGTGGAGCTTGGTGATCAAGTGAAAGACGGACAGGTGCTTGTCGTACTGGAGCCGAAAGAGGCAGATTGATGGCTCTTAACATGCTTAAATTGTGTGTTGGGGTTTCTGAAATCCAGCAACTGGCTGACTATCAGAAAACCCGTCTTAAGGAAAATAAACGGATTTTCCATGTCACCCGCATGGTGCCGCGGCGCCAGAAAGAACTGCTTGATGGCGGCTCGCTGTATTGGGTTATGCGGGGCAAGATACTGGTTCGGCAACGGTTGACTGATATAGAAGAATTCACCGATCCCGAAGGTATTCGTCGCTGCCGTTTGATGCTCGGTCAGGAACTGGTGCCAGTACGTCCGGTACCGCGCCGGGCCTTTCAGGGTTGGCGCTATTTGAAACAGGAAGATACTTCACCCGATTTGACCAGTGCTGAACGCGAAAGTGATATCCCGGTGGAAATGCGGGCAGAATTGATTGAATTAGGACTGCTGTAAGTGAGAGGGAAATATGGAAAAACGTAAACTTGGAAAAAATGGGCCGGAAGTCGGCGCAATTGGCCTTGGCTGCATGAGTTTTGGCGGGTTTTATGGACCGACGGATGAGGCGGAAAGCCATCGCACTCTGGCATTGGCCCTCGAATTGGGTGTTGATCATCTTGATATCTCAAATATCTACGGCAATGGCGTTTCAGAACAGGTTGTTGGTACGTTCATCAAAGACCACCCTAATCGCTTCAAAATAGCCACCAAAGCCGGGATCAGGACAGCGCCAAAGCGTGGTTATGACAATTCCCCGCAATATCTGCGCCAGTGCCTTGAGGAGTCCTTTGCGCGTCTTGGTGTTGATTTTGTTGATTTGTTTTATGTTCACCGTCGCGAACAGGAGCGCCCGATTGAGGATGTCACCGAAACACTGGCTCAACTGGTCAAGGAAGGCAAAATTGGCGGTTTCGGCTTTTCAGAAATTTCGCCCGGTTCGCTGGAGCGCGCTAATGCGGTGCACCATGTTATGGCTGTGCAAAGCGAATATTCGCTGTGGACGAGATATCCTGAACTCGGCATGATACAGGCTTGCCAGCGTCTGGGGACTGCTTTTGTGGCATTTTCACCCTTGGCGCGGGGAATGCTGACCAGTGTGATGCCTGATCCGTCCGGTTTTCGTGATAGCGACTTTCGCAAGAACAACCCGCGATTCGAAGAAGTGAATTTTAGATACAATGCCGAAATAATCGGTCGTTTTAATGCTTATGCTGTTGAGCGGGGCTGGACACCTGAGGCGTTGGCGTTGGCCTGGTGCCTCAAACAGGGTGACCACATTATCCCCATCCCCGGTACACGGTCGCCAGAGCACTTGCAAAGAGATGTTGATGGCGCGGATATTAAACTGAGCGCTGACGATCTGGCCGAGATAGAAGGCTTGCTGCCAATCGGGTTCGCGCACGGGGACCGTTATTCAGTTGAGCAGTATAACGGGCCTGAGCGGTATTGTTGAGATTTTAAGCGCTTTTTGCTAGGCTTAAGGACGATGGATAAAAATATCAAACAGGGATGACCATGTTTAAAACACTGACAATCGCCATTACTTTAACCCTTGCAAGCACATCTGCATTTGCTGGCAAAGCCGATGTGTTGGCTGCGACTGCTCGCGGTTCGGGTGGCACATGGAGTGTTTCTGCCACCATCAAGCATGCCGATGAGGGTTGGAAGCATTACGCTAACAGTTTTCAGGTTTTGGCTATGGATGGCAAGGTGCTGGGGACGCGGGTTTTGTTTCACCCTCATGTTGATGAACAACCGTTTACGCGTTCGCTAGGCGGGGTTAAAATTCCAGCCGGAACCAAGAAGGTTCGGGTACGGGCAGGTGACCTTGTGCATGGTTACGGCGGCAAGGAAGTGGTGCTTGAACTGGGCAAATAAGCCGCGGTATAAATACCTGTAAACACCCCTGTAAAAATTGCAGTTTTCTCTCGATTTTGCTAGTATCTGCGAGGTTGAATCGCGCGACTGATTCTCGACAGACCAAGTCGGGAGTTTTGTGGGTCGCGCATATAGGAATTAACGGGTTTGTCAGACAATAAAGATCATGAAAACGAAGATGGTATCCCATCTGAAAACATAGGCTCGATCACCATCGAAGAAGAGATGAAAACCTCTTATCTCGATTATGCGATGAGTGTGATTGTTTCGAGGGCGCTGCCCGATGTTCGTGACGGGTTAAAGCCTGTGCATCGGCGCATCATGTATTCGATGCATGAGAGCGGCTATGAGTGGAATAAACCGTACAAGAAATCGGCCCGTGTGGTCGGTGATGTCATGGGTAAATATCACCCGCATGGTGATTCAGCCATTTATGACGCGCTGGTGCGGATGGCGCAGGACTTTTCCCTAAGACTGCCGCTGCTGGACGGGCAGGGCAACTTTGGCTCGATAGACGGTGATCCACCGGCAGCCATGCGTTATACCGAAGTGCGGATGAGCAAGACAGCCACCGGGCTATTGGCTGACCTGGATAAAGATACCGTCAGCTTTCGCGGTAACTACGATGATTCAGAGCGGGAGCCGACGGTTTTGCCAGCGCGCTTCCCCAATTTGCTGGTCAATGGCTCGGGCGGTATTGCTGTGGGTATGGCGACCAATATGGCTCCACACAATCTTGGCGAGGTTATTGATGCCTGTATCGCCCAGATTGAAAATCCGGCGATAACTATCCCCGGATTGATGGAATACATTAAAGGGCCTGACTTCCCGACCGGAGCGATGATCCTTGGCCGTTCGGGGATTGTGTCTGCTTATGAAACCGGGCGCGGTTCGATTATGATGCGCGGTAAAACCCATGTTGAGGAAATTCGCAAGGATCGTGAAGCGATTATTATTACCGAGATTCCCTATCAGGTGAACAAGTCGGCGATGATCGAGAAAATGGCCGATCATGTGCGTAACAAGCGCATTGAAGGCATTTCTGATGTGCGTGATGAGTCAGACCGCCATGGAATGCGGGTCGTTGTTGAAATCAAGCGTGATGCCATGCCTGAGGTGGTGTTGAACCAGCTTTTCCGGTTCACTCAGTTACAGTCCTCATTTTCGATCAATGCTGTGGCGCTGAACGGTGGCAAACCGGAATTGATGAATCTGAAAGATTTGTTGACCGCCTTTATTGCTTTCCGCGAAGAAGTTGTTACCCGCCGGACCAAATTCCTGCTTAACAAAGCCCGTGACCGGGCTCATATTTTGGTTGGACTGGCAATTGCGGTCGCCAACATTGATGAAGTTATTGCGCTTATCCGCGCCGCGCCAGATCCGGCAACCGCCCGGGCGCAATTGCTTGAGCGCAACTGGCCGGCCAAAGACATTGCCCCATTGGTGCTGCTGATTGCTGATCCGCGCCATACGGTTGCAGAAGATGGCACCTATAAGCTGTCTGATACGCAGGCGCGGGCTATTCTTGAACTGCGTCTGGCTCGTTTGACGGCATTGGGCCAGGATGAAATTTCTGACGAACTGCATAAACTGGGTGAAGAAATCAAGGATTACCTTGATATTCTCGGGTCTCGCGTCAGGATTATGAGCATTGTTACCGATGAATTGCTGACCTACAAAGAAGAATTCAATACCGAACGGCGTTCGGAAATTGTTGAGGCTGTTGGTGACTTTGACGATGAAGACCTGATCAAGGTCGAAGACATGGTGGTGACGGTTACCCACACCGGTTACATCAAACGGGTGCCGCTTGAAACCTATCGGGCTCAGCGTCGCGGCGGCAAGGGCCGCTCGGGTATGCAGACCAAAGACGAGGATTTTGTCACCAAGCTGTTTGTGGCAACGACCCATACACCGATTGTGTTCTTTTCCTCACGTGGCATTGCCTACAAGATGAAAGTCTGGCGTCTGCCGCTTTCTGCGCCACAAGCGCGCGGTAAAGCGCTGATCAATCTGTTGCCTCTGGAAAAAGACGAGCGGATTACCAGCATTATGCCGTTGCCTGAGGATGAGGAGACCTGGGGTGAACTGGATGTGGTGTTTGCCACCAACAGGGGTACGATCCGCCGCAACAAGTTGTCTGATTTCACCAATGTTCGCCAGAACGGCAAGATTGCCATGAAACTGGATGATACTGACAGTATTGTTGGGGTAGAGACCTGTTCTGAGCTTGATGATGTGCTGTTGACTACTAAAAAAGGTCAGGCCATTCGCTTTAAAGTCAGTGATGCGCGGGTTTTTGCCAGCCGGGATTCGGTTGGAGTGCGCGGCATTAATCTGGCCAAGGGTGATGAGGTCATTTCATTGAGCATTCTGCGCCATATCGATGTCGACGCTGATGAACGTAACGCTTATCTCAAGCTTTCACGTGCTGTTCGCGGTGAATATGGCGAAGAGGGCGAGACGCCGGATGAAACTGAAGGCAGCGCAGAAGCCGGGTTGTCGCAAGAGCGTTATGCCGAACTTGGTGCGGCTGAGCAATTCATTCTGGCAATTTCCGAAAATGGCTACGGCAAGCGTTCATCATCACACGAATATCGTGTGACCGGGCGCGGCGGCAAGGGCATTGTTGCCATGACCACCAGTGATCGCAACGGGGACCTGGTTGCCTCATTCCCGGTTGAATTTGGGGATCAGATTATGCTGGTTACCGATGCGGGCCAATTGATCCGTTGCCCGATTGATGGCATTCGGATTGCCGGTCGCTCAACACAGGGTGTCACTGTTTTTGATACAGCGGGTAAAGCAAAGGTTGTATCTGTCTCTCACATATCGGAAAGTGACGACGAGAACGATGAAGAAGATGAAGCCTCTAATGGAACCACTAGTGGTACGGATGAGCAGGAATAAGCCATGAGCCTTGAAATCTGGATACCTTATGTGATTGCCTGCATTGTAATCATCATGGTTCCCGGTCCGACGGTTACGGTTATAATCGCTAATTCTGTTCGCCATGGCGCGCGGGCCGGTTTGGCAAATGTTGCTGGAACACAAGTTGGAATGGGGGTGGCTCTAGTGGTTCTGGTCGCTGGAATGGCTTCAGTTATGACTTTCATCAGCGAGTGGTTTGACCTATTGAGGCTGGTTGGCGCCTGTTATTTGATCTGGCTGGGTATCAAGCTGTGGCGTTCTGATGGCAAGCTGACATCGGGTGAAGCAAAGCCGGTTAAGGGCGGATTTTTTCTGCAAGGATTTCTTGTTGCTGTCACCAATCCCAAAATACTGCTGTTTTTCGGAGCATTTATCCCGCAATTTGTTGATCCGTCGGCAAGTGCGGTTTACCAAATTTCATTGCTCGGCCTGACCTTTATGATTGTAGCCACGATTATTGACACCTGTTACGCGTTTTTGGCCGGAAACGCGGGGAACTGGCTTTCGCGATCGCGCGTTCGGATGGTTGAGCGGGTGTCTGGTATTGCATTGATTGGCGGTGGCCTTTGGCTGGCGTTGGCACGTCGTTAAAAAAAACAAAGGTTTCAAAATGACCCGAACTGGATTTTATCCCGGCAGTTTTGACCCCGTAACCAACGGGCATGTTGATATTATCACTCGCTGCGCCAATCTGGTTGATGAGTTGGTGCTTGGTGTCGGTGTTCATCCCGGTAAAAAGAGTTTGCTTGATGAAGGGCAGAAAATCTCGTTGTTACAAACGGTTTGTGGCCCTATTTCTGCCGCAACGGGCATGAATATACGGGTTGAAACTTTTGATGATCTGTCGGTTTCTGCTGCTCAGCGGGTAGGGGCCAGTGTGATCATCCGAGGGCTTCGAGATGCCACGGACTTTGATTATGAGGTGCAAATGGGGCAGATGAATGCGGCGATGATGCCAAATATTGAAACGGTGTTTCTCACCGCGTCTCCGGCAACCCGAATGATAGCCTCATCGCTGGTTAAGCAAATTGCCAGAATGGGCGGCGACATTTCGTCATTTGTGCCACCAGAGGCTTTGCAAATGGTCAGTGCTAGTCTAAATACCAAATCCTGAAATTTTATTGGAGAGACAAATGAAGATGATGAAAACCCTCATTGCTGGTGCTTTTGCGGTTGGCTTGAGTACCGCAGTTGTTGGAACGGCATCGGCTGAAACAATCGTTATGAAGCTGAAATGCGGTGAAGTTGAAATCAAACCCTTCATGGCGCTGGCTCCCAACCATGTTAATCGTATTGCAAGTCTGGCCAAAAAAGGTTTTTATAACGGTATCATTTTCCATCGCGTCATCGCCGGATTTATGGCCCAAACTGGCGATCCGACCGGTACCGGCAGAGGCGGTTCCAAATTGCCTGACCTGAAAGCTGAATTTAACCGTGCGCCATTTGATCGCGGTATCGTTGGTATGGCCCGTTCTTCCTCGCCTGATAGTGCCAACTCGCAGTTTTTCATTATGTTGGCTGCCGGGCACTTCCTTAATGAGAAATATACCGCTTTTGGTAAAGTCACTAAAGGCATGAGCTGTATCGATAAAATCAACAAGGGCGAGCCACCACGCAACCCTGATAAAATCCTCAAAATGTATGTAAAAAACTAGGGTCAAACCCCTGAAAAAAGGAATTACAATGTCCGATCTTGAAAACACTTTATATCTCGAAACCGACCACGGTCGTGTGGTTATCGAGTTGAAACCTGATGTGGCACCCGGTCATGTGGCGCGGATTAAAGAGCTTGCCCGTGAAGGATTTTACGATGGCTTGATTTTTCACCGGGTGATTGACGGATTTATGGCCCAGGGCGGTTGCCCGAATGGTACTGGTATGGGCGGCTCGTCAAAGCCGGACATCAAAGCAGAGTTTAACAAGGAAAAACATGTGCGCGGTACCTGTTCCATGGCCCGTTCGCAAATGCCTGACAGTGCCAACAGCCAATTTTTTATCTGCTTTGGCGATTCGGCGTTTCTCAACGGTCAATACACGGTTTGGGGTCAGGTTACACAAGGCATGGACTTTGTTGACATGCTGGCCAAAGGTGAACCACCTGCATCTCCTGACAAAATCGTTAAAATGCAGGTTGCTGCAGACGCGTAAAGGAATAACTTTCCAATGCGTGTAGACGATTTTGATTTCGATCTACCAACAGAAAACATCGCGCTGCGACCCGCAAATCCACGGGACGCGGCGCGATTGCTTTTGGTGGCACCCCAGACTGATGGAATAATGTCTGATGAGTTGTTGTCGGATCATTCGGTCGGTGATTTACCTGATTTGTTGCATGAGGGTGATGTCCTTGTTTGCAATGACACCCGGGTAATTGCGGCGCGACTGCGCGGCATTCGAACCGGTCGCGGCACCACTACACCTAATATTGAAGTTACCCTTCATCAAAATCTTTCTCCATCAAGCTGGAAGGCTTTTGCCAAACCGGGCCGCAAGCTGAATGTCGGCGACAACATTTGTTTTTCCGGCTCCGGCGATGTTTGCATGGTCGACAATCTGAATGCCAAGGTGGTTGCAAAAGGTGAGGGCGGCGAGATAGAACTTGCCTTTGATTTGTCGGGACCGTTTCTGGAAACCGCGATTGCTACCCATGGCGAGATGCCACTACCGCCCTATATCGCTTCCAAACGGGCATGTGACGATGCTGATTTGGATGATTATCAAACCATGTATGCAACCCATGACGGCGCTGTTGCGGCACCGACCGCCGGGTTGCATTTTACCGCTGATTTGATGGCCAGGCTTTCGGCGCGCGGTGTTTCGCTGGAATATCTCACCTTGCATGTCGGAGCCGGGACTTTTTTGCCGGTCAAGGCCGGTGATACCAAGGATCATAAAATGCACTCGGAAAACGGGGTTTTGTCAGCAGAACTGGCCGAACGCCTGAATGAGGCCAAACAGCAGGGCCGCCGGATTATTGCTGTGGGCACGACCGCGTTGCGGTTGCTGGAAAGTGCTGCGGATGAAAACGGAAAACTTCACGCCTTTTCAGATAGTACCGACATTTTCATCACACCTGGCTATAAGTTCCGCTTTATCGACGGTTTGATGACAAATTTCCATCTGCCGCGATCCACTCTGTTTATGCTGGTTTCCGCTTTTTCTGGTCAGGAAACTATGCACAAAGCTTATGCTCATGCTATTGAAAGCGGATACCGTTTTTACTCCTATGGCGATTCCAGTTTGTTGTTCCCCAAAAAATGACCTTTTCTTATCAACTGCTCAAAACCGACGGCCTTGCCCGGCGCGGTGTGGTTAAAACCCCGCGCGGCGATATCCAGACGCCTGCATTCATGCCGGTTGGTACACAAGGCACCGTCAAAGCTCTCTATATGGATCAAGTACGTGATGCCGGGGCCGATATTATTCTCGGTAACACCTACCATTTGATGTTGCGGCCCGGGGCTGAAAGAGTGGCGCGGCTTGGTGGATTACATGACCTGATCAAATGGGATGGGCCTATCCTGACGGATTCTGGCGGATTTCAGGTGATGTCACTGGCCAAATTGCGCAAGCTTACCGAAAAGGGCGTGACTTTTCAGTCGCATATTGATGGTTCCAAACATGAACTAACCCCTGAACGGTCGATGGAAATTCAGCGCCTGCTCGGATCAACCATTCAAATGCAACTTGATGAGTGTGTTGGTTTTCCACACAGTCGCGATGATGCGCAACGGGCGATGGAGCTTTCCTTGCGCTGGGCTGAACGCTCGCGCACAGCTTTTGGCGAGCAACCCGGCCATGCCTGTTTTGGCATTGTTCAGGGCGGGATTGAGGCGGATTTACGTGAGCAATCGGCAAAGGGTCTGATTTCAATCGGCTTTGAAGGTTATGCCATTGGTGGTTTGGCTGTGGGTGAGGGGCAGGAGTTGATGCTGCAAACCATTGAGGTGACCGCGCCGCATTTGCCCACCGATAAACCGCGCTATCTTATGGGCGTTGGTACGCCGCTTGATTTGTTGTTGTCAGTGGAGCGGGGCATCGACATGTTTGATTGTGTTATGCCAACCCGTTCCGGTCGCCATGGTCAGGCATTCACACGATTTGGAAAAATTAACATTCGCAATGCCAAACACGCCGAGGATTTGCGACCGCTTGATGAGACCTCCGGCCATGAGGCGCTCAATAAATATTCGCGGGCTTATCTGCATCATTTGGTCAGAGCCAATGAAATTCTTGGTATGATGTTGCTGTCGTGGGCCAATATTGCTTATTATCAAGAATTAATGGCCGGGATGCGTAGCGCGATTGAGGCCGGAACTTTTGAAGCGTTTAAAAATCAAACCATGCAAGACTGGGAAAAAGGAAATTAGCCATGAAAATGTCGGGCGAAGAAAAGATTGCCGCACCGCGCGAACAGGTTTGGAAAGCGTTGAACGATCCGGCCATTCTCAAAAAATCTATCACTGGTTGTAAAGAGCTGGAAAAAACGTCCGACACGGAGTTTTCCGCCACGGTGCAGGCCAAGGTTGGCCCGGTAAAGGCAACGTTTAAAGGTGATGTTAAACTGTCAAAACTCAACCCGCCTAAAAGTTATGTCTTGAGCGGGCAGGGCAAAGGCGGGGTTGCCGGATTTGCCAAGGGCAAGGCGACGGTAAAGCTTGATGAAGACGGTGACCACACAATTTTGACCTATGACGTGGATGCGCAAGTTGGCGGCAAGCTGGCGCAAATCGGTTCCCGGTTGATTGCTTCGACGGCCAAGAAGATGGCTAATGATTTTTTCAAGAAGTTTGCCAAACTGGCTGCTGATGGCGGCGACAGCAAACCGGCAAAGAAGGTCGTTAGGAAGAAGGCTGCGGCTAAGAAACCTGCCAAAAAAGGGGCTAAAGAGACCGCAACAGTCAAAAAACAACCTGTAGCTTCTGTAGAAGCACCGAAAAAGGCTCCACAGAAATCAGCAAAGCCTGCTGCTGTGGTAAAACAAGAGCCGGAGCAGATTACCAAGCAATCCGAATCAAGTCCGTTGGTGGCTATTATCCTGGCCGCACTCGGGGCTGCGATTATTCTGCTTTTCTTTATTTTGTTTGGTGGGATCGGCTGAGCGGATTTCATGCGCCTCTGGATAAAAAACCCGCTTGCGATTTTATGCGAATATGCTGCTGGTGGTGTGGTGATTGAAGGTGGCGTGATTTCCGAGGTTGTTGCCAGTGGGAAAAGCCCGACAACCCCGGTTGATCAGGTTTTTGATGCCAGTGAGCATGTGGTTTTGCCCGGCCTGATAAACACCCATCATCATTTCTATCAAACCCTGACCCGTGCCCACCCGGAAGCTATCAACAAGGAACTGTTTCCGTGGTTGCAGGCACTTTATCCAGTGTGGGCGCGGCTGACCCCTGACGCGCATCGTCTGGCAACCAGATTGGCGTTGGTTGAATTAATGATGTCGGGTGGCACCTGTGCCAGTGATCACCATTATCTGTTTCCGATCGGGCTGGAAAATGCCATGGATATTCAGGTGGAAGAAGCTCTGGCGCTGGGGATAAGATTGACGGTTACTCGCGGCTCGATGAACCTGTCGCAAAAAGATGGTGGGTTGCCACCTGACAGTGTTGTTCAGGATACCGATGAAATTTTGGACGATTGCGAGCGGGTGATCAAAACCTATCATGACAACAGCGCTGGTGCGCAAATACAGGTTGCTTTGGCGCCATGCTCGCCGTTTTCGGTTACCCGTGAGTTGATGAAAGGTTGCGCTGATCTTGCCAAAAGCTGTTCGTGCCGACTTCACACCCATTTGGCTGAAACACATGATGAGGATGCCTTTTGTCAGGAATTGTTCGGACTGCGACCGCTTGATTATCTTGAGGATGTCGGCTGGTTGCATGAGAACACCTGGCTGGCCCACGGAATTCATTTTGAAACCGACGAGGTTGAAAGGTTGGGCAGAGCAGGGGTTGCTATTTGTCATTGTCCGACCTCCAACATGGTGCTGAGTTCAGGCCATTGCAAAACCCATGAACTGGAAGCTGCCGGTAGCCCGGTCGGACTTGGCGTTGATGGTTCGGCGTCCAACGATTCATCCAACATGATGGAAGCCGTTCGCCATGCCCTGATGATTAACCGGCTGACGTATCCGGGTGCCAAAACCACCCATCTTGATGCTATTCGTTGGGCGACAGAAGGTTCGGCGGCCTGTCTGGGGCGCCAAGATATTGGCAAAATTGCCCCCGGCATGCAGGCTGATTTTGCCATGTATAAACTGGACGAATTGCGCTTTTCAGGTGCCGGAGACCCGCTGGCTGCGCTGGTGCTTTGCGGGGCTCATACGGCTGACCGGGTGATGGTTGGAGGGGAGTGGCGGGTTGAGGATGCCAACCCTGTTGGAATCGATATTTCGCGATTAAGGTACGAACATGGGCAAGCGGCAAAAGTGTTTTTAAATTCAATCTAGGAAGTTAACGATGGCTGATTACAAAGTCTTTGACGGACACAATGATACGCTTTTGAAGCTGGAACGGTTTGGCTGTTCAGAGAATAGTGCTGAGTTTTTTGCCGGGTTTCCACAAGCAGATGTAGATTTTCCACGGGCCAAGGCAGCAGGTTTTGCCGGTGGGTTTTTTGCGATGTTTGTTCCATCGACCATGGAGAAGACCGATTTTAGCAAGTTTGACCCCACCGACCCTGCAAACTTTGCTGAAATCGAACAGGAAGACGCTCTGCGTTATACCAACCGCATGTTCGCGCGGGCCCTGCGGATGGAAAAGGCATCGCAAGGGCGGGTGAAGATAATTCGTAGTGCCAACGATATTCGAGTCGCCGCCGACAAGGGCGAGATGTCGATGCTGATGCACATCGAAGGGGCCGAGGCGATTGACAAGGACTTTAACGCACTTGAGGTGCTTTACAGTGCTGGGTTGCGATCAATCGGTCCGGTCTGGTCTCGAAATAATATATTTGCCGAGGGGGTGCCGATGGGTTTCCCCGGGTCACCGGACACGGGCAATGGTCTGACTGACACCGGCAAAGAGCTGGTGCGGGTCTGTAACCAAATGGGCGTTATGCTTGATTTATCGCATTTGAATGAAAAAGGTTTTTGGGATATTGCTGATTTGTCAGATGCGCCGCTTGTCGCAACCCATTCAAATATCCATGAAATTTGCCCTTCACCGCGTAATCTGACTGACAAGCAACTAGATGCGATAGCAGCGTCAGGCGGGGTTGTCGGACTTAATTATAATGTTGGTTTTTTACGTCCTGATGGTGCGCGTGACACAGATACAGACCTGGAAGTCATGATCCGTCATCTGGCATATCTGGTCGAAAAACTTGGCGAAAAAGGCGTTGCTCTGGGTTCTGATTTTGATGGCTGTCAACTGCCAAAACAAATCGGCGATGTCAGCGGTAATACCAAATTGATTGATGCCATGGAAAAAGCACAGTTTGGCGAAGCGCTCATTCGTCGTATTTGTTTTGAAAATTGGTGCGACCTGCTGTACGTAACGTTAGATAAAGATAAATCATAATAACTTCAGGCAACGACATGATTGAACAATTGGCTGTACTGGCTGGACCGGCCAGTGCGGGTTTTTTTCTGGGTGCGGGGCTGATTATAGCAATTGGCGCTCAGAATGCGTTTGTTCTCAAGCTCGGTATTATTCGCGAGCATGTTTTTACTGTGGTTATGATTTGTGCCTTGTCTGATGCGGTGTTGATTATTGCCGGTGTTGGGGGATTTGGCACCATTGTCCAGTCTTCACCTGACCTGATCACGGTAGTAACGATTCTGGGTGCGGGATTTCTGTTTGTTTACGGGGTGATGGCATTTCGCCGGGCTTTTCAGAGGCAAAGCCTGCATACTGCGCCAATCACTCCACCATCGATGACCAAAACCATTGTAACGGTCCTTAGCCTGACGTTTCTTAACCCCCATGTGTATCTTGATACGGTTGTTCTGCTCGGCGGGTTGTCGGCCCGTTATGCAGGGTTTGCCCAGATTGCATATGGGGTCGGGGCAGTGCTGGCCTCATTCGTCTGGTTTTTTGCGCTTGGGTACGGTGCGCGATTTTTGGCACCTATTTTCGAAAGACCAGCCAGTTGGCGTATATTGGAGTTCTCAATTGGTGTTGTGATGTGGTCAATTTCTGCAAAACTGCTTTACTCACATCTCCAGTTTTCCGGTTTTTTCAGCCCGGCCGGTAGCTGAGTTTTGTCATCGATACACATTCTATCGATCTGGTCTTGCGCCAGACCCGTGGTTTGCCGCAAATCCACACCCTCAAAATGGGCTTTGTAAAGATAGCTTTCCGTGAGGTTTGTATTTTTAAGAATGGCTCCGGCAAAAAAGGTTCGTGAGAGGTTTGAACGTCTGAGATTGACGTCTGTCAAATTTGCGCCTTCAAATTTAGACCGGAAAAAATCACCTTTCAACATATTGGCGCCGGTAAGGTCCGCGCCACTGAAATTACTGCGTTGTAATTCTGATTTGTGTAGGTTTGCTTCTCTCAGATTGGCATTTTTAAAACTGATCCGGCTGCCATGAGCACGCTCAAAGTTGGTTTTGGACAACACAGATTCGGTAAAACTGACCCGCATCAGTTCAGATTCAGTGAATTTGGCCCCGGTTAAATCGCTTTTTGAAAAAGATGTTCCTGACAGATATGCTTTGCTGAAAACCGTATTTTGTGAGGGGCGTTTGCTAAGCATCAGTCGTTCTTTGAAACAACCTGTCCAGTCCACCCCCGGTGAATAATGGCTCTTGCAGCCTGCCTGCGCGGAAGTCGGGAGCAAGGCCAGCAAACAAATGGCGAAAGTTACCCGTTTCATATCAGAATCCTATTGTACTGCAGCAGATACTCTCTTACCCGTTGCTGGTCGTTGCCCGTTTACATTGTGCCATATACGCAGGCCGGGGCAAACTAAAATCTTTTTTAGGTTTGAGAAGAACTGGGGTGGCGATGGTGAGCCCGACAGGGATCGAACCTGTGACCTACTGATTAAAAGTCAGTTGCTCTACCAACTGAGCTACGGGCCCTCTCATCATTGCCACCAACCAGTTTAACTGGCCAGCGCGAGCGTCAATAGCATAACCAGTGTAAAAATAAAGCGAAAAATGCACT
>DAOUPT010000051.1 GCA_030626025.1 Anderseniella sp. | reverse complement strand
AGGATTGAACCTTTTGCGGTTGTACCTTTCGAAATCGCCATGTCGCGTGCGCCGGTGGTGCATATTATTTAGCTAAAGTTTCTCGCATCCATCGGTGCGCGCTTCTTTTCAAGATTTTTGATCTAACCGGGATGTTTGTGGGCATCGTGGAGGGGGGACAGATGTGTCTGTTGTTTGCCTGGTCCGGCCCTCACAAAAGTCGTCATGCCAGCGCATGCTGGAATCCACAAACCCGCTTAGTTGTTGCAGGAAATATCAAATTCTACGGGAGGTGTTGACGGAGAATACTGTTGAGTGGTTGGTGTTTTGGCAGACGGATAATTGGTTTTTAGATTCCAGCATGCGCTGGAATGGCGAAGAAGAGAGCTGGGAATGGGTGAAATGAGTACGGAGAGGTTTGAGTGTTTTGGCTGGATGAATACGGAGAGGTTTGGGGTGCGCTCACGGCGTATCTTCGCTGCGCTCAGGCCGCCCTCCCGGAGGCCCGAACGAAGTGAGGATCAGCCGTGAGGGGTATAAAAGCCCAGCATAAATTTATCTGATTGACCTGACCAGCTATTACTATAGCTTTGCCTTTCGACCCAATTTTTCCACTTGGACATTCATGCAAAATCCCCTCGATAGTGCTTATTCATGGCAGCGGCTGGCGTTGTCTATTGTTATATCGACCGTTGGCTCGATTGGCATGTGGGCGATTATTATGGTTTTGCCGCAGGTTCAGAAGGATTTTGGTATTGATCGCGGTGAAGCTTCGCTGGCCTATTCGGCCACCATGATCGGCTTTGCACTGGGCAACTTTTTGCTCGGGCGGTTTGTTGACCGGTACGGGATTTACCTTGCTCTGGTTGTTGCTTCCATTGCCCAGGCGGCTGGTTTTGCACTGGCGGCGATGAGCAACAACTTTTGGCTGTTTGCCATTTTGCAAGGCAGTTTGATCGGGGTGTCTACGGCAGTAACATTCGGGCCGCTGATTGCTGATGTTTCGCACTGGTTCCACCGGCGACGCGGCGTTGCCATTGCCGCTATTGCCAGCGGCAATTATCTGGCCGGCACGGTATGGCCACTGTTGTTGAGTGATGTATTGGCCGATGAAGGGTGGCGGCAGGCCTATTTTATTATCGCCATTGCGATGATTGTTGTCATGCTGCCGCTGTGTTTCGGGTTGCGTCGCAAACCCCCGCACCAGACCGGTTCAACCAACGTACCAAGTTCGATAACCCGTCAGATCGATTTATCACCACGGACCATGACCATCCTGTTGGGCATTGCCGGTGTTGGCTGTTGTGTTGCCATGTCAATGCCGCAGGTTCACATTGTGGCGCTTTGCGCAGATTTGGGCTATGGCGTTGCGGTCGGGGCGCAAATGCTGTCGCTGATGCTGGCTGGCGGCATTGTTTCGCGCATCTTGTCAGGCCTGCTGGCTGATCAGATTGGCGGGGTGAAAACCTTGTTGATCGGATCGGTTCTGCAATGTCTGGCGCTGTTCTTGTACATCCCCTTTGACGGTCTGGTATCGCTCTATGTCGTGTCGCTGATTTTCGGCTTGTCGCAAGGGGGTATCGTGCCGAGCTATGCAATGATTATCCGCGAATATTTACCCGCTGAAGTGGCCGGTTCGCGGGTCGGGATAGTGATTATGGCAACGGTGCTGGGCATGGCGCTGGGCGGCTGGATGTCAGGCTGGATTTTCGATCAGACCGGTTCCTATCAGGCCGCCTTCATCAATGGCATTGTCTGGAACTTCCTCAACATCACTATAATGGCGGGTATCTTGTGGAAGACCGGTCGCAAAATAACAGGTCGCAAAATAAAACAACCTGCGCTCGTGTGAACGCAGGTTGCAGATACTTTAAGTCTTTGTTTTTAAGCGTGTCTTTACCTCAAAACCGGTGTCCACTTTTGGGAGACACGCTTTAATAAAACCGTTTAGCCCAGATCAGGGATGCGCAGCACTTGTCCGGGATAGATTTTATCGGGGTGGCTGAGCATTGGTTTATTGGCTTCAAAAATCTTGTTGTATTTGGAGCCGTTGCCGTAATGCTTGGAAGCGATGGCCCACAGGGTATCGCCTTTTTTGACCGTGTGAAAAACCGGCTCCTTGGCATCGGGCACTTCGATATTGCTTTCAACCTTGGAAATGCCAAGGGTGTTGCCAACCGCGATAATGGCCTTTTCCAGAATAGACTGATCAGCCACATTACCGGTGATAACCGCCTTGTCGCCAACAACCTCAACCTTGACATCATCGGTGCCAAGTTTGTGTGAGTCCAGTTCAGCTTTCAAATCCTCTGCTGCCGGTGCTTCTTCTTCACTGCCGATACCGATCTTGCGGCCGGCTGATTTTACAAAGTCCCAAATTCCCATGATTCTACCTCCTGTTCATGTTGACAAAGATGGTAGACATAGTTTTGGGCAATTGCAACGCGGTTGTTACATTATCTAATGCTCGCGTTTAAAGGGTGATATGTCCGGGTCAATTATTTTGCCAAACTCGCGGGCAAATTTGTGACCGGCGTATACAGCTCCGGCAATCGTTGTCGGGGCAAGACAGTCGCCAATGCGCGCGATCGTTTTGCTCCCGGCATCTGCATGCTGGTTGAGTTCCTGCCAGAGACTGTCCAACGGCTGCCGCATGATGACCGGAATGAATGTGTCACACTCCAGTTTTTGAGTGACGCCGGTAAACACACACGAAAGGGTTAAGTCCGGTTTGACTTCCTGATGACAAATGATGTTCACACCCAGTTCAAGCAGGCGTTTTTGTATGCGATGCTGTTCCAGCGTGTTGACCGTCCATGCTGATACCATGGCAACGGGCGTGACATAGGTGACATTTGCCCCTTCCAGAGCACATTTTTCCGCAATCAATCCGCCCATGTAAAAACTTTCGACATCATAGACGATGATTTTTTCAGCTAGGCCGGGAAGGTTACCGGCCATGATATCATCGGGTGTTAAAATGGTACTGGCATTGAAACCACCGCGCTGCCATTTGCTGCCGGTCGCCACAACGATGTTTTCAGCTTCAAATGAGAAAGCGTCATCGGCAACCATTTTGCTGGCAAGAAACATCTCGACATTGGACATTTTCTCAAGCTGACCAACACGCCAATCGCGCACCCGGCCCCAAGCTGCCAGTCCGGGCAATGCTGCTTCACTGGTTACCCGCCCGCCCCAATGCTCGCAGGCCTCGGCAAGGGTTACGTCGCAACCACGAGCCGCAAGAGCGCGAGCTGCTTCAAGGCCGGATGGACCGCCGCCGATAATAAGGAATTGTTCCCGTGTCTTGATGGGTGGGATAATTTCAGGATGCCAATCCTTGCGCCATTCTTCGCCCATGGTTGGGTTTTGGGTACAACGAATAGGTGTTGAGGTATTGTCCGAGGCAACGCAAATGTTGCAGCCGATACACTCGCGAATGTCCTCCTCGCGCCCTTCACTGATTTTGTTTGGCAAGAATGGATCAGCGATAGAGGGCCTTGCCGCACCAATCAAATCCATGACGCCGGATTTGACCAGCCGCACCATTGTGTCTGGCGATGTATAGCGCCCTACCCCGACCACCGGCCTGCTGGTCAGACTTTTGACAAATGATATATATTGTTCCTGATAACCTTCCTGCGAAAACCGCGACGTTTGGGAATCATTTTCCCAACCTGAAATATTGACGTCCCACAAATCTGGCTCTTCGGCCATGCCGGCAACAATATCATAGCCTTCGCCTTGCGCCGTTAGCCCGTCTTTGCCGAGAAGTTCATCAACGCAAAGGCGAACCGCTATAGCGCAGGTATCACCAATGGCCTCTTTGGTTTCGGCCAGCACCTCGCGAAACAAACGCAAGCGATTGGTCAGGCTTCCGCCATATTCATCAGTGCGCTGATTGTGACGCTTTGAAATGAAGTGTTGCAGCAGCGTCATATCATGACCGGCATAAACATAAACGATATCAAATCCAGCTTGTTGGGCCCGTTTGGCAGCATTGACATACCAGCGGCGCATATTGGCGATATCGGTTTTGTCCATCGCCCGGGCATTGATCGGGGCGCCCCAATCGACCATTGTATCAGACGGGGCAAGCGGCACTTCGCGTGAATACATGTTAGGGGCATGCAGGCCATTGTGGCAAAGCTCAACACCGGCCAAAGCACCGTGCTGGTGGATGGCATCGGTTTTTTTTATAAAAGCCGGGATATCACTGTCATCCCACAAACGCCCTTCAAGCGCCGGAGAAATATCGCTGGTGTGGTGAATTTCGGTTTCCTCGGTACAGACAACGGCCCAGCCGCCTTCGGCTTTCATAGCCCGAATAGCGGCAATCGATTTGGGATAGGCATGGCCCATGCCACAGCAATGGGGCACCTGATAGAAACGGTTTTTAGCGATGACCGGGCCTATTCGTACCGGTTCAAAAAGGACATCATATCGGGGATCGCGCACTTTTACAGCCTGCCATATTTGTTGCAACCTTTCGAACGCCCGCATAATGCCACAATTAAAAGCAAGAAGCTGGCCCGGATCAGTTAAACACTATTTGGGGCCTACCGAAAATGAAAAGATTTCTTGGTGCTGTTATTCTCGGCACCGCGCTAGTTGCGAGTACGCAACTTGCCGAAACTGCAATTATCAAAACAGGTATTGCCTCGTGGTACAAAATGGGCAAAGTCACCGCCAATGGCGAGCGGTTCAACCCCAATGGTCTAACAGCTGCCCATCGCTTCCTGCCCTTTGGCACCCGGGTGCGGGTCACCAATCTGCGCAACGGTCGCAAGGTTGTGGTGCGGATCAATGATCGCGGGCCATTTATCAAGAACCGGATTATTGACCTGGCCTATGGCGCTGCCCGCCGCATCGGCCTGCATCACTCTGGAATTACGCGGGTCAAACTTGATATTATCAGCCGCAAATAAACTGCTTGCACACTCAAATAAACTGCTTGCGCACTGGCGATAAATCCTGACAGTAGACTTTTTGACTTCACTGAACTGGTCGTAAAATGTCGGTCTCCCCTCAGGTGCGCTCTGATAACCCTCTGCTCGGCAGTCTCTATATGACACTGGCGATGGCCGGTTATGTGATCAACGATTCGCTGCTAAAACTTGTCGGCAATGATCTGCCGCTTGGCACCATTCTGGTGGTCCGGGGCGGTTTTGCCATTGCCCTAATAGTGGTTCTGGCCCTTGCTACCGGTGCCTTGCAGCATTGGCACTCAATGTTCTCTAAGCCGGTTCTGATGCGGGCAACCTTTGACACCCTTGCAACTTATCTGTTCCTGACGGCCTTGTTTCACATGTCCATCGCCATCGTCACCTCAATCCTGCAAACGGTGCCGTTGCTGGTCATGTTGTTTGGCACCCTGTTCTTGAACGAACATATCGGCTGGCGGCGTATTCTGGCTATTCTGGTTGGATTTATCGGGGTCTTACTGGTTGTTCAACCAGGTGCGAGCGGATTTAACTATTATACCGTGCTGGCTCTTGGCGTGGTTGTACTGGTTGCGGTTCGTGATACTGCCACCCGTCAATTGCCTTCCAATACCCCCTCGTTGCTGGTTACCCTTGCCAATGTCTTGATGGTAACAATGACCGGTGCCCTTTATGTGCAATATCAGGGCTTTCAATTTGTCAGTGGATACCAGGTTCTGGTTCTGTCAACCGCATCGGTATTTTTGGTGGCGGCAACCCTGTTTATCATTTTGACCATGCGGGTTGCAGCAATTTCCACTACGGCACCGTTTCGCTATACAGCAATTATCTGGTCGCTGATTTCGGCCTATATTGTCTTTGATGAAACGCCCAATGACATGGCAACCCTTGGCATTATTCTTATCGCCGCCTCTGGCCTTTACTCCCTGTTTCGCTCGCGCTAACGCAATTTTGTTGCCGGAACCGTCCCCATACCGCATAATGTCGTCGTTGGGGTAAGAAGGCAGGCTATCATAGTGAATGCTGAAAACGATGTAGGTTCTGAAGATCGATTGCGGGCAGATGTTTATCGGCTTCTGGCGATGTTGTTGCGGGCGGCACCTGATCAGGGCAATCTGGACATGCTGGCGACCATGCGCGGCGATCAGACACCATTGGGAAAAGCTGTTGGTCGGCTGGCGTTGTTGGCCTCGAAATCCTCACCTGATGGTATCGACATTGAATATCATGCGCTGTTTATCGGGGTGGAAGAAGGTGAAGTTCAACCTTATGGGTCGCGCTACATGGAGGACTTTTTGCATGAAAGCCCGCTGGAACGTTTACGATTTGACATGTCACGAGCCGGCATTGGCATGCGTGAGGATGTCGGGGAACCAGAAGATCACATCGCGGCTTTGTGTGAGATGATGGCAGGGATGATTTTGGGTGATTTTTCAACACCGTCACCGCTGGAAGAACAGCGTTCATTTTTTAAAGTTCATATTTCAACCTGGGCCGGCACCTTTTTCCACGATTTGCAAATCGCACGGTCATCAGTTTTTTATACCGGAGTCGGTGGCATTGGTGCCGCTTTCATCGACATTGAAGAAGCTGCATTTGAGATGGTGTAAGCGCTGCCGCTTTTTTAATTCATCAAATTTGACGTAATTTGTAATAGGGTTTACATTAACTTAACGCAATTGAGCCAGACATGGACTTGATTGTAATTTTTTTAGGGGTCCGATTATGAAAGCCTTATTGTTTCTGGTTGGTTTGGTTTTTGCTGTAGCGGGGATTGCTACGGGTGTTGTTTCACAAATGGATTACGGTAATGCCCTGATCGGTTTTAACCTTGGACTGGCTGCGACATTGCTGGTTGGTGGTTTTATCATCATGGGGCTTGCCTCCATCAATGAAGCAATTGCCCGTCTTGCAGAAGATCTGTCCGCAAGCACGATGGCGCCGATCTCGACAACTACCAACATCCCGGCACCTGCTGTACAGGTCGCCAAGAAGGACAGTAAAGATGACCTGCCGTTCCCGGCTGCAACCGCGGCAGTTGGTGCGGTTGGAGTTGCCGCTGGCGCAACGGGACTTGATATCAAATCGCAGCTTGATGATGCATCAGGTGGCGTTGACAAAGCGATAGACAAAGTTGCTGAAGCTGCAAAGGAAGCACAGAAGGAAGCTGCTGAGGTTAAGCAAAAAGAGACCGCCGAGGCTGCACAGAAAGCACAAAAAGAGGCGACTGAGGCCAAGCAGAAGGAAGCGGCTGAGGCCAAGCAGAAAGAGGCGGCTGAGGCTAAGCAGAAGGAAGCTGCCGAGGCGGCGCAGAAAGAGGCTGCCAGCAAAGCCAGCGATGTTGCAAGTGAGACTACCGGCCAAGTCACTGGCGACGTTGCCGATAAAGTAACTGACACCGCAGGAGGTGCTGCTATTGCGGTGGTCGATGCTGATCACGAAATTGACGAGGAAGCTGACGAGGCACAAGAGGCCGATGACGCTATCGATGAAGGAGATTCTGACCAGCTTTATATTGTCGAGGAACTGATCATTCGCGGCAAACCGGCCCGGGTGCTTTCCGACAACACAGTTGAAGCTGAAACAGCAGAAGGCTGGATGCGGTTTGAAAACATTGAACACCTCGAAGAGTATCTTGATGCGATGGAGGGTTAATACCTTCCTTTCAAACAAAATTTAAAAATTGGTAATATCAAAGAAAACCTGCCCCATTCGGGCGGGTTTTTTAGTATAGTACTACAGTTCAATCAAATGCGCCGACCGTTCTGACGGTTTGCCAAACATCAGGAAATTCCATTTTGACGCTATTTCGCTCAACGCTTTATGCAACAGTGGCAATATATGCCGCTTTTTCACTGCCAGCCAATGCTGATGAAAAACTCGACCTTGCAAATGAAACCGCTAAATATGGTTACGCTCAGGGTTTTTTAATTGGCCAGCGTTTCAAACAAAAACTGAAAGGAGATCAAGTCGACCTGAAATCTTTTGCGCAAGGGTTGACCGATGCGCTGACAGCGCAATCTCAAATGACAGTCACGCAAATTGAAGACACTATGAAAAAAGGCCCAGTTCACCTGCGCGCCGAAAAGGAAAAAAAGATGAAAGCCAATGCAGACTACCTAGCCGAAAACTCGAAAAAAGACGGCATTAAAACCACCGCGAGCGGATTGCAATACTCGATCCTGAAATCAGGCCCGGCTGATGGCAAAAGCCCCACCGCAAGCGACACTGTGGTTGTTCATTATGCCGGTACGCTGGTTGATGGCACCAAATTTGACAGCTCGTATGATCGCGGCCAACCGGCAACATTTGGCGTTGGTCAGGTCATTCCCGGCTGGACAGAAATTCTGAAACTCATGAAGCCAGGCGATAAATGGGCCGTGGTTATCCCGTCAGAACTGGGTTATGGCAAACGCGGTGCCGGTGGCAAAATTGGTCCAGATGCGGTACTGTTGTTTGATGTCGAGTTGATCAGCATCAAATAGTCTATCTATTTCACAACGTCTTTTCTCGTGGCATCAGATCGTATGGATGTTTCCATCCCTCTGTTGCCGCGATACGGTCGGTCCAGGCGGTAATGTTTGGATAACCGGCCAGATCAAGTCTCAATTCATCGCCGTAATAGAGATAACCACACATGGATATGTCAGCAATTGACAGACTTGGTGTTGCAATAAATTCTCTATTTGCCATGTGCTTTTCGACAATATCCAAGGCGCCTGTAATTCTTTCATGAAGAAATTTAGTGATCTCATTGTCACCGGTTTTCATAAATTCCAGGAAAAAACGCCGGGTTCCGATGTAACTGGTGAATTTGTGATTATCGAATAATATCCAACGCAGTATTTCGTATTCCTCGTTTTTGTTGGCGGCACCAAACTTGCCGGTTTTTTCAGACAAGTAATTCAAAATTACTCCCGATTGTGAGAGATGTTTGCCGTCATGAACAAGAACCGGCACTTCACCAAGCTGGCTGACCTTTTCGCGGTATTCCGGTGCTTTTGTTTCGCCATTAAAAAAATCAACAAAAACCGGCGACCAGTCAAGGCCGCACAATTCAAGCATCAAGGCAGCCTTGTAGGCATTGCCTGATTCACCAAAACAATAAAGCTGATATTCACTCATCACAGACAACCTCCCTTAAAAAGAAGGTTGGACTATCGCACATCCATTACTGAGGTAACAGCGCCTTTAATCACACCATAGGCAATTGATCCCCTGATGACACGTTTCATGCGCGAATGTCCCTCATCGGGCACAACAATGATCTGGTGATTGGCTCCGGCCTTGATGATCTGGGTTACTGGGTCACCAATTGCGGTTGTAACCCGGCGCACTTCGATGCCCATGGCAGCCAGAACATCCTTGGCATTGCGGTTATGTTCCTGGGCATCTTTGCGACCGCTTTCATCTTCGCCCACGGCAAAAATAGTTATTGGCTGGTTGATGGACTGGGCCAGAACAGCCGTGCGTCTGACCGCCTGCATGGCCCGGGCTGTGCCATCATTATAGATAAGGAACCCTTCATTTTTCAAACTCTCTTCACGGGCGATTAATACCGAGCAAGGAGCAAGGGCGGTAACCCGGTGCACGACACTTGTTTCAAACAATGACTTGAATTCACTGCGCCAGCGTGAAGGCTCATTCATGATGATCAAATTATAGGGACCGTGCTCGTATTGATCGAGAATACCAGCGGCAACGTCAGGGGCTGTCTTGAGCTTGAGCACGACAGAGCGACCCTCTTCTGACTTGAAAACAACCTTGTTGTCGCCAACAGGATCACCCCAGGCATCTTCATGATCGGTCCGGCGTGTCCAGTCGGCAGTATCAAGCCCTTCTTCCTTGAGTATTTCCAAACCTTTTTTAAGCGCTTTGAGGCCAGGCAGCTCACCACCGGCATCAAGCAGGTTCTGACGGGCAATCTTTACATTAAGACCACCTGTGCTCAAACCCTGATCTATCGGGCGGACATAAACAATAACGATATCGCAATTGTCATGGGGCGACAGACGGACGGCAAAGCGAACCGTATCATAGGAGGCATCAGTACCATCAATACAGGCAAGAATGCGAAACCGCGACCGCCGTTGAGAACGAATATTTGCAAGGGTTTTTTGAGCCGCCTGTTCCGAGCGCTCAGAAAGTTTCGTCCGTGAAAACAGTCCCATTATAAATTCCTTACTCTTTCAAGTATCAACTTGCCAAAAACGGCCAATAGAAGAACGCAACGACCAGCAGAACGAACGTTGACATCACAACCATTCGCCAACCTACTCTCAAAAAGTCGGTGGTTTTCAGGTAACCCGATGCATAGACAATTGTACAGGCTGGCGTGCCAACCACAGTCAGATAGGCAAAGGCTGATGAAACAGCTGTGATAAAGCCAATGATAATCGGGCTCTCACCGGCAACCTCGGCAAGGTTCAGCACAATTGGCCCAAGCACCGCCACTGCAGCACCGTTGGACATGGTATTGGTAACACCTGTGGTCAACAGTGAAACGGCGGCCCAAAGTCCGATGCCGGTATCTGCGCCAATAGGCTCAAGAAATGCAACAAAGTTTTCGGCTATCCAGCCTGCCGCACCGGTATTTTTCATCTGCACACCAAGTGAGATGGCCGCCGCATAGAGCCAGACAACACCCCAGTTGACGCCGGAATTAATATCATCCCAGCGAACCAGGCCGGCAACAAGAAAACCGATTGCACCGAGTATGGCAATAGTACCCATGCCCAGTTCTGCCGACATGAAAATCCAACCATAAAGAACTGTTATAAAAATAATCATGGCCAGCCAGTCCGCTGGCTTTAGAGGGCCTTCCAGAAGGATTTGGGTGCGCAAGCGCGTACAGGCCCGCGACAGATCCTTGTATTCTGGCTTAAAGGCCGTGAACAAAATAATGGTTACAAATGGAATCTGGATCAGGAACATCGGATAGGCGTAAGCCATCCATTTGGCGTAATCGATCAGGAATTTGCTTGTGTCGGCATTTGCCGGGTCAAAGAAAAACTCTTTCCAATAACCGACCATAATCGCATTTCGCGCACCGCCAGAGGGCGTGCCGATCGAGGCGATGGAGCAACCGTAGGCAATAGAGAACAAGAGAATAGCGGCCAGATTGCGAACCTTTTTAGGGTCATCTGAAGTCAGGGTAATCAAGGTCATGCCAACCGGCAACATCATTGCTGCAACGGTGTGCTCACCAACAAATGATGCCAGGATGCCCGATGCAACTGAAATACCAAAAGCAATCCAGACGGTTTTTGTACCGGTGATACGCACAATGGCCCAGGCTATTCGCTTGTCGAGCTTTTGCTTGACGATTGCCACGGCCAGCATCAGCGAGCCCATGATGAAGAGCACAGAATCGGTCATCAGACTCTTGGCAACCTCATTGGATGACAAGCCGAGTAATATCACCTGCCCGACAATAATCATAAAGGCAACGGTCGGCAGAGGAATAGGTTCGGTAACAAACATGATGGTGGCCATCAACGACATGGCCAGCACAATGTGACCTTCATGAGAAAGACCTGCAGGTGTCGGCATGCTCATCACTGCAAAACCAACCAGCATGGCGATAAAAAACCAGCGCTTTTCCCAGAAATAATAAAGGTTTATTTGGCTGCGAAGGCGCAGCCAGTTTTGATAACCGACAAGTCTGATGTGAGCGACCTGCCCTGCTTCGGGGGCCTGAATACTATCGCTTGCCAAATCGAATTGTTGTGTGCTCATCTGTTGTCTCTTTTTGCCCTAGCCGAAAGACTGAACAACAGCCCTTTGGCGTAAATTTGAAAGACAATTGCAATGACAGTTCCGACCGCTGATCTTGACCAGGTACTCACCAATGTGGATGAGCACCTCGAAGAAAGTATCTCACGTCTTGAGACGTTTTTGAAAATACCTTCCATATCAACTGATCCTGCTTTTAAAGCAGACTGTCGTACAGCGGCGCAGTGGCTGGTTGATCAACTCAGCGATCTGGGGTTTGACGCATCGCTGCGAGATACCCCGGGCCATCCCATGGTCGTTGCTCACTACATCGTCAATCACGACACCATCGATGATGCTGGTGCCCAAAACGACGATGGCAATTTAATCCCTCATGTTTTGTTTTATGGCCATTATGACGTTCAACCAACAGATCCGATTGAAGAATGGGACACACCACCCTTTGAGCCAACCAGAAAGACCGGCGAGGATGGTGTTGATCGCATTTTCGCACGCGGAGCGGCAGACGACAAAGGTCAACTGATGACCTTCATAGAAGCTGTGCGAGCGATGATCAATGCGTCATTTGTACATTCTTTGAATATGACCCTGCTTTTTGAGGGAGAAGAAGAATCTGGCAGCCCTTCACTTGATGCTTTTCTGACTCAGAACACTGCTGAACTGTCACACGATGTTGCACTGGTTTGTGACACCGGTATGTGGGATTCGCAAACACCGGCGATCACCACACGACTGCGGGGAATGGCGCATGAGGAAATAGTTATTACCGGGCCGTCAATTGATTTGCATTCAGGGCTTTACGGTGGAGCGGCAATGAACCCGATCCGGGTTTTGACAAAAATACTCGGCGAGATGCACGATGAAACCGGCCGAGTGATAATTGACGGATTTTATGATGGCGTCGAAGAATTGCCCGCTGAAACCGCGGCCCAGTGGAAAGCGCTGGAATTTTCCGAGAAACAGTTTTTAGGCGATGTAGGGCTTGGTCTGGCTGCGGGCGAAAAAAATTACTCATTGCTTGAACAATTATGGTCAAGACCAACAGTTGACGTTAATGGCATCATCGGTGGCTATACGGGTGATGGAAGCAAAACTGTTATTCCGTCCAAAGCCTCGGCAAAATTGTCTTTCCGGCTGGTCGGAGAGCAGAATCCCGCTCATGTACTTGACGGGTTTCGAAAATTTGTCATGGCGCGCCTGCCTCAGGATTGTTCGGTTGAGTTTCTGACCGAGGGCGGTGCCAGCCCGGCACTTGAAGTGGTCGAAGGCAACCCATCACTACGAAAAGCCGCCATTGCTCTTAAAGATGAATTTGGCCGGGAACCAGTGATGATGGGATGTGGTGGTTCTATCCCGATTGTTGGTACGCTCAAGGACGTGCTGGGAATGGATTCCATCCTTGTGGGCTTTGGTCTGGCTGATGATGCCATTCACTCACCGAACGAGAAGTATGACATAAACAGTTTTCACAAAGGTATTCGAAGCTGGGTCCGGATTATCGCATCGCTGGATTCTTAGCGGCGTTACGAAATACCGGGGCCGGCAATCTCTTTAATCAGTTTTTGGCGGATCGCTTCTGTATAGGCCTGGTAATCATTTGCAACGATAACGAAGTGATAGGGGCCACCGATCACTTTGCTTTCAAAATAGTTTTCCAGTGTTGGCCATTCATTCAGGATTGCCAGTCCATTGATGGTGATGTTGCGTGCGGCAAGTTGGTCGCGGATGTTTTCCGGCCATATGCCCCGATTGTTGCGTCCGTCAGATGAGATGTCAATGACTCGCCGAAAGGTTTGAAACGGCGCACTGAGTAACAACGCACCAGCGTGACGCATGGCGGCGCCGGTTGCTGTACCTCCCTCGGCAATGCGACGTGGTTCGCGGGTTAACAAACTGGCGAAACGTTGCGCTGCCTTGCGACCGTCGATAATTTTCCACGGAACACCAACAATTTGCCGGTTTTCACCGGACCATTGCGTGACTGCAACGGCAATGCGCTGATGGGGTCCACTCATGATCGCCCGATGGACCGCCGGATGTTGAAAGGCCAATGCCAGACCATCCATCTGAAGCCGAAACTCGGTTTCATCAACGCTGTAGGAAACATCAACAGCAAACACCAGCGTCATATCAACAGATAGCTCTTTTGCTTGTGCCTGTTTTTGATCCGGTGTTAATGTCGCTGTCAAAGCGACCAGAATTGCTGCCGTAACCACAAAAAGCCGCCAGTAGGTTTGGAAAACCCATCGGCGGCATTTTGAAAAGTCGGTCATGGATGTTCCTGCTTACGTCGGAGACATCCCGCGCAACCGTTCAGAACGCCTACGCAACAATTCCATGGTAACCAGCAATGCAACCGAAATCCCGACCAGAATGGTTGCAACGGCGAGAATTGTTGGAGAAATATTTTCTCGCAATCCCCGGAACATAACTTGCGGTATCGTTTGCTGAACCGTTGTGCCGACAAAATTGATCACAACAACTTCGTCGAAAGAGGTAATGAAGGCAAACAGCGCACCGGAAATTACACCAGGAAGAATCAACGGCATTATGATCTTAAAAAATACCTTTGACGGCGTCGCGCCCAAATTCAAACCGGCCCGGATTAATGACTGATCAAAGCCGCTCAAGGTTGCCGTGACCGTGATCACAACAAATGGGGTACCAAGTACCGCATGAGAAACGATGATACCGGTGTAGGTGGACGCCAGACCAATTTTAACCAGAAAAAAGTACATGCCAAGAGCCGAAACAATCAACGGGACAATCATTGGAGAAATTAGGAGGGCCATGATAAGTTTTCGATAAGGCATTTCCGGTCGACTTAGACCAAGGGCTGCTATTGTGCCCAGCGTGGTCGAAATTACAGCCGCGAAAATGGCAATAAAAAAGCTGTTTTTGACGCCGTCTATCCACTTTTGGTCGTTATAAAAATCCTGATACCATTGGATCGAAAACCCGGCTGGATCCAGAGACAACATTTCCTTGCTGAAAGACAGGTAAAAACCAGCATTGAATGACAACGGAATAATGATCAGGATCGGCGCAATTAGAAAAAACAGGATCAATCCACAGATAAACCGGTAGGTATAAAACCAGGCTCGTTCAAGCGGCTCAACGTGTGCAGGCAATGCCATAATTTTATCCCCTTAACCCAGTTTCATTTTATCAATGCCGATAATTTTGTCGTAAACCGCATACAGCAGCAAGACAAAGACGAACAAAATTGCTCCAAGTGCCGAGGCAAGACCCCAATTGCCGGAATCAAATTTGCCGGCAATCTGATTGGAAATGAACACACCTGATTGTCCCCCCACCAGTTCGGGCGTGATATAATAACCAATCGCCAAGATAAAGACCAGAAGTGTACCAGCTCCGATACCGGTTAAAGTCAACGGAAAATATACCTTGATATGGGCTCTAAGTTGTGTCGCACCCATAGAACGGGCGGCGCGCATATAGCTGGGCGGAATGGTTTTCATGACGCTGTATAATGGCAAAATCATAAATGGTAATAAGATATGGGTCATTGCTACAAATGTCCCGGTCCTGTTGTTAATCAGTGCCAGCCGGCTTTTGTCACCCAAGAATCCGGCCCAGACAAGCAGGTCGTTGATCACTCCTTCATTGCCAAGCAATACCATCCAGGCAGAGGTTCGAACCAGCAGCGATGTCCAGAACGGTAATAACACCAGGATCATCAGCAACGCAGCATGGCGCATTGGCAGCGTAGCCAGTAAATAAGCAATCGGATAGCCGAGTAAAATGGTCATAAAGGTAATGCCAATGCTCATCAAAAACGTCCGTACGAACAGGAATTTATAAATTTGGTTATCGACCGGTTTTGACTTTATTTCACCTTTGGAATCAACCCGCATATCCATTGCAGAAAGAAAGTAAGAAGCGGTTACCGGATCACCCTCACGCTTTAACAGGCGCCATGTCGCAACATCGGCCCATCTCTTCCCGACAATTTTGATATTTATCATTTTCTCACGATAGGGCCCGGTTTTCATCCGTCGAATTTTTCTGGTACTTGTACGAAACAGGCTCGACATTCCCGGCAGTTCATAATTGAGTCTCTTGCCAACCTTGTTGATTACTTTTTTGCCCGGTTGTGAACCGGCAACGAATTCTGCGGCAATGGTCTTAAAGACTTCTTCTGAGGGTAACTCTCCGGTTGTTTCATCCCACGACTGCAATGCAATCACTGTGCGCGGAAGGATCGAATTTACTTCAGGGTTGTCAACGCTCCGCGTCAGCATTGTCGCAATAGGCATGATGAACAGAACAAAAATAAACACCAACAATGGTAAAACCAGCATGAAAGCCTGACGCCGCCGCTGGCGCAATGCCCTTTGCAAACTGGCTTTCAAAGGGGTTCCGTCCGCTGTAACGAGCGTTGCCGGTGCTGTGGTGTTTTCCATCCCTGTTTCCCTGTTATTTATTTTAGACTTCCCCACTCACAACGGCAGGGTTTCTTCGAGAAATCTTAATACTTTAAACCGGAAGGAGCAGCCTCCTTCCGGCAATGTCGTTACTTCAGCAGGCTTATTTAGCCAGCCATGCGTTGAAACGCTCATCAAGCGACGCGCGATTGTCAGCCCACCATTCGTAATTGAACAGCAGTTGAGTTTTCGCATTTTTGGCGTTTGTAGGCATATGAGGCTTCATATCGATGCCAAGTTTGCCGTGTTTGCCAACCAATGGGCCTGATGAATAACGTGCAGGGCCATAAGAAATGAATTTGGCCTGATCTGCCAGACGTTGAGTATCGGTGGCAAATTTCAGGTATTTCATCACTTCAGCGGTGTTTTTACCACCTTTTGGTACGACCCAGCCGTCAAGATCAAACACCTGATAATCCCAAAGCATGGCGATTGGTTGTTTTTTCTCTTCGATGGCAGCAAACAAGCGACCATTGTAGGTTGAACCGATTACAACTTCGCCATCAGACAAAAGCTGAGGTGTTTGTGCACCTTTGGTCCACCAGACAACTTCAGATTTGATGGTGTCGAGTTTGGCGAACGCTTTATCGATGCCTTCCTTGGTGCTCATCACTTCATAAAGTTTGTCTTTTGGTACACCTGAACACAAAAGCGCCCATTCGATGTTATTGATTGGTTTTTTCTCCAGGGCACGTTTGCCGGGGATTTTTTTCAGATCAAAAACATCACAAACACTGGTTGGTGCAACTTTAACCTTGTCGGTGCGATAACCAAAGGTTGTTGAATAAACAATCTGTGGAATAAAGCAATTTGAACCACCCGGGTTCAGGGTTCCGGCAAAGAAGTCTTTTGAGGCCGGTGTACCATCTGGTGCAGCGGCAAGATCTTTGTCAGGGTTGATTTGCTCAACAAGGCCATCATCACATGCAGTGATGGCATCAGAAGCAACCATGTCGACCAGATCCCAGGTGACATTTTTAGCTTCAACCTGAGCCCGCAATTTTGCCAGAGCACCTGAGGCTGAGTCGTCATTGACGATTTTGATGCCTTTATTGGCAGCCATGTAAGGTGCGTGATAGGCACCTTGTTGTGAAGCGGTATAAGCACCACCCCATGACACAACGGTCAATGTTGTTTCAGCGCTTGCAGCAGTTACGCCAGCGCCCAGTGTGCCAGCAACAGCCAAAGCGGCCAGTGCAGTTCCTTTTGTGAAGAGTTTCTTCATCTCTTACTCCCTTTTTGATTTGCGGTGGTACCACCGCAATTTGAGGTGATTAACCAGCTTTTGCCAATTAAACACCCCGGTTCAGATTACAGGACCGCGAACCAGCATTCCTGTAACATTACTAAACTGCCGGACAGCCGCTTAAAGCGGATCAAGGGCCCGACAATCTTCTGTTTCCCAGCCGACTTTCACTTTGCTGCCCTCTTTAAGAGCGGCGTGTCCATAGGCATTGGGAATTTTGACAATAAATTCGTCTGAGTCCGCAACGGTCATGCGGGTACGAATGTGATCGCCCAGATAAATCAACTCGGCGATTGTACCCTCGACAATGTTGGGTACTGATTTGGCTTTGGGGTTAATGGTAACCCGTTCCGGTCGCAACGACATAGTCGTGCGGCTGCCAACTTCGCCAATATTGACGCCCTTGGCTTTAACCATATCGCCGGTCGACAGTTTAACGACACAGGTGCCATCTTTCTGAACTTTTTCAATGGTGCCGCCAAGCTTGTTGTTTTCACCAATAAACTGGGCAACAAATGATGTGTCAGGTTTTTCGTACAGCACATCGGGTGATGAAATCTGCTGAATAATGCCATCATCAAAAACAGCAATCCGATCAGACATGGTCAGCGCTTCAGCCTGATCGTGGGTCACATACACCACGGTCACACCGAGGCTTTCGTGAATATGCTTGATTTCATATTGCATCTGCTCACGCAGCTGCTTGTCGAGCGCACCAAGCGGTTCGTCCATCAAAATCAATTGCGGATCAAAAACCAGCGCTCTGGCCACCGCAACACGTTGTTGCTGTCCACCGGACAATTGCGCCGGACGACGACCACCCATTTCAGGCAACTCAACCATTTCAAGCGCCCGTTTTACCTTGGCTTGCTGGTCGGCCTTATTCATGCCGCGTACCTCAAGCGGGAAAGCAAGGTTTTCAGCAACTGTCATATGTGGAAATAATGCATAGTTTTGAAACACCATACCGATACCGCGCTTGTGCGGGGGGACATTATTGATCGGTTCGCCGTTCAGGTAAATTTCACCATGGGTTGCTGGTTCAAAACCAGCCAGCATCATCAGGCAGGTTGTCTTGCCCGAGCCTGAAGGCCCGAGCATGGTAACAAACTCTCCCGGGGCTATGTCAAGATTCAAATCTTTAACGACGAGAATTTCACCATCGTAACTTTTTTGCACGCCTTTAAAGCGAACCATTGGCTCGCCGCTAGAACTTCCTACCATCTAACCTCCCAGATACAGCTTATGCCGCTGTTTTTATTTTCAGGCTCCCGCCTTGGCAAATCGTGCCACCAAAAAAGCAAAATGTCAAAACACGACGCTTCTTACCAAGATTTACCTGTGCAGCCAATTATATGCGTGAAGCTACGCAATCACGGCAAATGCGTCAACCGCCAAAATATGCTGGTCTCACATTATCAGGCAGTTTGGTTATACCACTCAAATTGAGTACTTCTCTAAAAGGTCTGTCTGACACAGGTTTTTCTCTGATATACTGTTAAGAAAAATGGTTTGAAGATTAGGGCCTTTCATGACAAAGACAAAATTCCGTCTGGCAATTGGCGTCATCGCTTTAGCCATTGCCATCTCAGCGATGAATTTCTTTATTCCACGCAAACCTACCCTTGAGGATAAAATCGGACAGATGTTGATGTTTGGTTTTTTGGGATCCACGCCTGAAGGGAAATGGGAACGACGCGTGGCAGAACAGATCGCAGAAGGTAAGGTTGGCGGCGTGGTTTTTCTTGGTCATAATTTCAAAACCAGAAAAGGCGTTGTTGGGCTAACGAAAATTTTTGGTGATGCCAAATCCAGCCCACCACCGTTCATTGCGCTTGATATGGAAGGCGGCTTTGTTCAGCGTCTCGGGGCGAAACTGGATTACGAAAAAATTCCTCCTGCCCAAACCATCGCCGAAACCATGACGCCGTTCGAAGCAAAAAAGCTATTTGACAAACTGGCTGTAATGACCGGTGAGGCTGGCTTTAATGTAAACCTTGGTCCTGTGGTTGACCTGTTGATAACGCCGGAAAACCCGGTGGTTGGAAAATGGAAGCGCAGCTATGGCGAGGCCCCGGACACAGTCATTGCCTATGCCCAACAGTTTGTAGCAGCTCATCGCGAAAAGAGCATATTGACAGTGTTGAAGCATTTTCCCGGTCACGGCTCTAGTCTGGCAGACAGTCACGATGGTTTTGTCGATATTTCCGAATCCTGGAGTGCGAAAGAACTGATCCCCTTCAAGAAACTGATTGAATCCGGTTATGCGACAGCCATTATGCCTGGACATCTGATTTTGGATAGCAAAGGCACAGAACCAGTCAGCTTGTCAAAAGCTCACATCACCGGCACATTACGCAATGCCTTGAAATTTAGAGGGTTGGTAATCTCGGATGACTTACAAATGTCGGCAATCCGTAAAAACTTTACCTATAAGAAGGCTTTGGTCCTGGCGATAAATGCCGGGGTGGATGTGTTGATGATTTCAAACAGTGCCAAACCGGACCTTGAATTACCAACCAGGACGATCACAATTATCAAGCAAGCGGTAAAAGATAACCGTGTAGCGAAATCAAGTATTGACTCAGCATACGTTAGGATTTTAGCTGCAAAGAAAAAATTGAGGCGTTAAAAAGTGTAATGGACCAGATTTTAGTGAAAAACCCCACTCTTGTTGACCCGTTCGGGCGTATGGTTGACTATTTGCGTGTATCGGTTACCGACCGGTGTGACTTGCGCTGTGTCTATTGCATGTCAGAAAACATGACCTTTCTACCGCGCAAGGATTTGTTATCTCTTGAAGAACTTGACCGGCTTTGCACGATTTTTGTTGAAAAGGGCGTTAAAAGGCTTCGTTTAACCGGTGGAGAGCCATTGGTTCGCCGCGGTATTATGGGGTTTATCGAAAACTTTTCCCGACACCTGAAATCTGGCGCTCTGGAAGAATTGACGTTAACCACCAATGGCACCCAACTGGCAAAATATGCTGAGCAACTGGCCGATTGCGGCATCAAGCGACTCAATGTTTCACTCGACACCCTTGATGCAGATCGCTTTAAATCAGTCACCCGTTGGGGCGATTTGAGCAAAGTACTCAATGGAATTGAATCCTCCCTTACAGCCGGGCTGGAGGTCAAAATCAACATGGTAGCGGTAAAAGGCTTCAACGACGATGAAATCGTCTCGATGATGAAGTGGTGCCATGATCAGGATATGGATTTGACCATGATCGAAACCATGCCGCTAGGCGAGATTGAACATGATCGCAACGATCAGTTTATTTCGGTATCCGAGATAAGCAAAATGCTGCAGCAGGATTTTACCCTGACTGATATTCCTTATAAAACCGGCGGACCGGCCCGTTATGTCAAGGTCGAAGAAACCGGTGGCCGTCTCGGATTTATCACCCCGATGAGCCACAATTTTTGCGAAAGCTGCAACCGCGTACGGCTAACCTGTACTGGTGTATTGTATATGTGCCTTGGCAAGGATGATGCCGCCGATTTGCGGGCACCGCTAAGGCAAAGTGAAAGCAATGATCTGGTGGAGCTGTCCATTGATGAAGCCATTTCCCGCAAACCCAAAGGTCACGATTTCATCATCGACCGGGATCAAAAGGGACCGGCGGTTACGCGGCACATGAGTACGACCGGCGGGTAGGCGTAGCCTGTCCTTTGAAAAGCAAAAACCGCCCTCACCTGTTAGATGAGAGCGGTTTTATGATTTTAGTATACTTCTTCTATTCAATCACAATTTTAGGGCCGGCACTGGCTGTGGCTGTTTTGCCCTCAACGGCTGCCCATATTTGTTTGGCGATATCCTTGTAGATACCGGCATGCACAGAATCAGGTTCTGATACAACAACCGGTTCACCGGAATCAGAGCGTTCGCGCACCATTTTATCGAGTGGAATTTCGCCAAGGAATGGCAAGTCAAGTTTTTCAGCTTCGGCTTTTGCTCCGCCATGGCCAAAAATTTCATGACGCTCATCACACTTGTCACAAACAAAGTAACTCATATTCTCAATAATACCGAGAACAGGGACTGAAACCTTGATGAACATGTTGAGACCCTTGCGAGCGTCAATCAGTGACAAATCCTGCGGGGTAGAGACAATCACCGCACCAGCCAGTGGTGTTTGCTGGGCCATGGACAATTGTGCATCACCGGTTCCCGGCGGCATGTCTATAACCATTATATCCAGTTCGCCCCACTCAACATCGTTGAGCATTTGTTGCAAAGCCGATTGAACCATTGGGCCGCGCCAGATCATTGGCGTGTCTTCTTCAACCAGGAAGCCCATCGACATTACTTTGATGCCAAAAGCCTCTGCCGGTTGCAATTTTCCTTCCGAGGTCGGGTCTTGCTGCGGCAAGGTTTTCTGGCCGACAAGACGCGGCAAAGAAGGACCATAGACGTCGGCATCAAGAACACCAACTTTCAAACCCATTGCTGCCAGGCCAAGGGCCACATTGATTGCCGTTGTTGATTTGCCGACACCGCCCTTACCAGATGCAACAGCAACCAGATGCTTGACACCGGCGACTGCGCCACTTTGCGGAGCGGCACCCTGAGTTTTGGCCCCACGTGTTGATGGAGCGGTCGCACCGTTGGTCGGGGCCTTTTCAGCTGTCAAGGCAACCATCACCTTGTCAACGCCTTCGATTTCAGAAACTGCACGCTCAGCAGCCTGACGCATGGGTTCAAGCTCTTTGGCTTTGGCCGGATCAATTGACAGGCCAAACATAATATTACCGCCGGTGACTACGATTTCGGTGACCATGTCACGCGAAACCAGGTCGCCTTTAAGATCAGGACCTTTAACCTGTGAAAGGGCGTCAAGTACCTGTTGTTTTGTAATTTCTGACATCGTATTCTCCGGTTGTCTCTTTAGATTTTGGGTTGAAATTCTTGATTTTAAGTGATGAGCTTTTCTGATGGCGGAACAACGCCACCCAATTCTGCTGTAATGTCATTTGCAACGGACCGTACAATTTTTCCAAGACCCGCAACACGTTCGCGTGGAATTCTGGCGGTTGGGCCTGACAAGGAAAGCCCGGCGAGCGGAAAGCCGTTTTCATCATAAATTGGTGCAGCCACACAGCGCAATCCAACCGCCACTTCTTCGTCATCAACCGCAAAGCCCTGATCGCGGATCTTTTTAAGCTCGCGTGAAAATTCGTCCGGCGTGGTCAATGTACGGCTGGTTTGTCGATCAAAAGACAGACCGGACATGATTTTTTGCAATTGTTCTTGCGGATAGGATGCCAACAATGCTTTTCCGATACCCGAGCAATGCATATTGGCCCTCCCGCCTGGCCCACAGATTGCCCGCATCATTTGCTGGGTTTCAACTTGTGAAAGGTAAACCACTTCACTGCGATCTTCAACGGCCAGCGAAACGGTTTCGCCTTCTTTCTGCATTAACAGGCGCATAAATGGCCGGGCGATGGTGACAATGTCGCGCGAGCGCACAAATGCCGAACCGACCCTGAATGCCTGAACGCCAATTAGCCATGCAGAGCGTTCTGAATCAAAGCGGACAAACCGCTCATTTTGCAGTGTTGTTAGAAGGCGGTGGGCGGTTGAGTTTGCAAGTCCGACCTTCTTGGCCAGCTCTGACAGCGTCAGGCCCTGAGAAAAATAGGAAAGAGCATTGAGCAGCGCCATGGCTCTGGTTACAGACTGAACCTGCCCGGCAGCACGTAAGGATGCTTTGCTCGCGACTTTGAAGTCAATTGTTTTGCCTTCATTCAGGGACGTCATGTTAATCACAAACCTTAGTAAATCACTCGACATTCCCGCGTTGCGGTTTTCGTACGCACATTGCGGAATGTATATATAATTATTCTAATATTGTAATTTGAGCAAGTACTATCAATGACCAGCGCGTGGAAAAAATGCCGCAACTCAAAAAACGCTATTCAACGCTGCCGGGGCGGGCC
>DAOUPT010000039.1 GCA_030626025.1 Anderseniella sp. | reverse complement strand
GTTTTATTTTTTTAAAATCAATTACTTAGTAAATAAATGGTGCGGCCGAGAAGACTCGAACTTCCACGGGTGTTACCCCACAGCGACCTCAACGCTGCGCGTCTACCAATTCCGCCACGGCCGCACATTAAGGTGAGCGCTACTTATCAAGCAAGCTCCGGTAAATCAAGCAAGAAGTTAAAGGCTTTAGTCGAAAAGACTTGTTACGGTTTTTCATTTGCACAAATGTGGCTTGAATGTAATGAAAGACCAACATGATCAAGCGCGATAACATATTTCTGGGAACCGACTGGTATTCGTCAAATTCCCTGCCCGTGAAGTGGGAAATCACTGACGGGCTGGTTCCCTATCCATTGGCGGTCGAGCGGATGGAGGTTTTGGTGGAACTGATTCATCAGGGCAAAGAACCAGAACGCGTCTGGCTGCTTGAGCATCCACCGCTCTATACTGCGGGCACATCGGCCACCGACAAAGACCTCAAGGATCCCGGACGTTTTCCGGTATATGCCACCGGCCGCGGCGGTCAATACACCTATCATGGGCCAGGCCAGCGTGTTGCCTATGTCATGCTCGACCTGAATCGCCGCAAACGCGATGTCCGGGCTTTCGTCGCTGCTCTCGAACAATGGCTGATTAACACCGTCGGACAGTTTAATATCACTGGGGAACGCCGCGAAGACCGGGTTGGTATCTGGGTGCCGCGACCAGACAAAGGCACTGATGTTGAAGACAAAATCGCAGCCCTGGGCATTCGCCTGCGCAAATGGGTCACCTTTCACGGCATCAGCCTCAATGTTGAACCAGATCTAGAGCATTTTTCCGGCATTGTGGCTTGCGGCGTTGAAAAACACGGCCAAACCAGCCTGGTAGATATGGGATTGCCGGTTTCCATGTATGATGCCGATATCGCCTTACAGCGCACATTTGAAGAAATTTTTGGCCCTGTAGAGGTGGTTTAAAAACCGTTTCAATTGAAACCGTCCAGGTCGCGACTGCGGCCCGGCTCTTATGTGCCACCCCAGTGGAGGCCCGAGCAGAGCGAGGAACAGCCGTGAACGGCCCCGAGAGTACATGAACCGAAAATGAACAAGCTCCTCAGGTTTCATTCAGCCCGGCATTGCTAAAACATAACCACATTGAGCAAGACAGTTCGGCCACCTCTTCTCCCTCCCCTGCAAATCGGCCCACTGATCTACCTGCAAGCTCAAATTTTTAACCCCCGCGCTTCTCCCGGCGCCGGGGTTTTTTCGTGGTAAAATTTATATTGTTCGACGGCTTTCAAACCGGGTGAATTGCTCATCCAGTTCCTCAACCACAGTTACCGAGACAACATTTGCAAAACTTGGACCTTTTTCACAAGCAGTCAGAAGCAAGTGAACACTCTCGGGATTTCCACAAATCACTGCCTCTACATCCCCGCAATAGCGATTGCGAACCCAACCGGTAACGCCAAACTTTTCAGCAAATTGAAGCATCCAGTACCGGTAACCAACGCCCTGCACCCGGCCGGTAATTTCAACCCTGACACAATTGTTGCCAGCAGCCTTCATTCAAATTCCATAATCACCGCATCAACCGCCAGACTTTCTCCTTGCTTGGCATTGATTGCAGCCACAACAGCCTGACGTTCGGCCCGCAAAACGTTTTCCATTTTCATCGCTTCAACTACAGCCAGTTTTTGGCCGACCTCTACAGTATCGCCTTCTGCAACATCAATTGACACCACCAGCCCCGGCATTGGGCATAACAAAGTTTTCGACGTATCCGGTGGAATTTTCACCGGCATCAGCTTGGCCAGTTCAGCTTCACGGGCGGTGTAAACACGTACAACTTCTTCCACACCGCGATAGGATAGAACATAACCATTGAGTGCCCGGCGAATCTGCACACTGACCTTGTCGCCGTTTATCTTGCCGTTCCAAACCGGCACTCCCGCCTGCCACGCCCCTTCAAGGGTTTGCATCTTGCCATCATCAAGAACCACATGGACCATCTTGCCGTTTTCCGGTTGCACTGCCGCACCAATCCAGTCATCGCCAATATTGACAACCCGTTGATCATCAAAGATCACCTTTTTGCCGCTCATTTGGCCTGATATCTGCCGACGACGGCTGTTTTCCACATGATCAAGAAACGCCCCGACCACCGCTAGTTTGTTGGTAATCCCGCCACAACGGTTACCACCTTCAAAGCCATCGGGAAATTCATCATCAATAAAGCTTGTCGACAGATTGCCAGATTGCCAACGCTCATGGTTCATGATCGCAGACAGGAACGGGACGTTATGGCCAATCCCCTCAATGTAAAACTGATCCAGCGCATCAGACATATGCGAAATGGCGCTGGCCCGGTCTGGTCCGTGCGTACACAATTTGGCAATCATCGGATCATAATAGATCGAAATCTCACCACCTTCATAAACCCCGGTATCATTGCGAATAGTCAAACCGTTATCAGATTTTTCCGCTGGTGGCTGATAACGCACCAGCCGCCCGGTTGACGGCATGAAATTGCGGTATGGATCTTCGGCATAAATGCGAGATTCAACGGCCCAGCCGTTAAGCTTGATTTCTTCCTGTTTAAGCGCCAGTTTTTCACCAGCAGCAGACCGGATCATTTGTTCCACCAGATCAACGCCGGTAATCAGCTCAGTCACCGGATGCTCCACCTGCAACCGGGTATTCATCTCAAGAAAATAAAAACTCTTGTCTTGCCCGACAACAAATTCAACTGTGCCCGCCGTATCATAATCAACCGCCCTGGCAAGTTCTACCGCCTGTTCACCCATTTCGCGCCGGGTTTCTTCATCGAGCAACGGTGATGGAGCTTCTTCTATAACTTTCTGATTGCGGCGCTGAATGGAGCATTCACGTTCGCCCAGATAGACCACGTTACCATGCTTGTCACCCATCACCTGAATTTCAATATGGCGCGGGTTGACAATGAATTTTTCAATAAACACCCGGTCATCGCCAAAGGATGACACCGCCTCATTACGAGCCGACACAAACCCATCAGCAACTTCATCGTGACTGAGAGCAATCCGCATACCTTTGCCACCACCGCCAGCAGAGGCTTTAATCATCACCGGATAGCCAATTTCATCAGCAATTTTAACCGCTTCTTCGGGCGTTTCAATTTCACCAAGAAAACCAGGTACAATCGAAACATGGGCATCACGAGCAAACTTCTTGGAGGCAATTTTATCGCCCATCACTTCAATAGCGCGCGGGTTGGGACCAATAAAAGCAATCTTGGCTTCTTTCAGCGCCGCTGCAAATTTGGCATTTTCAGACAAAAAACCATAGCCGGGATGAACTGCCTCAGCCCCGGTCTCCTTGCAAGCTGCGATAATTTTCTCAATAACCAAATAGGATTCACTTGCCGCTGCCGGGCCAATATGGACCGCCTCATCTGCCATTTCCACATGCAAAGCCCGCTTGTCAGCCTCTGAGTAGACCGCAACGGTCTTGATCCCCATTTTGCGCGCCGTCTTGATAACCCGGCAAGCAATTTCACCTCTATTGGCGATCAATATTTTTTTGAACATTTAAATGACCCTGAACTAATATAATGATGCGTTATTATTGAAACGTCTTAATAATCTTCAAGTTTTACAGTGCCTGCCAGCGTGCGTAAATAAACAATTAGTGACAGGCCTTTTAATTTCACCGTTTATTCTTATCTTGTAACAAGTAACGAGCTAACAGGACCAAACCAGATGAGCAACGAAACGTCAATTACCCTTATTGATAAGGTTTCAGATTGGGTCGTATCGCAAGCCCTGACTAATATCGACCTCGAACAATTGGTTGACGGCACCTGTGAACGTCTGGCAGCGGCCGGAGTACCTATTATGCGGGTTAACTTCACCTTTTCAGTCCTTCACCCCTTATATGAGGCCAAAGGCTTTCATTGGCGCCGTGGTCAAGGAACGACAGTTGATATATATCGGCATTCTGACGGAGAGAATACCCGTTTTACGGAAAGCCCCTATTTCCACCTCGTCAATCATAATCTCCAACATATGCGCCGGCGCCTTGACAGAAAAAGCTTTTCGGATTTCCCGATTCTTGAAGAGCTGTTTGAGGAAGGTATTACCGATTATCTGGCATTCTCACGAAATTTTGAAGACACTCCCGGCAAAGGCATGTTCGGCTCGTGGTCTACCGCTCAGGAAAGCGGATTTTCTGAAACAGACATCACCGCCCTGCTCCGCATTCAAAAGCGGCTGGCTGTAACCGCCAAAGTTGCGGTTCTCAAGAATCTTGCCCAAAATGCCATCACCACCTATCTCGGCAAAGACGCCGGCAGCCGTGTGATGGAAGGTCAAATCCGTCGCGGCGATGGCGAAACCATCCGTGCCGCAATTGTCATGGGTGACATTCGCAACTCAACCCAAATGGCCGAAGACCTCGGACGACAGGGTTATATTGATGCCCTCAATAGCTTTTTCGACAACGTCGCCAGTGCTTTTTCCGATGCCGGTGGCGAGATTCTCAGCTTCGTGGGAGATGGCTTTCTGGCAATTTTCCCATGTAACAGCAACACCAAGGCAGAACGCGCCCGGGCTTGCCAAACCGCAAATGATGCTGCTTACAGAGCAACATCGCAAATGCGCGCTGCAAATGCTGAACGGGTTGCCCGTGGTGAAGCTGAAATCAAATACGGCCTTGGCCTGCATATCGGCAATGTCATGTTCGGCAACGTTGGTCTCGAGGATCGCCTGACATTTTCAGCTTTCGGCTCTGCGGTCAATGAAGCAGCCCGTCTTGAAACACTGACCAAGTCATTTGACAGCCACATCATCGCATCAGATGAATTCCGCTCACGTTGTGAAGGCAATTGGCGAAGTTTTGGCAGGCAAACATTGCGCGGGGTTGGCCAAGACGTTGAGATATTCGCACCAGCTATTGGTGAATGCGACAAAACCAAATGTACCGGCCCCAAGATCATTGAGCAATTACCACTATCGGACGCCGAGAATGTCGTGCTATTGCAACAGGCTAAATCGGCTTAAGCAAAGACGCACTCATGACTTTACAAAAATCTCCTCCCACCATCGGCCTGGTATCGCTCGGCTGCCCCAAAGCGCTGGTTGATTCTGAACGCATCCTGACCAATCTGCGCGCTCAAGGCTATGTCATCTCACCCGATTATGAAGGTGCCGATGCGGTGATCGTCAACACCTGTGGATTTCTCGACTCGGCCAAAGCCGAATCACTGGAAGCCATCGGCGAGGCCATTGCCCACAATGGCAAGGTTATCGTCACCGGCTGCATGGGCGGTGAGGAAGAGGCGATCAGGGCCACCCACCCTGCTGTTCTGGCCGTCAGTGGCCCACAGCAATATGACGCCGTTGTATCAGCCGTTCATGATGCCATCCCGCCTATCCCGGACCCAAAGACCGATCTGGTTCCCGATTGCGGCCTTAAACTGACACCGCGCCATTACGCCTATCTGAAAATTTCCGAAGGCTGCAATAACACCTGCAGCTTTTGCATCATCCCTGATATTCGCGGCAAACTCAAAAGTCGCCCGGTTGCTTCGGTGCTTTATGAAGCTGAACAGCTGGTCAAAGCCGGGGTTCGCGAACTGCTGGTTATCTCCCAGGATACAAGTGCTTACGGCATTGATATCAAGTATGCGCAAAGCAAATGGCATGGCCGTGAAATCAAGGCCCGCTTTTATGAACTGGCCAAAGAACTCGGTAGCCTTGGCGCCTGGGTTCGTCTGCACTATGTCTATCCCTACCCTCATGTTGACGACGTTATCGAGCTGATGGCCGACGGCATCGTCCTGCCCTATCTCGATATTCCCTTCCAGCATGCCGCGCCCAATGTTCTCAAATCGATGAAACGCCCGGCCAATGATGCCAAAGTGCTCGACCGTATCAACAATTGGCGTAAAATCTGCCCCGATCTCGCATTGCGCTCGACTTTCATCGTCGGCTATCCCGGCGAAACCGAAGAAGATTTCCAATACCTCCTCGACTGGATGAAAGAGGCCCGGATCGAACGGGCCGGCTGTTTCAAATACGAACCGGTCGAGGGTGCAAAGTCCAATACGATTGCCGACCAAATTCCAGAAGACGTCAAGGAAGACCGCTGGCACCGCTTCATGCAGGCCCAATCAGACGTCAGCGCCAGTATTCTTGCCGAAAAAGTCGGCCGAACCATCGAAGTCATCGTTGATGAAATCGACACCCAGGAAAACCAGGCCATCGCACGCTCCAAATGGGATGCGCCGGAAATAGATGGCAACGTATTCATCCCCGGCGGTCATATGCTCAACCCCGGCGACATTGTTGAGGTCGAAGTCACAGACGCCAGCGATTACGACCTGTTTGCGGAATTACCCTCTTAAAGCGGGATATTATCGTGTTTCTTCCACGGATTTTCCACCGTCTTGTTGGCCAGCATATTCAACGCCCGACTGATCCGGTTGCGGGTATTATGAGGCAGAATAACCTCATCAATGTAACCGCGCTCAGCCGCCACAAACGGTGACAGGAAATTGTCTTCATAGCTTTTGGTATGCTCGGCAATCTTGTCATCATCGCCAATGTCCTTGCGGAAAATAATCTCCACCGCGCCCTTGGCCCCCATCACCGCAATTTCAGCACTGGGCCAGGCATAATTGACATCACCTCTAATATGTTTCGATGACATCACATCATACGCCCCGCCATAGGCCTTGCGGGTGATCAAGGTAACTTTGGGCACCGTTGCCTCGGCATAAGCAAACAGCAGCTTGGCGCCATGCTTGATCAAGCCACCATATTCCTGCGCCGTACCGGGCAAAAAGCCTGGCACATCAACAAAAGTCACCACCGGGATTGAGAAACAGTCACAGAACCGCACAAACCGCGCCGCTTTACGCGACGCATCACTGTCAAGCACCCCGGCCAATACCAGCGGCTGATTGGCAATAATGCCGACACTTTTACCTTCAAGCCGGGCAAAGCCGGTAATAATATTGCCAGCAAATTTTTCCTGCAATTCAAAAAAATCACCATCATCGACAACCTTGTGAATAAGCTCTTTCATGTCATAGGGTTGATTGGGATTGTCAGGAATAAGCGTATCCAGCGACATTTCCAACCGCGCTGGGTCGTCAGTATTTGGTAATACCGGTGCTTCAGCGACATTGGAAGACGGCAGAAAATCCATAAACCGGCGCATCTGCAACAGCAACTCAACATCATTATCATAGGCACCATCGGCAATCGATGATTTAACTGTATGTACTGATGCACCACCTAAATCTTCAGCTGTAACCTCTTCATTGGTCACAGTTTTTACCACATCAGGGCCGGTAACAAACATATAGCTGGTATCACGCACCATAAAGATGAAGTCAGTCATTGCCGGTGAATATACATCCCCCCCGGCACAAGGCCCCATGATCAGAGAGATTTGAGGAATAACGCCCGATGCCATGGTGTTGCGAAGGAACACTTCACCATAACCACCAAGTGCCGCCACACCTTCCTGAATACGCGCCCCGCCAGCATCAAACAGCCCAATGACCGGTGCCCGGTTGCGCAGCGCCATGTCCTGAATTTTCATAATCTTTTTGGCGTGGGTTTCCGAAAGCGAACCGCCAAATACGGTAAAATCCTTGGCAAACAAATAAACCGTCCGCCCGTTCACCGTACCCCAACCGGTGACAACCCCATCACCCGGTATCTTGCTGTTTTCCATGCCAAAATCAGTACAGCGATGCTCGACAAACATGTCAAACTCTTCAAACGAGCCTTCATCAAGAAACAGACTAATCCTCTCGCGCGCCGTCAGCTTGCCCTTCTTGTGCTGGGCATCAATCCGCCGCTGCCCGCCACCAAGCCGCGCCACCTCACGCCGTTGCTCAAGCTCATCCAATATAGTCTGCATAACCTGCCCTTTGTTGTAGAATTTTATCGACTTGCCAAATATTGTAGCAGGCTCCACACAGCTTGAAAACTAGACTCTCGTAGCTGTTGCGATATCATAACATACCCCTCGCTACGCTACCAAAACCTCTCCGTATGACCGCCGACTGACTTAACCAAAAATTCCTCATTTCAAAAAAGTCGTTTCATCGTGATATCGGTCGAACGATCATATCCGTCGTGACTGCTTTCGCCTGTTTTGACAAATCCAAGCGCCTCAAATGTTTTGTGATTTTCGGTTAGCTCAATCCGTGTCTCTAGCTCGAGGCCCGATTTATACCGGTTTCGCGCCAAATCATCAGCTATTTGTAGAATCGACCTGAGAATACCTTTTTTGCGAAACGCCTGTTTTACCGCCAACTTGCCAACATAAACTGTTTCATCTGTTTCTTTTAAGTAGCCGCAGGCAACAATCTGATCGTCATTAAGGACGACAACAAGCATCTCATCGTCAGCTTTCTTGCGCAGGGTATCAGGCGTCATCTGTTTCAGGGAAGAAGGTGGATCAATCCGCCGCTCCATATACGAGTAACACTCGACCAAAAGCGCGTGAAGCCCAATCCAGTCAGAAAACCCTTCAGGTCCAGCTATATACTTAAGACGCTCCAAATTTAACCTTTCAAAACCGTCGGGAGGAACTGGAATACCCCTTCACCCCACCAGCCGATAAAACGCCAATATCCCGTCAAACTCGCCACGTCGCACTTTGCGCCGCTCGATAGCATCATCGTCGGTGCCCCATTGCTCGATATTCCAGTCTTCATCAAGATGTGCTGCGTTCCAGGCGTCATCGGCGGTAATTGCTCCCTCCACCATCACCATTGCCAGCAGGGCTGAGCCCATCAGGGTGGTGAGGTGGTGGATGACGGTCAGGGTGTGAGCGTTCATTTTGCTTAGCAGGTCATGCGTTGTTGCCAGCGTTGCAACTGGCTGGCTGGCGTAAACAATGCCGGCAACGCAGATAAAGTTAAGCTTGTGTTTGTCCTCTGCCCATTTCAGCACCGGGTCCCACGCCGCCGATTGCCGGTCAACCAGACCTTGCGGGGTGTCGGCACGGTAACACACCAGATCTGACGAGGCATAGGCAACGATTTCATCTACGGTGGCTTCGGGACCTGCTGCCACCTGATCGACCGCGATATTGGCATATTTGGTCAAAAACATTGCCGATGTTTCGATGAATTCGTCTTGCGCGTTCCACTCGGCGGCAATTTCCTTGGCCAGCGCTTTGCTCGGGATTTCCAATACCGATTTAAGCGGCGTTTTCATCACCCGGCCATCCAGCTCAACTTTAAAGGGCGCTTTCAATCCTTCGACTTTGGCCTCTTTGTAAAACTTCTTCATCTTCACTGGTTTGCGCTCATCACGCAATTTACCCTGAATTCGGTCAGCTTCGTTTTCTTCCATATCTAGCGCTCCCAAAATCCTTCAAGGATTTCATCCAGATGATTGAAATGACTCATAATTTCGTGAGCGCCCGATTGGCGTAAAACATCCACATGATGATAGCCCCACTCAACCCCAAGGGCAAAAGCACCGGCAGCCCGCGCCATCTCGATATCATAGCTGGCATCACCGATCATCACCGTGTTTTGCCCGTCAATACCACCAGCTTCAGACATCGCCTGCACGACCATTGCCGGATGGGGTTTTGATGGCGCATCATCTGCGGTTTGGATCGAAGCAAAAGCACTGCGCGGAATATTGGCGTTATCCAGCATCCGCGTAACGCCGCGCTGTGATTTCCCGGTGGCAATGGCCAATAAAACATTATCACGCTGGCGCAATCGCTCTATCGCCTCCAGCGCTCCGTCAAAAAAAACCTGACTGCCCCGCGCGGCCGCATCGGCTGCTTTCTGAAACGAATCGCGATAGGCCTGCGCCAAGGCCTGATGGGTTTCATCCGTGCCCTCAGGATGCAAACGCTGCATGGTTTGCGGCAAAGACAGGCCAATACACTGCCGCGTTGCCTCCTTACCCGGCCAGTCGACACCAAGTTCGGCAAATATGGCGCTCATATTGGCGCTGATCTCATCGGCACTATCAACCAGCGTCCCGTCACAATCAAAGATCACCAGTTTCATCAGGTTGCGTCCTCGTCATCATCTTCATCATATCGGTTGGGATCAAACCCGTAGTAATTCCAAGTCTCACGCATATGCCCCGGCAAAGGTGCAGTAACATCCACCACGCCACCGTGCGGGTGCGGAAAGGAAATTCGCCGCGCATGCAAATGCAGCTTATCGGCAACCCCGTCGGGTAATTCCTCATGATCTCCGTACTTCTGGTCACCCAAAATCGGCGTGTCGGTAAAAGCCATATGAGCCCGCAACTGATGCTGGCGTCCAGTCACCGGTTTCAGCGAAACCCATGACAATTTATCGCCGGCCTTTTCAATCACCGCATAATGGGTTGTGGCCCGCTTGCCATCACTATCGCTGGCATCGGCCGGTCGCACCCGCTCGCCATAGGCGCTTTCGGCTTTAATCAACGCCATATCAATACGACCTTGCTGTGGTTCGGGAACCCCGCGCACTGCAGCCCAGTAAAACTTGCGCACACTGCGGGTCTGAAACATCTTGCCAAGTTTAGAGGCAATCGAACGCCGCTTGGCAATCACTAAAACCCCCGATGTGTCACGGTCAAGCCGGTGTACCAGACGTGGCCGGTCGCGAAATTCACGCTCGAGCCCCATCAGCATACCATCCACATGACGGATGGTTTTTGATCCGCCCTGCACCGCCAGCCCGGGCGGCTTGTTGATAACAAACAAGTATTTGTCCTCAAACAAAACCATATCCTGAAACTTTTTACGGTCCGCTTTCGAGAGCGCCGGTGCTGGTCCTTTGGGGCCATCATCAGGCTTGTCACCAACCGGTTTAAACGGCGGCACCCGAATTTCCTGACCGACAGAAAGCCGCGTGTTAATTTTCACCCGCCCCTTGTCGACCCGCACTTCACCTTTGCGCAAAACCCGGTTGAGCATGCCGTGCGGCAGTTGCGGAAAGTGAATCTTGAACCAGCGGTCCAGACGCATACCGTCTTCTTCAGCAACAACCGTGATAAACTTCACACCACTCATGACAAAACTATCCTCATAACAACTAACCCAGCAAAAATTGCCAGTATAGACAATCCAAATGACCCGGCAGCATAACCAATTGCCGCAACATGCTCCTTGCGTTCAATCAGCGTGGCAAAATCCAGCGAAAAAGCCGAAAATGTCGTAAAACCACCCAGCACGCCGGTGGTCAGAAACGCCCGCATTTCCGCCGTCGTACTCCATTTGATCGCCATAAATGAAATCAGTGCACCCATGATGAATGAGCCCACCACATTAACCGTCATCGTTCCCCAAGGAAAACCATGGCCGATCAGGCGCCCGGTCATCGAGGTTACGAAAAACCGCCCTGACGCACCAATGGCCCCACCCAGCGCAACCCACAAATATATATTCATCTCAACTTTACACTCTTTGCTATTGCCGCTCAGCCCTGAGCCGAGCCCAGTATTCAAGCCGCTTTCTCACATCGCGCTCAAAACCACGTTCGGGCGGATCGTAGTAGGTTTCACGGCCCATTTCATCGGGAAAATAGTTTTGCCCGGAAAACGCATCAGGCTGGTCATGATCATATTTATACCCCGCCCCATATTCCTGCTGCTTCATCATTTTTGTTGGCGCGTTGAGAATAATCTTTGGAGGTGGCACCGAGCCAGTTTCCCTAGCCCGTTTTACAGCCTTTTTGTAACCGGCATAAACGCCGATGGATTTCGGTGCCGTTGCCAGATAAACCGCAGCCTGTGCCAGCCCCAGCTCGCCCTCAGGCGACCCGAGAAAATCATAAACATCCTTTGCCGCCAGCGCCTGCACCACTGCTTGTGGATCAGCCAGCCCGATATCCTCATTGGCCATCCGCACCAGACGCCGACAAATAAACAACGGGTCTTCACCAGCCACCAGCATTCGGGCCAGATAATACAGCGCTGCATCGGGGTCAGACCCTCGTATTGACTTATGAAGGGCCGAAACCAGATTATAGTGACCATCCGCCGATTTGTCATAAACCGGCAACCGCTGCTGCACCAAATCTGCCAGCGCCTCTGAATCCAGCAATTCATCACCGGGTGCGGTCGCAAATATATCCTCAACCATATTGAGAAAATAACGCCCATCACCATCAGCCATCGCCATCAATGCATAACGGGCGGTTTCATCAAGCGGCAAAGCGCGACCCTCCAGCTCTTCTGCCCGCTCAACCAGTTTCTCCATAGCATCATTGTCAAGCCGGTTGAGAACCAGCACCTGCGCCCGCGATAACACCGCAGCATTCAACTCGAACGACGGATTCTCTGTCGTCGCCCCGACAAGGGTAATGGTACCATCCTCCATAAATGGCAAAAACCCGTCCTGTTGGGCCTTGTTAAAGCGGTGAATCTCATCAACAAACAGCAATGTCCCCTGCCCCTGCTCTCGCCGGGCCCGCGCCGCCGCAAAGGATTTTTTCAAATCTGCAACACCTGAAAAAATCGCCGACATTTGCTCAAAGGCCAAACCTGTTTCACCGGCAAGCAGTCGCGCAATAGTGGTTTTACCGGTCCCCGGCGGTCCCCACAAGATAATCGAGCCAAGGCGACCCGACGCCAGCATCCGCGTCAGCACGCCATCATCACCGGTCAAATGGTCCTGCCCGACAACCTCATCAATCACAGCAGGGCGCAACCGGTCAGCCAAAGGACGCGGTGCCTCATCAGCCAGTCCGGCGCTCTCAAACAAAGACGACATATTTAGCCGCCAAATCGCATACGCCGCAACCGGCCGCGGCGGCGAATGGTAATATCCCAATAGCCATCACCCTGGCGAACAATACGCAGCAACGACCTAACGGTTTTGATCGGCTCATCGTTAACTTCAACAAAAACATCACCTTTGCGGAACCCGGCTCTTGTCGCCAGACCGCGCTTGATACCGGTCACAATCACGCCCTTGCGGACACCCTGAATACCCATTTCCATAATAACTGCCGGAGAGACATTGGCTACGACCAGCCCGGAAAACGGGCTGCGGGTCCGGATCAGCGTTTCATTGCGTGGCACCGTTTCAGGCGCCTCGATCAGTTCAACGATGGCAGTGAAGCGTTTGCGCTTGCGGCGAAAAACGATCTCAATATCATCACCAACAAGCTTCGTTGCAAAACGATAAGTAAACTCCTTGGCTGAATCGAGTTCCTTGCCATCGAGCGACACAATAATATCACCACGCCGCAAGCCACCTTTGGCCAGCGAGCTTTCCGGGTGCAACCGCGAAATTATCGCCCCGCGCGGCCGCTCCAACCCCACAGAGGTAGCAATATCCTGGGAAACCTCTTGCAGTCGCGCCCCAACCCATGGCCGCACAACCTTGCCACCGGCCCGCGATGAGCGAATTACCGATTTCACCATATTTACAGGAATGGCAAAGCCGATACCATTGGAACCGCCTGAGCGGGTATAAATCGCAGTGTTAACCCCTACCAGGCGGCCCTTCATATCAACCAGCGCGCCACCGGAATTTCCCGGGTTGATCGCTGCATCAGTCTGAATGAAAAATTGATAACTCGAAACCCCGACCCGGTTGCGGGCAAGAGCTGATACGATACCGCTGGTAACCGTCTGGCCAACTCCAAAAGGATTGCCGATGGCCAGCACCAAATCGCCAACTTCCACCTGATCGGAATCACCAAGCGGGACGGTTTTCAGTTTTTCACCTTTGGTATCAATCTTCAAAATCGCCAAATCAGTTTTGGGGTCCTGCAATAACAGTTTGGCTTTAAACTCGCGCTTGTCCGAAAGCACTACACGATAATCATTGCCGCCCTTAATCACATGGTTGTTGGTAATGATGTAGCCATCTGCTTCAACAATGACACCCGACCCTAGCGAGTTCTGCTTGCGCCGCCTGCGTTTCCCGCCAAGGAACCCGTCATTGCCAAAAAACTTCTTGAAAAACGGATCATTACCAAAGGGCGATAATGAGCGCTGCTTGACTACTTTGCTGGTATAAACATTGACCACCGCTGGTGCCGTTTGCTTGACCAGTGGTGCAAAGGACAACATGATCTGGGTTTGCGACGTCGGTACAGTATCAGCAACTGCACTGGCTGAGGACAGCCCGACAGTAATAATCAGCACAAATTTAAAAGCTCGAAATAATGACGTCATGCGGTGTTTAGCCCTGTAAATTTAGATAAGATAACCAGTTTAGTGTATTGCCATAGCGGCGGCAAAGAAAATCCGGTTTATCGGCGCTCAAACCCGAGGATGACAAGTTTGCCGTGTGATTTTCTGCCCCGGAAAATATGTAAAACAAAAAAGCGGCCCTGAACAAACAGGGCCGCTTCTAAATTCTCAACTTCGCTGATACTTATGCTGCAGTTTCTGCTGCTTCACCTTCAGCTTCTTCATTGACCATTACCGGTCCTGAATCCTTGCCTCTTTCGTCCTCGTCGCGATCAAGCAGTTCAAGAACAGCCATTGGCGCACTGTCGCCATAGCGGAAACCGGCTTTCATCACCCGTGAATACCCGCCGGTGCGTTCCTTGTAACGCTCACCAAGCACATCAAAAAGCTTTTTGACCTGCTCTTTATCGCGAATATGGGAAATGGCTTGACGACGGGCGTGCAGATCACCCCGTTTAGCCAATGTGATCAGCTTTTCAATAATCGGACGCATTTCCTTTGCTTTTGGCAAAGTAGTGATGATTTGCTCGTGCTTGATCAGCGCGGCAGCCATATTTGCAAACATCGCCTTGCGGTGTGATGCAGTCCGATTGAGTTTACGGCCGGATTTTCCGTGACGCATAACATTGTCTCCTAAAACAGTTTAAACTGTAAGCAGTTTAAAACTGCGATTCATATTTTTTGGCCAGCTCATCAATATTTTCTGGTGGCCAGTTTGGAATTTCCATACCCAGATGCAGACCCATCTGAACCAGAACTTCCTTGATTTCATTAAGCGACTTGCGACCAAAGTTTGGTGTCCGCAGCATCTCTGCCTCGGTTTTCTGGATCAAGTCACCGATATAAACGATGTTGTCGTTTTTCAGGCAGTTTGCCGAACGAACTGACAATTCAAGCTCATCAACTTTCTTAAGCAGCGCAGCGTTGAATTCCAACTCTGGCTCTTCTTCTTTTGGAGCCACTGTTTCAGGCTCTTCAAAGTTGACGAAAATTTGCAATTGATCTTGCAGGATACGGGCAGAATAGGCCAGCGCATCATCAGGGGTTACAGAACCATCGGTTTCGATGGTCATGATCAATTTGTCATAATCCAGCACCTGACCTTCGCGAGTGTTTTCAACCTTGTATGAAACGCGGCGAACCGGGCTGTACAGGCTGTCAATCGGCACCAGACCGATGGGAGCGTCTTCAGGCCGGTTACGGTCAGCCGTAACATAGCCCTTACCGGTATTAACGGTGAATTCCATGCGGATTTCAGCATCATCATCCAGTGTACAAATCGGATGTTCAGGATTGAGAATTTGCACATCGGCAGTTTCCTGAATGTCACCAGCGGTCACAACACCTGGACCAGATTTGCGCAGCAACAATTTTTTGGCACCAGCTTCACCGAAGGAAGAAAACGCAATTTCCTTGATATTCAATACAATGTCGGTGACATCTTCACGAACACCGGCAATCGATGTAAATTCATGCAGCACACCATCAATTTGAACTGAGGTAACCGCAGCACCTTGCAGCGATGACAACAGCACACGCCGTAGCGCATTGCCCAGTGTCATGCCAAAACCGCGCTCCAGTGGCTCAGCGGTAATTGTCGCGATCTTGCGACTATCACGACCGGCCGCAACGTTAAGCTTTGTTGGCTTAATCAACTGCTGCCAGTTTTTGATATCGACCTGTATTTCTTCCATCTTTACTTCCTTGCCAGGTCTTGTTGTTTGATCACAACCGCCCGTCTGTTAGATGTGTAACTCAGATTAAAATACGCTTTAAACCCGACGCCGCTTGGGCGGACGAACACCATTGTGAGGGATCGGTGATACGTCACGAATAGAGGTAACAACCACACCCAAAGCCTGAATGGCCCGCAAAGCAGATTCACGACCCGAACCCGGGCCACAAACTTCAACTTCAACTGTTTTCATGCCATGCTCCATTGCCGCTTTACAGGCGTCATCTGCAGCCATCTGGGCTGCAAATGGAGTAGACTTACGAGACCCCTTAAACCCCATTTTACCGGCAGAAGACCATGAAATGGTATTACCCTGCACATCGGTAAATGTGATCATGGTGTTGTTGAATGTTGAATTCACATGGACCACACCAGATGAGATGTTTTTCCGCTCTCTGCGGCGTGTACGTGACGGTTCTTTCGCCATGGTATTTCAGTTCCGTTACTTAAAGGGTTATTTTTTCTTACCGGCAATCGCGCGAGCTGGTCCCTTGCGGGTCCGTGCATTGGTGTGGGTACGTTGTCCCCGAACCGGCAATTTACGACGATGACGAAGACCGCGATAGCAGCCCAGATCCATCAGTCGTTTGATGTTCATTGCGGTATCACGCCGCAAGTCACCTTCAACCATCAGATCAGCATCAATGACTTCACGCATCCGAATGACTTCTGAATCAGAAAGTTCATTCACCCGACGCGTACGGTCGATGTTTACTTTTTCGCATACTTCCTCAGCTTTGGCCGGGCCAATACCGTGGATGTACTGAAGCGCGATCAAAACGCGCTTATTGGTTGGAATATTGACGCCTGCAATACGGGCCACGTCACTTCTCCTGTTACCTGCTGCGGTCACCCGCAATGTTAAAATTTCGCAAAACTTGGCTTGTAAAACACCGTGAAACCACTCTCGAGCGATTCTCACAATGACAAGAGGCTACCGTCACGCAAGGGAATTTACCCCATTGAAACAGCAGCCAGATGGAACAACCAGATTTGATTGAGGTTTCTAGGCCAGATTCCCTGCCCCGTCAACCAATTAGACCAACTAAAACCACTTTTAGTTGCCTAAAAACCAACCACTTAATTGTCACACCCCTTTGATTGCATTCTCTATTTGCTCAGCGACCTCGTCAATGTCCGCCATGCCGTCAACTTTCTTCAATATTCCGACTTTTTCATAGAACTGAACCAGCGGCTCTGTCTGACTATGATAAATTTTCAACCGGTTGCGCACTGTTGCCGGTGTATCGTCCTCACGTACAGCAAATTTCGTACTGCCGCACCGGTCGCAAACACCTTCGACTTCCGGTCGTTTGAACTCTTTATGATAGCCTTTACCGCACTCACCGCAGGCAAACCGACCACCAATCCGCTCGACCAGCGCATCGTCATCAGCGATTATTTCAACCACCACATCAATCGACATACCTTTTTCGTCCAGCGCTTCACCGAGCATTTGCGCCTGAATCACATTGCGCGGGACACCATCAAGTATAAACCCGCCGCGGGCATCGCGTTCATCAAGCCGCTCGGAAACAATTTCCATCACCACAAAGTCTGAAACCAATTCCCCCCGGTCCATCAGCTTTTCAGCTTCCAGGCCACAGGGTGTTTTGTTTTTGACCGCTGTCCGCAGCATATCACCAGTAGAAAGATGGACCAGCCCCATGCTCTCGACAATGCGCTTTGCTTGCGTCCCCTTACCGGCCCCTGGAGGCCCAAGCAAGATAATATTCACTACCGTCGTCCTTGATGGCGGCCAATTTTCGGCGCGCTGGATTTTCCAGTTTTCTTACCACCCTTACCACCGCGCAATTTGGACTTCTTGATCAGTCCTTCATATTGTTGGGCCAAAAGATGGCTTTGTACTTGGGTAACAGTATCCATGGTCACCGACACCACAATCAGCAAAGACGTACCACCAAAGAAGAATGGCAAACCGGCTTTTGCGGTCAGAAGTTCCGGCAGCAAACAGATCAGTGCCAGGTAAATGGCGCCAACTACTGTGATTCGCGTCAAAACCATATCAATATGTTCAGCCGTACGTGCACCAGGGCGAATACCGGGAATAAACCCGCCAGCTTTTTTCAGATTATCAGCTGTTTCGGTCGGGTTGAACATGATCGCTGTATAAAAGAAGGCAAAGAAAATAATCATTGCCATATACATCGCCAGGAACAGCGGCTGACCGCGACCAAGCAATGTCGTTACATAACCCAGAACACCGCCGCCGCCTTGTGAGAAGTTGGCAACCGTTACCGGCAATAACAACAATGATGAGGCAAAGATCGGTGGAATAACACCGGCCGTATTCAGCTTAAGCGGCAGGTGAGATTTTTCACCTTGAAACACTTTGTTGCCCTGTTGGCGTTTGGGATATTGAACCAGAAGCTTGCGCTGGGCCCGTTCAAAGAACACCACCAATGCAATCACCACTAGCACCATCACAATGACACCGATAATAATGAAGGTCGAAAGCTGACCGGTCCGACCCAGTTCGAGGGTGCCGATAATTGCACCGGGCAAACCGGAAACAATACCAGCGAAAATAATCAGTGAAATACCGTTACCGATGCCACGCGCGGTAATCTGTTCGCCAAGCCACATCAGGAACACGGTACCGCCGGTCAGGGTAATAACTGCACTAATTCTAAAGAATGCACCGGGGTCGAGGACCACATTGCCCTGCCCTTCAAGACCAACTGCAATACCGTAAGCCTGCAAGGCGGCCAAAAACACCGTGCCGTAGCGGGTGTACTGGTTCATTTTCTTGCGGCCCTGCTCACCCTCTTTTTTCAGTTGGGCAAGATGGGGCGATACCGTCGTCATCAATTGAATGATAATCGAGGCAGAAATGTAGGGCATGATATTGAGGGCAAAAATTGCCATCCGGCCAAGCGCCCCGCCACCAAGCGAGTTGATCCAGCCTAGAATGCCTGAAGATTGTTGCTGCACCAATTGGGACAATGCAACCGCATCAATCCCCGGCATTGGAATAAATGTACCAAGCCGATAAATAATTAACGCACCCAGTGTGAACCAGATGCGTTTTTTCAGCTCTTCTGCTTTACCAAGCGAAGAAAGATTAATATTGGCGGCGAGTTGTTCAGCAGCTGATGCCATTGCCCAGTCCTTTAAGTCCTTAAGCCCGGTTCTTTAAAACACGATCTCCAACAGATCGCCTTGTCCAGATTACCCTATATGGGCTGATTCATCAAAAAGGCAACCCGACTTTTGTATCAACTCTATTTTGAGTCAGTCTCTTCAGTCGATTCAACCGCCAAAATAGTGATTTTACCACCAGCCTTAGCCACGGCTTCAACCGCAGATTTGGTCGCATGATTGATTTCGAAAGAAACTTTCGATTTCAACTCACCTTTACCCAGCAGACGAACGCCATCACGTTCCTTGCCGATAATACCAGCCGCGATCAGCGCCTCGGCATTGACAGGTTTTTTACCATCAAGCTTCTTGGCCGCGATCGCTTCTTCGATCTGCCCAAGATTGACAATATTCCAGTCTTTGGAATTAGGATTGTTAAAGCCGCGTTTAGGCAAACGACGGTAGATTGGCATTTGACCGCCTTCAAAACCTTTAATCGCCACACCTGAGCGAGACTTCTGTCCCTTGACACCGCGACCGGCTGTCTTGCCAGTTCCAGAACCAATACCGCGACCAACCCGTTTGCGTTGATGTCTTGCACCGGCGTTGTCTGCTATCTCATTAAGTCTCATGGACTTCGTGCTCACTTATATTCTTTTTCAATAAAATCAGGATTCGTCTATAACCGCAACCAGATGGGCAACTTTCTTGATCATACCGCGCACTTGCGGTGTATCTTCCAGTGTCCGGCGGCGGTGCATCTTGTTCAAACCAAGCCCGACAAGAGTTGCACGCTGATCACGCGGGCGACGAATCCCACTGCCCGTTTGTTCAACAGTTACTGTACCTTTAGTATCTTTAGCCATCTCGATATCCTCAAATTTCTATCAAGCTTCACGCTTCTTCGCTGCTGCTGGCAACTTCACTATTAGAAGTTTCCTTGGCAACTGCGCGGCGACGAGCTGTAATTTCACTAACCTTCTTACCGCGACGCGCAGCAACTGCACGCGGGCTGGTTTCATGTTTCAACGCGTCAAATGTAGCGCGAACCATGTTGTAAGGGTTGGAAGAACCAATTGATTTGGCCACGACATCCTGCATGCCAAGGGTTTCAAAAACCGCACGCATTGGACCACCGGCAATAATACCAGTACCAGGAGGTGCTGAGCGAAGAACCACTTTACCAGCACCGTGACGACCGTGCACATCGTGATGCAAAGTACGACCTTCGCGCAATGGCACGCGGATCATTTCACGTTTTGCAGCTTCAGTCGCCTTGCGAATGGCTTCTGGAACCTCGCGAGCTTTACCGTGGCCAAAACCTGCTCTGCCTTTTTGGTCACCAACGATAACCAGCGCGGCAAAACCGAAACGACGGCCACCTTTAACAACTTTGGCAACGCGATTGATGTGGACCAGACGGTCGACAAATTCGCTATCTTTTTCGTTGCGATCACGATTACTCATTGGTTTATCACCTGTTCTTGCATCATCTCATTCAATCTTTTAAAAACTCAGGCCGTTTTCACGCGCAGCATCAGCCAGCGCTTTAACTCTGCCATGAAAAATGTACGGTCCGCGATCAAAAACAACATCTTTGACCCCTGCTTTAACGGCACGCTCGGCAACAAGTTTGCCAATCGTAGTTGCCGCATCCACATCAGCGCCAGTTTTCAGCGATTTTCTCAAATCGGCCTCCAGGCTTGATGCTGCTGCAACAGTTACGCCATTATTGTCATCAATAACTTGCGCATAAATATTCTTTGACGAACGAAAAACAGAAAGGCGTGGCCGACCTGCAACGTTGTTCTTTTTAAGCGTCCGGCGAATCCGCGTTTTGCGGCGATCCATGAGCTTTTTATTTCCAGCCATAACTTAGACGTCCTTCGATTAAATCCCGCAAAAACGAGATTATTTCTTCTTACCTTCTTTGCGGAAGATATATTCACCCGCATATTTAATACCTTTGCCTTTGTAAGGCTCCGGTTTGCGCCATTCACGAATTTCAGCTGCAACCTGACCGACTTTTTGTTTGTCGATACCGCTAACAACAATTTCGGTCGGCTTTGGTGTGGTTACTTCAATTCCATCAGGAATGTCATAAACAACATCATGGCTGTAACCAAGATTAAGTTTCAAACCCTTACCCTGCATCGCCGCACGATAGCCAACACCGTTGATTTCAAGCTTTTTGGTGAAGCCTTCAGTAACACCAACCATCAGATTGGCAATAAGCGTGCGTGACAAACCCCAGGCAGAGCGAGCCTGCTTGGAATTGTTGCGCGGTTTTACAACCACAGCGCCATTTTCCAAAGCAACAGAGACAATTGCCACCAATGAAGTTTGCAACTCGCCTTTAGGGCCTTTTACACTGACCGTCTGGCCATCAACGTTCGCTGTAACACCTTGCGGCACCGGAACTGGTTTTTTCCCAATACGTGACATGGGCTTTTCCTTATCTTGCAGTCGTTAAAATTAAAAGACTGTACAAATTACTTCACCGCCAACATTTTCATCGCGAGCTGTTGAATCCGACATCACACCCTTTGGGGTGGAAAGAATCGAAATTCCCAGACCGTTGTAAACTGTCGGCAAATTATCAACCGATGAATAAACCCGGCGACCTGGTTTTGAAATACGCTTGATTTCCCGGATAACCGGATCATCATCATAATATTTCAATTCAATCTCCAGGTCCGATTTGCCACCATCATAGTCAACTTTAGCATACCCGCGAATAAAGCCTTCAGATGCAAGCACATCAAGAATCCGCGCCCGAAAACGCGAAGCTGGTGCACTGACCTTGCTTTTGCCGCGCATTTGCGCATTTCTGATACGGGTGAGCATATCCCCGACTGGATCTGTCGTACTCATCTGCCGTTACTCCTCAAATCTTTCAAATTCATCTTAACCAATCCGTCCCGCTTACCAGCTGGACTTGGTCATTCCTGGAATTAAACCGTTTGATGCCAAATCGCGCAGCGCGATCCGTGACATTCTCAACTTGCGATAATACGCCCGCGGCCGACCGGAAACCTCACAGCGGTTACGCACTCGTGTCTTGGACGAGTTACGTGGTAACGCTGCCAGTTTCAACTGAGCATCAAAGCGCTCTTCCATGGACAAACTGTCATCCTTGGTGATTGCCTTAAGCGCGGCCCGTTTAGCAGCAAAATTTGCCACCATCCGTTTGCGTTTTTCATTATTCAAAATCGCGCTACTTTTCGCCATCTTGATTTGCCTTTCAAGCTAAAGTTCCGGTTAAGCTGCCTTTTGGCCCTTGTCGCGGAACGGGAAGTTAAATCCATCAAGTAAAGCCCGGGCTTCTTCGTCGGTTTTGGCAGATGTACAAACAACCACATCAAAACCCCACATCCGGTCAATCTTGTCATAATCAATTTCAGGAAACACAATGTGTTCGGTAATACCCATGGCAAAGTTGCCACGCCCGTCAAAACTTTTACCATTCAGGCCGCGAAAGTCACGAACCCGGGGCAATGCAACGGTAATCAGACGGTCGAGAAACTCGAACATCCGGGCCCCGCGCAATGTAACCTTGGCACCAATTTCCATTTCTTCGCGCAACTTAAAAGTCGCGATAGATTTACGGGCTTTGGTGGTTACTGGTTGTTGTCCAGCAATCAGGGCCATGTCTACAACAGCCTTCTTGACCAACTTGGAATCGCCAACCGCATCGCCAACACCCATATTGAGAACAATTTTCTCAAGCTTGGGAATTTGCATCGGATTGGTATATCCGAACTTTTCCGTAAGCTCTTTACGCACCACATCTTCGTAGTGGGTTTTAAGCCGTGGTTTGTAATTATCAGCCATCGATAACCTCACCGGAGCGTTTGGCTACACGAACCTTGCTCCCATCCTTGTTAATTTTAAAACCAACCCGTGTGGGCTTGTTGTCTTTCGGGTCGAGATGAGCCAGATTGGAAATGTGAATAGGCATTTCCTTGGCAACAATCCCGCCTTCTTGTTGAGCCGATTGCTTAGTGTGCCGTTTGGCAACATTCACACCCTGAACAACAGCTTTATTGTCTTTCGGGGAGACCGACAAAACATTGCCCGACTTTCCCTTGTCCTTGCCGGTGAGCACGGTAACGCGGTCACCTTTTCTGATCTTCGTTTTAATCGACATTACAACACCTCCGGTGCGAGTGAGACGATTTTCATGTGGTTTTTGGCACGAAGCTCGCGAGGAACAGGGCCAAAAATACGAGTGCCAACCGGCTCACCTTGCTGGTTAACCAGCACAGCAGCATTGTTGTCAAAGCGGATAACCGAACCGTCTCGGCGCTGGATATCCTTGGCTGTACGAACAACAACGGCCCGCATAACAGTCCCTTTTTTAACCTTGCCGCGTGGAATGGCATCTTTGATGGAAACAACAATAAGGTCTCCAACCCGTGCATATCTACGCTTCGAGCCACCCAACACTTTGATGCACTGCACACGGCGAGCACCTGAGTTGTCTGCGACGTCGAGATTTGTTTCTGCCTGTATCATGGCAACACCCGTATTCTTTCCGCTGACTGAGCCAAACCGGCCCGGTCGTAGTTCCATTAAAGGATCCCGTTAAAGACCCCGCTTGAATTCTTCTTGCAGTCTAACCTAGTTGACTTTTTCTAAAAGCGCCCAGGTTTTATTCTTGGATATCGGCTTGCATTCTTGAATCCGAACCACATCGCCTTCTTTGGCAGTATTGCCTTCATCATGGGCATGGTACTTTTTCGTACGCCGAATTGTTTTCTTCATAACCGGATGCGTAAAGCGCCGTTCGACATTGACGACAATCGTCTTGTCATTTTTGTCACTTACGACCACACCCTGCAAAATGCGTTTAGGCATTGGACTAAAACTCCGTTATCACTTGGCCGCTGTTTGACTGGCCCGTTGGTTTTGCGCGGTTTTAATCCGGGCAACTCCACGGCGAACCTGACGAACGCGTGCTGTGTTTTCAATATTTCCGCTCGCTGCCTGAAAGCGCAGGTTAAACTGCTCTTTCCTCAACTCAAACAACTTGTCCTGCAGTTGATCTTCGCTCATTTGCTCTACGTCTTTGGCTTTCATTTGCCTGAACCTCTATTTACTCTATTCACCAAGGCGCGCTACAAAACGCGTCTTGATTGGCAATTTCGCGGCAGCAAGCTCAAGAGCTTTCTTGGCTGTTTCACGATCAACGCCGTCAATCTCAAACATAATCCGGCCAGGTTTCACACGAGCTGCCCAATATTCAACGGAACCCTTGCCTTTACCCATACGAACTTCTGTCGGTTTTTTCGTAACAGGAACATCTGGAAACACTCTGATCCAAACACGCCCTGCCCGCTTCATTGCCCGTGTCATCGCACGCCGGGCAGCTTCAATCTGCCTGGATGTGATCCGATCTGGCTCAACCGCTTTCAGCCCGTAAGACCCAAAATTCAAACTAGTACCGCCCTTGGCAGCACCGTGAATACGGCCCTTGTGCTGTTTGCGAAATTTTGTGCGCTTTGGCTGCAACATTTCTTTATTTCCTGGTTCCTAAAAGCCGAACAATCAGTTCCGGCGGTTATCTCTTCTTCCGCCACGACCGGCAGGACGACCACCCAACTGGGCTTCTTTCAGGCGACGTTCCTGAGCCATTGGATCATGCTCGAGAATCTCGCCTTTAAATATCCACACCTTAATGCCGATGATACCATAAGCTGTCAAAGCTTCTGTGGTGCCATAGTCAATATCGGCCCGCAAAGTATGAAGCGGCACGCGACCTTCGCGATACCATTCAACCCGTGCGATTTCTGCACCGCCCAAACGACCACCTGCAGTGATCCGGATACCGCCGGCTCCCATCCGCATGGCAGATTGTACTGAACGTTTCATCGCCCGGCGGAATGCAACACGGCGTTCCAGCTGCTGAGCAATGTTTTCAGCTACAAGGTTTGCATCAAGTTCTGGCTTGCGAACCTCAACAATGTTCAAATGAACATCAGCATCGGTCATCTTCATGATCATCTGGCGCAGCTTTTCGATATCGGCACCCTTTTTGCCGATAACGACACCTGGACGAGCTGAATAAATCGTAACCCGACATTTTCTGTGCGGACGCTCGATGATAATGCGTGAGATGCCAGCCTGTTTCAGACGTTTTTCCAAAAATGTCCGAATTTTCAGGTCTTCGTGCAGCAACTTGCCATACTCAGAGCCATCTGCATACCAGCGACTATCCCAGGTCCGGTTGATACCGAGCCGCATACCGATTGGATTTACTTTTTGTCCCATCAGGCTGCTTCCTCAACTTCTTTGACAATAATTGTCAACTGACTAAAAAATTTCTCTATCTTGCCAACCCGGCCCCGTGCCCGTGGCTGCCAACGCTTCATAACCAGGTTCTTACCGACATAAGCTTCAGAAACAACCAACGCATTGATATCAAGGTCATGGTTGTTTTCGGCATTGGCAATCGCTGTTTCAAGCGTCTTTTTGACGTCTTGAGCAATCCGTTTGCGCGAAAAGGTCAAATCAGCCAGTGCTGTCTCAACTTTTTTGCCGCGAATGCCCGAAGCAACCAAATTCAGTTTGTTGGGAGAAATGCGGATAAGCCGGGTCACTGCCTTGGCTTCATTATCCGCAAGATCTCTTTTGCGTGATTTCTTGCTCATCGTCTTGCCTTCTTGTCAGCACCGTGGCCGTAATACGTTCTGGTTGGAGAAAACTCACCGAGTTTATGACCAACCATGTCCTCAGAAATTGTCACAGGCACATGCTTGTGGCCATTGTGAACAGCAAAGGTCAATCCGACAAATTGCGGAAGGACCATTGAGCGCCGTGACCAGGTTTTAATCGCCTGATTGCGGCCCGACTCGCGTGCTGCATCAACTTTCTTCAACAAATACCCGTCAACAAACGGGCCTTTTTTCAATGAACGTGCCATTGTGAATTACCTTTTATCTCTTCTTGCGCTTGTGACGTGAACGCACAATCAATTTATCAGTCGATTTGTTCGAACGTGTTTTCTTGCCCTTGGTTGGCTTGCCCCATGGTGTCACGGGATGGCGACCACCTGAAGTCCGCCCCTCACCACCACCGTGCGGGTGATCGACAGGGTTTTTAACAACACCGCGAACGTTAGGCCGACGGCCCAACCAGCGACTGCGTCCAGCTTTACCAAGGTTGATATTTGAATGGTCAGCGTTTGAAACAGAACCGATTGTCGCCATGCATTCAGCCCGAACCATACGGGTTTCACCTGAGCGCAACCGCAACAAAGCATAACCCTGGTCACGACCGATATACTGAACATAAGTACCGGCAGAACGAGCAATCTGACCGCCCTTGCCTTGCTTGAGTTCAACATTGTGAACAATGGTCCCAATCGGGATCGAGCGAAGTGGCATAGCATTGCCGGGTTTCACGTCGACTTTATCACCAGCAATAACCTTGTCGCCAGCATTCAAACGTTGAGGAGCCAGAATGTAGGCCAACTCACCATCATCATATTTGATCAAGGCGATAAATGCTGTCCGGTTCGGATCATATTCAAGCCGCTCAACTGTCGCAGAAACATCAAACTTATTCCGTTTGAAATCAATCTTGCGATAAGTCCGCTTGTGACCGCCACCGCGATTAAACGCAGTAACCCGTCCATTATTATTACGACCGCCAGACTTGCTCAAACCCTCAGTGAGCGTTTTAAGCGGTTTGCCCTTCCACAGGCCAGACCGGTCAACTGTTACCAGTTGCCGTAAACTAGGCGTTCTGGGTCTATACTTTTTCAGTGCCATAATTAGCGCCTCAATCCTTCAGCCCGTTTAGGGCCATTCAATCCTTACAGGCCCGTAGTCACATCAATTGAGTGACCATCTTTAAGGGTAACAATCGCTTTTTTGACATCGATTTGACGCCCGACCATACCCTTGAACCGTTTTACTTTACCTTTGCGAACCATTGTGTTGACCGCTTTGACTTCAACGCCAAACAATCCTTCAATAGCTGCCTTGATTTCAGGTTTCGATGCTGTTTTTGCAACATTGAAAACCACCTGATTATTTTCCGACGCCATCGTAGCTTTCTCGGTAATTACCGGAGAAACGATAGTGTTGTAATACTTTTCCTTACTCATTTGCCCGCTCCATTGAATCTGGTTTCCAGCGCTTCAACAGCAGCTTTGGTCAAAACAAGTGTGTGACGACGCAGAATATCGTAAGTGTTAATGCCCTGAACCGGCAAAACATCAATATTCATAATGTTGCGTGAAGCCTTGGCAAAATTGTCATTCACTTCAGCGCCATCAATGATTAATGCGTTTTCCAGCCCGAGCTTCTTCAGAGTGGCCTGCAAATCTTTGGTTTTTGCTGATTTAACATCAACATTATCCAAAACGATCAATTCAGATGCCTTGGCTTTGGTCGACAAAGCGTGACGCAATGCCAGTGCCCGCAACTTTTTGGGCATACCAATCGCATGGCTGCGTGATTTTGGACCAAATGCCTTCGCACCACCAATAAAGATACCAGCGCGTTTTGAACCGTGCCTGGCACCGCCACCGCCTTTTTGGGCACCAAATTTGGCACCTGTACGGGCAATTTCACCGCGGGATTTTGTCTGGTGAGTACCGGCCTGCCGTTTGGCACGCTGATAATTCACCATCCGGTGCAAAATGTCGGCCCGTGGCTCAAGACCGAACAAATCGTCGGAAAGCTCAACCGTACCGGCTTTTTTTGCTTCAAGTGTTTGGACGTCAGTTTTCATCGTTCAAACTCTCACTCACTGGCTGCTGCAACAGCTGCTTGTTCAGCTACTGGTGCATCAGTTTGGTTATTATCATTGCCGCCGCGAATGGCACCAGGCTTTGGCGCATTTTCGGGAAGCTGCTTTTTAATCGCATCACGCAACATCACCCAGCCACCTTTTGATCCGGGCACAGGGCCGCGAACCAAAACCAGACCACGTTCAGCATCAGCGCTGACCACTTCAAGGTTTTGCGTGGTAATTTGACGATCACCCATGTGACCAGCCATTTTCTTACCCTTGAAAACCTTGCCAGGATCCTGACACTGACCGGTTGAACCGTGCGAACGGTGAGAAATAGACACACCGTGTGTAGCCCGCAAGCCACCAAAGTTCCAGCGCTTCATAGCACCGGCAAAACCTTTACCGACCGAAGTGGCTGTCACATCGACAAACTGACCGGCAACGAAGTGATCAGCAGTAATTTCTGCCCCCACATCGATGAGGTTTTCTTCACTCACCCGAAACTCGGCAAGTTTGCGCTTTGGCTCAACCTTTGCCGCAGCAAAGTGACCACGGTCAGCTTTAGTGATGTTTTTCACCTTTGCTGTACCAACACCTAATTGCAGTGCGACATATCCGTGCTTTTCAACGGTTTTTTGAGCAACAACCTGACAGTTGTCGACCTTCAAAACCGTGACGGGAACGTGATTACCATCATCGGTAAACACCCTCGTCATGCCAACTTTCTGCGCGATGACACCTGAACGCATCACTCAGACTCCTCAAATACGCTCAAACTAGAGCTTAATCTCAACATCAACACCAGCAGCAAGGTCAAGCTTCATCAAAGCATCAACAGTTTGCGGTGTAGGATCAATAATATCCAGCAGACGGCGATGCGTACGCATCTCGAACTGCTCGCGCGACTTCTTGTTCACGTGTGGTGAACGGTTTACACAGAATTTTTCAATCTGCGTTGGAAGCGGCACGGGTCCACTTACATTTGCACCAGTCCGCTTGGCAGTATTTACAATCTCGGCGGCTGACGTGTCTAAAACACGGTGATCAAACGCTTTCAATCGTATGCGGATGTTTTGCTTTTGCATCGTATCGATCCATTAAAGAGGCGCTCAAAACCAAGTGGCAACGAGCGCCCGTTTTCCTTTACTATTCCAAAATCTCAGCTACAACGCCGGCGCCAACAGTGCGGCCACCTTCGCGGATCGCAAAGCGTAGTTTGTCTTCCATGGCAATTGGTGTGATCAGTTCAACTTCGAACGTCACATTATCGCCAGGCATTACCATTTCTGTGCCTTCAGGAAGAGTAACCGCACCGGTCACGTCCGTTGTGCGGAAGTAGAACTGGGGACGGTAGTTTTTAAAGAACGGTGTGTGACGACCGCCTTCTTCCTTGGTCAGAATATAGGCTTCTGCCTTGAATTTTGTGTGTGGCCTAACAGAACCTGGTGCACAAAGAACTTGTCCACGCTCAACATCTGTACGGTCAATACCGCGAAGCAGCGCGCCAATGTTGTCGCCAGCCTGACCTGAATCAAGCAGCTTGCGGAACATTTCAACACCAGTACAAGTGGTTTTCTGTGTGTCACGAATGCCGATGATTTCAATTTCATCACCAATATTAACAACACCGCGTTCAACCCGACCGGTCACAACCGTACCACGACCTGAAATCGAGAACACGTCTTCGATTGGCATCAGGAATGGTTGATCAATCGCACGTTCTGGCTGTGGAATATACTCATCAACAGCTTTCATCAGCTCGATGATTGAGTTTTTACCCATTTCATCATCACGGCCTTCAAGAGCCGCAAGCGCTGAACCTTTAACGATCGGAATATCATCGCCAGGGAATTCATAGCTGTCGAGAAGCTCACGAATTTCCATTTCAACCAGTTCAATCAACTCTTCATCATCAACCTGATCAATCTTGTTGAGGTAAACAACCAGCGCCGGCACACCAACCTGACGGGCAAGCAGAATGTGCTCGCGGGTCTGAGGCATTGGGCCGTCAGCAGCATTCACAACCAAGATCGCGCCATCCATTTGAGCCGCACCGGTGATCATGTTCTTTACATAGTCAGCGTGACCCGGGCAATCAACGTGCGCATAGTGACTGTTTTCAGTTTCATATTCAACGTGGGCAGTTGAAATGGTGATACCGCGAGCCTTTTCTTCAGGCGCTTTATCAATTTCATCAAACGCAGTGGCGGTGCCGCCCTGCTGCTCAGCCATTACTTTTGTAATCGCTGCTGTCAAAGTCGTCTTACCGTGATCAACGTGACCAATCGTGCCAACGTTACAATGCGGTTTGGAACGATCAAACTTTTCCTTACCCATAATCTCTTCTCCAATTT
>DAOUPT010000122.1 GCA_030626025.1 Anderseniella sp. | reverse complement strand
GTTCCCGTTGGCACAACCGGTGAAAGCCCGACCCTTAGCCATGCCGAACACAAACGGGTTGTCGAAATTGTTGTGGAAGAAACCGCAGGCCGCGTGCCGGTGATTGCCGGTGCTGGCTCCAACAACACTCTTGAGGCTGTTGATTTTGCCATACACGCCGAACAAGCCGGCGCCGATGCTATTTTGACTGTCACGCCCTATTATAACAAGCCATCACAAGAAGGCATATATCAGCATTTCAAAGCGGTTGCCGATGCCATCACCATTCCGGTGTTTTTATATAACGTGCCGGGCCGAACCGTTGTGGCATTTTCTGTGCAAACCGCAGACCGTCTGGCAAGGGATTGCAAAAATATTATTGGCACCAAAGATGCCACCGCCGACCTTGCCCGCCCAAGCCAGCAGCGGGTTTTGACCGGTCCCGATTTTATCCAGCTTTCAGGTGAAGACGCAACGGCGCTCGGGTTTAATGCCCACGGCGGCGTTGGCTGTATTTCCGTCACCGCCAATGTTGCCCCGCGTCTTTGTTCAGAATTTCAGGCCGCCACCTTAAAGGGTGATTATGATGCCGCCCGCACCATTCAGGACCGCTTGATGCCCCTGCATGATGCAATGTTTGCCGAACCCAGCCCGGGACCGGCAAAATACGGTGTCAGCCTGCTTGGCCATTGCAGCGACGAAGTCCGCCTGCCGGTGACGACCATCAGCGATGCCTGTAAGGCGCAAGTCAAAGACGCCATGGTGCATGCCGGGTTGTTGAATTAGAGGTTCAGAAAATGTCTGCCAAGAGCGGCGGTCGCAAAAAGCGTAAGGATGAAGGTGGCGGCAAGGTCATCGCCGATAACCGCAAGGCCCGCTATAATTACGAAATCCTCGATACGTTCGAAGCGGGCATTGCATTGCAGGGCACCGAAGTAAAAGCCCTGCGTGAAAGCGGGGCCAACATCCGCGAGAGCTATGTTTCGCCGGAAAATGACGAACTGTTTCTGGTCAATGCCCACATCGATGAATACAAATTCGGCAACCGCAACAATCACCTCCCGCGCCGCCCGCGCAAATTGTTGATGAAACGCCGCGAGATCGACAAACTAAGCCAAAGCGTCCAGCGTGATGGCCTGACGATTATTCCGCTAAAACTTTATTTCAACGACCGCGGCCGGGTAAAAATGCTCATCGGTATTGCCAAGGGTAAAAAACTCCACGACAAGCGCGAAACCGAGAAAAAACGAGACTGGGCCAAGCAGAAGGCGCGATTGATGAAGGATCTGGGATAAGTTGCTGTTCTGCCTTATTTTAGAACAATCCTGCCGCTAGACCTTCGGCATGTTTACAAACACTTTGGGAGGTTTTCATGAAACGGGTTTTTGTTGCTGCACTGCTTTTCACTTCATGCCTGACACCGGCCTTTGCCGCTAATGTGACGCTGACCTCATCGGTTGGCGAAGTCACCGTTTATCCAAGAGGAGCGCAGGTGACACGGACGGCGACTGGCAATGTTCCCGCCGGTGATAACGTCATCATCATCAGCGACTTGCCCGGTAATATGGTGAAAAACTCGGTCCGCGTTGAGGGTTCCTCTGCTCAATCATTGGAAATCGGCTCGGTTGATGTGCGCCAGACCTATGTTTCGCTAGGTGACAATCTCGATGAAAGGGTAAAAATTGAACGGCAGATTGAGGCCCTCAAGGACCGGATATCTGTGCTTAATCAGGCAATCAACAACGCCAACACCCAGCGCAACATGTTGCAGGCCCTGGCCTCCAAAGCGATTCTGCCGCGACCGCGAGAGCAGGGTGGTTCGATTGCGATTTCTGCCAGCGAGTTGAACGAACTTCTTTCATTGACGGGCAGCCAATTAGCCGCACTTTCGGCCACCACAGAAAAAGCAAGAATCGACAAGCGCGACTTGTCCCGCCAGATCACTGATCTGCAACACAAACTCAATCAGGGCGCCCCCAAACAAAGACTGGTCATCACGGTTGCCATCAACCTCACCGCTGCTGCTGCCGGTGACGCAAGTTTTCGTATTCGCTACAATGTTTCAAACGCTGGATGGGCCCCGATCTATGATGCCAGGCTAACCCTTGGCGAAAAGGGTCAAAACAATTTTGTTAAACTCGTCCGCCGCGCCAACGTCCGCCAGTCCACCACTGACAAATGGGACAACATCAAGCTGACCCTGTCTACAGCCCGGCCAAGCGCCGCTACCAAAGCGCCAGTATTGTCGCCTTATGTGCTGTCACGGCGCGAAATTGGATTTGCCCGCAAGGAAAAACGGAAGCGCACGATGCTCAGTTCTGACCAGGCGGAACCAGTTGTAGAGCTACAGGCAATTGGTGCCGCAGCGCCAAAACCCGTCAGACGACAGGACGTTGCCGTTGTTTTCTCGGGATTTCTGGCTGAATACAAAATCCCTGGTCAGGTCAGCGTATCCAATGTCGGTGCCGAGAAAAATGTCATTATCGGCGAACGGAGTTTTGCCGCTGAGATTGCCGCCAACACCACCCCAAAACGCGACACGGCTGCTTACCTGACCGCCAAGTTCACTTTAAAAGGTAATGCGCCATATTTTCCGGGCACCGTTTTGTTGTCACGGGACGGTGTTTTCCTAGGTCGCGGACGCCTGCCGTTGTTAAACCCTGATGAAGAGCACAAACTCTCATTTGGTCGCGATGATTTCATCAAGGTCAAGCGCACCAAAGTTACTGAAAAAGCCGGTGAAAGCGGTTTTGTCTCACGGACCAAAGAAGAAACCCGCAAATTTGTCACCACGGTTGAAAACCTGCACGACTTCCCGATGAATGTCACCGTCAACGATCATATCCCTTATGGCACTCACGAAGATATCAAAGTCCAAATGACCGCCGGTTCGACCAAGCCAACCAAAACCAACGTCGGTAAAAAACGCGGCGTACTGGCCTGGGAAAAAACCCTGAAAGCAAAAGAAAAATACACCATCAACTTCGGCTACAAAGTGTCATGGCCGCGGGATATGAGAATTACACCTGTCAGGTGAACCCATCTACGTCATTCCCGCGCAGGCGGAAATGACGATCATTGAGTTATTAATTCACATGAAACTCGCTTTGCCCGGTAGGGGGAGAAACCTCAACCCAGCCTCTCACGCACAATCTCAAACACATCCTCAAACATCTCAGTCGTTAAACGCTTGGTGTTGGTGTTGTAGCGAGAGCAGTGATAGCTGTCGACTAGCGTTACCCTATCCAGCTCATGCACCGCGCCATGGGCGAATTTGTAGTGGCCGCGGATCAGGCCGAAATTCATCAAAATGGCATCATGGGCGATTTTGCCGAGGGCTAGAATGACCTGCAAATTGGGCATTATTGCCATTTGGCGCTGAAAAAACACGTTGCAGGTTTTGATTTCTTCAGTGGTTGGCTTGTTTTGCGGCGGCACACAACGCACCGCATTGACGATCAGACAATCCTGCAACACCAATCCGTCATCGGGTCGGGCATCAAATTTACCGGTCGAAAAACCGAATTTATCAATGGTGGCATAGAGCAGGTCACCAGCAAAATCACCGGTAAAAGGCCGTCCCGACTGATTGGCCCCGCGCAAGCCCGGTGCCAGTCCGGCAATCATAAAGCGGGCGTTGTTATCACCGAAAGGGTCGACCGGGCCATTGTGCCACTCAGGATATTTGATCCGTTGTTCGCCAATGAAGTCGTGCAGTCGCGGGCACAGATTACAATCATGTTCTGGATTTACCGGTTCAGACATCGACAAACTCTTTTTCCTGATAATTTCGCTGCTTTGTCTTGCCAAACTCCGACTCGAAGTCAGACAGTTCCATAAATTGGTCAACCTGACGCCTTAACTCATCGGCGATCATCGGCGGCCGCGATTTGCTGCTCGAGACAGCCGTAACCCGGCATCCTTTTTTCTGCACCGCTTCAACCAGCGCCCGAAAATCACCATCACCGGAAAAAATTACCACATGATCAAGCCGGTCAGCCATTTCCATCACGTCCACGGCCAGTTCAATATCCATATTGCCTTTAAGGGTTTTATGTCCGGCATCGTCGATAAACTCCTTTGCCGGTTTGGTCACCAGCACATAGCCATTATAGGCCAGCCAGTCGATCAAAGGCTTGATGCCTGAATAATCAGGGTCTTCGCTCAGCGCGGTGTAATAAAGGGCCCGTACCAATTGCCCTTTGCCCTGAAAGAATGACAGCAGCTTTTTATAATCAATGTCAAAGCTTAGAGATTTGGTCGCGGCGTGCAGATTGGCCCCGTCAATAAACACCCCGATTCGTTCGCTTTCATAAAAATACATATCTGGCGTCCTGAAAATGGTTTAAAAAAATAGATTATGTAAAGTAAGGTGGCAGTAGTGTAAACGATCACGGGGATTCGAGCATGATTTTAATTGGTTTGGGATCAAATGTACCTGGCCCATGGGGCAGCCCGCAGGAGACGCTGGAAAAGGCGCTCAGTATCCTCAATGAAACACCCTGTCGTGTCGTTAAAGCATCATCGCTCATCGTCACCAAACCATTTGGCCTCATCGACCAACCTGATTTCATCAACGCCGTTGCCGAGATTGAAACCGGGTTGGAGCCTGAAGCGCTGATGGCCCATTTGCACGAAATAGAACTGTCTGCTGATCGCCGCCGGTCGGTGCGCTGGGGGCCTAGAACCCTTGATCTCGACCTTCTGGACTATAACGGGCTGGTCCTGAAAGGTGAGGGTGAGAGCATCGGTCATCAAACCCCGCTTGTCCTGCCGCATCCCGGAATTGCCGAGCGCAACTTTGTTCTTGGACCGATAGCCGAGGTGGCGCCGGATTGGCTGCATCCGGTTTTGGACCTGTCTGCTGAGGCGTTATTACAGAAAATAGATTGAAACCCAGCGGAAATACAACTTGTGGTTCAGTGCCCTGTTGACTTTTAGTAATGATTAAGGCAAACACGTTGCATGAAAACTTCGGAATTTTACTAACGTAATTTTCAGTTGTAACCACACACACAACCACAGACTCAACCGGAGGGA
>DAOUPT010000047.1 GCA_030626025.1 Anderseniella sp. | reverse complement strand
AGGATTTCTGGTTTTCCCAGTTGCATGGTGACAGGGCGCGCTCAAGACCTGTCCAATTTGTGTAAATTTTGTTGTTGAGTGTCTCGCAGGCGTGATCAATTTCTGCCCACAATGAGCTATAATTGCTCACCATTACAGATGGTAATCTATCATGTTGCGTTTTTGTCATCTTGCCAACCGAATTACTTTGCTGGTTGAAACCGCCCCAACATATGAAGCCCACGCTTCCATTAACTTGCGCCTCTTGTCCAATAAATCACCACGTCGATACGCGGCTTCTACTTTGTTCTTAATCGTATGTGCCAAAGCCATCTCAACAACCTCATGCGGAAAGCCGGTTGTTTCTGCTGCCCAATCTCTAAAGCTGGATCGAAAACCATGCGGAACAGCGTCTACTTTCATACGCCGCATTGTCATGAGAAAAGCCATGTTGCTTAATTTTTTGCCGGTCATTGTGTTTTGAAATATGTGACCGTTACCATTGGTTAGTGCTTGCGCCCGTCGGGCAATCTCAATGCAGCGCCCTGACAAAGGTACGTTGTGTGCTTCCCCTGCCTTCATGCGTTCGCTGGGTATTGTCCAGGTATTCGCTTCAAGATCGATCTCAGACCATGTTGCTCCTAAAACTTCACCTGTACGAGATGCTGTTAGAATGAGAAATTCGAAGCCTAACCGTTTACCATCATCAAGGTTAAGGGCGCGCATGTCTTGAATAAATCCGGCAACATCGCCAAACGGTAATGCTCTATGGTGCTTTGGTTTGTCTCTATGAGTTGCCAAACCTAGAGCAACATTTGTGACAGGGTTTTCGCCCTCAAAGTAACCCTTGGCCTTTGCCCGGTCCATTACGGTTGCAAGGCGTTGTTTAATGCGTCTGGCTGTCTCTGGCTTTTCTGTCCATATCGGTTCCAGCACTTTCAACATATCAGCTGTGGTCATGCTATCAACAGTACGGTGACCGATTAAGGGAAAGGCATATTTCTGCAAAGTGTTGATCCATTGCATTCTGTGCTTTTCGTTTTTCCACTGGCTCTTGATGTTTTCGTAGGTCTCGGTTGCAAAGCTTTCGAATTTGGGAATATCAGCGGCGCGGTTGCGTTCTGCTATGGGATCTCCACCCGCACGGGCAATCTTGCGGTATTGAGTGGCAAGCTCTCTGGCTTCTGCCAAGGTAACAAGGCGCGCCGAACCTAGTCCAAGGTCGGTTCTGGAGCCCTTGATCACAGTGCGCAATATCCAATATTTAGCGGTCTTGTGATCGACAACAAGGTAAAGACCGTTACCATCTGCATACCGGCCACGCTCAGACAGGTTCAAAACCTTTTTAACTGTCAGGGCGTTGTAAGGGTGTTTGCCTTTGGGTTTCACTGTGTAGCCTTGTTTTGATGCCGTTTCCTACCACATTATATACTGGATAGTAAAAGACTGCAATGGACTACATAATACAACAAGGAAAGTTATGTTATTGAATTTGCTTGTATAAATAAACTGTACTGGACTGTATGAGACTGATTGTTAACGGACCTTCACTCCGGTGCCCGATGCGGCTTCCCAACGCCTGTATCTAGATACGCCTTCAGGCTATCGACGAAGAAAAAATCCCACCCGGCTTCGCAAATCCCAAAGCAGAGGAGAGAAGGATTGAGACCGACATGTTCGAAATGGATGTCGGTGTTTTCGCCCCGCGCTTTAATTCGCCAGATCGTTTTGGTGCAAAGCCATTCTCGCTCAATAGCCCTTGGTTGCCCTTCATGGATATGAAGTGCATCAGTGCATTCGAGTTCAATGCATTCGCCCTGCAACAATTGCGTGGCCTCGAACGTCCAGTAGGAAATGGCAGGCGGAAAGTCGAACTTGGCCCGATCACCAACTTTGATAATGGGTTGATCAGGTTTGGTCCACCAGTGTTCAAATCCAACAGTGAGAGCACGAAAGGCCTCATCCGGCGATGCAGTGACAGTGATTGTTCTGGAGTAATTTTCTGCGCTCATTTGAATCTCCACAAATCTCTAGCGAGAGGGGAATTGCACTCCCGTCTCGAACTTTCATGCCAATCTATCGGCAATATTTGCTATTTTCAAGGTGAGGAAAACGCATGTGTCTGAGTAAGCTGCCAGAAAAGACTCCCGTCTATCCCTTAGGAATCCGCTAAATATTCCTTGCCTAGTATTGAAAACTGGACCTCATCCCACCACTTGCCTTGTGCCCAGATACACTGTCTTGAAACACCTTCTTTTAGCATTCCAAGGTTGTTCAGCGTTGCAATACACGCTTTATTTTCAACTGCAACGTCAGCAGAAATACGATTTAGTTTGATTTGCTCAAAACCAAATTGGATTATTCGACTTGCCATTTCAATTCCGAAGCCATTTTTGAATCTCTGACGAGCTATTCCAAAACCGATACTCGCGATTGCGGGATGAGAGCGCGTTAAACTAGCCTGGCCTATAAGAATGCCCGTTTGTTTTTCAAAAGCAACATACACATATAAAAACCTTTGAGGATCGCTTCCACGGTGTTCCATATAGCGATGAACTCGTAATGTGCCATCGGCAAATTCTTTTGGTTCGACTGCTTGATGCTCCCACTGTTCCGGGCTGTTTTGAAATGCCTTTAAAGCTGGCCCATCTTCGATTTTGACTTCGCGCATAAATAGACGTTCAGTTTCAAGTTCGGGTAACATTTTTTGTTCCTTTCGATACAAAATGATCTGACGGATCAGCCCAGCCAATTTTGGATATTGACGATTTGGAATTCCAAGTCATGCAAGTTATATAGACCGAGTACAGATGAATGAGCTGTGAACATTACGTTCAGGCACTTTTCAAGTCCGCTGCCTTACATATGTCGTCAATCGTAAACATAAACTTAAGGAAGACATCATGTTAAAAAATACAACCCTCTCAGCAATTGTTCTATCAATTGCAATAATTTCAACACAATCACCGGCGCAGGCAAGCATCAACCCAAAGACGCTTGAAAGTAACCTTACAAAGGCAAATTCAAATCTTGTAAAACTTGATATTGGCCACGGGCTAGAACAAACCGTCGCACAATCTCCAGATGCCGACCACGTGCAGGTCGCATGGAGTATTTCAGGTGCATACAAAAAAACCAAACGTGCTGCCAAAAAGACCGGGCGCATCGCTGGTCGAGGTATTCGCAAGGTAAATAGAGTAATCGTACCCGCCGAAATACGTAATGGCTCAAGTTGGGCATATGGAAAAGCCAAACGTGGCGCTCGCAGGGTTAGAGGCTCCGTACCAGTCCGGTTTGGCAATCCATTTAAACGATGCAGACCGTCAAAGTACATAATAGGGCCACCCACATGTAAGGTAGGGGGGGCACCCGCCAATATACACGATCATCGTCGGAAGTGACAATCAATGGGGGCCGGTCGCAGACCCCTCCTTTGTAGTGTCTGTTCAAACAACCAGGTTCCTGCCTGAAATAGACTGGTTCATTCTTTGATTGAACCAGTCTAGCATTTTCTGCTTACGCAAGATGGGCTGTGCGCATCACTCTGGAATACGGTAATGGTTACCGAATTAATAGGTTTTGAAACGTTTAACTACGCTCAAAATCAGTAGATTTCCCTAGCCGGTCGGGAGTACGACTCCCGACCGGCGGCGGTTTTGTTTCCGGATAACCGACAGTTACGCAACCAATCCGGCGATGTCCTTGTCGTCCAGCTCCATCCGGGTTGCCACACCTTTTCCATAGGCCGGGTCGCATTTGGCAAATAATGCCACCTGCTTTTTCACTATCGCCACATCAACCCCCTGCATGGCATCACGAATGTTGTCCATCAGCCGTGATTGTTGCTCCGGTGTCATCAGGAGGAACAGATTTCCTGGTTGGGTGAAATCATCATTGCCGTCACGATGATTGTAGCGTGCTGCATCACCATCAATTTTCAGCGGCGGTTCAGCAACCTCAGGCTGTTCTGCCGGCCCGCCAAAGCTGTTGGGCTCATAATAGGCATCGCTGCTGGTCACTGGTTTCATGAAATTCATTGAACCATCCTTATGGTAGTGATGCACCGGGCATTTCGGCGCATTAACCGGCAGGGCTTCGTAATGGGTCCCCAACCGATAACGATGCGCGTCGGCGTATGAGAATATCCGTGCCTGCAACATCTTGTCAGGTGAAAAACCGATCCCCGGCACCACATTCGAGGGCGAAAATGCCGCCTGCTCAATCTCGGCAAAATAGTTATCAGGGTTACGATTGAGTTCAATCTCGCCCACTTCGATCAGCGGAAATTCACCATGCGGCCATACCTTGGTCAAATCAAACGGATTATAGGAGGTTTGTTCCGCCTCGGCTTCACTCATCACCTGAATATAAAAAGTCCATTTGGGAAAATCGCCCTTTTCAATCGAGCCAAACAGGTCTTCCTGTGTCGTCTCACGCGACTTGCCAACCACCTCAACACTCTCAGCATTGGTCCAAAAATTATGCCCCTGTTGGGTTTTGAAATGAAACTTCACCCAAACACGTTCATTTAGAGCATTAATCATCGAATAAGTGTGCGAACCATACCCGTTCATATGACGAACCGTTTGCGGCAACCCGCGGTCAGACATCAAGGTTGTCACCTGATGCAGGCTTTCGGGCGACAGCGACCAGAAATCCCACATGGCATTGGGCGAACGCAGATTGGTTCGGGGATGGCGTTTTTGGGTGTGAATGAAATCAGGGAATTTATAAGGATCGCGGATAAAGAATACCGGTGTGTTGTTGCCAACCATATCCCAATTGCCTTCGTCGGTATAAAACTTCAGCGAAAACCCGCGCACATCGCGTTCAGCATCGGCTGCTCCCATTTCACCTGCCACTGTTGAAAACCGCGCCAGCAAATCGGTTTTTTTACCAACCTCACCAAACACCGCCGCCTCGCTGTAACGGGTAATATCTTTGGTGATCGTCAGCGTACCATGCGCACCCCAACCCTTGGCATGCACGGCCCGTTCGGGTATCCGCTCACGATTCTGATGGGCCAGTTTTTCGATCAATTGATAATCCTGCATCAACACCGGACCACGCGCCCCGGCGGTCATTGAATTTTGATTATCACTTACCGGCGCCCCGGCTGTTGTTGTTAAAATCGGTCTTTTTGACATGTTTATCTCCTTTTTTGTGAATGAGGAGAAAATAGGGCCTTGCAATTACATAGTAAAACGATCTATTTTAGTAGATATAATCGCTTTTTTAAATATAAAGCATTTTGACCAAAAACGCCAGGGCAGCAAGCGCTGCACCGGCGCTAATGCGCCGCGCCCCCACAGGCCCGAGCAAAGCGAGGATACGCCGTGAGCGATATAGAGCCATGAAGCATCTGCCCAGCACCAAACAACTGCAATACCTGACGGCCTTGGCTGAAACCAAACACTTCTCCAAAGCCGCTGAAATCTGCAACATCACCCAGTCAACGCTAAGCGCCGGCATTAAGGAACTTGAATTGGTGTTTGGCGTAAAACTGGCCGAACGCACCAAGCGCTCGGTGATCATGACCCCCATCGGCATGCAAATCGCCGAACGGGCGGCAAAACTCATCCGCGATGCCGAGGACATGATGGCCTTGACCGCCGCAAGCCAGGGCCCGTTGACCGGCAGGCTCCAATTAGGCGTCATCCCGACCATCGCGCCATACTTGCTACCCAGACTTTTACCCGCCCTGCGCCAACAATACCCCCGCCTTGATCTTGGCCTGCGCGAAACCCAAACCGCTGTTCTGGTTGATGAGGTTTTAACCGGTAAAATCGACATTGCCCTTCTCGCCCTGCCCGCCAGCGACAACAAGCTGATTGAACAGGCCCTGTTTGAAGACCCTTTCGTTCTGGTCGTTCCCACATCACACCCGCTGGCCAGACAAAAACAAATTGATGCCAAAACCCTGAATGATGAAAAACTGTTACTGCTCGAAGAAGGCCACTGCTTCCGCGATCAGGCCATAGAGTTCTGCACCTCAAGCGGCCTTTCCCAGTTCAGCTCTCTGGGCGCCACCAGTCTGGCCACCATCTCGCAAATGGTCTCAGCCGACTTCGGCCTGACCCTCCTGCCGCAAATGGCCATAGAAAAAGAAACCGCCCACAACAAAGCCTTGACCACCCGCCCCTTCAAAGCTCCCCAGCCGTCACGCACCATCGGCCTGGTCTGGCGTAAGAATAGTCCGCGAATTGGGGACTTTAAAGCATTGTGTAAGGTGATAAAAACCGTTTAGCTGCCCTTTTTAGGGCGCGACTTCTCAACACCAGGATGAGGCCGCCGAGAGGCTATCTCGTAGATTCGCAGCAAATCCTGTTCCGAAATGTCGACAAATGTATCAATTTCGCTAAGCGCTGCAACAAAATCCGCATGGGTAATATCTGGATACGCGGTGGTTTGATCTTTTGCGATCGCTCTGGTTTTTGGTTTGACGGCCAACCCCAACGGATATCGCCGCCACGCAAACGGATAATTGAATATAACGGCAATCATCACAATTAGTACCGCACCAAAACCAACCGGGAACAGGGCAAAGGCAAAGCCATAACTGTCAGCTACAGCCCCGCCAATAAACGGAATAAGTGCCGTTGCACCGCCAGGCGGATGTAGACATCGCAGATAATACATTGCGGTTATCGCCATCCCAACTGCCAGTGCCCCGCCTATTACAGGGTTTGATATTTGTTGATAGATGAACACCCCGATCAAAGCTGAAGCAACATGCCCGCCAATCACATTCCAGGGCTGCGAAAGCGGACTGTGCGGCGCCGCAAACAACAGAACCGCCGTTGCCCCCATTGAAGCAATCAGCAACAGATGAACCTGCAACTCCTGCTCATAAAATCGGGTTAACCCCAAAACCCCAAAAATAGCAACCGCACCTCCAAACCCGGAAATCAGCTTTTCCTTGTGAAACGACATGTTCAAACCAGCTCCCCTATTTCATCATAAATACATCAACCATACCATTGCCGGAAAACAGTTAAAACGCATTTAGTGAGCTGAAATTGCATTAATTGTAAGCTCATCTTGATGTCGATCAGTATAAGCGTACAAAAGAGACGTTAGTTTGAGTTGACTGGGGGTAACAACCAAAACGACAAGAGGTGTTACCATGAAAAAATACCTGATCTCTTTGGTCAAAAATGTTTGGTCCAAGCTGACCTTATATAGACAGAGAAACGTTGAAGTAAAGGACGAACAGCCCGATGTTATGCGCCGCATGGTGTTAGCAGGCGCTGTTGCAACCGTCGTTGTTGGATTGCTTGGTACTACAATGCTTTCCAATCCGGCTGAAGCACAACACTATCGCCGCCGCAGCCGTCGTTGGCGTCGCCGTCGGCGCCGTCACTACCGCCGCCGCAGCCGCCGCCGTCACTATTACCGTCGCAGCCGTCGTCGCAGGCACTATTATCGTCGCAGCCGTCGGCGTAGACATTATTACCGTCGCAGCCGTCGCCGTCATTACTACGGTCGCAGCCGTCGGCGCAGGCACTATTACGGTCGCAGCCGCCATTCTTCCAGGCGTAGCCGTAGGTACTAGATCACACCGATATTCAGGTGAAATCACTTGAACATGAGTTGCTCTAGCCAATAATGACACACAATAATGGCACTCTTTCTAATCGAAAGAGTGCCGCTTTTATATCGGGAGGGTATTTTCAACTGCCATCGACTTCATGGCGGGGGTATTGTGGAGATTATGCAATCCTCAACCTTTTCAGGCTTTGCTTTTTTGGTGCAAAGCTCAAGGGGTTTCAGATCTTCGGGGCGGAAATAACTCTGGTAAGGTGAAACCAGAAAACGTTCTTTTCCATCGGCAAAGTTACCAAAACGGTCTATTCGCCCCTTCAGATCGGGTCGAGCATGCAAAATGGCATTTCGCAACACCTCACCTTTAATGAAATTGTCGGGTAATTGATCAAAAGGACCATCAAGCGTATTATTCAGCTCGGTATTTTGCTCAAAAACCGCAACCAGTAACCGCCGGTTTCTGGTTTTATTGTGCCAAAAAACAAACCCGGTGCGCAAGCCTTGTTCAAACGGGCTTTTCTTGGAAAGTGGTATGTACTTGTCACGAGAAGCACTGGCCTCGTTCAGAATAAATGCAAATTGTTTTCGACGCCGATTATAGATTAAGTAAAACTCCATACCCGACTCATCAAAAACCGGCCCCAGATAGGTTTCCTGCAAGGTTAGAAGCCCTTTTGGAGGCCGTACTTTCGATAAATCGTTAAGCACAAAGCGAACCGACACTTCATCAACACTGATCGTATATTCTAATGGTGAATGACTGACGATTTTGACATCATCTTTTTGTTCAAAAGTGATGAAATGGTCCTTTTCATCAAAATGCCAGGAGGTGGTTGCCACGAAATAATTGAACATCACTTTTCCTGCAGCAATATCCGGTTGCGCCAACCGAATGTTGCCAGCGTATCGCACGCCATTATGAAAAAAGTGAAAATAATAGTAGTTTTCAGTTGGATAGACTTGAACGGTTTTTGGTAGCTGTTTGAGAATTTCTACAAAGACAGCACGCCGATTGTTTAAGTCAGCTTCGATGTGTTGCTCAAGCGAACGAATACCGTTCTCATTTAAAGAAACTGAAAACCCCCCACGATTTCCAGTTTCACGTGCTTTCAAGCTTTGAGAGTGAACGAACAAGATCACGGCAAAAATAGAAACAAACGCACAGATGATATGCAAATTGAGCTTACGATGACGGTTTTCTAAATGCATCTAACTAACAGGTCGCGAAAGAGTTGTGGGATTAACTGCTAATAATTAAGTCAGGACAAAGACGATGAGAAGTAACATTACATGTTTAGCGTTTTTAGTAAACTATCGCAATTTCAGACGCCCGTAATTGTGTTAATTACGCTGCTGAATTGAAATAGTCATATACGGCAAACTACGACCCGCAATTGATCCCGAAGGAACTTCACCGACAATTTCAAACCCCAACGCCTGATAAAACGGTACAGCAGAAGGGTCAGCATCGAGATGCAACTTCACCAATCTTTGGGTTTTCGCCCGTTCCACAAGTTTCTGCCAAAGTAATCGCCCCACCCCTTTGCGCTGCCAGTCCGGGTCAATAAAAAACGCCTGCACTTCACCTGAATTGTTCTCCAGATCAGCAAGCAAACAGGCACACCCGCAAACAACGCCGCCAGAATTAGCAACCCAATACTCCCCCTCAGTCAAGCGCTCCTCAGTCACCATCAATTCATCCAGACAAGCCGCCATAAACCCGTCATCATAGCCATTCGATTGCTTCGACCGCATGGCCAAATCAGTCAAAACATTAATTTCCTCAACCCTTGCCCGCCGTATTTTCATATCCATTTGCTCACGATGCTGCCAACAAAAAATCTCCACTAAAAAAAGGCATTCTGGCCGTTTCTGCAACCTTTCCATACAAAACGTTACCAGACACACTACAAAACCATTAATCAAAAACTTTTACACACTGCTGACTCATTCTGACAAGTGCGAGAGATAACATTCCGGCAACGAGTCGAGCAAACTCACAGGAGAACCCCGATGTTTATCGTGCTGCTTAAATTTTCCAGCAACAAAAGCCAGGCTGGCCAATTCATGGCAGGCCACAATGAATGGATCAAGCGCGGTCTTGATGATGGTGTATTTTTGGTCGTCGGCAGTCTTCCGCCTAATCTGGGCGGCGGGATTATGGCCCACAACACCTCGCTGTCAGATCTTCAAAACCGGGTGAACGATGATCCATTTGTGGCAGAAAACATCGTAACCGCCGAAATTCTCGAAATCACCCCGGCAAAAACTGACAACCGTCTGAAATTTCTGCTCGGCTGAGTAACGACCTGGTGGAGGAAGAAGATGGCACTGTTAAACTAATGCCTCTCTGCCCCTAAAACACCACCACAGACCGTATGCTCTCACCCGCATGCATCAGGTCAAACGCCTTGTTGATATCCTCAAGCTTGAGCGTGTGAGTGATCATCGGATCTATGTCGATTTTGCCGTCCATGTACCAGTCAACGATTTTCGGCACATCGGTACGCCCCCTTGCTCCACCAAAGGCAGTGCCGCGCCATGAGCGACCGGTAACCAACTGGAATGGACGGGTGGCGATTTCCTGCCCGGCCCCGGCAACCCCGATAATAATCGATTCACCCCAGCCCTTGTGACAGCATTCAAGCGCGATACGCATGACGTTGACATTACCGATGCACTCAAAGGTGTAATCAGCGCCGCCATCAGTAATCTCCACCAGATGACCGACCAGATCACCGTCAACTTTATCGGGATTAACAAAATGGGTCATGCCGAATTTACGGCCCCATTCTTCGCGATCAGGGTTCAGGTCAACGCCGATAATCTTGTTGGCACCGACCATTCTGGCGCCCTGAATAACATTGAGACCAATTCCGCCCAGACCAAAAACCACGACATTCGAACCCGGATCGACTTTTGCAGTATTGATCACCGCACCCACGCCAGTGGTCACACCACAACCGATATAACAAATACTTTCAAACGGGGCATCCTTGCGCACTTTGGCCAGGGCAATTTCCGGCATTACCGTATGATTGGCAAAGGTCGAGCAGCCCATATAATGAAAAATCGGCTTGCCATCGATGGAAAACCGCGTTGTGCCATCGGGCAACAGGCCCTGCCCCTGCGTTTCACGAATCGACTGACAGAGATTGGTTTTCGGATTGAGGCAATAGTCACATTCCCGGCACTCAGGCGTATAAAGCGGAATAACATGATCACCGGGCTTAAGCGACGTCACACCTGCCCCGACTTCAATCACAACCCCGGCCCCTTCATGGCCCAAAATAGCCGGAAACAGGCCCTCTGGATCATCACCAGAACGCGTAAACTCATCCGTATGGCAAATACCGGTCGCCTTGATCTCAACCAAAACCTCACCCGCTTTTGGCCCTTCCAGATCAACCTCACAAATTTCCAATGGTTTGCCTGCTTCAAAAGCCACTGCTGCCCGTGTTTTCATCATCTATCCCTCAAGGTTTTTTTCATGCCGCAGTCTTACAAATCTCTTGACCCCACGCAAGCCGTTTTACGTCCAGCCACCAACATTAACAAACCCTTGCTGCAATAGATTAAAACACCGGTTCGGTCTTGACCTGCCTTCAAGCTGTTTGAGTTATAAAACCATCAAATGGGAATGAGGTAGGGAAATAAATCAGTGAAATTTTGGCAGCATCCGCTCATTAGAGATATTGGACCAGAGCAATTTAGTAATCTGTTCAAGACCACACCAGCATCATCTGTTGGTGTGGTGATAAATGCTTCCATTATGGCTGTTGCCCTTCTTGGAAACATTAGTTGGCAGGAAGTTGCCATCTGGTGGTGCCTCAACTTGCTGTGCGCAGCATATGCCATGGTCCGCTGGAGTAAAAACAAACATAAAAAACCGACAACGATCTCAAGACGTGCCATCAAGAAACTAACTGTGACAGCCTTCTTTTTCGCCCTTCCATGGGCTTACCTAATGGCCAAATATCTTGGCGAGCTGCCTCACGGGTCGGAACTCATCCTTGTTGCTATTGTCGGCGGCATGGCCGCTGCTGGTGGAATTCAGTTATCGAGAATTTATCCTGCCGCACTTGCTTATTTGACTGTTCTCACAGTGTCAGTTATTGGCAAATGCCTGTATCTTGGCACGTACGAGTATTATTTGTTCGCACTTCTGACAATAAGTTACGGTTTCTTTCTTAAACAGGTTATTTATTACTCTGCACAACTGTCTATCGACCGCTCATTTGCACTGGATACTTTGCAGAAAAAAATATCCGAGATGGATCGTACTAAAGCTGATTTACAGCGTTTTGCCATGGAAGACCCTCTAACCTGTTTGGCCAACCGGCGTGAATTCCAGGAACGCCTGACGGCTGCAATCAGCGAAGCAAAACAAGAGGGATCTGCTGTTTCATTACTGGTTTGTGACCTTGATCACTTCAAAAACGTCAACGATATTTCGGGCCATGCAGCCGGTGATACAATGCTGAGAAAAATCGCCAGCCGCCTGAGAAATACCATTCGCGATTGCGATCTTGTTGCCCGTGTCGGAGGTGATGAATTTGCCATTATTGCCAGGCATCACAAATCACCGAAAGACACCGTTAACTACGCCCAAAACGTTTTAAACACCATAAATCAGCCAATCAACATTGATGGAACAAACGTCATTCCCGGCATGAGCATCGGCATTTCCATGTTCCCCTATGATGCACATGACGACAGTACAATCCTTTCACACGCTGACCTGGCCCTGCAACGCGGTAAAGCAGCCGGTCGCGGACAGTACAACTTTTTCGACCATAAACTGAAATCTCAATTGTCGAGCGATCAGGCTATGGAGACCGATTTGCGCCTGGCTTTGGTCGAGGAAGAATTTGAACTTTTCTATCAACCCAAAGTGTGCATCCGCACCGGCACTCTGCAAGGTTTTGAAGCGCTGCTCAGATGGCGTCAAACCGATGGTACACTGGTAGCACCTGGCGCGTTTTTCCCAGTTGCAGAAGACCGTGGCTTGATGCCTTACATCTCTGACGTTGTTATCGAACAAGCCCTGAAGGATATCCAATTCTGGAAGGATCAAGGTTATAATCCGGGGAAAATATCACTGAACATTCACCCAATTCAAATCAAAGATGAGCACCGCATGAAACGTCTGGTACGTGATATTGAAAGAAATGGCATCAACCCCGGAGATATTTATCTGGAAATTACCGAAGACTGTATTATTGGTCGTGGCACCGAGAACATTCCTGAAATGCTCAAATATCTCCGCAACAAGGGCTTTAGAATTTCGCTCGATGACTTCGGCACCGGATATGCATCTCTGTCACATCTCAAAGATCTGCCGGTCGATGAACTGAAGTTTGACCGCAGCTTCATCCAAGACCTGTTGGGCAACGCCTCAAACCGGGCCATCGTTCATGCGATGGTCAAACTGGCCAATTCATTGGGTATTACAACCGTTGCCGAAGGCATTGAAACTCAGGAACAACACAATGTGCTGATGGCCATCGGCTGCACCATCGGACAGGGCTATCTGTACAACAAACCGCTTGAGTTTGAGGCCGCAACCCGTCTGCTGATCAATGCCCAAAAGAATGTCTCCGAACGCATCGCAGTAGTCCCTAATCATGTTAGTGAGAAAATTTCGGTCAATCAGGCAAAGATAATCAAGTCCGCTTAGGGCCTGAACTTAGATACCGCGCTCATACACACTGACTTTAAAATCAGCGCTGTCTTTCGGTCCAGCTTTAACCTCTTCGCTGGAAATTTCCTTCCAGTTGGCAGCATTTAGCGCCCGGAAAGTTGTATCACCTTCGACATCCACGTCCACTGTGGTCAGATACACTTTATCAGCCATGCCGCGAATCTGCTCAAACACATCGCCGCCACCGATAATCATGATTTCATTGACTTTACGGTTTCTGGCAAATCTCTTTGCCAGCGAGCAGGCCTCTTCCAGTGAATTTGCCGTATGCACTTGCGGATGATCAACCACCCCGGCTCGTGTCAAAACAATATTGTCTCGTCCCGGCAAAGGCCCGCCAATAGCGTCATAAGTCGCCCGCCCCATGACCACCGGGTGGCCCATGGTTATTTTCCGGAAGCGCTTCAATTCTGAGGGCAAATCCCATGGCAGCTTGTTCTGGGTCCCAATGACACCATTTTTCGCCACTGCCAAAACCAGTGAAACTTTCATTTCCGCATCTCTCCTGTCGATTTCCGCCTATCTTTGCAGCTTAGCAAAGTTTTTTCGTCAATGCCTATGATTTATAGCATGTTATTGACAGAATTTTTACAGCGCGAAACTTATTACACAGCTACTTTGCCAGCGATATGGGCATGGGATTGATAGCCAACAACCTCAAAGTCGTCATAACGAAATTGTTCGATTTTGCTAATCTCGGTGTTCAACACCAGCTTTGGCAGGGCCATTGGCGTCCGCGATAATTGTTCTTCTGCCTGTTCAAGGTGGTTGGAGTACAAGTGGGCGTCGCCCAGCGTATGGACAAAATCACCCACCTCAAGCCCGGTAACATGCGCCACCATATGAGTGAGCAGCGCGTAAGAGGCTATATTAAACGGCACCCCGAGAAAAATATCGGCCGAACGCTGATACAGCTGGCACGACAATTTCCCATTGGCGACATAGAACTGAAACAAACAATGACAGGGCGGTAAGGCCATTTCGTCTACTTCAGACGGGTTCCAAGCCGTAACCATCAAGCGTCGAGAGTCTGGCGTCGTTTTGATCCGCTCAATCACATCAGCAATCTGATCAACACCATCAACACTCCCGTTAGGCCATGACCGCCATTGCGACCCGTAAACCGGCCCCAAATCACCATTCTCGTCAGCCCATTCATCCCAAATTCGCACCCCGTTATCGTGCAAATATTTGATGTTGGTGTCACCGGCTAAAAACCACAGCAATTCGTGAATAATCGACCGCAGATGCAGCTTTTTGGTTGTCACCAGAGGAAAACCTTCGGCCAGATCAAATCGCATCTGATAGCCAAAAACCGACAGCGTACCAGTGCCGGTCCTATCACCCTTCTGCACTCCGTTATCACGCACATGGGCCATTAAATCGAGATATTGTTTCATGATGTAATCAAGTCCCCAAAGTCGCAAAAACACCCGCTGTCACAACAGCATTCCACAAGGCGTGCAGGAAAATACTGACCCATATGCTGCCCGTGCGCCGAACCAGCAAACTAAGCAGCAGGCCAAAAACAAACAACCCAACAGCCATCGAAGCCGCATAGCCATGAATGGCAGCCCACAGCGCCGATGAAACCGCCGCACCGCCCCAAAAACCAAGCCGCGTGCTGGCCAGACTGGTCAGCAAAAACCCGCGAAACACCGCTTCTTCCAAAAACGGTGCGCCGATCACAATGATTGCAACGCCACCCCATATAAATTGCGACTTTTTGATCAGCGTGAAAATCTGCTTCATACTAACTTCAGATTGCTGGCTGTCCTGGGGAAAAAAAGTATCAATCACAAATGACAGCAAAACAAAAAACACCACAAGCGCCAGCACCCCGAAAACAGCATTTACCATCAGATTGACCGGACGTTTGAACTGCAAAACCTGAGCGATTGTGCCGCCCCGGCGCGCTGCCACAAACAGGATCAACCCAAAGGTAAGAACGTAGCTGAGCATCAGAGTGATGATAGTTATGTCGATAAAAGATGACACATCGGCAGCGGTCGGTGAGCCATCAAAAACCCGCAAACCATGCAACGACAAAACCAGTGCCAGCCCCAGTAAAATCGTCACCAGAATCTGAAACACAAAAAAGCCGATTGACATAAAAAATGCCGCCCAGCCACCCCACGGCGTTTGCGCAGTAAAATTGTCCTCGCCGACAATAAACCTGCTTACCGCTTCCATGCTCAACCCCTATTCAACTTTATCGTTTCAGACAAAAAAAGCCCGGCCCCGGCAGTCAATGCCGGTCACCGGACTTTATTCAAACTGTCGCTCAAGCAAGTTTCGACAACGTGCCTGATTTTTCCGCTGTGAGATAATAAAAAGTCACCCGGTTTTTCTGCCGATCAGCTTTCATGGTTTCACAAACAGCGGCAATGGCGGCATCTGCATCATCAGCAGAAAGCTCAAGCTTTTTCTTGCAAAAACCATCGCGCACCCGTGCCAGTTCTTTCGGGTCAGTACATGAAACCAGCGAAGCATCACGGCTTTGCAGGGCAATACCCAGATAACCAACAATTTTCTTAACCGCCGCTTCATCAGCCCCGGCTGCGTATTTTTTAACGCCGTCCATATATTCCAGATGTTTATCACTCATGAGACATCCCCTGATAGAATCATCATTTAAGAAACGGCCCAAATCAGACAGTTTCACAGCTAAAGTTACTTTAGACAGATTCTATAAAAATTCAAAGACGTATATGAAAACGCGCAGTTGGAACCGCAAAGCCGCTTATTCCAAAACCGCCTATTTCAAAACTGATGGCCAGTTCTGATCCGCCTTGCGGATATAGCCCGGAATATCTTTCTTCCAGATGCTGACAACCTGTTTGTTGATATTCAGATACAACTTGCCATCGACAATTTTCCACAGCAAAGGATCACCCTTCACCGTTGCATTTTACGATACCCCATAAGCGCAATAACCGCCAAATTGCGGCGCATAGGCTACTCGATCTGCTTTGAACTTTGCCAAATTCTCAGCACTGGAAAAATACCACCATGCCCCTTTCCATTCCAATGCATGTTGTTTTTTGCCCTTTACCGGCATGCCCTTGGTAAAATAGGCCACCGGATCATAGCCACCGACAGCAGATGACGACAAAAAGCTGGTATAAATCTGCGCTTTGGCAGCCAATGCCGCTCCGGGTGCAACACTCAATGCGGCAACAGCAACACCGGATAAAACAAAATTACGACGATTCATCATTTTCAAAATCCTTAAATCAAGATGTCCCGGCCCCGGGAATTGACGTTGACAAAAACATAGCAACGCCCTGCCGCAAACAAAAGGCAACTCCTCTGACAGTCGTTCAACATCTGGTGAGGCAAAATTTTTGGCTTTGCATCTTTAATTTACCACAAAAAACCCCTATATTGAGCTTGCAGGCCATTTGGTCGGCTATGGTGATAAACGGATATCGCAATAAACCTATCGGACCCCGGGGCAGTACCGGGCACCTCCACCACATGTGCTTTGCTCTTACAGATTCAAAAACAAGCAAAGCACATCTGATGGGGGTGAAACAGGATCGACGAGGGCGTAAAGGATTGACTTTTACCCGGCATGGTACCGCCGTTATCGGGCTAAATTTTAGTTGCAAATGACAACTATGCTCCTGAAGCAGTTGCTGCGTAAGCAGTAATTTCTTTGGAAATTGAGTCTTATACCCTAGCCGGTATAAGCGGGGTCCACGGGTACCTGGCAACAGAAACCCGTACCTTTCCTCAATCCCCCGATTTCAAAAACCGCTCGGTCAGCACCCCCTTCCGACAGCCTGTAAACCCGCCACAATTTCAGGCAACACCGATTGCAACTCACCGGCCAGCAATCCGGCCCCAAGTTTTTGTCCCGCCTGACCATGCAGCCAGACACCGGCACAGGCAGCTTTATGGGCGGGCATATGCTGGGCGATGAGGCCGGTTATGATGCCAGCCAGCACATCACCTGACCCGGCAACCGCCAGATATGGTGGGGCGTTGGTATTGACCACGGCAGGCCCGTCAGGGGCGGCAATGATGGTATCGGGGCCTTTATAAACGATAGTTGCGCCTGATCGTTTTGATGCAGCAGCTGCTGCTTGCAGTTTTGAACCGTGACTTTGTCGCCAGTCACCAAAAAGGCGTTTAAATTCCCCCTCGTGCGGTGTCATGACAACGGCAGCTTTTCGTTTAATGATCTCTTTGAACAAAAGATCCGGGTCGTCCTTGAAAAGGGTCAGAGCATCGGCATCAAGAATAACCGCAGCATGCGTTGTCAACGCCGCCAACACCAGATCGCGCTGGCGCTCACCAAGACCAAGCCCCGGCCCGATAACAATCGCATTACGGCGCTCATCCTGCGCCAATTGTAAAAGTTCTTCGGGTGTATCAACTGCTGATACCATCACTTCAGTCAAATGACCTGCGTTGACCATCAAGGCACTGCGCCGTGACGCAACCGTGACCAACCCCGCCCCGGCCCGCAAAGCCGCCATCGCCGCAAGACGGCACGCCCCGGTGGAACACATGCCACCAGAAACAGCGATAGCGTGACCATATTGATATTTATGCGCTTGGGCACGGCGCCGCGGATATACGTCCAGCCACAGCGATGGCTCATTCTCGAAAAAAGCTGGCCCGTCAATCGCACCAAGCACTTCATCTTTAATGCCAATATCACAGCAAACAATCCCGCCACACTGCTCCCGCCCCGGATAAAGCACATGCCCCGGTTTCTGGCGAAAGAATGTTACTGTCCGGTCTGCCTTGATGGCAACAGGACAAGCCAGCCCCGTGTTGCCGTCAATGCCAGTTGGAATATCAACACTAACCACAGGTTTACCGCTGGCATTCACCCTCTCAACCAGATTTTGCAATTTGGCATCCAACGGACGCGACAGACCGGCCCCAAACAAACTGTCTATAATCAGTTCCGCATCATCAAGCCTTACATCCTCATCACTGGCATAATCCCAGACAACAACCGGCCAGCCCTCACCCCTTAAAAACCGCGCCGCCTCCCTGCCATCAGCCCCATTATTTCCCGGCCCGGCCAGCACCAAAACCTCACAAGGCGACCATTGCCCCCGAACCTCATCACAAACAGCCCTGCCCGCATTGGCAATCAACTGTTCCTCACTAACCCCCGCCGCAATCGTAACCCCATCAGCCTCATACATTTGGGCAGTCGTAATCAACCGGTTCTTGCTTTCAGGATTCATCTCCACAAACCTCAATCAAATTTCCATCACGATTGCGGAAATATATAGACGCTGTAGCCACGTAATTTTTTAATTTCGCATTTTCCCACGCAATGTTCATTCCGCTTCCCTATTTTGCCAGAAGTTGGCCAAATTTGGCCATCGCTCTAATAACATGCTCGACCTCTTGACCTAATTTCGTCAGGGTATACTCGGTTTTTGGAGGCACCGTCGGATAAATTTTGCGCGTAATCAACCCTTCCCCCTCAAGCATCCGCAAACGGCTGGCTAGAATTTTAGGACTAATACCAAGCAGACCATGTTGCAGTTGTGAATAACGGCGCGTACCAGACAACAGTTCTCTGATGATCAACGTTGTCCATTTGCCAGACAAAATATCTGCCGCCAACTTGACCGGACAATCGGGTGTGCAATCAGTACCGGCTTTCAAAATTTCCATATAGCCTCTTCCTATGATAGCTACTTTCAATTTGGTAACTACTTACTTTTTGAAAGTAATGGGTTTATGCGTGCTTTTCAAATCAAATTCTCGAATAGAAAAGGACGAAGAAATGACCCTCTTTAAAGGATTATGCTATGTAATTGGTGTAGCGCAGATTACTCTTGGGGCACTCTATTTATTTATCCCACAGACTTTTATTGGCTGGCAGGGCTTAAGCGAAACTGCTGCAGATACCAATTACCCCCTTGCCATGTTAGCGGCGCGATTTTTCGTATATGGGGCCGGAATGTTTGTGATTGCTGCTGACCCCATACGTAACCGATTTTGGCTATTTGGCATGATTGCCATTCAGGCAATCGATCTGGCCGCCGGGATATTTTATACCCTTAGCGGCGTTGTCGCCCTGGAAAACTCTGCTGTTCCAATGATTAACGCTACGATCTTTATGCTTGGATTGTTCCTGTTAAGAGGGGCCACAACTAAAACGGCTCGTATTTAAAATGATTAACCGGATTTTGCGTCTCGCAATCAAAACCTCGATAGCCCTGAATCCATCGGCACTATTTGATTGGCTGCATAGATTTGATTGGCACACCAGAGATGTATTTTTCTACCCCACCTCAACAAACGTATCATTATAACAAGCCCCGCCCTCGATATCCGTCCTTAAACCGGACGGTATCAGCGCGTTCACGGTTAGCCCGGTGTCACTGGTCCCCAGCCATGTGCCCTTGGGGCTGTAGAGGACGCCTTGGCGAACCGCATCGGTCACCACCGCCTGCAAGGTGACTTTGCCACGTTCGTTCCAGACGGAAATGGTATCGCCGGTTTTAACACCGCGTTTGTCCGCATCGGCGGGGTTGATCTCCACCACCTCAATTCCGGCGGATTCGTCACAACCGCCAAAAGTGCAATTGGTCCGTTTTGACGATGACGGGGTGATCAGAACCAGCGGCAACTCTTGCGCAACCGGCTCAAAATGCGGCACGCCATAGCCGAAGCGTTTTTCCATATCGGCGGAATAGAGCTCAATCTTGCCCGATGGTGTTGCCGGGATAATCGTATCACACATGATCATCTCGGCCCCATCAACGGCGGCCATTTCCAAGGCCCGGTCGACCGGCACCTGACTGGGTTTAAAACCCTGCAATTTGGCATCATCACCATTAAGCGCCGCATCCATCAACTGCTCATCACTGTCTTTGAACATCTGATCATCAAAGCCAAACCGTGCCGCCAGCCGCCGGAAAATCTCGGTATTGGGCAGGCTCTCACCGACCAGCGGAATAACCGGTGCCGCGCGCTGAACATAGTTCTGACCGTAAGCCCCATAAACATCGTCAATCTCAAAACAGCTCGCCGCTGGCAGAATGACATCGCAATATTTCATGCTGTCGGTCATCACCACATCAGACCCGGCAACAAACAAATCCTCACGGGCGAGCGCCTTGATCATATTGGTCTGATCAGGATGACTGCAAACCGGATTATGATTGAAAATCATCGTTGCCATAACCGGTGTATCAAGGCTTTCATCGAGAAGTTTTTCAGGCACATCGACAATGTTAAAGGTTCGCGTACCTTCAGGAATAAGATCCGACCGCTGCAACTTGTCAGTGGTTTTCGGCGTCGCCAAACCTGATTTGGCCAACACCCCGGCTCCGAGCCGCCCATGATTACCAGTCAGCGCCTGCAACGCCATCGCCGCCCGCAAACCAGAACCACCGCTATGGCCGCGCTCAATACCATTACCAAAATTAGCCGCAACATTTTTCGCCGCAACATACATATCGACAAATGCATGAAACTGGCCCGCACTCAACCGACACCGGCTCTCCACATCATCAACAGAATATTTACGGGCTTCGTCCATGAATTCATCAAAGCCAAGAGTCCATTGCTCAATAAACGCCATATCCAGCGCCCCACGACGCTCAAGCTCAGCTGCCACCGCCATGGCAAAAATCACGTCGGTGCCGGGATGAATTTGTAAAAATAGGTCACATTGCTCGGCAATTTTAATCCGCTTGGGATCAATGATCACCAGTTTCGTATCGTTCTTGCGCGCCTGTTTCAGAACCCGCACCAGATGCAAATTAGACACCGTCACATTGTTGCACCACACCACGATCAGGTCAGCATGTATGGCCTGCTCGGGCGGCATACCCGGCGCATTACCAAACAAACTGGCATAAGCTGCTCCGCGCACCCCACCGCACAATGGCCCACGGTTCAACAGTGTCGCCCCAAGCCGGTAAAAGAACCGCCGGTCCATCGATCCACCAGCCAGCTCGCCATGCGGTCCGGCATAGTTAAACGGCATAACCGATTGCGGTCCGTGCTTTTTAATAGCCCCGGTAAACCCCTGATGAATAATGTCGATCGCTGCGTCCCACGAAATCGCCTCATATTTACCTGACCCGCGCGGCCCGGCCCGCTTCAACGGTGTTGTCAGCCGCTGCTTGCCATGGACAAAATCAGGATAATATCGTGTCACCTTGTTGCAAATCACCCCGTCCGTATAAGGGTTGGCTTTTGATCCGCGCACATCAACCACCTTGTCATTCTGAACTGTCGCTGTAAGGCTACAGGTATCTGGGCAATCCAGCGGACAGACGGTTGGAAAGGTTTCAGATGTATCAATCTTGTTCATAAGGGGCTCCACATTTGACAGGAAACAGATGTTGTTTCACCGGCAAAAGTGTAGCCTGAAATTGGTATTCTTAAAGAGCCAGTTTTGTTATTTTTAACAATACCACTTAGCAACGAGCCATCCCCTTCCCGTGCAAACAACAGGGGGAGCTTGGTGTGATTGACATAACTCAATGCAGCAACCCAAAGGAACTGCTAACCTCTCAAGACTGGTAACGGACAAGAAAACCAATGGTTTTTAGGAGTGGTATCATGACAAATATTGGCTTACGAGTAGTAATGGTCACAGCCGTGTTAACGCTGTCCCCAGCTGCAATCTCCGCAGAAGAAACGAGTTTTTCAACCTTCAAAGTGCTTAAACCTGAACTTGCAATTGCAGCTGCCCAAGGCGCAATGATGCAGTGCCGGAAAGAAGGCTATCAGGTTTCGGCCAGTGTTGTAGACAGATTTGGCATTTTGCAGGCAACAGTCCGCGATCAACTTGCCGGACCGCACACACCTGATACAGCATACCGAAAGGCATGGACTGCGGTGAGTTTCAGAACAAATACGCTATCGCTTTCTAAAGCAGCAGAATCCGGAGAAGCTTGGGCGCTTCGTCTTATTACCGGAGCATTGCCGCTTGGAGGTGGCGTACCTATTTTGGCCGGTGACGGTAATTTGGTCGGCGCAATTGGCGTATCAGGGGCTCCGTCCGGTGAAGCTGATGAAGCTTGTGCCAAGGCCGGAATTGCTGCAATTTCTGAGCAAATAGAATTTTAAGCGTTTGATCAAGTGGCCCGTTATGATGAGAGTGATTATTTCGGCACCTGACTTTTAAAGCCTTTCGTGGTTAGACTGATCGGCATAATTTAGTGTGTCACTCGCTCATGGATGTTTAAGTGAAAACAAAAATCTATAACCGCATCGCCCGGCTCTATGACATCTTGGACCTGCCTTTCGAGCATGGACGTTACAGACCCCTGCGTCGAGTATTGTTTAACGGCCTGAGTGGCACTCTGCTCGATGCGGGAGTAGGCACAGGGCGCAATTTCCCTTTCTATCCTGATGGCTCCAAGGTTATCGGCATTGACCTTAGTCCGGCTATGCTGGAGCACGCCAGACAACGAAGAGACAAGACTGGCGCGGCAGTTGATTTGCGCGAAATGAATGTGATGGAGATGGATTTTGCCAATGACAGCTTCGACGGCATCATTTCAACTTTTCTTTTTTGTGTCCTGGACGCCGAGCACCAGCAACCTGCCCTTGAAGAACTAAACCGGGTTTGTCGACCTGGAGGAACAATACACATTTTGGAATACGCATTGTCAGAAAAACCCTTGCGACGTTTCATTATGAAATTATGGGCGCCTTGGGTGCGTTTTGCTTACGGTGCCGCGTTCGACCGCAACACAGAACAGTATCTGGAAGCTGCAGGTTTGCAATTGGTCGAAAAGAAATTCCTTTTTAAAGATGTCATCAAACTTTTGATCGTTCAGCCGAAAGCCTCATGACCAACAATCAACCTGTTTGCCCGGCTGAATTGACCAAATACTTAGCGGGCTATTTTGTGTACGGATTGAACTGGCACAGAGCCGAACATCGAGATGATCGCCACCGGGATCTTCGCATAACGCATCGGATGCATCGATTTCGAAACCATAGACATCGCGCATTGATCTATTTCAAAGGGCGCCCAACAGATTGTGTCGAGCGTTGCGTTGTTCGACGGTTTGTTGCTTCTTTGAATCCTGCTTGTAACTGCGGGTGCCGATAAGTTGGCGGATTGCTACCCAATTTATATTACTGTTACGAGTTAATTTCTACCGGTTTGTAGGACAAATTAGCAGCAGAGAGCGGCGGCAAAACGGACATTAGACGAACGGAGAAAATGTGCCAATTCCAGATGAATAAGCGATTGGAGATTGATTTATTGTTGGTGTCAGTTTTGCCATATCGATGAAGCTATTCTGAAAAAAATTTGCCCGAGTATCCCTTGTAATTCCTCGTGTGCAAAACCGTAACCCGATAACTTGTCAGCGATCCTGGAGAATAAATGTGGTCCTACATGTTTGATATTCGGCGTGTCATATCGATTGCCTGCGGGCCAGAAGTCGGGACGGCTTGCCAGAATAGCACCAATATTAATTTCCAGTGATGGCGAATAATCCAGTCCAAATCCGACATGCGCGGGCCCAACCAGTTCTGCAACGTAAACAACATGGCTCAGAACCGTTTCGATACTGACGTCATTTTCTCCAAGGAAAATGCCCATTCCATTGATCCCGATTACACCACCGGTTTTGGCGCACGCCCGGATTTGTTCATCAGAAATATTGCGTTGATGCTCCCAGATTACGGCTGGATTGGAGTGGGTAAACACAACCGGTTGGGTTGATTGTTCCATAATGTCAAAAGTCGTTCGGCTGGATGCATGAGAGCAGTCTATAATCATTCCCAGCCTATTCATTTCTCCAACAATTGCGCGTCCAAATTCTGTCAATCCAATATCGGTATCATGACAACCACCAGCCGCATCATTGTTGAGATTGTAAGCAAACAACATTTGCCGTACCCCAAGAGCGTGATAGACAGCAACCATGTTGATATCACCATTCAATGCGTTCATACCCTCGATATCAAATGCGACAGACAGTTTGTTTTCCGCTTTTGCCCGTTCCACGTCATCGATGGTTCCAGCTAAAACAAATTGTGAGCTGGCCGGGCTCAAGAAAAGCTCCTGTGCTGTGCCATCGACCGCCATGCCAAGGGCTCCGGGGTAAGCCTCTCGGGAAATGATTCCGTGGGGCCATGTGCGGCTGTAGTTAGGGCACACAAGATCACCTATTGCAAAACCCGTAACATCAGTTCCAATGTCAATGATG
>DAOUPT010000024.1 GCA_030626025.1 Anderseniella sp. | reverse complement strand
GATGGCCCACTGGTACCAAGCGTCAGGGTTTATTCTGGTATTGTTATAATTCACCAGAAAGAACCATTTGCGGTCGGTTGCCTCGATGCTGACAGTGAGTACGTCATAAAAATCATTGACGGTGGTCATGCCATCAAAGGTATAGTTGCTGAAATCCACTTCCATAATCTCCAGATCATCATCAAATGTGATGCGTGACTGGATTGACCGGGCTGGAACATCGAGGTCGTTTTCGGTGATTTCTTTGGCCCTTGTGACGGCAATCTTGTCGGCCTGTTTCTTCATGGCAATGAGGTGATCGAGCGCTCCCTGTCTTGTTGAAAACAGATTGGGATCGAAATTTTCTTTTTCTGATTGCTTGAGAATAGTCTTGCCGGTTTCGTCACTGACGGCAAAGCGGGCGCTGCCCAGAGATGAGGCGATATTTACTTTTTTGCCGCGGTTGGCAAATGGGATCCACGCGCTCATGGTCATTTTGCAATTTTTGTAGTTGACCAGAAAGTACCATTTATTCTGGCCGCTGGCAGAAATTTTTTTATCAACCTGATCATAAAACCGGTTTACCCGATCTGCTGAGTCGAACAAAATATTGCTGAAATCCACTTCCATGACCTGATCTTTGGCATGGAACTTTATCCGGTCGTTATCTGGTATATCGCTCATGAGGGGAAGCCTTTTAAAAGTCTTTTAAGCTGGATTCACCTTGTTACAGGGCCAAATATTGCTGGCGCATGGCATCATCATCGAGAACTTCCTGAGCAGTGCCGTCAAAGACGATTTCGCCCATATCCAGAATGATTGCCCGGTCGGCAAGGTGGAGGGCTGCGACGGCGTTTTGCTCAACCAGAATTGAGGTAATGCCCAATTTTTTGATGCCTTGCAGGATGCGTTCGATTTCCTGAACGATGACCGGGGCAAGACCCTCATAGGGTTCATCGAGCAGCAGCAGTTTGATGTCGCGGGCAAGGGCGCGTGCGACGGCCAGCATTTGTTGCTCGCCGCCTGAAAGGGTTGTGCCTTCCTGTTTGCGGCGCTCGGCCAGCCGGGGAAAGTGTTCGTAGATTTTTGCCAGCGGCCAGCCTTTTGGTTCAGCGATCTGGGCCAGTTTGAGATTTTCCTCAACGCTCAGGCCGCCGATGATGTTGCGGTCTTCGGGCACCAGCGCAACTCCGAGGCGGGCTGCCTCAAAGGCCTTCATTTCGTGCAGCGGGTCGCCGTTAAGCCAAATTTCACCGCTTTTCAAAACCGGGTTGGAAGCGCGGGCGATGGTGCGCAGGGTAGAGGTTTTTCCGGCACCATTGCGGCCAAGAAAGGCAAGGATTTCGCCTTCTCGAATATCGAAGCTGACGCCCTGCACAATGTAGCTGTCGCCGTAATAGGCGTGCAGGTCGCGGGCTGAGAAGAAAGGTCCGTCACTTTTTGGTGTGTCGCTCATAGATGTGCTCCGCCTAGATAGGCTTCCTGTACACGCGGGTCGCCCTTGATGTCATCGGGATTGCCTTCGGCAATGACAGTGCCTTGCGCCAGCACAGAAATTGTTGTTGCCAGCGAAAACACCACATGCATGTCGTGTTCGATAATAATTTTGGTGATGCCGCGTTCGCCGATTTTTTTGAGCAAATCGATGGTGTTGTTAGTATCTGCCCGTGACATGCCGGCGGTTGGTTCATCAAGCAGCAACAGTTTAGGGTGCTGAATGAGACACATGGCCATTTCCAGTCGACGTTTATCGCCGCGCGAAAGGGCTGAACAGATCATTTTGGACTGGTCAGCAAGTCCAACTTCTTCCAGCAAAGCTGCTGCTTCATCGCGAACTTCGGCCCGTGATGACACCCGGTACCAGGCGTTGAATTTGAAAGCACCATCGGCCTTAGCGAAAGCCGGGATCATGACGTTTTCAAGCAGTGTCAGGTCTTCGAAAATTTCCGGGGTTTGGAAAACCCGCGATACACCAGTTTGATTGATCTCATGAGGTCGCAGGCCGAGCAGGGAGGTGCCGTTGAAAATAACGCTGCCACTGTCGGGCATCAGGCGGCCGACAAAACAGTTAAGCAGGGTTGATTTTCCGGCGCCATTGGGGCCGATGATGGCGTGGACAGAACCTTCTTCAACGCTCAATTGAACTTCATTGAGGGCTTTGAGACCACCGAAACGCTTGTTAACGTGTGAGACTTCAAGAATTGCCATTGTCTTTATGCCTCACTCTTGCCAGCAGCAGGCGGACTGGTCTTTTTGCGTTTGAATAACCCCAGGATAAGGTAAAAACCCTGCATCAGGCCGCCGGGCAGGAATAACATGATAATGACGAACAGCAACCCTAAGGTTAGCTCCCAGCCTTCGCCGACAAACATACTTGCCACAGCCACAACGCCATCTTGCATGAATTCAGGCAGGAAAGAAAAGAACTGGTGCAGGATATTTTCATTATAACTTGAGAACAGGGCGCTGAAACCTTTGATAAGGGTCGCGCCAAGGAATGGGCCGATCAATGTACCAACACCGCCCAGAATGGTCATCAGGACGACTTCACCTGATGCTGTCCACTGCATGCGCTCGGCACCGGCCAATGGGTCAGTTACTGCCAGTAACGAACCGGCAAGGCCAGCGTACATACCTGAGATAATGAAGGCAGTCAGAAGGTAGGGGCGGGTATTGACGCCGGTATATTGGAGGCGGTTCTGGTTTGACTTGATGGCTTTGAGCATCATGCCGAAATTTGAACGTGAAATACGCATGGCGATAAAAAAGGCGATGATTAGTATTACGGCGCAGAAATAAAAACCGGGGTAACCACTCATTTTCATGCCAAACAAATTGGTAATGGGAATGCCGTGTTCAACCACGCCAAAAGCTTGATCAACCCAGCGCAAATCTTCATTGACCAGTTTGAGCACGTAGTCGGGGCCACGGTCTGCAGGTGCAAGGTGGCGGACCTGCAAACCGGTTTCTCCATTGGTGAGTGGTGTTAGCACGGAATAAGCCAGATTGTAGGACATTTGGGCAAATGCCAACGTTAGAATAGAAAAGTAGATGCCGGACCGGCGAAGCGAAACAAAACCGATCAAAAGGGCAAAAACGCCAGCCAAAGCAACTGAAAAGATCACCGCCGGGATGACGTTCATGGTAAAAAGTTTGAACATCCACACCGAGGCATATGAACCAACGCCCAGAAAGGCGGCGTGACCGAATGACAGATAGCCGGTTAGACCAAAAAGAATATTGAAACCGATTGCGAAAATGCCGTAGATGGCGAATTTTTGCAAGATGTCAGGATAACCCGCACCGATTGGAGCAAGGGTAATTGGGGCGGTTAGAACCACTGCTGCAAAGATAATCAACAGAAGAAAGTCACTGCGTGTTGAGTTGCCATTCATTGTTTTAGTCTTCCATCACGCCCTTGCGACCCATCAGGCCACGAGGCAATACCAGCAGAATTATTACGGCAACCAGATAAATAATGATCTGGTCGATACCGGGAAAAATACTCTTGATTTCGTTCATTGAGGCAAAGGACTGTAAAATTCCCAACAGGAATCCAGCTGTCACAGCGCCGCCCAATGAGCCCATGCCGCCAACCACCACAACGACAAAGGATAGTACCAAAAAATCCATGCCGATATTGTAAACCGGTGGGAAAATTGGCGTGTACATGGCACCAGCAACACCTGCCACAACAGCGGCAATACCAAAGACGATGGTGAAACGACGTTCGATGTTGATGCCGAGCATGGCGACCATCTCGCGGTCTCGCATACCGGCCCGCACTACCATGCCAAAAGTGGTGAACTGCAAAAAAGCAAAAACGGCAAAAATGACGATTGCAGAAAAGCCAAAATAAACCAGACGCCACCATGGATAAACAACGCTTTCACCAAGGCCAATCCATGAGCCGACATTGGCGCTGCCCGCAACGATTGCAGGGGCGGTTTGTGGAATCGGGTTGGCACCGTAGTAGTGGCTGACAATTTCCTGAAGGACGATGGCAAGACCAAATGTCACCAAAATCTGGTCAGCATGAGGGCGGTTGTAAAAACGCTTTATCAGGCCGCGTTCCATAATTACCCCGATCAACCACATGACAGGGATGGTGACTAGAAGTGAGACTGGGACGGAGTAATCGATTAATACATTACCGAAATCGCCCAACCAGGAGGTGATGTAGGGGGTTTTGATTTCAAGCGGAGTGCCCCAGGCGGTTTTTCTGGTTGGATCGAGAACGATCTGTTGCAGATTGATTATTTTGTTAAATGAAACGGCGCAAAAGGCACCGAGCATGAACAGGGCACCGTGGGCAAAGTTGACAATCCCCAGCGTGCCAAAGGCCAATGTCAGCCCGAGGGCGATCAGCGCATGGGCCCCGCCCTTGTCGAGTCCGTTTAATACTTGAAGAAATATGGCGTCCATCTGCCCAAACTTTCCCACCCAGAAGATTTACGATGTTTAGTCTTATACTAGTTTCCCGCCGCCCTTCTAATAAATTGAGGGGCGGCAGGATTATTTTATGTTGATAACTTGGTTATGCGACTAACCTAGCAGGGCTTGGCGTTAACCGGACCGAGGTCGCCACCAAAGATTTTCGCATCATACTCAACTTGCGAGCGAGGGGTGACTTCCACCACTTCAAGCAGGTCGTATTGTGATGTTGGATTTTGGTTGCCGCGCACCACCAGAACATCTTTAAAGCACTGGTGATCTTCGGCGCGATATTCGGTTGCACCATTGCCAAGGCCATCAAACTTGAAGCCTTCCAGTGATTTAACCACACCTTCTGGTGAGAAAGTGCCAGCCATTTCACAGGCATTTGCATAAAGCAGGGTTTGGCAATAACAGGTGTGAGCCGCCATTGAAGGAGGAGCACCATATTCAGCGCCAAAGCTTTTAACAAAAGCAGCAGATGCCGGATCTTTCAAAGACCAGTTCCAGTTGGTTGAACCAAGGATGCCTTTAATCGCTTCACCCGCACCTTGCGCCATCAGACGTGAGAACAATGGAACGATGATTTCAAAGTTCTTGCCATTAACCTGCTTGTCGCGCAGACCAAACTGAACAGCTTGGGTCAGTGAGTTGATCATGTCTTTACCGTAGTGGTTAAGGATCAAAACATCGGCGCCTGAGTTCAGCACTGGAGTGATGTATTGTGAGAAGTCACCAGCACCCACAGGGGTTTTGACAGTCTTGGTGGTTTTCCAGCCAAGAGCTTCTGTGGTGTTCTTCATGGACTCTTCTTGTGTCCAGCCCCAAGTGTAGTCAGCTGTCAGGTGATAGGCTTTGCGTTCTTTGCCATATTCTTTTTCAAGCACAGGACCAAGAGCAGCGCCTGACATGTAGGCGTTAAAGAAGTGACGGAAACCGTTACGACGTTTGTCTTTACCGGTTGTGTCATTTGAGTGGGTCAGGCCAGCCATAAAGATCACGCCAGCTTCCTGACACAAGCCTTGTACGGCAATCGCCACACCGGATGATGAGCCACCGGTGATAACCAGTGCTTTATCTTTTTCGATCATCCGCTTGGCAGAAGCCCGGGCAGCATCAGATTTTGTCTGGGTGTCGCCGGTGACGTATTTGACTTTCTTGCCGAGGATGCCGTTGCCTTTAAGCGCTGAAGGCTTAAATGTGTTGAGCATGTCGCCGTCGCCTTCACCGTTAAGGTGTTTGACAGCCAGTTTGTAGGCGCGCAATTCATCTGCACCTTCATCAGCATAGGCGCCGGTTTGTGGCACGTTAAAGCCAAGGGTAACATCACCGCCCGTTGGCTCGTTGCAATAGGCAGCATGAGAAGCGCCTGTAAAAATGGTTGGCATTGCGCCAGCGGCCAGAATAGACGCCAGTCCACCCTTGGCAACGGTACGCCGTGATACCGGTTTTTTGAAAATATCGCTCATTAAATTTTCTCCCTCACACTTGGAACATGTATGCCCGTTTTGGGCTGAAATCTGGATGCGTGTGCAGAAACATCCATATATTCAAGATCAAGCATAGTGGGTGGGCGGGGAAGCGGCAATTCGACTTTGAGATAATACGGGTGGGATGGCAATTTTGCGCGACCCAAATCCAACCAGCCGTCACAGGATGGAAATTGTTGACATAATTGATCTGGATCACGTGCGTTATGTTGAAATGAAGTAACCGTCAGCTGATGAGATTGATGATGACATTGAGGCGGCGGGTGTTGCCGTTGTATCTGGCGGTTTTTGCTGTTTTGTTGCCTGGCCTTGTGCTGTTTTCGCAGGCAATGCCGCAAATTGCCGGTCAAGAAGGTGGCGGATATGTTGTTATCTGTACTGCACAAGGTCTTGCTTATGTGCCTGCCGCGACAGATTTGCCGTCACCAGGGCCGCGGACTTCACCAGACAGTGAAACCTGTCCGGTCTGCCTGAGTTTTTCTCTTTCTCAAAATACTTTTACACCTTCAATTTTGGCGCATTTCTCCCCAGATGCTGTTGGTGCCGAAGCTTATGGAATGGTTTCCACTGTCCCTTTTGGCAATGTTGCCCGTTTGCGTCACTGGCCGCGAGCACCTCCGGTTTAATTCAATTTTCGAAACAAAAATCATTATTGAATTAAAGGAATGACTCTCATGAGAACTCTAAAAACTTTACTGACTGCTACACTTTGCCTGTTCGTTGTGCTCACCGGCGCTGTTTCACACGCTAGTGCCGATGAAGCCGAGCCGGGCCTTTTTATCAATCTGACCACTGACGACACATGGTCAGCGGCAAAGGCTATCGCCTTTGCTCATCAAAAGGTCCTGAAAAATGGCCACAAGCCGGTTGCGATCTGGCTGAATGTCAGAGCGATTTATCTGGCAGATAAAAAACGTGCCTCCCATGTGCACGGCCTGATGAAAGCCAAAGGACTGTCCATTCAGGATATGCTCAGCGGGTTCATCAAGGACGGTGGCCAGGTCATCATGTGCGGGTTGTGCTCGAAAGCTGCCGGTCTGACCAAGCAAGACTATATTGACGGGGTCCAAATGGGTAATCCCGAGCTGGTCAGCAGTATTCTTTTTGCACCAAATGTAAAAACGCTGTCCTGGTAATCTGACAATACACCTTGCCATCGCAGAGGTTTTGCGATGGCAAGGTTTGCTGGTTGTTATTTGTCTTCTGATTTTGACATAAGTCATAGCTGTTGGCGTTGAATGTGTATTAGAAAAAACTAATATACGATGTGAATGTGCACATGCCTTAACTCAGGAGAAGATTTATGAACCGTTGGAAACTTGCTTTAATTGCTGCAACAGCAGCCAGTATTGGTTTTTCCGCCATTGTGCCGGCCAATGCGGCACCAGAGCCGAGCAATCCCAAACGGCAAACGCCGTGGCACCTTTACGTGGATTCTAAAGAAGCACACGATATGGAAAAATCCATGGGTGACAAAGTTCTGTTTATTGATGTCCGTGACCCGATCGAGATTATGTTTACCGGATTTACCGATGTGGTCGATATAAATATTCCCTTCAAGACAGCTGATCGCAAAGCCTGGAACCCCAAGAAACCCGTTTTTAACATGGTGGTCAACCCGAATTTTGAGCGTGATATCGCAGCGGCTTTGAAACTTCGCGGCATGAGCAAGGATGACCCGGTTATCATCATGTGCCGATCAGGTGGCACACGTGGCGCGCCGGCGGCCAATAAGCTTTGGGGCAAGGGATATAAACAAGTCTATGTGGTAACTGACGGCTTTGAAGGTGGCACGGTCAAAAAAGGCGACCGCAAAAACTGGCGCTTGAAAAATGGCTGGAAGAACAGTGGCCTGCCGTGGAGCTACAAGCTCAACATCGATAAAATGTACAAGACCCAATAGGCCAATAGATATCGAATGATCAGATTGGGGCGGGTTGTGTTATGCTCGTCTCGAACAAAAATGCCAGGGTCTGGTGGCATCGCGATAGGATGATGTTACCGGAAAGCGTTTCATCGTAATCAATAATGCCGGTTTAGCGCGGCGATCAGGTCTTCGACGCTGCCGTTCTTTTTGCGCACATACGAAGTGAACATGCCGCGTTGCAGATAGGTCATGGAAAAGCCGAGGACTTTTATGTCGGTGATTTTGTAGCCAGCGCGGCGTTTGGCCAGACGCCATTCGACGGTGTATTTAGTGCCGGTGGTCAGTTCAATTCTGGTCGAGACCAGAACATCGTCGCCATCTTGTTTGACGTTTGAGTTTATTTTTGTTTTGGCGACCTTGTAGCGGCGCGACTCGTTGGAAAAGTAACGGCCCATAAATGCCTGAACACCGCGGTAATAGCGTGAACGGCGGGATTTTTTCAATTTTGTTTTATAACGACCAAGAGAATAAAGGGCGATGGCAGGAATATCGGCATATTTGCGGATTACACTGCGAAAGGCTGACCGGGTGCCAACATTCTGGGCGTTGCGCAAGGCGGTGGCGATGCGCTTCATCTGATTGATGGCAGCGGTGTTTTTTGCTGCATACGCGTTCGGAGCTTGAATGCTTGCGGCAAAAACAAATAGGCACAGAACCAGAAAAAAGCGTCTTGTCATCGTAGAATATTTCGCGAATCAAGAAGTTAAAATGAAAATTAGTGGTACGCGATGATTAAAGGTGACGTCAACCGGTTTGACCGATCAACTTTGGGGCACCCAGTTTTTGTATTTAGCCAGAAAAGCCAGTAATTTGTTGAAGTCGCCATTGTTGCGTTTAAGGAGCTGGGTCAGTTTTTGCCGCATCTGAATGCTTAGCCAAACGCCGCGAATGTTGACATCGGTAACGCGATGGCGGCGGCCTTTGGAATAGACCCGCCAGAGAATTTTTTTGGAGGTACCGGAACCTTTGATGCGGCTGTCGATGATGACCGATTTGCCGCTCTTTCGCGAACTGCGGATGGTTAGGCCGCGACCTTTGAAATCATTGGCGTAATATACAAACAAGCCAGCGATATATGCCTTTATCAGCCTGTTGTAGCGGGATTTAAGTTTTGCCGGGAGTTGGCGGCGATATCGTCCCAGCGAAAATCTGGCTACTGCGTTCATGTTGGCATGGGTGGATAAAAGGCGTTCAAACTTTCTGTGCAGGGTTTTACCGCGATAGTTGCTGTTGGCCAGCCTGATGACACTGTTTGCTATTTTGGTGACATGCCGTTCGGGGCCGGACAGGGCATTGGCATTTTCAGGTGCGGTCAGGGTAAGAAAGCCAGCAAATACCGTTGTTGCTGCAAAGTTCAATATTTGCCGACGGCTAATTGGAAAAGAGCTTGCACGTCTTGCTGGTCGCATTGTTTGTCAAATCCCGTGTTGTTTGTCCCACCGCATTTTTATGCACATACTTGAGGGGAGCATATAGCCCCTTATAAGTCGGCGATTTTGTCGACAAACTCAAGAGCCAGACAGAATTTATTTCTTTAGGTAAGAAAATAACGCGTTTATATCGCCATTGTTGCGCCGTAAAACCGAAATGAAATCGGTTTTTTGGGTGCTGGCCAGCCAGATGCCTTGGACGTTGATGTCAAATATCTTGAAATTGCTGCCCCGTTTAATCAAACGCCAAGTGACGTTTGACGTTTTGCCCGAGGGGTATTTCAGCTTGCTTTTGACAATGACACTGCGGCCTTTGGTGCGGCTGGATATTGCGGTGATTGAGCGTCCTGCCAGTTTTTTTGAATGGTTGGCGAAAACTTTTGAGATGTGTTTGGCAACCAGCGCGTAATATTCCTTTTTGCGCCCGGCGGGAAGCTTCTTGCGGTAGGGGCCAAGGGAATAAATCGCTATGGTTGAGATGGCTGCGTTGCGTTGCATCAAAGTGCGGAATTTGCTGACCGATCCTGCTCTGGCAGCGGCCAGAACACCGTTACCAACCTGCTCGACGTATTTTTCTGCCGGTGCTGCCGCGTTTGCTTGTGGCACTTGCAATGTGGCGGGTACCAGCATAGCGGCCAGAAGGAAAGCAGTTCGACGCGAGACAGAAAAATCAATCATGGTTGTAAATTTGCCTTGGTGGTTTGAAAGTGGTTGATGAAAACAAGTTTAAAATTCTACTCAAGAGGTAGATCAGGGATCGGGTCAACTCCAAGGTCACCATTCAAAATGGCGCTTTTGCGGCTCTGGCGGTAAATATCTCTCACAGATGCGTAAAAATCTGGTGATGTTTTGCGCAAAGCTGTGATGTCATCAAGAATAGCCTCGTGACCGGTTACCAGATCAGCAATGGTTGGGGTTGAACGCTCGAACAGGCTTAAGTCGGCCAAAATCCATGTGGTTGGTGCCGCAGCGGTGTCGGCAACGCGGCCAACAAGGTGGCGCGGGCTGGTCGGGCCAAATACCGGGACAACGAGATAGGGGCCTGAACCAACACCCCAAACCGCCAGTGTCTGGCCGAAATCTTCGGTGTGGTTTTCAAGGCCACCAGCTTCGGCGGCATCAACAAAACCACCCATGCCGGCTGTGCTGTTGATCAGGAAACGCATGAAGGTGATTTTTGCCCGCTCAGGCTCGCCCTGTAACAGGTCGTTGGCAAAGGTCACCGGTGCCTTGGCATTGGCCACCGCATTGGCCAGGCCGGTTCTTACCGGGCCGGGAACAACGGTGCGGTAGGTATAGCTGACCGGGGTGAAAATGATCTGGTCGAGTATTTCGTTAAAACCAAAGACCAGACGGTTCAATGGCTCAAACGGGTCGTTGGTTTCAGCCTCGCTCTGGGCCAGAATGTCAGCATCGGTGATATCTTCAGAAACGGGTTTCTTGGCTGCGTGTTTCACGGTCTTGGCTGAAACGCTGACTTTTGCCGAAGCAGGATGGATTTTCACCTGTTGCTGCCTGTTTTTCGCCCAGTTTTTGTAGACAGATACCAGCGAGGTTTTATTGGCTGTGGGGCCAATATTGCGAGTGTCGGCCTGAACGGCGGTGGTCAACAGCCCGGCAAAACCGGTGGCCAACAGTGCGGCCACAGCAAAGCTTGTCAGAAAAGGTAGTTTTCTTTGGTGAATTGCAAAGGTAAATTGCATTTATCGTTACTCTCGAAATTCTCTCATTTTGCCATATACCCAAAGAGGTTGTAGCTAATATATTTCTTATGGTCAAAGCAATATTTATCTATTTTGGTCGTCAAGGTCCTTATCCTTTCGCACTATGTCTTTTTTTTGGTTAACATGGCGGGAAATAGTTTATTTTAATTGAGATTTTGCGCACATGGTTTGATATCATCTGACAAAGTTGTGAATTTGGGGTGATAATGGAACAATTGCTGGCAGGGTTGAGAGCGGCAGGCGAGGGAACGCGCTTGCGTCTTTTGCATTTGTTGTCACGCGATGAGTTCAATGTTTCTGAATTGACCAGAATCCTCGGTCAAAGTCAGCCGCGTGTATCGCGACACCTCAAGTTGATGACTGAAGCTGGGCTGCTTGAGCGCTTTAAGGAAGGCAGCTGGGTGTTGTTTCGGATGCGTCAGGAGGGTAAGGGGGCTGACATTGCGGCCAGCATTGTTAAACTCATTCCGATGTCTGATGCTTCGGTCAAGCGCGATCTGGTCCGGGTTCAGGATATATTACGGGCCAGGCGTGAGGTGGCGGAAAGCTATTTTGGCGCCAATGCCAAAAACTGGGACGAAATTCGCTCGCTGCATGTGTCTGAGGAGCGGGTTGAAGAAGCTTTACTCGCGCTTGTTGGCAAGAACAAAATTGCCAGTTATCTTGATATCGGTACCGGCACTGGGGCTATTCTCGAACTGCTCGCGCCGCTGTGCCAACACGCTACCGGCCTTGATGCCAGCCGCGAAATGTTGTCCATTGCCCGGTCGCGGCTGGAAGACAGTGGCTTGAAAAACGCCCAGGTCAGGCATGGTGATCTGTTTTCCCTGCCAATGGATGCTGAAAGCATCGATCTGGTCACCATCCACCAGGTGCTGCATTTTCTCAGTGATCCCGACGGGGCGCTGGAAGAAGCCGCGCGGGTGCTGCAACCGGGCGGACGGATAGTCATTGTAGATTTTGCCCCGCATGAGTTGGAGTTTTTACGAGACGAACAGGCGCACCGGCGGCTGGGGATATCAGATGAAGATGTAATGCGCTGGTGCGAGCGGGCCGGGCTGGAAGTGGAAAAACATGTCAGTCTGGCGGCCCCCAATGGCAAGGGATTGACGGTATCACTGTGGCTGGGGCGGAAGGGGTAAATGAATACGGATATGTTTGCTTTGCAAAAATGCTCTTCGGGGGCGGCGCTATTAAGCGCCGAGCCTCGCAGGCACGACCGAAGGGAGGAATTGCCGTGAGAGAAATAAAACCAACGCAGTGAGGACCCCGGCCGGTCAGGCCGCCCTCCCAGAGGCCCGAACGAAGTGAGGATTAGCCGCGAGGGGTATTAAAACCGGCGTAGCGAGGACCGCGGCGCTACTGCGCCGCACCAAACCCACCACCCGTCGGCGTCTGGATGATAATCGCATCACCCGGTTCAACAACGGTCTGGTCGCAGGCGGCCAGGTCCTCCATTGTACCATCGGCTCTTCGGCAGGTGTTTTTTCCTGTTTCGCCATTGCCGCCGCCGTTCAGGCCGAAGGGGGGGATTGTTCTGTGGCCGGTCAGGAGGGAGACGTCCATTTTTTCGCGGAACACCAGAGTGCGTATGGTGCCGTCGCCGCCTTTGTGTTTGCCAGGGCCGCCGGAGCCGCGTCTTATGTGGAAGTCCTCGAGAATGACCGGGTAGCGGAATTCGAGGATTTCGGGATCGGTCAGTCTGGTATTGGTCATATGAGTGTGAACGGCGCTGGTGCCATCAAAGGTCGGACCGGCACCCGAACCACCGCAGATGGTTTCGTAATACTGGTAGGTGTCGTTGCCGAAGTTGAAATTGTTCATGGTGCCTTGCGCTGCAGCCATGGCGCCAAGTGCTCCAAATAAAGTGTCGGTGACCGCTTGCGAAACCTCGACATTTCCGGCCACGACGGCGGCGGGATATTTGGGGGCCAGCATGCAATCATCGGGGACAATGATGTTGATCGGCTTCAGACAGCCGGCGTTCATTGGAATAGCGTCAGCGACAACGCAGCGAAAAACATACAATACGGCGGCGCGGGTGATCGGTGCAGGAGCGTTGAAGTTGGTGGGTTGTTGCGGGCTGGTGCCGGTGAAGTCGACATCAGCGGTGCGGGCTTTTTTATCAACCCGGATAGTGACCTTGATGGTCGAGCCGTTATCCATATCGTATTCAAAGGAGCAATCATGCAGGGCATCAATGTAACGACGAACGCTTTCTTCGGCATTGTCCTGAACGTGCTTCATATAGGCGGTGACCACATTAAGGCCGAACTGGTCGATCATTTTGAGCAGTTCCTGAGAGCCTTTTTCATTGGCCGCAGCCTGGGCCTTGAGGTCGCCGATATTCTGGTCAGGGTTGCGGCAGGGATAAGGGTTATCAAGCAGGATTGCACGCAGGTCGTCTTGCAGAAAGGTGCCGCGATCGATCATTTTGAAATTGTCGATAACGATGCCTTCCTCGTTGATATTGGTGGCCCGTGGGGTCATCGAGCCGGGGGCAATACCACCAACATCAGCATGGTGACCGCGACTGGCAACATAGAACAGGATGTGTTTTTCAGCAGCGTCGAAAACCGGGCTTACGACGGTGATATCAGGCAAATGGGTGCCGCCATTATAGGGCGCATTGAGGACGTAGACATCGCCAGGGTGCATGACCGGATTGTTGGCAATGATGGTTTCGACCGATTTGTCCATCGAGCCGAGATGAACCGGCATATGAGGAGCGTTGGCGATCAGCGATCCATCGGCGGCAAATACGGCGCAGGAGAAATCGAGCCGCTCCTTGATGTTGACCGACAGGGCGGTTTTTTCCAGCGTAACGCCCATTTGCTCGGCAATCGACATGAACAGATTGTTGAACACTTCAAGCATCACCGGATCAGCGGTGGTGCCGATGGCGTGGTTGCGCTGGAGTTCGATGATACGGGTCAAGATGAGGTGTTTTTTGGCCGACAATTCAGCTTGCCAGCCATCTTCAATAATGGTTGTATTGTGAGCTTCGATGATCAGCGCCGGGCCGGAGACTTTCTGACCGGGTTGGAGATTTTCGCGTTGATAAATCGGGGTATCATGCCATTTTCCGCCAGCAAATGTGCGGGTCTGGTCAATGGCTGTCGGCGTTGTTGTCTGGCAGGGAAAGTCCGGCTCGTGGGCTTGTGCGCCGCCGCCGGTGGTTTCAACAGTCAGGGCTTCAATGATAATGGCTTTGCCGGGGGTCATGAAACCGAACTGCTTGCGGTGGGCGACTTCGAAGGCCTCACGCATTACAATTTTTGTGGCAAAAGGAACCAGCAGCGATGTGTCAGTGCCTTCATAGCGCAAATGGGTGTGAATGGCGGTGCGGGTGTCGGCAGGCTTGATACCCTGAGACTGGAGTTCGCGGCGGTTGAGTTCAGCAAGTTCGGTCACCGTGCTGCCGACCACTTCAACGCTGTCATTGTCGAGAGGCAGCTCAAAAGCCCGGTCTTGACTGGCGGAAATATCGGCCAGCCCCATGCCATAGGCGGACAAAATACCGGCCAGCGGGTGAATAAGAACGGTTTTCATGCCGAGATTGTCGGCAATCAGGCAGGCGTGCTGGGCACCGGCACCGCCAAAACAATTAAGCGCATAGCCGGTGACATCATAACCGCGTTCGACCGAGATTTTCTTGATGGCATTGGCCATGTTTTCAACCGCGATGCGGATGAAGCCTTCGGCCACCTGTTCAGGAGATTTGTTATCGCTGGTACGGGCGGCGATTTCGCCAAAGGCTGCTTTTACAGCATCCAGATCAAGGGGTTGATCGGCATTGGGGCCAAAGATTTTAGGGAAATAATCCGGGTTGACCTTGCCGAGCATGACATTGGCATCAGTGACTGCCAGCGGTCCACCGCGCCGATAACAGGCCGGGCCAGGGTTGGCGCCGGCGCTATCAGGGCCAACGCGGAACCGGGCACCATCAAAATTGAGCAGGGAGCCGCCACCTGCGGCAACAGTGTGAATGCGCATCATCGGGGCGCGCATACGCACTCCGGCGACTTCGGTTTCAAAGCTGCGTTCAAGTTCGCCATCATAATGGGCGACATCGGTGGAGGTGCCACCCATGTCAAAGCCGATGAGCTTGTCGTACCCGGCCATTTTACCGGTCTCAACCATGCCGACAACGCCACCGGCGGGGCCAGACAGAATTGCGTCTTTGCCCTGAAACAGATCAGCAGCGGTAAGGCCGCCGGAAGACTGCATGAACATCAATTGCGGTCCTGTTTGGCCCTCTTTGAGTCCCCCCTCCTTGATTCCAAGAGCATCAGCGACCTGATCAACATAACGGCGCAGGATTGGAGACAAATAGGCATCAACCACGGTGGTGTCACCGCGACCGACCAATTTCATCAGGGGGGAAGTCTGGTGCGATGTGGAGATTTGGGTGAAACCAATCTGTTTAGCCACAGCAGCAAGCTGCTTTTCATGATCGTGAAAGCGATAGCCGTGCATCAAGACAATAGCGATGGCGCGGATGCCGCTGTCAAAGATGGTCTGCATGGCGGTGGTGGCAGCGTTGAGATCAAGGCTTTTGAGAATCTCGCCCTCCGCGGTCAGGCGTTCGTCAACTTCGGCAACAGTCTCGTAAAGAAGTTCCGGTTTTATAATATTGAGGGCAAAAAGATCGGGGCGGGCCTGATAACCAACCTCAAGCGCATCGCGGAAACCTTTGGTAATGATCAAAGCGGTGCGGTCGCCCTTGCGTTCAAGCAAAGCGTTGGTGGCAACGGTGGTGCCCATTTTAACCGTGGTGATATTTGCAGCCGGAATGGGATCATTTTTGCCAACGCCCATCAGGTCACGAATGCCCTGAATAGCCGCGTCTTTATAGCTCTCGGGGTTCTCGGACAACAGCTTGTGAGCCTTGATATTGCCATCAGGATCACGGGCGACGATATCAGTAAAGGTGCCGCCACGATCAATCCAGAAATCCCAACATGCGCTGCTCATTTTCTTGCCTTTTGTTCTTTGACCTGTACAAAACAGTTAGAGTATTGCAGAATAAACGTCAATAATTTATCGATAAAATGTAGATAAAAACGGAACATATGCATGGAAAATGATCTGGGACCAATCGTTTCATCCTCCCATTTGGCAACGGGAGAGATGCCGGCACTGTCGGAATTTGAGTTCGGGCTGATCCTTGCCTCGCAAGCGTTTGACCGCTGGATTGTGCGCTGTATGGCAGCGGCTGGAGTGACCGGGGTCAATGCTCAGGACGTGCTGGTTTTGCATGCGGTCAATCATCGACAGCGTGCTAAAACGCTGGCCGATATCTGTATGGTTCTGTCGATTGAAGATACCCATGTGGCGACATATGCTATTCGCAAGCTGGAGAAAATTGGTCTGGTTGTGAGCGGTAAAGCGGGCAAGGAAAAAACCGTATCGATTACTGAAAAAGGCGAAGCAGCGTGCGAAAAGTATCGACAAATTCGTGAGCGGTTGTTGGTGAAAACGGCCAAGACACTGGGTCTTTCCAATGAGGCTGCGAGTGAATTGGCTGGCGAATTGCGGGCTTTGTCAGGGCATTACGCCCAAGCGGCGCGTTCTGCGGCTTCATTATAGAATCGAGATGACAGATAGAATCGGAAAAGGCTGGTAACGGTTTGAAACAGAATCGAAAAATACTATTGGCGTTGCTGACCGGATTGCTTGTGACGTATTCATTGGTTGAGCCTGTTAGCGCGGGAGAACGGAACTTTCTTGTCGGGTCTGAATGGGGAGTTGGTAAAAAACAGTTTGTTAAATTTTCCAGCAATGGAAAAGTATCTGGTCATGGTGGCTGCAACAGGTTTTTTGGAACATACAGGCAAAACAAAAATCGTTTGCGATTCGGGGCGCTTGCTTCAACCCGGATGTTGTGCGGGTCAGCAATCATGCGAGTGGAATCACGTCTTCACCGCCGATTGACCCGCGCCCGAAAATTTTCAGAAACTCATCTGAGATTGAAACTTTTTGATACCAGCGGGCGATTGATCATGACTTTAGAGCGACGCGACTGGGATTAATTACGCAGCAACTAGTTGCGCAGTACCGGGGCTCGCTTTCCCATAGCGACGGCAAATACAACGATCAGGGCAAATGCGATTGTGGTGCTGTGAATGGTTTCACTCAGTAACCAGGCTGAGCCCATCAGGGTGACAAAAATCTGGAACAGTTGAGTTTGGCCGACATGGGAAATGCCGCCTAGGGCAAGTCCCTTGTTCCAGAAAGCAAAACCGAGGAATTGTGAAAAAACGGCAACATAAGCAAAGGCGGCCCAGGCTTGCCAGGAAGCGGACCAATTTATGTCACCGATAGTCAGGGCGACAACGGGAATGAGCACCGGTAGTGAAATGACCAGGGCCCACGATATCACTTGCAACCCGCTCATGTTGCGAGCCAGAACACCGGATTGGGCATAGCCGAAGGCGGCGAGCAAAACGGCAGCCAACAACAACAGGTCAGCACCGTAAATTTCGGTGGCTATGCCATTTTTGGCATCAAGCAGGGCAAAGGTAACAACCGCCAGGGCCCCGATGATGCCCCACAACCAGAAGGTCGCTGAGGGTCTTTCGCGGGCGACCAGCATTGCAGCTATGGCAGTGGCGAGCGGCAGGATGCCAAGGACAACACCGCCATGTGAGGCCGGTGCGGTTTTCATGGCAAAGGCGGTCAGGGCTGGAAAGCCGAAAACAATTCCGATGGGCACCAGTGCCAATCGTTTGAACTCGGCTTTGGTCGGGCGGCGGGCTTTTGTGGTGATGAGGAATGTAGCAGCCAGACCGGCGGCGACAATAGAGCGGCCCAATCCGACCATGGTTGCCGGAAATTCTGCAACTGCAAGGCGGGTGGCTGGCAATGTCAGACCAAAAATGATGACGCCAATCAGGCCGTAAATATAGCCTTGGGCAAGTGGGGAAAGGTTTTTCATTGCTATCTTTGAGAGGGGTGTCGAGGGAAATTTAAGTCTGTTGTTCAAGAGTGGGACAAGTTTTTTGATAATTCAACCAAAAAACTGGCAAAATTTGATTCAGGTCAAAATATTGCCACATAAACCCTGTTATATTAGAAAAATCTAATATTAATGTTTTAATAGGAACTAAGACTATGGAAACGCAAGAACTAAGCCACCTGACATGGGGTGAATTTCTTGATGCTCTTAATGAGAAGATAGACAACAATGACGTTCTAATGGCGACACGTAGAAACAGCGAAAATGATGTGCCAGAATTGAGAAGTGTTTCACTTCTGTCGCTGGATTATGACAAAGCAAATGATGAAGTCAGCGTTTTGATGTTTGGTGAGGATGCTGTCCTTACCGGTGTTGAAAAACTGGAAGCAGAGTTTGATTGTGACGAGCTGTCGGCTCTAGAAATCTCCAGCAAAGACGGTTCAAGCTGTCTGATCCGCTTTAACAACCCAATTCACTTGCCCCGTGCAGCCCTGGCTGCATAAAAGCGCAGCTCTGGCTGCATAAGGACACGCAGCTTCGGCTGTTTAAGGGCCCGATACCCCTTCCTTTGCAAGTGCTATAACAAGCCCCAGTTCGAGTTACATCGGATTGGGGCTTCGTCTTTTTGTACGAATCCTTTATCATCTGCCCCATGTCCATCTGGCAGAAAATTACAGATAAAATATCTAACAAGGCCTCATCCCTTGGCGACACGGTGCTTGGCTTGTTGGCTGGTAGCAGCGGTGATGGCGATGCTGACCCCAATGCCAGTGTTTCGTTCACTATTGCAGTGATTGCCCTTGGAGCGAAAATGGCCAAGGCGGACGGGGCGGTTACGGCCCAGGAAGTTGATGCTTTCAAAGAGGTTTTTAAAGTTGCCCCAAACGAGTTGGCCAATGTCGCCCGGGTGTTCAATATGGCCAAGAGGGATGTGGCCGGATTTGAAGCCTATGCCGAACAGGTGGCAGAACTCTTTTCCGGCAAGCCTGAAGTGCTTGAAGATGTGCTCGACAGCCTGTTTCATATCGCCAAGGCCGATGGCGTTGTGCATGAGGCCGAACTAAACTTTTTACGCTCGGTGACCGACATATTCGGCCTTAGTGAAAAATTTCGCTGTATCAGAGCCCGCCATATACATTCCAGCGATGATGACCCTTATGTAGTGCTCGGGGTTGATCCGTGTGTGACCGATGATGAATTGAAGCGTCTGTATCGCGAGATCGTCAAGGAAAACCATCCTGACCGACATATCGCTGCCGGGGTACCGGAAGAAATGATTTCGGTGGCCACTGAACGGTTGGCTGCTATCAATGCGGCCTATGAAGATATCGTCAAAGAGCGCCAATTATGATCCGTACCGGTTTGCCGCATATCTGGTGCCCGTCGCCGAATTTTGGCGAACGCAAGAGCGCCGTGGATATGCTGTTGATGCATTATACAGGCATGAATAGCGGTCCGGCGGCGGTGAACTGGCTGCGGGCTGAGAAATCCGGCGTGTCGTGTCATTATCTGGTTGATGTGGATGGCGCAATCACCCAGATGGTTTGTGAAAGCAAACGGGCCTGGCATGCGGGAAAATCATACTGGCAGGGAGTTGAGGATATTAATTCCTGCTCGGTGGGGATTGAAATCCAAAATGCGGGACCACTGGCAGCCTTCCCCGACTTTCCCGATGTGCAGATTGCGGCGGTGATTGAATTGTCGAAGGATATTATCGCCCGGCACGCGATTGTTGCCGAGCGGGTGCTTGGTCATAGTGATGTGGCACCAGGGCGCAAGATTGATCCGGGAGAGAAGTTTCCGTGGGAAAGACTGGCAAAAGCCGGTATAGGCGTTTGGCCAAATATGGATAGGGCAGCGTTAGAGGTTTAACGACATGACTGATTTGGTGAATTGGGCAGGTAGGGAACCTGTCGGCAAGAAAGTGCTGGAAGGCCGTTTTGTCCGGTTGGAACCATTTGATGGTGAAATTCACGGGCAAGGACTGTATGAAGCCTCAACCCTGTCTGATGCAGATGATCGGTTCCGGTATTTACCCGAAGTGCCGCCAACCGGGATGGACGAGTTCAGAATCTGGTTTGAAAAGGCTCAAGCGAGCACAGATCCACTCTATTTCGCTGTAATCGACAAAGCCAGCGGCAAGGTGGCGGGGCGCCAGACGTTTCTTCGAACCAATGCAGCTCATGGGGTTACAGAAATTGGTCATATATTCTGGAGCGCATTGATTTCAAAAACGCCAGCAACGACAGAGGCGTTTTATCTGTTTGCCAAATATGTTTTTGATGATCTGAAATACCGTCGTTTTGAATGGAAATGCAATGATGCCAACGAGCCTTCCAAGCGGGCTGCCTTGCGTTATGGTATGAGTGCCGAAGGGGTTCATCGCCAGGCATTGGTGGTTAAAGGCGAAAACCGCGATACCGCTTGGTTTTCAATGCTCAATCATGAATGGCCGCTTTGCAAGGCAGCATTTGAGGTTTGGCTGTCTGCGGATAATTTTGATGAGACCGGGCAGCAGATTGAGCGTCTGGAAGTTATAAGAGAGCGAATATCCTCAAATTAGTCTGGTTGATAATGGGGCTTCCAAAGGGCAATGGTGATCGGTACCAGGATGTTCAGAAAGAATGCGGTTACCATCAGGGTATAAAACGCTTCGGTGTTCAAAATCGAGTTTTGAACATAGGCGATGTCCATGACGACAAAGGCAAGTTCTGCTCTGCCCAGCATGCCAAAACCGATCATCAGACTGCCGGGCCAGTTCATGCCGCCGGTATAGCGGGCGGCCAGAGAGGCTGAACTGATCTGGCTGACAAAAATCGCGATCGTCATTATGGCGATGTGAGGGACGACCGAGAGCAGAATGTCCAGGTCAAAAACAAGTTTGGTGCCCAGATCGACAAAAAATACCGGCCCGATCCAGCTAAAGGCGACATTGTCGACAATGCGTTTTGTGTCGGCATAAGAGCCGTGGCTGTTTTCCTGATAAAAATATTCTTCTTTCAAAATCAGGCCGGCCATGTAGGCTCCGACGGCGGGGTGAAATCCAAATTCATGGGAGAGAAGACCAACCAGCAAGGCAAGCAGGAGAACAGTCAGGGTTGAATGGCGGCTAAAGGCGATAAGATCCTGGATGCCAAATCTTCCAATAATTGGCAAACGTCTCACCCAGCCTTTTACATTAAGCGGGAAAACCCAGGCGCCCAAAACAGACACCAGAATAAAAAATACCAGGGCTTTTAGTGCGATCAATGATATCGCACCTACCTCAAGCGGACCCTGACCACTGGCCACAGGTACCAGAATGGCGACCAGCGCCAGCGAAGCGATGTCGTCAAGAACCGCAGAGGTCATGATACGCGTGGCAACGGGAGATTTGGCCAAACCTTCACTTTTCAGGGATACCATGGTCAGGGAAACCGCGGTTGCAGTCATGGTCAGACCGGTCATCAGCGAGATGCTCCAGCTATTCCAGAAATAATCAGCAACCAGAAAAGCGGCGGTAAAGGGGGCTATGGCGCCGAAAAAGGCAATACCCCAGCTCTTTTTAATGCTGTCGATGAAGTTGTTGGTATTTTCCTCAAAACCCAGAGCGAACATGATCAGGATGATGCCCAGATTGGCAAGGCCGGTAATAAATTCGTTGCTGGTGGTTGGCATCAGGCCGGTGTTGACCAGTACTGCGCCGATGGCCAGAAACCATAAAACCGGTGTGAGTTTGGTTTTGTTGGCCAGCACATTGGCAACGAAAACTGCACTCCAGATAAGTGCCAGATAGCCTAACGAATCCATAAAATCCCTCCTGAATACCCTTTATTTTTTGTCTTTTAGCAAAAGAATATAGGTCAGTAAATCATTTGCCTGTTCTGGGCTCAATTTCCAGGGTGGCATGGGCTTGTGGCCCAGCGATAATGCCACCTCGAGCTGTTCTCCAAGGCCTTCGGGAGACAGTTTTTCAACCAACTGGCGAAATGGCGGGGCTGTGGGGTTGGGGCTTTTTCCGGTTTTTGATATGGCATGGCACTGGTCGCAGACTAGTATGGCAAGGTCTCGTCCGCGTTGCTGACTGATACGTTGATCTGCAGCGCCAAGCCAATAGGTTACTGTGATAAATGCCATTGCAGCACCGCTCAGTATGCCGAGCAGTACCGCTGCGCCCAGAGTGGTTGACGAAAATCGTTTAGACTGGGAAGCCACAGGCATTCTCCTTTTTATCAACTATAAACAGGTCAGGTGAGTCGGGAAAGTATAACAAGCAGACTTGACCGGAAGCACAAGGGCGCATACATGCTGTTTAGCATCAGTTGGCTGGATGACCGCTGAAGGTTTCAGGCTTTTGGCCATTTTGGCTTTTTGGTTGGGTCCTTTGGAGGAAAGTCCGGGCTCCATGTGAATACGGTGCCGGATAACATCCGGCGGGGGCGACCCCAGGGACAGTGCCACAGAAAGCAAACCGCCTGCATCAGGCTTGGCCTGGTGCAGGTAAGGATGAAAGGGTGCGGTAAGAGCGCACCGCGGTGTTGGTAACAATACTGGCGAAGGTAAACCCCACCGGGAGCAAGACCAAATAGGGGCGGCATATGATCCATTCACAGATCGTTGCCCGGGTTGGTCGCAAGAGGTGTACAGCAATGTGCATCCCAGATGAATGGTCATCCACCCCCGGCAACGGGGGGGACAGAACCCGGCTTATAGGCCAACTGGTGCTTTATTTCGCTCACGCAAGATGCGCTTTGCGCATCGCTCCGAGGACCCCGGCGCTAGTGCGCCGCCCCCGCGGAGCATTTTTGCTTTGCAAAAATTTGCGTGAGCGATATGGAGCCGGCGTAGCTAGCGAGATAAAACAGTCGCTTCTTGCCTCTTTTCCCTGCTCGCTATAGCTTATTTCTTTTGACAATTTACTGAACCCCACTAGTCGGCAGCAATTTCATGTTTCTTAGCGTCTTTGATATTTTTAAAATTGGTATTGGGCCATCGTCCTCCCATACCATGGGGCCGATGACGGCGGCGGGGCGGTTTTTGGGAGATCTTAAAAGCGGACGTAATTATGTACCCGGCGCTGGTGAGATTGCAGCCGTGAAGTGTGTTTTGCATGGATCGCTGGCGTTTACAGGCAAGGGGCATGCAACCGACCGGGCAGTGATTCTTGGATTATCGGGATTTGATCCGGCGACCATTGACCTTGATGAGGCCGATGAAGTTGAGCGCCAAGTGCGCCGTCAGGGTATCGTGACGCCCGATGGTTTGCCGCCGTTGAAGTTCCAACCTGATGTCGATCTGATATTTGATTATGGTCCGGCGCTTCCCGGTCACACAAACGGACTGGTTTTGCGGGCCTATGATGCAGCTGGTAATCTGGGCCATGAGCGGACTTACTATTCGATCGGCGGCGGGTTTGTGGTGACATCGAAAGAACTTGAGGAAGAGCACATCAGCCCTGAACTGCGAGAGAAAACTATGAAGGCAGAGGGGTGTCCGTATCCGTTTGCTACAGCTGGACACATGCTGGACATGGCGAAGAAATCAGGTAAGTCGATTGCTGACCTCAAGCGTACCAATGAGCAGGAACAATTGCAGTTGCATGAGTTGAATGCACAACTTGATGCGGTTTGGCAGTCCATGCACAAGTGCATTGACCGTGGCCTGTCGCGTGATGGCGAGTTGCCGGGCGGGTTGAAAGTCAGGCGTCGGGCCAAGGCTATTCATGATAATTTGCAAGAGCAGGCAACCCGAAATATGAGCCAGCCCCATACGGTCAATGACTGGATCAGTGTTTATGCCATGGCGGTGAATGAGGAAAATGCTGCGGGAGGCAAGGTTGTGACCTCGCCGACCAATGGTGCATCTGGTGTTGTGCCGGCGGTGATGCGCTATTATCGCGATCATTGTATTGGTTCGAGCGATGAAAAACTGCGTGAATTTCTTTTGACCGCAGCGGCGGTTGGCGGGTTGATCAAGCATAATGCGTCAATTTCCGGGGCGGAAGTGGGCTGTCAGGGTGAAGTTGGTTCGGCTTCGGCCATGGCGGCTGCCGGTTTCTGTGCCGTCATGGGTGGCACTCCCGAGCAGGTTGAAAACGCTGCCGAAATCGCATTGGAACATCACCTCGGCATGAGTTGCGACCCCGTAGGCGGTCTGGTCCAGGTGCCGTGCATAGAACGCAATGCCTTGGGTGCCATTAAAGCCGTCTCGGCTGCATCACTGGCCCTGCACGGTGACGGCACTCACTACATGCCGCTTGATAATTGCATAGAAACCATGCGCCAGACCGGGCTGGATATGAATGAAAAATACAAGGAAACCAGCACCGGCGGTTTGGCGGTTAATCTGCCGGAGTGTTGAGGGGGCGGTTGATTTCTGTTGAGTATAGCTCCCGGTCGGTTGGGAACGCGCGGTGAGGTCACATTGGAAAATCAAGTATTTTTGGTATACGGTTACCGAAGTTTTGGCCTTCGACAAATAACAGAGAGTAACAGATGAATTACAAACAGCTGGGTCAAACAGGCCTGAAGGTATCGCAATTATGTTATGGCACCATGTCATTTGGCGGTGATGCGGATGAAGAGCAGTCTGCGTGTATGTTCGATGCCACGCGTGATGCTGGAATAAACTTCTTTGATTGCGCTGATGCCTATTCAAAGGGCAGGGCTGAAACAATCCTGGGCGGGCTTATCAAGGGTATTCGTGATCAATTGGTCATTACAACCAAATGCTTTGGCTCAATGAGCGATGATGTTAACGGGGGAGGTGGGAACCGGCGCCATATCATACGAGCGGTTGAGGCAAGCCTTAAACGTTTGGGCACTGACCGGGTCGATGTTTTATTCATGCATCGCTGGGACAAGGTTGTTCCGCTGGAAGAAACCTTGCGGGCGCTTGAGCAATTGGTATCGGATGGCAAGGTTGTGTATCTGGGTGCCAGTAATTACTCGGCCTGGCAAGTTGCAAAGGGCCTTGGTATATCGGCTAAAAACAACTGGCCGCGATTTGATGTTATCCAGCCAATGTATTCTCTGGTCAAACGCCAGGTAGAATCCGAAATTCTGCCGTTGGCTGTGGAAGAAAACCTTGGTGTAACGACCTATTCGCCTGTTGGTGGTGGTTTGTTGAGCGGCAAATACAGCCATGAAAAGTCCGCGTCAGCGGGGCGGCTTAAGACCAACAAGGAATATACGGCCCGCTACCGGGAAAGCTGGGTGTTTGATGTGGCCAAAGACTTCACGGCATTGGCGCAAGAACTGGGTGTGCATCCAGTATCGCTTGCTGTTGCATGGGCTGCAAAAAATCCTGCAGTTACCTGTCCTATTATCGGTGCCAGAAATTTGGAGCAGCTTCAGCCTTCGCTTGCATCAACCCAAATAGACATGACTGATGAGCTTTATGCGCGGGTCACCGCTCTGTCACGGACACCACCACCGGCGACAGACCGGCTTGAGGAACAAATTTAAGCGGAATATTCATGCCAACCCGCGTAGTGTATGTAGGAGCAATCCGCGTTCACGTGAACGCGGATAAGCTGATTTAGGGTTTCATTTCCATCATTTCTGAAACTTCAAGGGTGCCGCCGATATCCAGGAGGGGGCAGTTTTTTACTAATTCGAGAGCAGCCTCCAGGCCGTCGGCTTTGACGATGGAATATCCTGACATGGGGTTTGAGCTGCCGTTTTCCGAGACGCCGTCAGAACTGATCACTTTGGTTTTCCCTAAAGGCGTGCCGGTGTTGACCATTGCATCACCAAGGTCGGTAGCCCAAGCTTGCCATTTGGCCATATGATCTGCGCCTTCTTCTCGAGTCGCAGGTTTTGTTCCACCGTGATAGGAAATGAAGTAGTTGGACATTTTGAAGCTCCCTTTTATTTTTTTTATGCATGAACGGTTTAAAATTACAATGCAAGCCTTTGCGGGAAAGGCTTGCGCGCCTTGGGTTTACATTTCTATCATTTCTGCGACTTCAATGGTGCCTTCGTTATCAAGGATAGGGCAACCATTTGCAGCTTTCAGTGCAGTTTCCATGTTGTCAGCCTGAATAATGGTAAACCCTGACAGAGGATTTGCGCCGCCATCGGCTGTTACGCCGGACAAGCTAACGGTTTTGGACATGCCAACGGGTGCGCCCGGATTGATCATCGCTGTGCCAAGTCCCGCCATCCAGGCGCCCCATTTTGCCATGAGTTCGGAGAGCTGTTGAGGGTCTTGCGGCATCGGTTTTCCACCATGAAAGGCATAGATAAATTTGGGCATAGGCGTTTCCTTCTGTCGTAGGTTGTTTTTATGTTGTCAGGTATCAAGATTGAGCATATTCAATAGTGAACCTATTGGTTTAGTAATGTTATCCAAACGTATTGTCAACCAAATGGTTTAGTGTTATTGAAGCTAATGCAAAACCTTGATGCAACATTTGCGGCGCTCAGCGATGCAACACGGCGCGCCATCCTGGAGCAACTTATGCAGGGTGAAGCCCGGTTGTCTGATCTGGCTGAACCCTTCAACATGTCACAAAGTGCTGTTTCCAAGCATGCTCGGGTGCTGCGTGATGCCGGTTTGCTGACGATAGAAAAGCGCGGACGCACCCGCTATTGCCGGATAAATGCAGATCCTATGAAACAGGTAACGGATTGGCTGGCTGATTATCAGGCCTTTTGGATGCATCAGTTTGATAATCTGGCCCAGCACTTCATTGATGAAAGAAAAGACTAATGCAATTTGTTAAGACGGAACCGGGAAAAGACCCGATTGTTGTTGAAGGTTTTTATGCTGCAACGCCTGAAAAAGTGTTTGAAGCTTGGACAAACCCTGACATTGTTATGAAGTGGTTTGGACACACACCTAACTCGCTACACTCGGCCAATATTGACTTGCAGCCTGGCGGAACATGGCGATTTGTGTTGTCGGTGGATGACGACAAATCAGTTGGGTTTGAAGGTCAATATCTGGATATACAATCTTGCGAGAAACTCGTTTTCTCCTGGGCCCATGTCGTCATACATGCAAATGGCGAGCGTGAGGAAACACCCTACTCACGGATTGAAGTGGAGTTCTCTCCAAAAGGAAAGGGCACATTTGTCCGTCTTGTTCATTCGGCTATCAGCAATGAAGCATCGCGTCTCGGCATCGGTAGTGGCTGGGAAGCAGCATTTACGCATTTGGATCAGATGGATTTTTGACGTTGTTACATTAGGTCAATACGGTCGGTTGTATGATTGCGATCTGTTTGCAGAATATTGGGTAGTTTTTTGTCTAAATAACACATTTTTTGATAAAGCGCATAGGTTGTGCTAACGAAGTATTTAGTTATTTTAGATACGTGTGGAGTTCAAGCACTTGGGGACAGTACATTGAACTTCATCATAAATTCTTTAAAAGCATTTTGTAAAATAAACGTGGGGGAACAAAACCTTCTTGTTGATGAACAGCATCGAATAATTGCTCAAACATTACCATGGTTGTACGCCTTGATTATTGCTGAACAGCTTTTGTTTGGGCCAATGGTTCTTGCAGATGGTCGAAGTTATTCTCTCATTGTAATTTTTGTCATATTGACGATTTTCTGTATTCTTCGAGCAGGCTACTGGAAGTTTAACAGTAAAAAATTCCTGAATTTTACTCAGGAGCGAAAAAAAAGAGACTTGCTTTCAGTTAGCGTAATGTCGGTTGTCATTACATTGTTTTTTTCTGTTTTAGCTGCCCGGTGGTATCTGGAAACCAGAGAGCCGGTTCAACTTTTTGTCAGTTTTTCTGTATTGGTTTTATCGGTTGTTGGGGCATTTTCCCTATATGTTTTACCGGTTGCGTCTCTTTCCATCATTATATTTTCAAGTGTGCCGATTTTATTTGCGCTTAGTACAATTGGTGGTGGTTATTTGAACGCTTTGGCAGGGGCTGGAGCTGCAACTGCCATTTTTTCCGGATATTTGCTCATTCGGCATTTCAAGAACTTCTCCGAGCTGGTTTTATCCCGACACCGGCTTGAAGAAGAAAAAATTGCTGCACAACGAGTCGCCGAATCGGTTGAACGCTTAGCTTATTATGATGCCTTGACTGATTTGCCAAATCGTCGAAAATTCACACAAATTGTCAGAAAATTTCAAAAGGGAACCGAAAGCGGAAAACCGGGATTTGCGGTTGGTGTTCTTGATGTTGACGGGTTTAAGGCAATTGATGATGCATATGGCCGTATTGCCGGGGATGCATTATTACGTCAAATTGCAAGCCGACTTCTGACGATTAATGAGGAAGCTCTCAATAACAAGGGTATCGTAGCCCGGCTTGGCGGTGATGAGTTTGTATTTCTGGTGCCGGGCCTTGAGAATGTTTCGCAGGCCTACGATGCCGGTGCAGTGCTGTGTAAATCTCTGAAAAATGACTATCAGCTTTCTGATATATCGATCAGCATGTCGTTTTCTTGCGGGCTGGCTTTGTTTCCCTGTAGCGATAGTAATCCAGACCAGTTGATCGCCCGCGCTGACCTAGCGCGCAAGGCAATGAAGGCAAAAGGTAATGATAATGTAGGGGTGTTCAGCCTGGAGTTGGAAGTTGCCCATTTGCGTGAGGCAAAAGTGAAACAAGCCCTGCGGACAGCAATTACTGATGGAGCGGTTAAACCATGGTTTCAGCCTATTGTGCGCATTGACGATGGACAAATCGCCGGGTTTGAATCCCTGGCCCGCTGGCATGATGAGAAGTTAGGTCATGTATCACCGACTGAATTTATCGAAATTGCCGAGCAGTCGCAATTGATTGAGCAACTGACTTTCGATTTGTTCAGGCAGTCCCTGGAAGTGGCAAAAACTTGGTCATTGCAAACAAAACTGTTTTTTAATTTGTCGGCAAAAGTGCTGGTGCGACAAAACAGTGTTGAGAAGATGTTGGCGATTTTGGAACAATCCGGTTTGCCGGCGTCGCGGCTGGATATTGAATTGACTGAAACTGCTGTAATGCAGGACAGTGAGCTGGCGCAACTCAAGATGCAAAAATTTAAAGATGCAGGGGTTGGGGTTGCCCTTGATGATTTTGGTAGCGGTTATTCGAGTTTGGGACAAATAAGAGATTTGCCGTTGGACAAAGTCAAAATTGACAAGTCGTTTATCGACCATATCTGCACGGACAAGAAAATTCGCAACATTGTCCGGGCCATTGTTCAATTGTGCCAACAGCTTGACATTGCCTGTGTCGCGGAAGGCATCGAAAATCTTGAGCAATGTGGTGTTCTGTCTGATCTGGGTTGTGAATTTGGTCAGGGGTATTTGTTTTCGAAACCTATTTCTGCCGAAAAAACGTCACGCAGGGTGTTGCTGATTAATGCAGCTTAAAGATTGTCGTTGATGATTATAATGCGGCTTGCAGGTCGTATTACCAAGCTTTACTGAGACAGAAGGCGGATGTAGCTGACTAGTGCTTCTACGTCGCCCTGACTGATTATATTGCGCCAGGCGGGCATGAAGCGGCCTTTGCCGTCGAGGATGCTTTTTATTATTTCGGCATTGGTCAGGCTGTTGGTTTCGTTGGAGTTGGTGTGGTCCATCGGCATTATCCCCAAAAGGTTTGTCATGATGCCATCACCATCGCCATCTTCACCATGGCAAACTTTGCAATACTTTTGATAAAGTTCAAGGCCGACTTTGGGGTCGCCCATCAAGCTGTGTTTGGCCCGGCTCATAAAACGCAAATATGCGATCAGTGACTTGATCTGGGATTTGTCAAATATATTCTTCCATTCCGGCATGGCTTCGTTAATCAGGTTGTGGCGGTCGCGACCTGAAATAGTTGGTTTGCCCTCTCCGGTTATTATTTTTGTCAGGATAGAATCACTTCTCGAGCGTACGGTGGTCGTCAGGTCGGCAGGGCTGATTTTCATTGCTTTTGCAAGGGCGCCATCGCCCTTGCCGCCGGTTCCATGGCACAGCTGGCAGTAGGAAACATACAGCCTTCTGCCCTCATAGGCCGGAGGCGGGCTGGCAGATGCCTGCTGGATCATCACTAGTGCCAGAAGGGGGTGCAGCAACATTATCCAGACGAAAGATTTCATAATTATCCCTTTATTTGAAGTGGGAAGCCTTGACAGGTTCGACCCGGTTGCTGCTCAAGGTAACACAATGGAAATCGAGCCGCCAGACCGGTATTGAGCAGGTGGTATTATTTTGTTTTTGGGCAATGTTGCAGATATGCCTCCCTTATCTGCAAAAATCCCTAAATGAATCAACATCGCAACCCTTTGTTAATTAAATCTGGTCCAAAGTCTTTAGCAAAGCATTAACCAGTTTTTTGCGCCTGCTTTTAGGTGCCGGTTTTGTGCTGGAATTGGGACTTTATGGCCGTTGTTGATCAAATAAATGCAGATATGCCTCATATGCCGGTGCTGCTCGGACCGGTGATAGCAGCGCTTTGTCCTGTTGATGGCGGTATTTATGTTGACGGCACATTTGGGGCAGGCGGGTATTCGCGTGCCATTCTTGAAGCGGCTGATTGTTCGGTAATCGGTATTGACCGTGATCCAGCGGCGGCGATTGATGGTGGGCGTATGGTTGCCGAGTTCGGCTCGAGGTTTCAGTTGTTGGAAGGCCAATTTTCCGACATGGAGGACTTGCTGGCTGGTGTTGATGTTTCCGAGGTGGATGGGGTAACGCTGGATATCGGGGTTTCCTCGATGCAGCTTGATCAGGCCGACAGGGGCTTCTCATTCATGCGGGACGGACCGCTGGATATGCGAATGAGCCAAACAGGATTGAGCGCGGCTGATGTGGTCAATACTTTTGAACCGGCGCAACTTAAACGGATATTTAAAATATATGGTGAGGAAAAGCGGGCTCATGCAATTGCAGCAGCGATTTGTCGGGTGCGTGAGGAAACGCTTTTTACCACCACCGGTGAACTTTCAAAACTGATCGAGAAAACGATTGGTGTGCCGCCGGGACCGCGCAAAACAATTCATCCGGCAACCCGGACTTTTCAGGCGCTGCGGATTTTTGTTAATCGCGAACTTGATCAACTGGTACGCGGGCTGGCAGCAGCGGAGCGGGTATTGAAACCCGGTGGGCGGCTGGCGGTAGTGTCGTTTCATTCGCTTGAAGACCGGATTGTTAAAAAGTTTTTGAAACGCCGAACCGGGTCATTACCGAACCCGTCGCGGCATGCACCGATGGCTCTTGAGGGCGATGCGGCCAGTTTCAAAGAACTGGTGCGGGGTGGCGAGACGGCTGATGATGACGAGATTGCCATAAACCCGCGGGCCCGTTCAGCCCGTTTGCGCTCGGCTGTGCGAACTGATGCGCCAGCGATGGAATTGGAAGAAAAAGAATTGGCGCAAGGCGTGATTGTGGGGATTGATGCTTAAAATTTTGAACTCATTTTTGGTGGTGTCGTTGCTGGTTGCAGCGTTTGTGGTTTATTCGCTTGAGTACTCAATCAAGCAGGGTGAACGCGATATTGCGCTGGCCAAGAAACAAACACGCGAGGCTAATGAAACCATTCGGTTGCTTAATGCCGAGTGGAGCATGCTGACGCAACCTGAGCGCTTGCAGCGGCTGGCGGTCAAGCATTTGGAATTGCAGCCGGTGAAAGCGGGACAAGTGGTGCCGGTCAACAGGCTGGCATCAAAACTGCCCGAACGTCCGGCGATAGACCCGAGCCAGACTAAAAATGACCCGATTGCGAAAATGCTCGAGGGGATGGACTGATGAACGTTTCAACGGAAAACAAACAAAACTGGTCGAAAGGCCGCCTCAAGGGCCAGAACCGGTTGCGGCTGGTGGTGTTTGGCTTTGTGGTCTGTTTTGCCGTGATCAGCGGGCGGCTGGTCGAATTATCGCTGGTACGCGGTCTTATGGGTGATCACAAGGCCAGAGTAACCCGTGAGGCGCGCCTACCAAGACCCGATATTGTTGATCGTAATGGTATGTTGTTGGCGGCTGATATCAAGGTTCATTCGTTGTTTGCCAACCCGCGTAAAATTATTGATGTGGATGAGGCGGTTGAACTTTTAACGGCGGTACTGCCTGATCTGGATGTTAAAAAACTGTACAAGCAATTGGGTAACCGCAAGCGAGCATTCGTCTGGATCAAGCGCGAAATGTCGCCATCGAAACGGGCCGAGGTGCACAATCAGGGCATTCCAGGTGTTGGATTTCGCAAAGAGACCTTGCGAATTTATCCCAATGGTCGCCTGGCCGCCCATGTGCTTGGTTATGTGGATGTGGATTCCAAAGGCATTGCCGGGGTTGAAAAATACCTTGATGATCAGGGCGCGCTTTATACGGCCTCGTTGGCTGATCCGCTAAAACGGGCTGCGCTGCCGGCCCACCTGTCGGTGGACGGGCGGGTGCAACATGCCATGGCTGATGAGATTGCCAAGGCGGTTGAGCACTTTAAAGCCAAGGCCGGTTCCGGCGTGGTGATGAATATCCACACGGGTGAAATTATCGCTATGGTCTCGCTACCTGATTACAATCCCAATGAACCCAAAAGTGCCCAACAGAGCGAAGCGATCAACCGAATTACAACCGGGGTCTATGAGTTGGGATCGGTGATCAAAGGGGTTACTTTTGCCATGGCGTTTGAAGCCGGGACGATGAATATGGACAGTCGTTTTGATGCGCGTCGTCCCTTGCGTATCGGGCGGGCAACAATCCATGATTTTCATGCCCAGAAACGTATTATGAGCGTAGAAGATGTGTTTTTGCATTCTTCGAACATCGGTACGGCGCGGATGGCGCTGGCGGTCGGGCTCGAAGGGCATCAGGCGTTTTTGCGCAAAGCCGGGTTCTTTGACCGGATGGTGACCGAGTTGCCGGAAGGGGCTGCACCAATTCTACCCAAAAGATGGGGAAAACTTACGACAGTCACAGCTGCTTTTGGCCATGGATTTGCCATACAACCCCTACAAGGTGTAGCGGCAACGGCGGCATTGCTGAATGGTGGAAAGCTTATTCCACCGACGTTTTTGAAGCGCGGTCGTGATGCTGCTGATGGTTTGGCGGTGCGACTGGTCAGCGCTGAAACGAGCGAAAAAATGAAGCATTTATTCCGTCTGAATGCGCAAAAAGGAACAGCGCGCAAGGCCGATAAACTGGCAGCGGGATATCGTATTGGCGGGAAAACCGGGACGGCGGAAAAAGTGATCAAGGGACGCTACAGCAAAAACCACCGCTTGAACTCATTTGTCGGCGGCTTTCCAATGGAAAATCCGCAATATGTGGTGTTGGTGATGCTGGATGAACCGCAACCGGTCAAGGGCACTTATGGCTATGCCACCTCAGGGTGGAATGCGGTGCCTACGGCAGGCAAAGTTATTGCCCGGATTGCGCCGTTGCTCGGTGTGTTGCCGCGAGCGGCTGATCTGGATGAAGCAAAGAAAGGCAAAGCAAAGGCACATTGATGACGAATACTTTTAAAATGCTTTGTGATGGTTTGGGCGCGTTTGACGCCAGACATGATCTTGTCGAAATAACCGGCGTCAGCGCTGACAGCCGGAAGATCAAGCCGGGTTTTTTGTTTGCAGCTTTACCGGGTACGATTGTCGACGGGGCGAAGTTTATTGGCAAAGCCATTGACAATGGTGCTGTGGCAGTTCTGATTTCGACTAAGGCTGATGTGGACATTCCCGATGGTATTGCGGTGCTGAAAGCTGATGAGCCGCGCGCGGCACTGGCTCACATTGCATCGCGGTTTTTTGCCGGTCAGCCAGATTGTGTTGCAGCAGTTACCGGCACCAATGGTAAAAGTTCGGTCGTTGCCTTTGTTCGTCAAATGTGGGAGGCGATGGGTATTCGGGCCGCGAGTCTGGGTACGGTCGGCATTGATCACCCGGATGGATTTGAAAAACTGGAGCATACAACCCCTGATCCGCTGGCCATACATGAAGCACTGTCGCGACTGGCAAAGGATCATGTTGACCATCTGGCGTTGGAAGCTTCAAGTCACGGGCTGGAGCAACACCGGCTTGATGGTGTTAAAATTTGTGTCGGGGCATTTACTAATTTTTCCCAGGACCATTTGGACTATCACAAAACTTTTGAAGCTTATTTTGCCGCCAAGATGCGGTTGTTTGATGAATTGATTTGCCGGGGTTGTGCGGCGGTGATTAATGCTGATTGTGATGCGGCTGGAAAGGTGCGTGAACACGCAGAAAAACGTGGTGCACGGATTTTGACAGTCGGAAAAAACGGTGATGACCTGAAACTGCTTGAACAGACGCCGTTGGGTCTCGGTCAGGTTTTGAGAATTAGAGGCCGCGAGCAGACCTATAAGGTTTTTCTGCCGCTGGTTGGTGGTTTTCAGGCTTCTAATGCTCTGGTTGCGGCGGGAATGGTGATTGCGGCAGGTGGTTCAGAAACTGTTGCGATCAAAACCTTCGAGAATCTGAGAGGGGCCAAAGGGCGCCTTGAACTGGTTGAGAGAACCAAAGAGGGCGCGGCGATTTTTGTAGACTTTGCCCACACACCTGATGCGCTTGAATTGTCGCTGAAAGCGCTGAAACCGTTTGCAGAGGGCAAGCTGGTTGTGGTGTTTGGCTGTGGCGGTGATCGTGACAAAGGCAAACGGCCATTGATGGGTAAAGTGGCTTGTCAACTGGCTGATCTGGTTTATGTGACCGATGACAATCCGCGTGGTGAAGTGCCTGCCAAAATTCGTACCGATGCAATGGTTGGCTGTCCTGAGGCGACAGAAATTGGTGACCGGCAGCAAGCTGTTTCAACCGCGATCAGCGGTTTGAAAAAGGGTGATGTTTTACTGATAGCCGGTAAGGGGCATGAAGAGGGCCAAATTGTTGGTGGCAAAGTTATTCCATTTTCCGATCACGAGGCGGTAAGGATTGCGATGGAAGGGGCTGCCGCATGAGTGAGAAGAGTTTGTGGACTGTTGAAGAGTTGATTGCAGCAACGGGCGGTAAGCTGGAAGGTAAAGTTTCCCGAGCGTTGAACGGGGTGGAGATTGACAGTCGGGCAGTTGGCGCCGGTGATGTGTTTATCGCCATTAAAGGTGATGTTCAAGATGGCCATATTTATGTGACCAAAGCGCTTCAGGCTGGTGCTGGTATTGCGGTTGTTTCGAAAGTTGACGATGACATGCGTGATGCCGGACCGTTGCTGGTGGTTGATGATACCCTGGTGGCGATGGAGCAGATGGGGCTTGCCTCACGGGCGCGGTCACAGGCGCAAATTATCGCGGTGACTGGTAGTGTTGGTAAAACCACCACTAAGGATGCTCTGGGTGTGGCGCTGGCTGCGTGTGGTAAAACCCATGTCTCGGTGGCTTCATTTAACAACCATTGGGGGGTGCCGCTGACTTTGGCGAGGATGCCGCGTGATACGGAATATGCGGTGTTTGAGATTGGTATGAACCATGCTGGCGAGATATCTGAACTGGTGAAGATGGTACGCCCGCATATAGCAATTATTACCGCAGTTGCAGAAAGTCACCTCGGCCACTTTGCCTCGGTCGATGAAATTGCTATGGCAAAGGCGGAAATTTTTAAAGGTATTGAATCTGGCGGCAGTGCTGTTATCAATCAGGACAGCGAGTTCTTCGCGATGTTGAAAGACAAGGCGCGAGCGGCCGGGGTTGAAAATATTGTCGGCTTTGGCAAAGCGCCTTTAGCTGGCGTTCAACTCAAGAAAGTGGCTTTACATAATACCTGCTCGTGTGTCAGCGCCAATGTGCTGGATGATGATGTTACCTTTAAACTGGGATCACCGGGTGAGCATGTGGTGATGAACACGCTTGGAGTGCTGGCGGCGATCAAGCTGGTTGATGCTGATTTGGCACGGGCGGTTTTAGCGCTGGCGCAATTGTCTCCGCCGAAGGGGCGTGGGGTCCGGTTGCAGTTGATGGCCCGAGATGGAGAGTTTTTGGTTATTGATGAAAGCTATAACGCCAATCCGGCTTCGATGCGTGCAGCATTAGCCTTGCTAGGCCGGGCTGAGCCGCAAAAGGCTGGGCGGCGAATTGCGGTGCTTGGTGACATGCTGGAACTAGGTGATAATTCGCAAAACCTGCATTTGGAACTGAGTGAACCGCTAAAAAAAGCCAAAGTTGACAAGGTATATGCCTGCGGGCCGATGATGAAATTACTTTGGCAGCATTTGCCGCCGTTTCAGCAGGTGTTGTGGAAATTAAACTCGGCTGAACTTGAAAAAGAGCTATTGAGAGATATTCAGGCCGGAGATGTGATCATGATCAAGGGATCGCTTGGCAGTAAGATGGGTCCGTTAGTGGACGCGATTAAAAACCAGTTCGCAAAAGCGGACAAGGCTGCGTAAGGCGCAGCAAAAGGGGAAAACAACTAATGCTATATCATTTAGCGCAAAATTTCGGAGATACGGTGCCGGTTTTGAGTGTGCTGCGGTACACGACATTTCGAACCGGCGGGTCGATCATGACGGCTCTGCTGTTTGTATTTTTATTCGGTCCGATGCTGATTACAAAACTGAAGCTAAAGCAGGGCAGGGGACAACCCATTCGTGAGGACGGTCCGGCTCGGCATCTGCTGGAAAAGCAAGGTACACCGACCATGGGTGGTTTGATGATTTTGCTTGGTATTGTGTTTTCGACATTGCTGTGGGCTGATCTTAGCAATCTTTATATCTGGACGGTTTTGTTCGTGGCGCTGGGCTTTGGTGCGATCGGCTTTTACGATGATTTTTTGAAAGTCACCCGGTCGACGGCAAGTGGTTTTTCCGGCAGAATTCGGCTGTTTCTGGAGTTTGCCATTGCTGCCGTTGCAGTGTTTGTTTTTGTGCGGATTGGCAAGCCGGAAAGCTCTAGCGCAATGGCGTTTCCATTTTTGAAAGATGCGTTATGGCAGATGGGCTGGTTGTTTATTCCCTTTGGTGCTTTTGTGATTGTCGGGTCGGGTAATTCGGTCAACATGACTGATGGTCTTGATGGATTGGCGATTGTGCCGGTGATGATTGCAGCGGCCAGTTTCGGGCTGATTGTGTATCTGGTTGGCCATGCCAAATTTGCCGATTATTTGCAACTACACTATGTCGCTGGCACCGGTGAACTGGCGGTGATCTGTGGTGGGGTGATGGGCGCGGGCCTTGGTTTTCTGTGGTTTAACGCACCTCCGGCGATGATTTTTATGGGTGATACTGGGTCCTTGTCGCTGGGTGGCATTCTCGGTGCGCTGGCGGTTGCGGTCAAGCATGAGATTGTGTTGGCGATTATTGGCGGGTTGTTTGTGCTTGAAACCGTATCGGTGATTGTTCAGGTGGTTTCGTTTAAACTGACCGGCAAGCGGGTGTTTGCCATGGCGCCGTTGCACCATCATTTTGAAGAAAAGGGTTGGTCTGAACCTACGGTTGTAATTCGGTTTTGGATTATTGCGGTGGTTTTGGCGATTCTTGGTCTTGCTACGTTGAAGCTGAGGTAGGAAATGATTGCAGCTACAAGCTTCAAAGGCAGGAAAGTCGGGGTTTTTGGCCTCGGGCGGACCGGACTTGCCTGCATTGCGGCGCTTGAAAAGGGCGGGGCGGAGGTTTGGGCCTGGGATGATAATGAGGCAGCGATCGTCAAGGGTCGGGCTGCTGGTTTGCCGATTGTTGATTTGCGTGACGCGGACTTCTCACAACTTGATTCCTATGTGCTGTCACCCGGTGTGCCGCTGACCCATCCAAAGCCCCATTGGAGTGTTGACAGAGCCAATGCGGCCGGGGTTGAGATTATCGGTGATACAGAAATATTTGCCCGTGAAATTGCCGGAACTGGTGCAAAAATTTTAGCAATTACAGGGACTAATGGCAAATCGACAACGACGGTGCTGGTTGGTCATGTGTTGCGTCAATGCGGGCTGGATGCCGAGATTGGTGGCAATATCGGCACGGCGGTATTTTTGCTTGATCCGCCAACGTCAGAGAAAATTTATGTGCTTGAGTTCTCATCTTACCAGCTTGATCTGACACCGGGCTTGCGGGCTGATGTGGCGGTGTTGATGAACCTGTCGCCTGATCATATTGACCGGCATGGCAGTATGGAAAATTATGCTGCGGTGAAAGAAAAGATATTTGCCGGGCAATCGGACAATGATGTTTCGGTGGTTAGCCTTGATGATGACTGGTGCCGGGCGATTGCGGCGAGAATACCGGCGCGGAGATTGCGCGGAATATCGGTGGAGAACAGGCTGGAGAACGGTGTTAGTGCGTTGGAGGGTGTGCTGATTGACGGTTCTCTCCGCATCGACCTTGGCGACATGCGATCCCTGAAGGGAAAACATAATTGGCAAAATGCCTGTGCGGCCTATTGCGTCGGGATTGCGTTGGGACTGGCGGCATCTGACATTGAAAAGGCGATGCATTCATTTGGCGGGCTGGTGCACCGGATGGAAGAGGTCGGGCGGGTTGGCGATGTTTTGTTTATCAATGATTCCAAAGGCACCAATGTTGACGCTACGGCGCGGGCGCTGGCGACTTTTGAACCGGTGTACTGGATCGCTGGTGGTCGCTCGAAAGAGGGCGGTATTGAAGAATTGGCGCCTTATTTTGATCGGGTCAAGCGGGCATATCTGATTGGTGAGGCGGCTGATGATTTTGCCGCGACGCTGGAGGGCAAGGTGCGGTTTGATATGTGCGGGACGCTGGACCGGGCGGTTGCCGCTGCTGCTGTTGATGCATTGAATGACGGGTATGAAAATGCGGCGGTGTTGTTATCACCGGCTTGTTCGTCTTTTGACCAGTATTCGGGATTTGATGTTCGCGGCGAAGACTTTCGCGCACTTGTTACAAAACTAGACGGCATAGAACTGACCAGAGGAGTTGCAGCCTGATGTTAATTTCACGTTCAGACCGGGGATTGTTGGCGCGGTGGTGGTATACCATTGACCTGCCTTTGATGTTTGCGGTTTTTCTGTTGATGGCAATCGGGGTTCTGTTTTCGCTGGCTGGCAGTCCGGCAGTGGCGGACCGGTTGGGGTTGCCGCATTTTCATTTTTTCATTCGCCAGTTGATTTTCATCATTCCGGCGGTTTTCATTTTTGTCGGTGTGTCGTTTTTCAACGTACGACTGGTCCGGCGGGTGGCGTTTTATGGATTTCTTGCCGCATTGGTCCTGATGGGGGCAGCGTTGTTGTTCGGGCCTGAAATTAAAGGGGCTCATCGCTGGCTTGATCTGGGGTTTTTCAATTTCCAGCCTTCTGAACTGGCTAAACCGACATTTATCATTGTCGCGGCATGGCTGCTGGCTGAGGGGCGGCGGCGACCGGATATGCCGGGGCAGGTTTTGGCCTGGAGTGCTTTTGTGGCGGTCGTTGGCTTGTTGGTTTTGCAACCCGACTTTGGGCAGACGGTTCTTGTCTGTTTGGTTTGGGCCGTTTTGTTACTGGTTTACGGCATTGCGTGGAAATACATTATCGGGTTGGCTGGTCTGGCGGTGGCTGGAGCGCTGTTTGCCTACAAATCGTTTTCTCATGTGGCGTCGCGGATTGACCGGTTTTTGAGTCCCGGCGACGGTGATAATTTTCAGGTGGATATGGCGATGCGGGCTTTTGAGAATGGCGCGTTGTTTGGCACTGGACCTGGTGGCGGGGCGGCCAAGCGCAGTTTGCCCGATGCCCATACGGATTTTATCTTTGCAGTGGTGGGTGAGGAATTTGGCTTTCTGGCCTGCATGGTGCTGATCGCGCTGATTGCTTTTATTGTCTTTCGGGTGTTGAAGTTTGCGATGAATGAAGGCGACAGCTTCGTCGCGCTGGCACTGACCGGTCTGGTTTCGGTGTTTTCGTTTCAAGCGATCATCAATATGGCGGTTAATGTTTCGCTGATGCCAGCCAAAGGCATGACCCTGCCGTTTATTTCTTATGGTGGTTCTTCGTTGCTGACCATGGCATTTGCTATGGGGCTGGTGCTGGCGCTAACCCGCACAAGGCCGGTGGTTCGGGTGCAGGCCCCGCATTTACAGGCGCAGATGGCATAGATGACAGAGCACTCTAAAGGATTAATCGTTTTGGCCGCCGGTGGCACCGGCGGGCATTTGTTTCCGGCTCAGGCGCTGGGAGAAGAGTTGGTGCGTCGCGGTTTTGTGGTGCACTTGATGAGTGATGAGCGGGTCAGGGATTACGGTTCGAAATTTCCTGCTGCGGACACTCACGTCATTCCATCTTCAACCATTTTGATCCGCAAGCCGTGGACCTGGCCGGGAAGTTTGTTCCGCCTGTGGTCGGGTTACAAAAAAGCCCGTGCGGTATTTGAAAGAGTTAAGCCAGCCGCTGTGGTTGGCTTTGGTGGTTATCCTTCCTTGCCGCCGTTGATTGCGGCGCAGCGTGCAGGGGTGGTTAATCTCATTCATGAGCAAAATGCGGTCATGGGACGGGCTAACCGGTTTGTGGCCAAAAAGGTCAGCAAGATTGCCTCGTCATTTCCAAAAATCGTTAATCTTGATGCAGCATTGTCTGAGAAAGTTGTAATGACCGGTAATCCGGTGCGGGATCTGGTTTTGAAATCGGCTGGTCGTGAGTTTGCGGCACCAACACCGCGGCAAACGCTCAAAATTTTGGTGTTTGGTGGCAGTCAGGGCGCGCGGTTCTTTTCCGAGATGATGCCGAAGGTTTTTCGGGAATTACCCGATGCCATCACCAAAAAACTGTCGGTGGTGCAGCAATGTCGCCCGGAAGATCTGGAAGAGGTTACGGCTGTTTACACTAAACTTGGACTGAAGTTCGAGTTGCAGGCATTTTTTGCCAATATGCCAAAGCGTATAGCTGATGCTCATCTGGTGATTGGTCGGGCTGGTGCTTCGACCATTGCCGAGCTTGGGGTGATTGGCCGACCGGCAGTTTTGGTGCCATTGCCTCATGCGCTTGATAATGACCAGTTGCGCAATGCTGAAAGTTTCTCTAATGCCGGGGCCGGTTGGATTATGGCGCAGGACACAATTGAACCGGGCGCGTTTGCAGCGTTTTTGACCCGGCTAAGATATCAGGAAGATGAACTTAACAATGCGGCAGAGGCGGCGCGCGCTCAGGGACACCCTGATGCGGCGCAAAATCTTGCTGACCTTGTTGAGGCGACTATACAAACTCAAAACAGGAAAGTTGTTTAGATGAAATTGCCACAGGACACCGGACCGATCCATTTTGTTGGAATTGGCGGTATTGGAATGAGCGGCATTGCAGAGGTGATGAAAGAACTTGGCTATCAGGTGCAGGGTTCAGACATTTCTGAAAACTATAATGTGGCACGTTTGCGTCAGCACGATATTACGGTGCATATCGGCCATAAGCCTGAAAATGTTGCAGAAGCACAGGTTGTTGTGGTTTCCTCTGCTGTCAAAGATGACAACCCGGAAGTGGTTGAAGCGCGGGCGCGGTTTTTACCGGTGGTGCGACGGGCCGAGATGCTGGCTGAACTGATGCGGTTTAAATCATGTATCGCGGTGGCCGGTACCCATGGCAAAACCACCACTACGTCGATGGTAGCTGCCTTGCTGGATGCTGGCGGGTTTGATCCAACGGTGATCAATGGCGGCATTATCAATGCCTATGGCACCAATGCCCGGCTTGGCAAGGGTGAGTGGATGGTGGTTGAGTCAGATGAATCTGATGGTACTTTTGTCAAGCTTCCTGCCGATGTGGCGATTGTGACCAATATCGATCCTGAACACCTTGATCACTATGGAACTTTTGATGCGGCAAAAGCGGCGTTTAAGTCGTTCGTTGAGAATATTCCGTTTTACGGGTTTGCGGTGATGTGCGTTGATCACCCTGAGGTGCAGGCACTGATCGGGCAGGTTCGTGATCGCCGGGTCATTACTTACGGCAATAGTGCCCAGGCTGATGTGCGGGTGATTGACCTGACCTATAACAATGGCAATAGTCATTTTTCACTCGAAGTTCACAATCGCCGGACCGGAGAAAGCCGGGTTGTTGATGATCTGGTGTTGACCATGCCGGGTGAATACAATGTGATGAATGCGACAGCGGCCATTGCGGTGTGTATGGAACTTGGGGCAAGCGATGAAGTGATTTACGAGGGTCTTAAAAAGTTTGCCGGGGTCAAACGGCGCTTTACCAAAACCGGCAGCAATAAAGGGGTTACGGTTTATGATGATTATGGTCACCACCCGGTGGAGATCAAGTCGGTGTTGGGTGCAGCCCGTAATGTGACCAAAAACAAGGTGATTGCTGTGGTGCAACCGCATCGCTATACGCGGTTGCGCGATTTGTTTGATGAGTTTTGTAGCTGTTTTAATGATGCCGATACGGTGATTGTTGCGCCGGTTTTTGAAGCGGGCGAAACTTTGATTGAAGGGTTTGATCACAATGGTTTGGCTGAAGGTTTGCGGGCTCGCGGGCATCGCCATGTGCTGACCATAGAAGGGCCGGACGAACTGGCCCCGGCGGTGCGCAGCATTGCAAACAAGGGCGATATTGTCTTGTGTCTTGGGGCTGGATCAATTTCGGCCTGGGCCAACGATCTGCCCGAGCAGCTTGCGGCATTTGATTGAGGTGGCTGTTTGATGACAAAAATTGATGGTGAAAAACTGCTGAAACGCATGCCGCCGGTTGAAGGGCGTTTAAAGGCCAATGCGCTGATGAGCGGCTTGACATGGTTTCGGGTTGGCGGGCCGGCTGAGGTTTTGTTTACACCGGCTGATGAGGCTGATCTGGTGCGGTTTTTACAAAAACTGGATGACGATATTCCGGTCTATACGGTCGGGGTTGGCTCTAACCTTTTGGTCCGTGATGGCGGCGTGGCCGGGGTGATCATTCGTCTTGGGCGCGGGTTTGCTGATCTGGCTGTTGAGGGTGTGGACAAAATACGGTGTGGAACGGCGGTGCCCGATATCCGTCTGGCGCGCTTTGCCCTTGAAAATCTTATAGATGGGTTAACCTTTTTTAGAGGTATCCCCGGCACTATAGGTGGTGCCTTGCGGATGAACGCCGGGGCGCATGGGGGCGAAACAAAAGATGTGCTGGTTGAGGCACGGGCGGTTGATCGCAAAGGAAATGTTCACGTGCTTTCAAATGCAGACATGAAATTTGCTTACCGGTATTCGGGCGCTCCGCGTGATTTGATTTACACGCAGGCGCTGTTTCAGGGCAGGCCGGGCAAGGCTGATGATATTCAGGCCCAGATGGAAAAAATCACCGAACTGCGTGAGAGTGCCCAACCGATCAAGAGCCGGACCGGCGGGTCGACGTTTAAAAACCCTGCAGGTGGCAAGTCGTGGGAACTGATTGATGCGGCTGGTATGCGCGGGGCCAAAATTGGTGGGGCTCAGGTTTCGGAATTGCATTGTAATTTTCTGATCAATCAAGGTGATGCCAGTGCAGCTGACATCGAAAATCTGGGCGAAAAAGTAAGATCACGGGTCAAGGAAACATCTGGTGTTGAACTTGATTGGGAGATTAGGCGAATTGGAGTAGACGAAGATGGGATTTGATCACGAATTTGATAAACGCCGCCCGGCAAACACCCATGTTGCGGTGCTTATGGGGGGCTGGTCAAAGGAGCGCGAGGTGAGCCTAAGCACTGGCCGTGCCTGTACCAAAGCGCTGGAAGAAGCCGGTTACCGGGTGACGCAGATTGATGTCAAACCCGATATTTCCGAGGTGCTGTCTGATTTACGACCTGATGTGGCGTTTAATGCCTTGCATGGCAAATGGGGTGAAGATGGCAATGTCCAGGGTATTCTTGAAACGCTGAACATCGCCTATACTCATTCAGGCGTTTTGGCATCGGCGCTGGCAATGGACAAGCAGCGCTCAAAGGCAATATTTCGTGATGCCGGCATCCCTGTTGCCGAGAGCGAAATGGTGGCGATTGAGGAAGCTGCCGTCATGCATAAAATGGAATTGCCTTATGTTATCAAACCGGTGTCTGAAGGCTCCAGTGTCGGGGTTCATGTGGTTACCCATGGCAGCAATGCGCCACCGGAAAATCTGTTGCAGGAACGTGATCTTTACGGCGATTTTGTCATGCTTGAGCGGTTTATTCCCGGTCTTGAACTGACCTGTGCCGTGCTTGGTGAAGTGGCTCTGGGGGTGACCGAGATTATGCCGTTACTGGGTTTTTATGATTACAAGGCCAAGTATGAAGAAGGGGCTTCCGAGCATGTCCTTCCCGCTACAATACCGCCAAAGGTCTATCGTGAGATTCAACAATATTCACTGATGGCCCACAGTGCATTGGGGTGTAGAGGAGTATCGCGGGCTGATTTCAGATTTGATGAAACAGCCGGAGAAAACGGGGAGCTTATACTGCTGGAGGTCAATACCCAACCGGGTATGACCGGTACATCGCTGGTGCCTGAACTAGCCGAACATGCCGGGCACAATTTTTCCGAGCTGGCTCACTGGATGGTGCAGGATGCATCATTAAACCGATAGGCTGGAGCGCGAAAATGGCTAAAAAAAATCGATTTAAAAAAACCGCAAATAAAATCGGCAAAAAGGATGTGTCACTGGTTTGGCGGATCGGCGCGCGCAGTTTTTCTGTCGGAGCGGTTTTTGCAACTGTGTTTTACGGGATTACGACCGGTGGTCACATCACCGATCCAAACAGCCTGTTGTTTAATGTTCAGGGGCGGCTGGCCGGACAATTTGGCTATGCGGCACAAGATATCCGTATTGCCGGTTTAAAACGCCAGTCGGCGAGCAGTGTCTTGCGGGCGATCAAGGTTTTACCCAATGACTCGCTGATCGGTTTTAATGCCGGCAAGGCGCGGGCAACGCTTGAAAAGGTTGATTGGGTTAAAAAGGCTGAAGTGCGGCGGGTGTATCCCAATCAGCTTGAGATTGATGTTGTCGAGCGGGTGCCGTTTGCGATCTGGCAGCGCGATGGTGAGTTTTATGTGATCGATAAATTTGGTTCGGCCTTTACCAGCATTGAGCCCGGTGAGGTAAAAGGCCTGATTGTGGTGACTGGTGAGGGGGCTCATAAAAAAGTTTTTGATCTTGTTAACCATATGGAAGCCCATCGCGGGTTAAGATCAAAAATCGCTGCTGCCGGACGTATCGGCGGGCGGCGCTGGAACCTTTATCTGAAAAGTGGCCTGAAAGTCATGTTGCCGGAAAAAGGTTTGGCCAGCAGTCTGGTGCGACTGGACAGGTTGGAAAGCGATGTGGGTGTTTTTGATAAAGCGGTTGCATCGGTTGATCTGAGATTTGGTGATCGTGTAATTGTTTCGCCAATCAGGGACGAGAGTAAACGGATTAAAGTCTCGCAAAAGTAAGTTGCGAGTTAGTGGGTTAGTAAAGCGTATGAATGTTGTTCCTTTGCACGGGACCCGGCCACACAGCCGGGGAAATGGTCCTCAAAAAACCGGTATCATTGCTGCTCTTGATGTAGGCAGCACGAAAGTGTGTTGCCTGATTGCCAAAGTTGAACCACCATCACGTAATAGCGTCAGTGGCCCAAAAATCAAAATTCTCGGGGTTGGACATCACGCCGCGCGCGGTATTCGGGCCGGGGCTGTGGTCAATGTCGAAGAGGCTGAACGCTCGATCCGTCTGGCGGTTGATGCGGCCGAGCGTATGGCCCAGGTTTCTATCGCTGAAGTCTATGTGAGTATCGCTGGTGGCCTGCCCAATTCTATCAGTTACAGCAGTAAAGTTGATGTTGCCGGTGAGGTGATTGGTCAGGGTGATGTTAGTGCGGTTACTGGTCAGGCAATGCGTCAGGCCAGTGCGGCGGGTAAGGTTTTGCTGCATGCTTCGGCTGTGCACTACAGTGTTGATGACGCCAGGGGTGTGCGCGATCCGTTGGGCATGCATGGTTCAAAGCTTGGGGTTGATATCAATGCGGTATTGGTTGAGCCCGGTGCAATGCATAATCTGGCGATGGTTGTCGAGCGCTGCCATTTGAGTGTCGCCGGGTTTGTGATTGCGCCTTATGCGGCTGGTCGTTCGGTGCTGGTCAGTGATGAAATCGAGCTTGGCACGACGCTGATTGATATGGGTGGGGCGACCACCTCGGTGGCGGTTTTTTATGACGGGAATCTTGTTTATGGCGATGTGTTGCCGATTGGCGGCCATCACGTCACCAAGGATCTGGCCCGCGGGTTGTCGACCACCATTGCTCATGCCGAGCGGATGAAAACCCTATATGGCAGTGCTTTGCCATCGATTTATGATGACCGGGAAATGATTTCTGTACCGGTGTTGGGCGAACGCGGGGTCGATGCGATCAATCAGGTGCCCCGTTCAATGCTGACCGGTATTATCCGGCCACGGCTTGAAGAGATATTTGAAATTGTTCGGGACCGGCTGGAGCAATCACCGGTAGCGAACAAGATGGGGCGGCAGATGGTGTTGTGCGGTGGTGCCAGCCAGCTCACTGGTATGCGTGAAGCAGCGGGGCAGATTATGTCACGCAATATTCGCATGGCCAGCCCGGTTGGTTTTTCAGGTTTGCCGGATTCCAGCAAATCTCCAGCGTTCTCAGTGGCAACTGGATTGCTGTCCTATGCCCTTGATCCTGACTACCATATGACCGAACTGCTTGAGTTCAGTCGCGAGACCGTCAAATCAACCCGTTATCTTAACCGGGTGGGCCGGTGGATTAAGGAAAGCTTTTAAAAGATTTATGCGGCGGACCTGAAGGTCCCGGAAGAAAGGTGGCAATTCCAATAGGTGATTGCCGCTTTTTTTCTATTTATCAGCTGGTTATGGTTAATTATTGTTAATAAGGATCATCTTGTTTTTGCTGACACGGTTCAATTTGATTCAAAAGTTATCTGGTAAAGTAATGTCCTGTTAACGAATTGTTATCAATTGAGAAACCATTATGGGGTTCGGGGAACAACTTCATGGACTTAGAACCAATGACAATTAATCTGACTGTACCAAATCTGGCAGAACTTAAACCACGCATTACTGTTTTCGGTGTCGGCGGTGCCGGTGGAAATGCTGTAAATAATATGATAGAAAGCCGATTGGAAGGTGTTGAGTTTGTGGTCGCAAACACCGATGCCCAGGCTTTGTCGCAAAGTTGTTCTGAACGACGTATTCAGATGGGAAATGCGCTGACGCAAGGGCTTGGCGCAGGTTCGCAACCACAAGTTGGTGCAGGGGCAGCTGAAGAAGCGTTGCCGGAAATTATGGATCAACTGGCTGGCGCCCACATGGTGTTTGTGACAGCTGGTATGGGCGGGGGTACCGGTACAGGTGCTGCCCCGGTTATTGCCCGGGCTGCCAAAGAGCAAGGTATTTTAACGGTTGGTGTGGTCACCAAACCGTTTCATTTTGAAGGTCAGCGCCGGATGGCAACCGCCGAACGCGGTATTGAACAGCTGACAGAGCATGTTGATACACTGATTGTCATTCCAAACCAGAATCTGTTCCGGGTGGCTAATGAAAAAACCACCTTCTCAGCGGCCTTTGCGATGGCTGATCAGGTGCTTTATTCTGGTGTTGCCAGCATTACTGAATTGATGACCAAGGAAGGTTTGATCAATCTGGACTTTGCCGATGTGCGCGCCATTATGTCTGAAATGGGCAAAGCGATGATGGGAACCGGTGAAGCAAGCGGTGAAAAACGGGCTATTGAGGCGGCAGAAGCAGCCATTGCCAATCCGTTGCTTGATGATGTTTCAATGCGCGGTGCACGTGGTCTTTTGATTTCGATCAGCGGCGGTAACGATCTGACACTTTATGAAGTTGATGAAGCAGCAACGCGGATTCGCGAAGAAGTTGATCCTGCTGCTAATATTATTCTTGGTGCTACATTTGATGAAACTCTTGAAGGCACCATGCGGGTATCGGTTGTGGCAACCGGACTTGCTGAAGAAGAAATGGAAGTTGGTGATCTGGATGGCATTGATCTGGATGGTGATGCGACCCGGTCTGTATAAGGATATTCAGGCTCTGATAGTGGTTTGAACCCGCCAACTTCGCAGCCAGTTGTTCAGCCGGGGGAAGTTGCGACAGCTCCTGTTCAGCTGACAACAGCACCCGAGGCAGAGGTTGCTACAGCGGCCCAACCGGAAATGTTTGCAGAACCTACCCGTGAACCCTCACTGGAACAGGCTGAGAATGCTGAATTGCCAGCCAGACAGGAAGTTGCTGCTCCGGCACCAATGGCACCAAAAATGCCAGTGGCACCACAAGCTGCAA
>DAOUPT010000057.1 GCA_030626025.1 Anderseniella sp. | reverse complement strand
TCGAAACAAGGCGCTTGCAACATCGCAAGAATGCCGCCTAATATATCAAACCAGATGAGCAAAACTCTCTCTTAGCTCAAACCATGCCTAGGCCCATTACATTTGATGACGGACAAATGAATAATTGATAAAGTGATTTGTTATGGAAGAATTTTCAATATACCGTTGAGACTATGGACACAATAAACGGCATGCGTACTTTCATAGGCGTGGTAGAGGCAGGATCGCTTACTGCAGCGGGTGAGCGTCTGGGCATGTCGGTCGCTCTGGTCAGTAAATATGTTGGTCAGTTGGAAGAACGGCTTGACGTTCGCTTGTTACATCGCACCACACGGTCGCTCACCCTGACAGAGATCGGCAAAGTTTATTATGATCGCTGTCAGCAGGTGGTGGATGACTTTGATGAACTGGAAAACGCCATCAAAGACAAAAATGCCAAGCCAAGCGGCAAACTGGTTATTGCCGCACCGATCAGTTTTGGAGAAATGTTTTTAACCCGGGCAATCAGCAAATTCCTGGAACTTCATCCAAAAATTTCCATAAACCTGCAGCTGACTGATCGATTCATTAATTTGGCAGACGAAGCCGTTGATGTTGCAATCCGTATTGCCGAACTGCCAGATTCAAACATGATAGCCCGCCACCTTGCCCCGGCCCGAATTGTCTGTTGCGCCTCATCGATTTATCTTGAAGAAAACGGCACACCAAAGACACCTGTTGATCTCGTGAAACACGAGTGCATTATCGACAATAATTTTCGTGAGCCAGGTGTGTGGCCTTTTCTCATTGAAGGAAAACGCAAAGCCATCAAGGTGAAAGGACGCTTTAGCGTTAACAGCGCTCGCGCTTCTCGCGAGATGATTTTGGAGAACAAAGGTATTGCAATGATCCCAGCTTATGCCATTGGCAATGACATCAAATCTGGCAAAGTAAAAGTTCTTTTTAAAGCTCACGAGGCGTTCGACATTGGCATATACGCAATATACCTGCACCGCCGCCACCTTGCCGCAAAAACGCGCGCTTTTGTCGATTTCATAGCAAATCAATTTAGCGACAAGGCGCCTTAGGAAAAATATAAAGGCCTTGCGAGGCAGGTTCTATACTGCTTTTGAATGCCGCGCCGGGACCTGGACGTAGTGAGCGTCAAAGGCCTGGGCAATGTTGCGAACGAAAATCCGGCGATTGTCAGGGACGGAAACTGTCGGTCCAGTCATCTCTATCATGCCGTCTGACTGGAGTTCCTTGAGGCGTTCAAACGCACACAGCAAAGTGCCTTCATCAAAACCATGGCGCTTGGCTATTTCTATCGGGTTAACTGAGAAATCGCACATCAGGCGTTCGATTATTTCGGCCCGCATGCGGTCTTCATCATTGATGATCAGACCGCGTACAACCGGTGACCGTCCGTTCTTGACAGCGTTGCTCCATGACAGTGTGTCACGAGCACCTTGGGCATAGCCATCGGGAAAAGCGCTGATTGAGGACACGCCAAAGCCGATCATCGCATCGGCGGCATCGGTGGTGTAGCCCTGAAAGTTTCGCCGCAGGGTGCCATCACGAACCGCTTTGGCCATGCTGTCTTCAGGGCGCACAAAATGATCAAGACCAACAGCGATATAGCCTTCTGCTTTGAGGGTTTCGGCAACGGCCAAAGCTTGCTCGTAGCGTTCCTGTGTACCGGGCAGGTCTTCCTCTTTAATCAGTTTCATCTGCTTTTTGAACCATGGCACATGGGCATAGCCAAAAACGGCGATACGTGAAGGGTTAAGCCGGGCGGTTTGATGAGCGGTTTCGATGACGCTTTCGACAGTTTGGGCGGGCAGGCCGTAGATCAGGTCAAAGTTCACCGCCTGAATACCGACATCGCGCAGATCAAACATACATTGCTCAACCAGTTCATAAGGCTGAACGCGGTTGATTTTCTTTTGCACTTCGAGGTTAAAATCCTGCACGCCAAAGCTGGCCCGATTAAAGCCCATTTCTGCCAATGCTTCGCCCTGCGCGCGCGAAAACGTTCGCGGATCAATTTCAATCGCCACTTCACCACCGGCGGAAAGGCCCATGGTCTCATCGATTTTTGAAACAATCCGTTTGATGTCCGGAGCGTTTAAATAGGTCGGTGTGCCACCGCCAAAGTGTAAATGGGTGACATTGCCTTTGTCTGCGCCGATATAGGGCGCAGTCTGGTCAATCTCTTGTAGCAGTGTGTCCACATAGGCAGAGGCGCGATCATAGCCGTTGGGTACTGACGTATGACAACCACAATACCAGCACAGCTTCTCACAAAACGGGATGTGCACATAGGCTGATATGCTGGCATCTTTTTTCAGACCGGTCAGCCAGCTGTGCCAGATTTCCGCATCTTCGAAATCTTCAAATTGTGCCGCGGTTGGATAGCTTGTGTAGCGCGGCACATCGAGATTTGCGTATTTTAGTAAAATTGGGTCCATGAAACGTTATTAGCCACAGGTGAAATTTGCTTGCGTTGATCAAAATCAATCTAGCCGCGCAGATTTTCTTTTTCCACGAGAGTTGTTGTCGCATCCAGAGCTCGTTCGAAACGGTCAAACATCTCGTTAAGCTCATCTTCCTGCATAATCAGCGGCGGGCACAAGGCAATTGAATCACCCGCTACCGCGCGGCATATCAAACCATTTTCCTGAGCAAAGTTGACCATTTTGTAGCCAACCGCATGAGAGGGATCGAAAGATTTTTTTGTTGCTTTGTCAGCCACCAGTTCGATCGCGCCAAGCATCCCGGTACCGCGTGCCTCACCAACCAGAGGGTGATCGGCCAGAGCGTTCAAACGTTTCATGAATTGTTGCCCAAGAGTTTTGGCATGATCAACGATATTATCGCGTTCATAAATTTCCAGCACTTTAAGCGCCACAGCGGCACCGACCGGATGGCCGGTGTAAGTATAGCCATGTCCAAAGGTGCCGATTTTTTTCGATTCTTCCAGCATTGCCTGATAGAGATCTTCTTCAATGGTAATCGCCCCGAGCGGGAAATAGGCCGAGGTAATGGCTTTAGCCATCGAAACACTATCGGGCTTCATATCAAAAGTATCGGTGCCAAACCAGTTACCGGTTCGCCCGAAGCCGCAAATAACTTCATCGGCGATAAACCTGATGTCATGTTTTTCCAGCACGGTTTGAATTTTAGCAAAATAATCCTGTGGCGGCACCAGAACACCGCCTGCCCCCATAATCGGCTCAGCAATAAACCCTGCTACGGTTTCAGGGCCTTCCCGTTCGATCAACTGCTCAAGATCAGCAACCATGCGATCAGAAAATTCTTCTTGGCTTTCACCATCTTCACCAAAGCGGTAATAATGGGGACATGAAGTGTGGAGAATATTCTTGATCGGCAAATCAAAGTCGGCGTGAACCGGCGGCAGGCCGGTCAGCGAACCCGATGCAATGGTCACACCATGATAGCCTTTCATGCGCGAGATAATCTTTTTCTTTTCCGGCTTGCCGCGGGCGTTGTTATAGTACCATGTCAGCTTGATCTGCATGTCGTTGGCCTCTGAACCGGAACCACAGAACAAAATTTTGGAGGCGTCGCACGGTGCCACCTCTTTAAGTTTTTCAGACAGCTCAATGGCAACGTCAGTGGATTTGTGGCCAAACAGATGGGTATAGGACAAACGCGACATCTGGCTGGCCGCTGCCTCGACAAGTTCTTCATTGCCATAGCCTAGCGATGTACACCACAGACCCGCCAGACCTTCGATATATTCCTTGCCCTCATTATCATAAACATGAATGCCACGGGCTTCTTCCAGCACCATAGGACCAACCTCGCGGTGAACGGCAAGATTGGTATAAGGGTGAATAACCGTTTCGATGTCACGATGAGCGAGATTTGACAGCTTTGCCATGGGACTTCCTTTATGAATTTCGTTATTCTTGAACCGACAGATTCACAGAGCATGAAATGGGGGTGAAAATCCAGCCCTTTTGTAAAATAGGCGCACCGCCAGTTAAGATTTTTTTCTCGCTCGCGTTCTGCGTCGCTTTGTTGCTCGTTGACGACGCTTCAGGTTGGCAGATTTGCGCACAACGGTTCGCCGTAGTCTGGTTGGCAGCTTTTTGCTTTTTACCGCTTGCTGTGCCGGTGCATCTTTAACTGCTTCCTGTTCCGGCTCTTGTTCTTCCAGTTCGGGCAGTTCGGGCAGTTCGGGGGCTTTTGGCGTTGCTCGAGGGGCCAGCGGCGCAGCGCCAATTTGCGGTGTTATTGGCTCCTGCGGAACCTCTTCCTGGACTGGCGGATAGGGAAGCACAAGTTCGTCCTCCGCATCATGGGCACCTGTGTCTTCAGTTTCAACAGGTTCAGGTTTTTCTAACGTATCTGTGGCCAGCGCTTCATCCACGCCGGGGTCAGACACATCATTACTATCGGGTGACCAGGGTTCAAGCGCTCCGTCCTCGATCTGCATTTCAGCAATTTCGGCGGCCTGTTGCTGTGGTGATGGCAAATCGGCGTTTACCTGCTCAGGCTCCGGTTCCTTGCCGAGCAAGCGATCCCACAATTGCGAAATTCCAGTACCTGGTGTATCGGGCACATAGGGTTGCCCGCCCAGAGCCTCAATCACTCGTTTTGCCGACACCGGCTCGCCGATGTAAAAGCCTTGTGCGTAGTCGACACCACGTCGTTGCAACCGCAGCAATTGATCCTGACTTTCAACTCCTTCGGCAACCACATTCAAATTGAGGTTATGAGCCAATTGGGTAATGGCATCAAAAATTGTCGTGGCGTTTTCGCTAACACCGTCTTCCAGCAAAAAGGCCCGGTCGATTTTCAACGTGTCAAATGGCAGGCGGGCAAGGTTTGCCAGTGCTGAATAACCGGTGCCGAAATCATCACAGGCGATACCGACCCCAAGGTCCGATGCCCGCTCAAGGACTTTGGTAGCAAGTTCCGGATTCTGCATTATCATTGTTTCGGTGACTTCGAGTTTCAAAGTCCCCGGGGCAATATCTTCACGCCTGAACAGCGCCCGCAAGTCGCTGATCAATTCATAATTAAGCAATTGAGCCCGCGAAACATTGACCGCTACAAACAGCGGATCCGATGGCCTGAATGCCCTCTGCCAGATACCCAATCGACGGGCTGCTTCATTGAGCACATAACGACCAACTTCACGAATAATGCCGGTTTCTTCCGCAATATCCATAAAGGCGTCAGGACTAAGCAGGCCAAGTCTGGGATGGCGCCAACGGACCAGCGCTTCAAAACCGGCCAGTTGATCATCGACCAGTCGTTTAATCGGTTGATAAACCACCTCGATCTCATTGCGATCAAGGGCGCGGCGTAAATCACTTTCAAGTGCCACCAAATCTGAGCGGTCGTCACGCATGGTGGGGCGGAAAAACTCGATCTGGTCTTTGCCCTGGCGTTTTGCTTCATAAAGGGCGATTTCGGCGTTTTTAATCAATTCTTCAGGGTCATAGTGTCCTGGTTCGAACTGGGAAACCCCGATACTGGCAGTGAGGAAAATTTCTCTGGGGCGGACATTTATCGGCACCGCTACAATCTGGCGAATATTGTCGACAACTTCTATGATTTCGCGGGTCGGGGTTTCTCCGTTAAAAATGATGCCAAACTGATCACCAGACAGCCGGGCAAGAGTATCATCAGGCCCGATCATACGCCCCAGACGACCGCCAGTAACATTTAATAGACTGTCGCCAACCTCGTGACCGAGTCCGTCATTAACATTCTTGAAGCGGTCAAGATCAATCACCAGTACGAATAACTCATCATGCTCTCTGGCCCCGGCCCGGCGCATGGCCCGCTCCAACCGGTCAACGAACAAGGCACGATTGGGCAATCCGGTTACCCGGTCACGTACCGCATCTGCCAGCAGCCGGTCTTCTGATCGCTTAACCGCTGTTACATCGGTCAGGGTGCCAATCAACCGGGATGCAATACCATCTTCACCGGCAATGGCGCGGGCGCGCAATAAATACCAGCGATAAGTGCCATCGGCGCGGCGCAATCGAAACTCCTGAGAAAAAGGCCCTTTGCCTCTTTTTTCTGCAGCTTCGACGGCACTGAAATAAGCGCCTTGATCACTTGGATGAATCAACTCCGCCCATCGTTGCGGGTTTACACTGCCCATAAATCCGGATTCGATACCCAGACCGTGCTCTAATTCCGGGCCGACATACAAAACCTGATGAGCAACCTGCCAATCCCAGACTGACTGTTCAGAACCTGCCAGTGCCAGCGCCCGTCTGCCGGAGTCTTCCAAAAAATGATTGGCAGCAATCGATTGACCAAAGACCATCTGCACAAGGGTAAAGCTGATGGTGATCAGAATCAAATCCTGTCCCGCAGCTGTTGCTGGCCCCACAAAGCCGGTATCAAACAAACCAAGACAGCCGATGGCGGCGGCCAGTGTCCAAATGCAAACAACAACCCAAACCAGAAGCGATGAGCCTGCCCGGCTGATGTGGCGGCTCCATAAGACCACCGCGGTCAACAATCCTGTTATTGCCACAACGCCAAAGGATATCCGCGCCATTCCAGAGGCAACCAATGGGTCAAAAAAGCTAAAGGCCGCAAGTCCCAGACCTGTTACAGTCGTCAGCCAAAACCAGATATTGGTAAGTTGGGCGTTTTTTGACAATTGCAAAAATGTAATGAGAGATAACGAAAGCCCGGCCACCATAAGGCTTTCGACAACGCCACGAATGACCGCCCCATAAACGCGTTCAACCGCTTCATTGGTTACCAGCGACAAAACCCCGGCATTGAGCAACATAAAAGCAATCATCGACCAGGCAAAAAGCCCGGCTGCCGGAAAAATTACCATTGGCTGCACAACAAACAGCGATAAAATCGCCACGCCTAGTAAAATGGCTATGCCCAGCACCACACCATTAAAGAATGCCAATTGACCTTCTTGTGCTTCATAAGTGTCGCGATGCCACAAGGTTGCCTTTTCAAGAACGACGGATGTCAGTTCAATGGCAAAACTGGCGGTGCGTCCCGGTCCGATGGACAGGGCATAACTTTGAGCATTACGGGTGCCAATGAGTACCGGCCTGGCCCCGGTCGATGAACTCACCGAAATAATTCGGGCAGCGCTGCGCTTTGGCCACAAAATTCCCGATCCGATAAATCCCTGCCGGGGTATCTGCAAGACAAAATCATGTACGACCAAATCTGGATTGGACAATGTAAAGATTGCCCAGCGGTGCGGTGCCTGCGAAGTGGTTGCCTGTAAATTCATCCGGATTTTTTGACCGATCGTATCGGCGGGCACATCAACTGCCACTTGCGGGTTGTTGCTGTCAACGACCTGCAACACGTCGATCAGCTCAATACGCGCACTTTTGAATCCGGCCCCGACAATACGTTCTGCCGCCGATGCTGATGGGACCAGCAGCGGCATTATGAAAATCAATAAAACCAGCGTAACAATTACACGCCAATATGCCATTATAAAACCCGACTCAAAAACCGCCCCTGGATGGCTAACTTACACTGGCTATTCCGAAAGGTAAAAACTTTTTAAAAGTATAATTACTTTTAGAGCCTGTTGACGATTAAGGTTATGGCCAGAAACTGGAGTAGTATTAACGTGGCAAGCTTGCCGAACCAAACATTTAGAGCTCATGCAGCGATGTTGCTATTTGCATTTTTGGTGAGTACCTCGTTCACAATAGGACGGGCTATTACCTTTTCACTTGATCCGGTAGCATTGACGTTTTTGCGTTTTTCCATGGCAGTTGTAATTTTCTCAGGCGTTGCCGGATTATCAAAAGAACAATTCCGCTTTCCATCCTTGAGAAATTGGCTGCGGTATTTTTTCCTGGCATTGTTATTGGTGATCTTCTTTGTGACCATGTTCGAAGGTTTGCGATGGACGACACCCCTTGCTGCCGGTGCGGTGTTTACGCTGACCCCCTTTATGACCGCCATCATTGCGCTTTTACTGTTTGGCCAGCGCCTCGGACTGGTCGGCCTTACTGGTTTGGTCGTTGCTGGCCTGGCCAGCATCTGGATTGTGTTTGGCGGTGAGCTGGCGGCCATGCAGGGGTTGCGGATCGGCAAGGGTGAAGTAATTTTTTTGGTCGGTTGCGCTGCTTATGCTGGCTATGCGCCAGCGGTAAAAAAACTCCATCATGGAAGCGGGCTGGTCAATCTGACTCTCTGGACGCTGGTTGCCGGTTCTATATTGTTGCTGATTTATGGCTGGAGTGCGATTGTCAACACCAACTGGCACCTGGTTTCGCCGGTGATTTATCTTGCTGTTGGCTGGCTGTCGGTTTTCACCACCGCCATCACCTTCTATCTTATTCAGTATGCCGCACTGCGATTGCCCAGTGTAAAAGTCATGTCATACACGCTATTAATACCGGCCTTTATTCTTTTGCAACAACTGGTAAATGGCGGCAGCTGGCCAGATATTTCGGTATTGATCGCACTGGGGGTTTTGTCAGGTGCGATGCTGATTTTGCAGCGGGCTTAACGCGGCAGCAATCCGTTCAGAAAAATTGTTTTCAACGTCTGGTTTGCATCGGCAAAACGCTTGTCGCAATCATCGCCGATCAAAGTATCGACCTGTACCTCATAGTCGGCGTAATGCTGGGTGGTTGCCCATATCATAAAGATCAAATGGTAAGGCGACACTTGCGCCAGTTTTCCCTGATCTATCCACAATTGAATAGTTTGACACTTTTCATCAACCAGAGCTTTCAACTCACCCGTTAAAATGCTCATGATATTGGGGGCACCATGAAGTATCTCGTTGGCGAACAATCGCGAGGCTTTCGGATTGGTGCGCGACATATCCAGCTTTCGTTCAATATATGACCAGATTTCCTGTAGCGGGTCACCTGCCGGGTCAAGCTGTGTTAGCGGTTTAAGCCATTCTTCCAGCGTTTCACTCAACAACGCCACATAAACTTCTGTTTTCGAGTTAAAGTAATAAAACAGGCTGGATTTTGACATGTCGGCGGCTTGTACAATCTGGTCTATGGTTGAGCCGCGATAACCGTAAGTGGAAAAAACCTCCAGTGCTGCATCCATTATTTTACGCCGGTTTTTGCGCTGGATTTTTGATTGTTTGTTATCTGGCATGGCTGTCAACAATATCGATTAAAAAACTGGACCGTTTGGTCGAAATATAGCATGATGTGTACAAAATTAAAATATTTATCAGGGAGTATAGATTATGGCACTCGAAGGCAATATGAGAATCAATGGCCAACGGCTGTGGGATTCTTTGATGGAGATGGCCAAGATCGGCCCTGGGGTGCGTGGCGGCAATAATCGCCAGACACTAACTGATGAAGATGGCGAGGGCCGCAAGCTGTTCCAGAAGTGGTGCGACGCGGCTGGCATGACCATGGGCATTGATGAAATGGGCACGATGTTTGCAACCCGTGCCGGCACAGACCCTGATGCTTTGCCTGTATATGTCGGCTCGCACCTGGACACCCAGCCCACTGGCGGCAGGTATGATGGTATCCTTGGCGTGCTCGGTGGGTTGGAACTGATCCGTACACTGAATGATCTTGATGTCAAAACCAAACATCCTATTGTCGTCACCAACTGGACCAACGAGGAAGGTACCCGTTTTCCTCCGGCAATGATGGCCTCGGGTGTGTTTGCCGGAAAGTTCACTCAGGAATGGGCTTACAATCAGGAAGATGCCGATGGCATCAAAATGGGTGACGAGCTTGTGCGTATTGGCTGGAAAGGTGATGAAAAGGTTGGTGCCCGCAAGATGCATGCGATGTTTGAATTGCATATTGAGCAAGGGCCAATTCTGGAAGCCGAGGGAAAAGATGTGGGTGTTGTCACCCATGGCCAGGGTCTGAACTGGCTGCAATTAACGGTAACGGGTCAGGACAGTCACACCGGTTCAACACCGATGCCGATGCGCAAAAACGCCGGGCTTGGCATGGCCAAAATTACTCAGCTGGTTGATGAAATTGCCTTGTCTCATGCACCCGATGCTGTCGGGGCTATCGGTCATTGTGATGTTTATCCCAATTCCCGTAACATTATTCCCGGCAAGGTGGTTTTCACCATCGATTTCCGCTCACCCGATATTGAGGTCCAGAAAGATATGGAAGCGCGTTTGCGTAAAGGGGCGCAAGAGATTTGTGATGCAGACGGGCTTGGTCTTGAAATAGAATTTGTCGGAGGCTTTGATCCGGTGACCTTTGATGAGGGCTGTGTGACCGCGGTTCGCAATGCTGCTAATCGTTTGGGCTATTCGCATATGAACATCGTGTCGGGCGCTGGCCATGATGCCTGCTGGATTAATGCGGTTGCCCCGACTGCAATGATCATGACCCCTTGCGTTGATGGCTTAAGTCACAACGAAGACGAAGAAATCAGCATGGAGTGGGCAGCAGCTGGCACGGATGTGCTGTTGCATGCAGTACTGGAAACAGCGGTGATTGTAGAATGAACCCGATATTTTCTGTAGAGAATTTTGTCACCGTCACTTACCAACCTGATCTGGACGCAGTGTGGATCAAATACACCAGTCTTTATGACGAAACTGGTGCGAATATACCCAAAGCAGTGCGCGCGGCAGCTGACTATGCCACAGCTAACTCCATCAAAAACTGGGTTGCTGATACGGCGTTACCGACCGATGATTTGTCACCAAAAGATGCCGAATGGGTGGCAAGCCAGCAATTCCGTGATATTTTGCTAAACTCGACAATTGAAAAATTTGTGCTCATTCCATCATCGCCGGAAACTGGTGCGGATGTGAGTTGGATTCCGCAATGGCAAGCCGACACCCAGGCCGGATTTGGTGAAAAAATTAAGGTTTGTGTATTGGAAGATGCGGCTGAGTTAAGCATATTTTTAGCTGAAAACGACTGAGTTAAAGAGGAAACACCTATGTCCACAGTTATCAAAGACGGCACCATCGTAACCGCTGATCGCACCTACAAAGCTGACGTGCTGGTTGAGAATGGGAAAATTACTGAAATCGGCCCGAACCTTTCCGGCGATGAAACCCTTGATGCAACCGGTTGCTATGTGATGCCCGGCGGGATTGACCCCCATACCCATCTGGAAATGCCATTTATGGGGACATATTCCTCTGATGATTTTGAAAGCGGGACACGAGCGGCGGTTTCGGGTGGCACGACAATGGTAGTTGATTTTTGTCTGCCCAATCCGGGGCAATCACTACTTGAAGCCATTCAGCGCTGGGATAATAAAACCAGCCGGGCCTCTTGTGACTATTCTTTCCACATGGCGATTACCTGGTGGGGCGAGCAGGTTTTTGATGAAATGGAAACCGTGGTCAAGGAAAAGGGCATCAACACCTTTAAGCACTTCATGGCTTATAAAGGTGCCTTAATGGTAGATGATGACGAGATGTATTCATCATTCCAGCGCTGTGCAGGACTGGGTGCCTTGCCATTGGTTCACGCCGAGAACGGTGATGTGGTGGCACAATTGCAGGCAAAATTGCTGGCCGAGGGCAACAATGGGCCGGAAGCTCATGCCTATTCACGCCCGCCCGAAGTGGAAGGCGAAGCGACCAACCGCGCCATCATGATTGCTGATATGGCCGGTGTGCCACTGTATGTGGTTCACACCTCCTGCGAGCAATCCCACGAAGCCATTCGCCGGGCGCGCCAGAACGGCAAGCGGGTTTATGGCGAGCCACTGATCCAACATCTGACACTGGATGAAAGCGAATATGCTCACCCTGATTGGGACCACGCGGCACGGCGTGTGATGTCGCCACCATTTAGAAACAAGCAGCATCAGGACAGCCTTTGGGCTGGCTTACAGGCTGGTTCGTTACAGGTAGTTGCCACCGATCATTGCGCCTTTTCTACTGAGCAAAAACGTAATGGTGTTGGCGACTTTACTCAAATCCCCAATGGCACCGGCGGACTGGAAGACCGGATGCCGATGTTGTGGACCCATGGGGTTGCGACTGGCCGGTTGACGATGAATGAATTTGTCGCGGTGACCTCAACCAACATTGCCAAGATCCTCAATATGTATCCGCAAAAAGGTGCAATTCTTGTCGGCTCTGACGCTGATATTGTGGTTTGGGACCCGGCCCGTGAAAAAACCATTACGGCCGGCAGTCAACAATCTGCTATCGACTATAATGTTTTTGAAGGCAAACAGGTCAAGGGCCTGCCACGCTTTACACTGAGCCGTGGTGATGTTGTGGTGACGGAAAACGAAATAAACACCCGCGAAGGTCACGGCAAATTCGTTGCCCGCGAACCGTTCCAGGCTGTAAACACTGCCCTTTCCAAATGGAAAGAGATTACAGCGCCGCGTAAGGTGGAACGGACTGGAATTCCAGCGAGCGGGGTTTAATGACGAACGTCATCGAAACAAAAGACCTGTCGCTGACATTCGAGACCAATGACGGGCCAGTGCATGCCTTGTCCGGCATCGATCTGGATGTTGCCGAAGGGGAATTTGTTTCTTTTATCGGGCCATCCGGTTGTGGCAAGACCACTTTGTTACGGGTGATTGCTGATCTGGAAACGCCCACGGCCGGCAGTATTATGGTTGATGGCCTGAGCGCCCGCGAGGCACGGCTGGCAAGAGCTTATGGCTATGTGTTTCAAGCTGCGGCGCTTTACCCATGGCGGACCATCGCGCGCAATGTGGAATTGCCGCTGGAAGTTATGGGGCTGGACAAGGCGGAACGTCAGGCGCGAATCAAAAAGAATCTCGAACTGGTCGATCTGACCGGATTTGAGAAAAAATTCCCCTGGCAATTGTCAGGCGGCATGCAGCAACGGGCCTCGATTGCTCGGGCGCTGGCCGTTGATCCAGATATCTTGTTGATGGATGAGCCGTTTGGGGCGCTGGATGAAATCGTCCGTGACCACCTTAACGAACAATTGCTCAAGCTATGGGACAAGACCAAAAAAACCGTGGTATTTGTTACCCACTCGATTCCTGAAGCGGTGTTTCTTTCAACCAGAATTGTTGTGATGTCGCCGCGACCGGGACGTATCCACGATATCATCAAGAGCACACTGCCCCGCGACCGGACGCTTGATATTCGTGAAACACCAGAGTTTCTGGAACTGTCCCACCGGGTGCGCGAAGGCTTGCGGGAAGGCCATTCCTATGACGGATAAAGAGGGCTGGATATCACGCTCTGCACCGGTCATGGTGGTGACAGTAGCGATTTTCATTCTTTGGTATGTGGCAACCTTCTTCCTCAATGCGCCATTTCAAAAAGACACCTATCTGCGCGCCAAAAATACCAGTTGGACCACATCGCAACTTGTCGCAGATACCATGAGCCAGAAACGCCCGGTGATGCCCGCCCCGCATCAGGTAGTCAGCGAGATTTACAAAACCACAGTACTCAAGAAAATCACTTCCAAGCGCTCGCTGATCTACCATTCAGGGATTACCCTGTCCTCCACGCTGGTCGGTTTTTTGATCGGCACCGTTCTCGGTGTCCTGCTGGCAGTGGGCATTGTTCACAGCTGCACCCTCGATAAAAGCCTGATGCCGTGGGTGATTACTTCACAGACTATACCCATATTGGCCGTTGCCCCGATGATCATTGTCGTGCTGTACGCAATCGGCATCGAGGGCCTGCTGCCCAAAGCTTTTATTTCAGCCTATCTGTCGTTTTTTCCAATCACCGTTGGCATGGTCAAGGGTTTTCGTTCGCCACGCGTCATTCACCTTGACCTGATGCGGACTTATTCAGCCTCGCGCTGGCAGGTGTTCTGGAAACTGCGCTGGCCGTCATCCCTGCCCTATCTGTTTGCCTCAATGAAAATTGCCATTGCCATTGCTATGGTCGGCGCGATTGTCGGGGAATTGCCGACCGGGGCGGTGGCTGGTCTTGGGGCTCGCTTGCTGGCCGGGTCTTATTACGGCCAGACGGTACAAATCTGGTCGGCACTGATTATGGCCGCCTTCCTTGCCGGCTCTCTGGTGGCACTGGTCGGGGTCGCCAATCGCTATGTCGACAAGCACATGGGGGTACGCCCATGAATATCATCCGTACCCCTGTGGGTATTGCTTTTTTTGTCATTTTCCCAATCACCGTTGCTTATATATTGATCCAGCAAGCGCTTTCTTTTGAGAAAGTGCCCGGCATCGGGTTTTGGATTACCGTGATTACCATTTGGTTGATGGCATGGTTTGGTGTGGATTTACTGGCCAATTACAAAATCAGATCCCGTTTTCTCGACCGGGCGATATCTCTCCTCATTCCGGTTTTATTTGGCGTTTGGCTTTTAATCCTGTGGCAGCTCATTACCACAGGTTTCAAAGTGCCAACCGTCCTGCTGCCGCCACCCAGTGCGATCGGGGTGCGTTTTGCTAACTCCCTCCCCACCCTGTGGGCCGATTTTCAACAGACATTTCTCAAAGCGGTTGTGTTTGGCTATATCGTGGGGTGCGGCAGCGCCTTTCTTGTCGCCATCGCTATTGACCGGTCACCGTTCCTGCAACGCGGCCTGATGCCGATTGGCAATCTGGTCTCGGCCCTGCCGATTGTCGGGGTGGCGCCGATCATGGTGATGTGGTTTGGTTTTGACTGGCATTCCAAAGCCGCTGTTGTAATCATCATGACGTTTTTCCCAATGCTGGTAAACACCATCGCCGGACTGGCCGATAACACGACCATTCAGCGTGACCTGATGAAAACCTATGCGGCCGGTTATTCGCAAACCCTGTTTATGATGCGGCTTCCACAGGCCATGCCGTTTATTTTCAATGCGCTGAAAATCAATTCGACTCTGGCGTTAATTGGTGCCATCGTGGCAGAGTTTTTCGGCACCCCCATTGTTGGTATGGGGTTTAGAATTTCCACTGAAGTCGGGCGTATGAACGTCGACATGGTGTGGGCAGAGATTGCGGTGGCGGCACTTGCCGGTTCCGCGTTTTATGGCGCTATTGCGCTGATTGAAAGAAAGAGCACGTTCTGGCATCCTTCGATGCGACCAAACAAGCATTCTTAAAAGAACGTGCATAACAGGGAGGAATACCGATGAAGAAACTACTACTTGGTGCAACCGCACTGTCAATGGTTGTGATGAGCGCAACCGCCATGGCTAAAGACAAGGTGACCTTGCAGCTTAAATGGGTGACACAGGCCCAATTCGCTGGTTACTACGTTGCCAAGGACAAAGGCTTTTATGACGCTGCCGACCTTGATGTGACCATCAAGCCGGGCGGCCCCGATATTGCCCCGCCGCAGGTTATTGCCGGTGGTGGTGCTGATGTGATTATCGACTGGATGCCATCTGCTTTGGCTTCACGCGAAAAAGGCGTCAAGCTGGTCAACATTGCCCAACCGTTCAAACGCTCGGGCATGATGCTCACCTGCCGCAAGGAAACCGGTATCAAGGCCCCTACCGACTTTAAAGGCAAGACGCTGGGCGTCTGGTTTTTCGGCAACGAATATCCGTTCCTGTCATGGATGAGCAAACTAGGCATCGGCACCAAAGGCGGCGCTGATGGTGTTAAGGTTCTCAAGCAGGGCTTTAATGTTGATCCGCTGTTGCAAAAACAGGCCGATTGCGTTTCAACCATGACCTATAACGAATATTGGCAGGTTATTGATGCCGGTCTGGCCCCGTCTGATCTGGTGGTCTTTAAGTATGAAGAGCAAGGCGTTTCGACCATGGAAGATGGTTTGTATGCCCTTGAAGGCAAGCTGAAAGACCCGGCCTTTGTCGACAAGATGGCCCGCTTTGTCAAAGCCAGCATGAAAGGCTGGGAGTTCGCGCGCAGCAACCCTGATGCAGCAGCCGATATCGTCCTTGAAAATGATGCCAGCGGTGCACAAACCCAAAAACACCAGCGCCGGATGATGGGCGAAATCAACAAGCTGACCGCCGGTGGTGGCAAACTCGATCCGGCTGATTACGAACGCACAGTGAAAACGCTGTTATCGGGTGGTTCTGATCCGGTGATTTCCAAAAAACCTGAAGGTGCCTGGACACATGCGGTGACAGACAAGGCGATGTAATCGACTTATCAATTTTAGAATAAGAGCCCGGCGGATTGATTTCGCCGGGCTTTTTCTATTTATCGTCCTTGCTGAACCAAGCCTCAACATCGCCGTATTCTATGTAGTCCTGATAATGGGCGTGGGCATGTTTGACTTTGGTGGCATGTTTTATCGGGCACCAGAACTTTTCGGTGCGGGCAGAAACTTCGCGGGTAAAGGCGGTGACACCGTTAGCATAGCCACAAAACATGCAATAGAGCTTTTCAGCTCCGTTGAGATATTGCAGATGATGGCGATCAATAAAGACATATTGTCGGCGCTTTACCTTTGGAATTTCCCAGGCCCAAAAACAGATTGCCTGATAAACCGTTACGCACAAATCAAGAAATATAAAGGGAATGATCATGAAGTACACAACTGGACCGGTCAGATGGGTTTTCCAGGACAGTTTTTTCATATAAGCGATGACGCCGGTGCGCTGTTGTATATGCCGGTCTCTTACCGGTTTTTCAAATACCACTTTGCGGCCTTTGGTGCTGTAATGAAACTTTTGTTGCCGGGTCATCCTGGCTTGTTCAAGCTGTTCTTCTAGTTTGGAAATTTGTGCCTGCAGCGCGCCAATTTCCTCAATTATTCTGGCGTCCATGTTGATTCCTCGCAGCACCCTGGCCGGTTCTGAGCTTTCTCGTATTGCTAATAACGAAATCGTTTGATGTTACATAGCCGTATTTAGCAACGCCATCAATGGTGGCGATTTTGGGTCATAATGTGTCGGCCCGGTATGATGTGAATTTCAACACCCAGTGTTAGCCTCCACAATTGAGTGAGGGACAGACACCGTTTGAAAGATGGGCTATGGCCGCGCCGACACCTGGACAACAATTTGCCGCTGATGACCTGCCAAAGGCCAGGTTGCTTATTGTTTTGGCGATGGTGGCGTTTTCAGTTCAGGACCTGGTCGTTAAGCTTATTCTAGCCAATATGTCGGTTTGGCAAATGCAATTGTTGCGATCGCTGGCTTGTATGGTGTTGCTGGTGGTGGTGGCGATGGTCGCAGGACAACGATCCACACTTTTACCAACCCAGTGGATATGGCCATTTATTCGGGCCCTTTTTATGGTTGGTGCTTATGTTTTTTTCTACGTTTCGCTGCCGATGTTATCCCTGTCACAAGCCAGCGCGACATTTTTTATCGGGCCCTTATTGATCACCGTTCTGGCTGCAGTTTTTCTTGGAGAACATATCGGCTGGCGGCGACTGCTGGCCGTTTTTGTCGGCTTCGGCGGGGTTGTTTTGATTGTCCAACCATGGGACAGACAATTTTCGAGCGTAATGCTCATGCCCGCTGCAGCTGCTGCCTGTTACGCTTTTGGTGTCATTATCACCCGTTGGCGCTGTCGTGCCGACCCGGCCTTTTCCCTGTCAATGATGCACAATTTCTTTTATGCCCTTGTTGGTGGCGAGATGGTGGTTTTACTCGAATTAATGCCCGTAAATGCGGCTGCGGTAAGCGAGTGGCCTGCTTTACTTGGCGGCTGGACCCCAATGACACTTGCTGCGAGCGCATTTATAATCATCGTTGCTATCACTCACACAGTTGGATCAACGACGGCGATTAAAGCTTACCAGCTTGCTGATGCTGGAAAGATTGCACCACTGGAATATACCTATCTGGCTTTTGCGCCGGTTTGGGACTTTCTGGTGTTTAACAACCCCCCATCCTTGATCATTCTTGCCGGTATGGTGCTGGTTGCAGCCGGAGGCATGCTGGTCTCATGGCGTGAAGGTCGCCCGGCCCGGCCCAAACCGCAAAATTATGGTGAAGACCCTTGGGTGGCCAAACGCAAACTTGATAAAAACCTGTTTGGTACCCGGGTCGAAATCGGCTTCAGACTGACCCGTCGAAAACCGCAGTACTAATGACCACCGCCAAACACACCGGTTTTGATGGAATAATCGACGGCGACGCCGTAATGCGGGTCATCATCGGAATCGATCATCAGCTGACCGGCCTTGTTTAACAATTGATGACAATCGTGAGACAGATGGCGAAGCTGCAGAGTTTTGCCAACCGCCTCATATTTGGAGGCCAGCGCTTCAATGGCCTGCAGTGCAGATTGATCAACAACGCGGCTATTTAAAAAATCCACAATAACTACATCAGGATCGTCATTGAGATCGAAAAGGGCAGCAAAGCCCTCAATGGAACCAAAAAACAACGGGCCTTCAATCTGATAAACCCTGGCTCCTTCAGGCGTCATCACCTTTGCGGCGTGAATACGCGTTGCGTTGCTCCAGGCATAGGCCAGTGCTGACACGATAACGCCTACCACAACAGCGATGGCCAGATCGCTCATCACCGTCACAATGGTGACCAGGATCATCACGAATGAATCAGTCAACGGTATGCGGCGCAGGATTTTCAGGCTCTGCCAGGCAAAGGTACCAATCACCACCATGAACATCACACCGACCAGCGCCGCTAGCGGGATCTGTTCAATCAGGCCTGAGGCATAGAGAATAAAGACCAGCAGAAACAACGCTGCAACGATACCTGACAATCGCGTGCGGCCACCTGATTTTACGTTGATCATCGACTGGCCGATCATCGCACAACCGCCCATGCCACCGAAAAACCCGGTGACCGTATTGGCCACACCCTGGGCAACACATTCTTGCGAGGTGCCACCACCCTTACCGGTAATTTCACCGACCAGATTGAGCGTCAACAGGCTTTCAATCAGACCAATGGCCGCCAAAATCACCGCATAGGGAAAAATGATTTTCAGCGTGTTCAGGTCAAGCGATACGGTTGGAATATGGAATGAAGGCAGACCGCCCTTGATTGAGGCAAGATCACCAACCCGCGGCACATCAATACCAAAGAAAATAACAATGCCAGCGACAATAGCAATCCCGGCCAGCGGGGCGGGAACAGCTGTGGTAAGCTTTGGCATACCCCATATGATGCCCATGGTCAGGGCAACCAACCCCAGCATGGTCACCAGCGGCCAACCGGTCATCCAGACCTTTACGTCATCTGGTCCAGCTATCTGGAACTGGGTAAGCTGGGCCAGAAAAATAACAATAGCCAGACCATTCACAAAACCCAGCATAACCGGATGCGGCACCAGCCGGATGAATTTTCCCAGATGGAGAACCCCGGCCAACATCTGCAAAATGCCCATTAAAACCACCGTGGCAAAAAGGTATTCAATACCGTGACGGGCAACCAGCGAGACCATGACCACGGCCAGCGCCCCGGTTGCGCCAGAAATCATCGCAGGACGACCACCAATCAACGCGGTAATCAGGCCGACGATAAAAGCAGCGTAAAGCCCGACCAGCGGATGCACGCCAGCGACAAAGGAAAAGGCCACAGCTTCGGGCACCAATGCCAGCGCCACTGTCAGGCCTGAAAGCACTTCGGTTTTGATACACTGAGGCGAGCACAGGTCAGGTTTCATACCCTTTAGACCGGCAATCGAAAATCGTTCAGCAAAGGCTGCAAGCGTTGGCTTGGTCACGTCTGTCACATCCATGTTAGGTATTTGTTTTGACCTGTAAATAGACCATTGAAATCAGAATGCAAAACAATAGTGTGCGTTATATCGTCTTTGGGGGCGGTGCTTCGCGATAATTGGCATGCACTGAAATAACGACAAACAATATTATGTTCTTATAATGTTCTTGACTAGTTCTGCGTTTCATGCTAGATATCTTTTCACCAGCCCGCACTGAAACACTGCATCGGGTCGCCTTTGTGGTGGTGGGTTTGGGTGGCGCCTGAAAGTGCTGGTTTGATACGAGAAG
>DAOUPT010000055.1 GCA_030626025.1 Anderseniella sp. | reverse complement strand
TGACAACAGCGCTCAAACAGCTGATCGATGCCGAAGTCGTTGAGCGACGTGTACGCTCTATTCAATACCAGATGCGTATTGCACGCTTTCCCCATCATAAAGACTTTGCCACATTCGAGTATGATGCATCAGCCGTGAAGCGGGTTGAGATCAAACAGCTTTGCACCGGTCAATTTACATACGACGCCCACAATTTGATCCTTGTTGGTGGTACAGGAACCGGCAAAACCCATATCGCCATTGCTCTTGGAACAGCACTTATCGCTCAGGGTAAAAAAGCCCGCTTCCACAATGCCGTTGATCTCATTAATGCATTGATCAAGGAGCAAGCTGAAGGAAATACCGGTAAAATAATCCGCCAGCTTAGCCAAGCCCACTGCGTCATTATCGATGAACTGGGCTATATTCCATTCCCCAAATCGGGCGGGTCACTGCTCCTTCATTTGATTAGCAAACTCTATGAAAATACCAGCGTCATCATTACCACCAACCTGGAGTTCGGCGAATGGACTTCAATCTTTGGTGATCCCAAGATGACAACAGCACTGCTCGACCGGATCACCCATCATTGCTCGATCATCGAAACCGGCAACACTTCATACCGCTTCTCACAAAGCCGCAGAAAACAAAAAACTTAAAGCCGCAAACGTCCAAAGCCCGGCTTGACCACAGCCCCCGCTCGGCTACGTTTGCTGTGTGGCCACTACGCCAAGCGGGCTCTATGGACAACCCTCCAAAACATCTCCGAAACACCTAAATGGCGGGTCAGTTTTAAACGCCAAACCCGGGTCAGTTTTAAATGCTCATTGACATGCTGCGGCAGCACGAGTTGCGAAAACGTAAGAAACAACTGGATACGCCATCGCATTCGTCAGATCATGAGAGTGATCCATTCGAATGGCAGCGCGAAGAGGATGACCGTCCTGTACGTTAAATCAATGTCTGTTTTGTGATCGAATTCCGCCGTTATGAAATACAATGGATAATGCCTGCTAAGTGCCACAAGCAGTCATTCGATCAACATATCGTCTAGCCAGATATAGGTTTATTTTTAACCGAGCCCAAAGCAATTCTAATGTCATCGCAGGATGCTACTTTGGAAACTGTTGCCAGAGATTTTATTGTTATTTCGTGCGTTTCTTTGCTAAATGCTGCACAGCCGTCTTCAAGCACAATGCAGTGAAAATCGCGCACATGTGCGTCGCGTAAGGTTGACGCCACGCCGCCATTTGTTACGATACCGCCAAAAATCAGCGTTTTCAGGCCTGCGCGGTTTAAGACCCATTCTAACCGGCTTTGATAAAAGGCGGAAAAGGCAACTTTGGACACTGTCAAATCTGCTGGTTGCAGTTCTTTGATCAACTCGTGACCAAAACTGCCAGGGGCAAAATCGCCTTTAGTCAAGAACGGGCGCAGTTCTTTCAGATGAGGTGAAATGAAGGGTTCGCCATTTTTGCCGGGTACCAGGGTGAAATGAGTTGAAACGATCCAACCACCCGCTGCCCGTATACTGTCTGCAAGTGTTTTCAAGCGCGGCGCCAGAGTTCCGATTTCTGCACTTTTCTGCCCGGCCCTGCCGTAAGCTCCATCAGGGTGTAGAAAATCATTTTGCATATCAACCAGAACCAAAGCAGTCGTTTTAGGGTCAAAATTCAGCATATTTCAGCTTCCTTCCTTTCGGGTAATAATCAGATTGCCAAAGCGATCAACTCGCCCCTGCAAATCAGGTTCGATACAAATTGTTGCATCAGGCTGCTCCAGTATGGCTGGACCGGGAACTTGCGTACCGATTGACATGGGCAATCGGTCAAAAACACCGGTCTCATGAAAAGCACCATCGAACCATACGTTTCTGGTTCCAGTGCGGGTATCGTTTAATGATATGCCGTCTTCCGGGGCCAACAGGCCAAGGTCAAATTTTGGCCGCCGCCCTATTGTGGAAACGCGTAAATTCAAGATCCGGACAGGAATACCTTCAAGCGGGCGGCCATAAACTTCCTGGTATCGGGTCACAAATGCACTGTGGATCACTTCAGCGCTGACGCCGATTTTTCCACCATCAAAATTTAAAGGCAGGGGTACATCGACCGTGTGAGTCTGGCCGAGGTAACTCATATCAAGTTCGAATAAGACATCATGGCTTTCAAAACTCACCCCGGCATCTGTTAACAGCTTGAGGCCCTGAGCCGCCAAGTCCGACAACTTGGAATCAAGGCTGACCATGTCGAGTGTCTTTAATATGCCGTTTACAGTCTGCACAAAATCATGACGCATGTCAGCAATGGTGCAACCAAGTGCGGAATTGATGCCAGGGTATCGTGGCACCAGGGCGCTTTGCAGGCCGACTTCCTTTATCAACGCACCCGTATGTAACGCGCCACCGCCGCCAAACGGCATGGCCGAGAAGTTTTTGGGGTCATATCCGCGCTCTATTGAAACCAGACGTATGGCACCGGCCATTTTTGAGTTCGCAACCCGGATGATGGCTTCTGCTGCTGCCATTACTTCAAGATCCAACGGGATTGCGACATGGGTTTCGATTGCTTTTTTTGCTTCCTCAACATCCAATTGCTCAAGCTTGCCGCCAATGGGTTTATTTGCATTGATCCGACCCAGAACCACATTGGCATCGGTTACGGTAGGACGGTCATTACCTAGACCGTAACAGACCGGTCCCGGATTTGAACCGGCGGATTCAGGCCCAACTTGCAACAGCCCGCCGCGATCCACCCAGGCTATTGATCCACCCCCGGCCCCAATGGTGGTAATTTCGATCATGGGGGTGCGCACAGTCATGCCAAAATCAATATTGCTCTGAGCCGCCAGCGCACTTTTCCCCTCTGCGACCAATGACACATCAAAACTGGTGCCGCCCATATCGCAGGTTATGACATTTGGAAATCCGGCTTCTACGGCAATATGGGCACTGGCGATTACACCGGCAGCAGGGCCGGACAGGGCTGTGCGAACAGGTAATTTCCGCGCAGTTTCTACTGTCATCACACCACCATTGGACTGTACGATCAAGACTTGTCCATCAAACCCGTCATCTTTCAATGCGGTTTCCAGCTTGTGCAAATATCCAGCGACCGTTGGTTGGAGATAAGCGTTAAGGGTCGTGGTTGAGGTGCGTTCAAACTCGCGTATTTCTGGCAAGATATCCGATGATGCCCCGATATAATTATTTGGCCAAATTTCGCGTAACGCTTGCAGCGCAATCTGTTCGTTTTCAGAATTTGCATAGGCGTTAATGAATGCGATACATACACTTTTTGCACCCAGACACAACAATTCCCGCGCGGCATTTTGCACTTCTGTCGGATTAACTTTTTGCCGAATGGTGCCATCCGCTAATGTACGCTCTGATACCTCGAGCCGAAAATTGCGAGGTACAACTGGCTCAAACTGCCCCCATAATCCCCATGTATTGGGGCGATCCCGGCGACGCATTTCCAAAACATCACGAAACCCTGCAGTTGTGATGATCCCGGTCATTGCCCCTTTGCGCTCCAGCAAAGCATTTGTGCCAACTGTCGTCCCGTGCACAACCGTAGAAACATCAGAAAAATCGGTTACTTTCTGGCGAATGCCTTCAATAAAGCCCTGAGACTGGTCTCCCGGGGTTGAGGGAACCTTGGCGACTTCACAATGGCCGGTAGCCTCGTTTAAAAAGAAAACATCAGTAAAGGTGCCGCCAACATCTACGCCGATCGCATAACTGGATGATGCTTTATTCATGATTGCATAGCCTTCCGGAGTTCTGTCGTTTTTCCCAGATCCAAACCACCGTTGGCATCCAGTACCACAGCATAATCATCAATCGCTTTTTCAGGGCTGACAAAGCCCAGAGCAATATCGCGTTCTACCGATTTAGGGTCACGTTCATGGGGGTGTCCGTAGCCACCTCCCCCGGGCGTTTCCAAATGCACGTGCTGGCCTTTTTTCAATTTGATGCCCACCATCTTGGAAACCAATGGCGGTATGTGATCGCCGTCGTCTTGTTGATAAGTGAATTTGTTCAATGCAGCAGGTTGACCGCCAACAACGCCTGGTGGTGCAAATTTTCCCCGCTCACCAAACAGGAAAACATCTGCGTTTTCCTCAAGTAACTCGATCTCATAGATTGCCCCAAGTCCACCGCGATGCCGACCTGGCCCGCCGCTGTCAGGTCGTAGCGCCCATTTGGTAAACATCACCGGATAGGCCGCCTCCAAGATTTCTGCAGGGGGGATGGTGGCTGTGGAAATCGGTGCGTTGCCGTGGTTCAACCCATCGCCTTCCGGATGTCCGCCATGCCCACCGCCAAAAAAACTGAACATCACCCAGCGACTGCCATCCTTGCGATGGCCAGCCAGTGAGAGCGCGTTGATTGTTCCATAAGCGCAACCGTTTACACGCTCAGGCGCAACATCTGCCAACGCGCAAAAAATGACATCAATAATGCGCAAAATAGTTTCCGTGTAACCGCCCACGGGCTTGGGTGCGCGTACGTTCAAAAGTGATGTTTCAGGAATTATCACTTCAATCGGCTCGAGCACACCTGCGTTAGCCGGCACCTCTGTAAACAAATGTTTGGTCGCCACATAAATTGATGCAATCGCGGTTGACAACGAAATATTGACCGGCCCCGCGCAAGCTTCTGAACTACGGCTGAAATCAAGTTTCATCTGATCACCATTGATGGTCAGATCCAGTGCAATTTTTAACGGAGTGTCCTTGATCCCGTCATTATCAAGATAATCTTCTGCGGAATAAGTGCCATCTGGCAACTCAGAAATATTTGCCGCCATGAGCTTTGCGGCCCGTTTTGGCAGCTCAACCAGAACTTGGGCGACGACTGTATCGCCATATTCGTCTAACAGCTCAGCCATGCGTCGCATGCCCAGATCAAGAGCATTGATCTGACCGTTCAGGTCACCATACAAACTGCCTGGCAGGCGGGAATTTGCTTGCAGAATATCTATTATATCCTGGCGCAGCTCACCCTTGCGGAACAGTTTTACCGGCGGGATCAGCATTCCTTCCTGAAAACATTCTGTTGCCACCGGATTATAATTTCCCGGCACATTGCCGCCTACATCATGCCAGTGACCAACCGAAGCCAGATAGCAAAATACCTTGCCATCACGATAAAAAGGCTGCACCAGTCGAAAGTCCGACAGGTGGGTGCCTCCATCATAGGGGTCATTGAAAATATACACATCCCCTTTGGCCAAGTCACCATCGCGCGCCGCCTTGCCAATCACAGCTTTTACGGCAAAAGACATCGCCCCGACAAATATAGGCAGGCCGGATTTCCCCTGCACCAGCGTCGCCCCTGTCGTGGCATGGTACAAGCCGTGCGAGGCATCATGGGCCTCTGCGATAATTGGATTAAATGCACTGCGAAACAGTGTGGCATCCATTTCATCAGCTATCTGTTCCAGGCGACCTTTCAGGACCGCAAGCGTTACCGGATCAATCATCTTTGTCCTCGAAATTTACGGCATCATAATTAGCACCCAGCGCCAGCATGTCCTGCGTCCCCAGCAAAGTGTTCAATTCATCAAAGTTCAGCATTTGATCATGAAACGGTAAATTGCTGCCGTTGGCTTTCAGACTGCTCAGGTATTGTTGCATGGTTTTGGCAATTGCACGCACCATGCCGCCAGGAAAAATTGCTAGTGAAAATCCAATGCCTTTCAACTCTTGAGCAGTTTTTTGCGGCGTCTTGCCACCTTCCACCATATTGGCCATCAATGGCAGTTTTGAGCCGAACCGTTTTACCATGGTTTGCATTTGTTCAAGTGTTTGCGGGGCTTCGATAAACAACATATCGGCACCTGCTTGTGCGTATTGTTCAGCACGGTCAAGAGCGGCATCAAATCCCTCAACCGCAATCCCATCGGTGCGGGCAATAATCAGCGTTTGCGCACTTCTGCGCGCATCCAGTGCCGCTTTAATCTTGCCAACCATCTCAGCGGTACGAACAAGGGTTTTTCCCTCCAGATGGCCACAACGTTTGGGTAAAGTCTGATCTTCCAGCTGAATGGCCGTAGCACCAGCACTTTCAAATAGTCGGACCGTTCGCATCACATTCAGTGCATTGCCAAAACCGGTATCAGCATCAACAATAGTTCGTATGTCCGACCGCTCTGATATCACCGAGAGGGTTTGGGCTACTTCTGTCATGCTGACCAATCCAATATCAGGACGGCCAAATCGGGTGTAGGCGATGGATGCGCCCGACAGGTAAACAGATTGAAATCCGGCCTGTTCTGCCAGCACAGCACCAAATGCATCATACACCCCCGGCGCAACGGCGATTTGGCGCCCAGAGAGCTGGTCTTGTAAACTGGGATGATCTGTCATTTTTCTAAATCCCTTTCCGCAATCGTTGTTCCAGATACGGCACCATACCGCCAAGTGCGACCATCTCCATCAATTGCTCAGGTAGCGGGTCACACGAATAGGTTTCATTTTTGGTCAGGTTGGTGATGGTGCCATTTGGCGCATCAACCGTAATCTCATCGCCCGCACAAATTTTTTCAGCTTCTGCACAGGTCAAAGCGGTCACACCAAAATTGAGCGCATTGCGATAGAAAATTCCGGCGAACGATTTAGCGATCAAGGTCCTAATACCGAGAATTTGGAGCACCTGAACCGCTTGTTCACGCGACGACCCGATGCCAAAATTTTCACCGCCGATAACGACGTCCCCAAGTTTAACTGCAGCGGCAAAATTTGGATCAACAGCCTCAAGACAGTGAGTTGCCAAGACCTCTATTGGTCCTTTCATATAAAGACCCGGAGCCAACACATCTGTATCTATATCGTCTCCAAAAACCCAGGCCCTGCTTGTCATGATACGCCCTTTTGCAAAAATTCACGCGGGTCAGTGATATGTCCTGCCACTGCACTCGCCGCAACCGTATAAGGCGAGGCTAGATATACTTTGGAACTGGCCGCACCCATTCGCCCTTTAAAATTGCGTGCGGTTGACGAAATACAGACCTCTTCTTCGGCCAGGATCCCTGCGCCATAACCTGCACATGCCCCGCAGCCAGATGGCAACAGGATTGCACCGGCCTCTGTCAAAATGGCCATGGTTCCGTCTACTACAGCTGCCGCGGTGGTTTTCGTTGAGGCCGGGGCAAGCAGCAAGCGTATTCCACTAGCAACCTTTCGACCGTTCAGAACCGCCGCCGCCATATGTAGGTCCTCAAGCTTTGCGCCGGTGCAGGCCCCTATATAAGCTTGTTGAATAACCACTCCAGAATGCTCGCCGACCGGTGCAGAGTTTGCCGGGGAATGAGGAGCTGCCACATGTGGTGCAAGACTTGATGCCTCCACCAAATGAGTATCGAGATAGTTTGCGTCGCGATCACCTTGCCAGCTTTCGTAATCGCCGACATTGCCGCCTGCAGCGGTTATATATGCAGCGGTCGTTTTGTCTGCTGCAATCAAACCTGCCTGCGCACCCAACTCTGCCGACATATTGCAAAGCGTCATGCGTTCGATCATCGGCAAGCCTTCTATGGCACTCCCGCAAAATTCCACCACCTGATAACCAGCCCCGCCCATGCCAATCCGCGCACACAAATGCAGCATAATGTCCTTGGAAGACACACCAGGAGCTAGCTGGCCATCAATGTTAATACGAATGGTTCCGGGCACTTTGATCCAGGTTTCCCCGGTTACCAGAACCCCGGCCATATCTGTTGCCCCGACACCAAACATAAAACACCCAAACGCACCGCCGGTCGGCGAGTGACTGTCTCCCCCAACCACAAACATACCCGGGCTCAAATGGCCACGTTCAGGCAAAACCACATGGCAAATGCCCTGCATGTCGTGAAAGTTTTGAATGTTGTTTTCTGCTACCCATTTTCTGGTTAGATCTAAAATCGCGGCACTCATGGCATCTACCGCCGGCACAAAATGATCTGAAATCACCACTACTTTTCCCGGATCCCAGACTTTTGCACCAAGTCGATCCAAAACTGGCTTTACCCGTCGCGGGCCACCGCTGTCGTGCATCATGGCCAAATCAACCGCGCAAGTGACAAATTCTCCAGGGCTGACGTGGCCGCGCCCCGCCGCCTTTGCAATAATCTTTTCTGCCAGTGTTTGTCCCATAATCTTTATAGTCCCAAATAGGCTTTTTTGAGGTTGGGGTCTTTAAGCAAATCCTCAGCAACCCCCGACAAAACTATTTCGCCGTTTTCCATCACATAAGCCCGGTGGGCAATCTCAAGTGACTGCATGACATTCTGTTCCACCAGAAATATTGATAATCCATCCTTGTTGAGATGATCAATCAGCGTGAACATTTCTTCAACCAGAAGCGGCGACAATCCCAATGAAGGTTCATCAAGGATTAAAACCCGAGGCTCGCTCATCAGCGCTCGACCAATTGCGAGCATTTGTTGTTCTCCGCCAGACAGTGTACCTGCAAGTTGATCAAATCTCTCTTGAAGACGCGGAAAAATTTCAACGACGCGGTCGAGATTTTCCCGACGCCTCGCGCGGCCTCGACGAAAACTGCCCAGTTCCAGGTTTTCACGAATGGACATATTTGGAAACACACGCCGACCCTCTGGCACTTGAACAATACCCAGATCAACCACCGCTTCCGACCGGAGCCCGGTGATATCTGTTCCCTCAAACTTGATCTTTCCGGAGTTGGGCCGATAGATGCCGGAAATATTATTGTTTAACGTAGATTTGCCAGCCCCATTGCTGCCCAGCAAGGCAACGATCTCGCCAGCTCCAATCGTCAAACTAATCCCGTGCAGGACTTTCATCTGGCCGTAGCCTGCGTGAAGGTCTGTGATCTCAAGCATCACGCGCCTCCATCTTTGCCAAACGTTCCGCCGCCCCGTGACCGAGATACGCTTCGATCACATCGGGCGACGAAGTGACGGTTTTAGGTTCACCTTCAGCAATCATGACGCCCTGGTTCAACACGTAAGTATAGTCAGACAAACTCATCACCGCTTGCATAACATGCTCGATCAGGAGAATGGTCACGCCAGTATCACGAATGGTACGGATCACCGGTACAAGCTCTGCGATTTCTGTGGCATTAAGGCCCGCCATAACTTCATCCAGCAGCAATAATTTAGGTTCTGTGGCCAGTGCCCGGGCAAGCTCAAGGCGTTTGCGTCCAGCAATAGTCAGGTCACCTGCCGATTGCTCCAGCATGGCGTCCATTCCCACCAGCAAGGCCACACCATCCGCTTTAGCCAGGGCAGCCTTGCGGTCGGCAATACGAGTGTGTGCGCCAACTGCAATATTCTCGCGCACGGTCAAACTGGCAAAAGGTTTTACAACCTGAAATGTGCGTACCAACCCCATTTGGCAAATCAGGTGCGGGGCTTTTCCGGTGATGTCAGTTCCATCGAAAATAACCGTGCCGCTATCAGGTCTGAGAAACCCTGAGATCAATGCAAACAATGTGGTCTTGCCAGCGCCATTGGGCCCGATGAGCGAGACCACTTTACCAGCCGGTACAAACAAACTGGCATCAGACACCGCGTGTAACCCACCGAAACTTTTATTGATGCCCTGGACCTCAAGCATCACGGCCACCGCTCAAACGTTTCCACACCGCCTCAACCAGACCTACAAGTCCGCGCGGCAGAAAGGCCAAAACAAGAATCAGGATCGTTCCAAACAGGATAAGATCGACACCGGGGCGTCCGCCAAGGGCCTGACCGATGGTCATTTTTGTTGCTTCGCCAACCCCGTGAATGAAGACCGACCCAAGCAAAGGGCCAACCACCGTACCAAGCCCGCCGATGATCGGTGCAAACAATGCTTCAACTGATTTTGATGGGCCAAAGGCAATGCCCGGTTCAATGAAAAGGAATTTCTGAACGTAATATACACCGCACGAGGCGGTAATCGCTGAAGACAGACAAATCGCGCCGAGCTTCACTTTGAATGTATTGATGCCAAGGGCAAGGGCGGCATCCTCATTTTCACGCACAGCAACCAATTGCGCTCCAAACCGGGAACGCTCCATCCACCAGGTGATGGCGTAGGTGACAAGCAAGATTGTAAATATAGTGTAGTAAAATCCGTACTCTTTCAGGAATGGTCCCGCAAAGTTAAACTGAAAGGTGGCAATTGCTTGCGCTGGATCCTGGTTCAATGCTAATTGCACGCCGCTGCCCCCTTCGGTGATGGATTTGAGGGATCGTGACAACACCAGAAATGCTTCAGCAAAAGCCAGTGTTATCAGGGCAAAATAGGAACCGCGCAAGCCATAGCGAAAACTGAGAAAGCCGACCATTGCTCCCACTGCTACGACACCTGCGATAGCAAACCACATGGCAATCCACGGGCTGATGCCAAATTTGAATTGCAACAGAGCCTGAATATAAGCGCCTGTGCCAAACAGTAGCGCATTGCCAAATGAGTACTGCCCGCCATAGCCGCCAAGGATGTTCCAGCCCTGTCCTAAAACTGCAACAAACAAAGTCATTTCGAGAAAGTCAATCCAGCGGGCAGAATGCAGGTACAACGGTAAAAGTGCCAATGTTAGGAGAATAATTGTCCAACCAGAAAGACGTGCCCGTTCACTCATGATTTTATCCTGCCTTGACGCCGAACAAACCCGTAGGCCGGAACAGGAGAACAAAAATAAAAATAACCGATATTGTGATCACGCCAAGACTTTCGCCAAGATATAACCGTCCCAATTGTTCGGTAACGCCGATCAGAAAACCGCCAACCAAAGCACCAACAAAGCTGCCCATGCCGCCAAGTACAACTACGGTAAAAGCGATCAATACAAACAGGCTACCAATTTGCGGATGTACGGCATAAGTCGGCACAAGCAGACTGGCAGCCGCCGCAACGCACGCCACACCGATACCGAAAGTGACAGCAAAAATATGATCCACATTGATGCCCACCAGTTGCGCGCCCTGACGTTCTTTTGAAACAGCCCGGATTGCCTTACCTGTATCAGTACGGGTCATAAAAGCCCAAAGCGCAAGCGTGATCAGGAACGATCCAACGAGGGCGGCCAGTTCTGGATAAACGGCATAAGTGACACCCAAATCAATGCCATCGAGATCGTAAGGGACCCGGACGGACCGTTCAGTCGCAGAAAAAAAGAACAGGGCCATATTTTCAATGACGATGGCCACGCCTAGAGTGACAAGCAGGGTAATTTCATCTTTACCATGGCTGGCTTTGCCAATGATGAACCGCTGTAATCCATAACCAAAGGCAAACCCGCCCGGAACCACAATTAGCATGGCAAGATAGGGGTCGATACCAAGTATGTTCCACAAAAAATATACCGCATACATAGCCAGCATCAAGAGTGCACCATGGGCGAAATTGATAATGTGCAGTACGCCATAAATCAACGTGAGGCCTACCGCAACCAGTGCATAGATCGACCCCAGAAAAACACCGCTTATGGTTGAACCAAAAATGGTCGACCAGCCATAACTTGGCAGTGAGAACCCCAGTAACTCCATGAAACCTTATCCGTCAAAAAGACTTTGAAAATTCAAAGAAAAACTGATCTGGCAAGGGGACTTACCAGATCAGCAAATCGTTAGTACTTATGCAGGACGCGGGAAAACAGCAGACGTACTGGCATACTCGCTGGGCGAGATCACATTGATCTTATCTCCCATCACCTGGGTTACCAATGGACGGGCACCGGTATTTTGCCCTTTATCCATCACAGTTGGACCATATGGCATGATCGAACCTGACCATTTACTACTGGCCATCGCCTCCATGATCTTGGCGCGATTAGAAGACCCTGCCCGTTCAATGGCATCCACGGTAAACATCATCGCTGTATAAGCCAGAAAGACTTCATAATTAAAGTGAAGCCCTGCGGCATTGGTTTTAGCCTGCAATGCCTTGGCTGCCGGATTTTTCGGGTCAAACCAGTGATTGCAATCCATTACATATTGCGCAGCATCAGGAAACTCTGACAGGAAGCGGAATTGCGAGGACGCGCCGCCGAGCACTGAATAAATCGCCTTTGGTTGCACTTTTTGGCGCTGTAACGTCCGCAAAAACAACACACCTTCGTTATAATAGTGCGACGGGATTAAAACATCGGGATCGATTTCCTTTAACTTCAAAACGATATTGCGGAAGTCTTTGTTCGGGGTTGGGTGTGACAACACTTCCACCACTTCAATCCCGGCCGGAGCCAATCCCTTGGTCATGATTTTAGCAATACCAGCACCGAAGCCTGTGGTTTCTTCATTCACAATTGCGACGGTTTTGGTTGGGCTGCCTGCGGCCTTGTTGATGGCCAAAAAGCTTTCCACACCAGCTTTGGTAATCGCGCCAAAACCTGGACCGAAACGGAAAGTATTTTCTAAACCGCGAGAAACAATTTTGTCACTGACGCCGACATCGACCACGTGTGGAATACCATGTTTTGCTGCTGCTTGAGTTGTTGCAAGACAGATATTGGATGCATAAGCCCCGACAATTGCAGAGGCTCCGCCTTCATTGAATTTTTCAACTTCTGCCGCGCCAATTTCAGGTTTGGATTGAGCATCGCCCAGCATTGCTTCAAGCATTGCGCCACCCATAGACTTGATGCCACCAGCCGCATTGACCTCTTTCAGTGCAGCTTGCGCACCAAAACGCGCTTGCGAACCGGAATATTGCGCCCAGCCAGTAACCGGGTGCACGATACCAATCTTAACCGGCGCGGCAGCGCGTGCAACAAATGGCGAAAAGACGCCTGTCGCTGTCAGCGCCGTAGTTGCTCCTGCTATTTTAATAAAATCGCGACGCGATTTGTTTGAGATGTCTCTGGTCATAATTTCTCTCCCTTTAATGACACCAACGGTCTGCTTTTCTTTCAGGTTCCGGCCACAGACCATGACCGGGATCGTTTTTTGCCCACCCTCGACAGCATCATGCGATACTGGTAACGGTCTGGTCGATAGAGTGCCTTGATAAATTCGACGGGCTTTTCATCCTGACCGTATACAATTCGTTGAATGCTCAGCAACGGTGAGCCAAGCTCAAGTCCTAGAGCCGCAAAAACTTTGCTGTCAGCTAGTGTGGCACTGATGGTTTGCTCAGCACGCCCTACCACAACGCCTGTTCTTTCGAGCAAGGATAAAAGCGGGCGATTTGCCAGGTCGTCTCGATTATAGGACCGGCCAATTTGTTCGGGCACATAGGTCGTTAAATAAGAAAACGGTTCTTCTTCCAAGTATCGCACCCTGACCGCTCGCTGTACCAGACATTCCTCGTCACATTGCAAAGCGCGCTTGACCGCGAGGTCCGGCTTTACATACTCAAAGGATTTCACGCGAACTTGAGTTTCCAGCCCCATAACCAAAAGATTTTCAAGCAACCCTTCCACATTGGCCTGAACCGGGGGCGTTGGTGCATGATAGATGACCCGTGTCCCTCGTCCTCGTTCACGTTTAACAAAACCATCCTCAGCCAATTCATTCAACGCCCGCTTGGCTGTAATACGCGAAACCCCAAACATATCTGATGTTTCTTGTTCACTTAGCAACGAAGTTTCAAACGTATATTCGCCTGAAATAATTTTATCCCGCAATACCAGATAGACCTGGTGATACAGAGGTGTCGGCAAGCGGTCATCAACCAGCTCGGTTTTGGTTTTGACATCAGGAATGTCCAGAATAGAAGCCGTTACAACGTCAAACTCTTTCATGATTTGAAAACTCAACAATGCCTTTCATTAAATGGTATAAAGATATATCATTAGAGCATTGTCAAGTTACTTTTAAAAAGAGGACCCTTTATGCCCATCATCAACGTAACCCTGATCGAGGGGTATGGCGAAACAACCAAAACAGAATTATCGCGTAAATTGACCAATGCTGCTTGCGCGGTAACCGGTGCACAACCCGATGGCGTGACGGTGGTATTGAACGAAGTTTCAAGTGGTAATTATATGCGAGGCGGTGAGCACAAAACACCGGGCATACCGCCCCTGTCAGCCAGTGAAATTGTCCGGGCCTATCTGACCGCGATGGAGGAGCGCGACCTGTCTAAAGCCGGTCGTTATCTTGCTGAAGAATTTCACATGAATTTCCCGGGTGGAGTCAAGTTCACTAAGCTTGAAGAACTTGTTGCATGGGGTAAAACGAGGTATCAATTCGTCAAAAAATCCTACCAGAAATTTGACGAATGTGAGACAAAAAGCGGTGTAGCGGTTTACTGTTACGGGACCCTTGCTGGGGTGTTTCCTGACGAAACACCATTTAACGGTATCAGGTTTATCGACAGGTTTCTCGTATCTGGCAACAAATTGGTCGATCAGCTTGTTTGGAACGATTTAGGATTGTTAGCGAAGCGACAAAGGTAAGTTTCTATGTCCGAGTTGGGTCAGTATTCACCGTATGAGGTTTTCAGGGTGTTCTCACGTTAACATTTTTAACAATCTATGCGGGAGGTGCAGAGAGCAGAAATTAGCCGCTTTGACCCACCGCAACTCAAGGCAATTCTCCCTAAAGTTGTTTAACGTGACAACGCCTGTTCCATAGTCGTTGATGTCAAGCACCGATGTGTTAGTTTGAATAATTAAACTATGGATATTGCCATTCCGGTTGATGTTTGGCCTTTGTGGATACTAGGAAAGGAAGAACGAGTTCATGACTATTCAGAAAACAATTAGACAGACTGGCGGGCGTGGAAAGTTATTTAGCAGTGTTTTGGAAACAGTTGGTGATACGCCATGTATTCAGATTCAAAATCTTGCACCCAATGGTATCAAAATCTACGTGAAAGCCGAATTTTTCAATCCTGCCGGTTCTGTCAAAGACCGACTTGCACTCAACATTGTTGAAGAAGGCGAACGCAATGGTACGCTTAAACCGGGCCAGACGATTGTGGAGGCAACTAGTGGCAATACCGGCATTGGGCTTGCTATGGTTTGTGCGCAAAAAGGTTATCCTCTTGTGGTGACCATGGCTGACAGCTTTTCAGTTGAACGCCGTAAACTCATGCGAATTTTTGGTGCAAAGGTGATTTTAACACCTCGTGCCGAAAAAGGGCTCGGGATGTATAAAAAAGCTGTGGAGCTGGCAGAAGCAAATGGTTGGTTTCTTGCTCGTCAATTTGAAACTGATGCCAATGCCGCAATTCACGAAACAACGACCGCACAAGAAATTCTAGCAGACTTTGAGGGCGATCGGCTGGACTATTTTGTCAGTGGATTTGGAACTGGCGGGACGATTACCGGTGTTGCAAAGGTATTGCGAAATGAACGTCCAGAAACCAAAATCATCCTCGCTGAACCTGCCAATGCCGCCCTTGTTGCAAGCAATCATGCTCAGGAACGCCTTGCCGATGGTTCTCCTGCATCGAGCCATGATGCGTTCGAGCCGCATCCAATTCAAGGTTGGACTCCTGATTTTATCCCATTGGTTTTGCAAGACCTTCTCGACAAGAAAAACTATGACGAATTAATACCAATAACAGGTGTCAATGCCGTTGCCTGCGCGCAGAAGCTCGCATGCAAGGAAGGTATCCTTACAGGAATTTCCGGTGGTGCATCTTTGGCGGCTGCCATGCAGGTCGCTGAACAAGCACCCTTCGGGTCTGTTATACTTTGCATGTTGCCAGATACCGGCGAGCGCTACATGACAACCGCACTGTTTGAGTCAGTTGCAGAAGAAATGGATGAAGAAGAAATGGCTCTGTCGCTGTCCACACCGGGTTTTCAAATGTCATAGCGTTAAAACGTTATCAGGCCAAGGACGCACGAAATTGAATAGTGAGGTCAGATTATGCAGCTGTAGTCACGACTTGTTTACAGTCTCCTGATCGACCGGTTACCGTGACAACGCCAGCGTTTGTAAGATATTTTACTCATTTGCCATGCGTAAAATGTTTTGATAAATCTGGCTAGCAAGTTAACCAATACCAGTTCTTTGTCCACAATCGCGGATGTGGTCACGTGTGGCCAGTTTGTTTCAGCTTTGAGGAATTAAGTTATGCCTGTTCTACCTGCCGACGGTCAGGTTTATGATATTGCTATTCCAGTTTTGATCATTGGCGCTGGTGCCAGTGGGCTGGTGGCCGCACTGGCTGCCAAGGATGCTGGCATTGACCCTGTGGTTCTGGAACGCGATCTGGTTCCGCGCGGGAGTACGGCTTTGTCTTCTGGGATGATCCCGGCTTGCAAGACCCGCATCCAGCAAGAAAAAGGCATCGCGGATTCCATCGAAACCATGGTCGATGACATCATGCGAAAATCATGTGGTCAGGCAGACTCGAAAATAGTGGAGGCGATGTGTCGAGCTTCAGGTCCGGCCATAGATTGGCTGACCCAAACGCACGGTGTCGAGTTGACTTTAGTTGAGGGGTTTCTTTACCCTGGTCACAGTCAATTGCGCATGCATGCACCCATTTCGCGTGCAGGGGTTGACTTGATGCGTGGCCTTTCTGCTGCTGCGGAAAATGCGAGCATCGACATCATGACTGGAGCTCATGTTATTGATCTTTTTGCCGACGGTGCGGGCCACATCAAAGGTGTCCGGATAGAACGCCCGGACGGTGCTACCGAATTGATCGGCTGCAAAGCACTTGTTCTGGCCTGCAACGGATTTGGTGGCAATGCCGATATGGTCCGTCAATACATCCCTGAAATGGAGGGCGCGCTTTACTTCGGTCACCCGGGAAACCAAGGGGACGCGATCCTGTGGGGACAGGCTCTCGGGGCTGGGGTACAGCATCTGGGGTCTTATCAGGGGCACGGTTCGGTTTCGCATCCGCATGGCATCCTGATTAGCTGGGCGCTGATGATGGAAGGCGGTTTCCAACTAAATTCCGAGGGTCAGCGGTTTTCCAACGAGCATGATGGCTATTCAGAACAGGCCCAGCGTGTCCTAAAACAATCCGGCGATGTGGCCTGGAACATATTTGATGACCGCTTGCGAGAACTCGTTGCCGGTTTTAAAGATTACGAACAGGCCGAAGCACATGGCGCTGTCGTGAAAGCGCAGTGCATCGCTAAACTGGCACAGCTGATCGGCGTTTCTGAAGAGCGCTTGGCCGATACCTTTGATGAAATTGCACAATTTGCATCAGGGAGAAGGCAAGATAAGTTTGGTAGAGATTTTACGTCAAATCCAACACTGCAAGCTCCTTATTACGCGGTGAAAGTCACAGGCTCTCTTTTTCACACACAAGGCGGGCTGGTGATAAATAGTGACGCGTGCGTATTGGATGCCGATGGGGATGCTCTTCCCAACCTTTTTGCCAGTGGCGGGGCTGCCTGCGGTGTTTCGGGTCCACAGGATTGGGGATATTTGTCGGGCAACGGTTTGCTCTCAGCCGTATCATTTGGCCGGATCGCCGGAAAATCGGCAGCAGGGCTGGTATTGTCATCTATGGGTGTTGTCACGGTAACTGGGTGACCGTTCGGCGTGGGTTTTGAAGTTTGGATCGATTTATGCTCGTGAGTTAAACAAATCACGCCCCAGAGCACCGGGTCGGTGGCATCTTGATGAAGTGTTTGTTTCGATTAATGGGAAACGGTCATATCTATGGCGAGCCGTTGATGATGAACACCAAGAGGGTAATGCGCGAAGCCTGGGCCTTGGCGTAAGGGCACTGCCACTCTGCCAAGGCATCAACTCTTGACGTGTCCCCAAGTCTGGTTGCTAAGTAACTTGACATGCTAACCGTCAACGAAGACAAATGCTTGAGGATCACTGGAGACTTAAAACCATGTCTGATTATTGGCGGATGACTGCTTCAAAAACGGCTCAACGAGTACGTGCACATGAAATATCGGCGCTTGAAGTTGTTGAAAGTACGCTTGAGCGACTGGCATCCGTTAACCCTGCGATCAACGCCGTGGTGGTTGAAATGCCTGAGGAGGCTCGCAATGCGGCACGGGCTATCGACGCGCAAATTGCAAGGGGTGATGACCCGGGTCCGCTTGCCGGTGTTCCGGTGACGATAAAGGAAAATGTCGATCAAAAAAACTTTCCGACCACCAATGGCCTCAGGTTGCAAAATGACTTTATTGCCAAGGAGGACAATCCTGTTGTTGCCAATTTGCGAAAGGCAGGCGCGATTATTGTAGGGCGCACGAACACGCCGGCCTTCAGCCTGCATTGGTTCACCCGCAATTCGCTGCGTGGTCACACCCGCAACCCTCACAATTCCAAGATTACACCGGGCGGCTCGTCAGGGGGCGCTGCAGCAGCGACCGCAGCCGGTATCGGGGCGATTGGTCATGGTACGGATATCGCCGGCTCTATCCGTTACCCGGCCTATGCCTGCGGTATTCACGGCTTGCGCCCGACACTTGGCCGTATACCTGCGATCAATCTGAGTGGCCCGGACCGGCACATCGGCGCACAATTAATGGCGGTATCAGGACCGCTTGCCAGGACCATTGAGGATGTTCGTCTCGGCTTTCATGCGATGGCTGCAGAAGACCCGCGCGATCCTTGGTGGACACCTGTGCCATTAGAGCTGCCACCCCAACCGAAACGAGCAGCTTTGGCAATCGACCCTGAGGGATGGAAGGTCGATCCTCAGGTTGAAAAGGCAGTACGGCAGGCGGGAAAAATTTTGGAACAGGTCGGTTGGACAGTCGAGGAAGTTGACCTCCCGCCTTTGAGGGAAGCAGCCAGCCTTCAGGCGATATTGTGGTTGTCAGAGTTCAGACGCAGTGCAGCAGCCATGATCGAACAGGAAGCTGATCCCGACGCTATATTCATCTATGAACAAATGGCCAGACTGTGTCCTGAAGTCGGGCTGAACGAATTTCTCGACGTCTTGCAGAAGCGAGTAACACTTGCCCGCGAGTGGCAGCTTTTTCTAAACCGTTACCCGGTTTTGATCTGCCCGGTGTCTTCAGAACTGCCATTTCCCGATCTTCTTGATCTGCAATCCCCAGAAGCATTTGACCGGGTGATGGAAGCTCAGCTTACTCAAATAGCCATGCCATTCATGGGCCTTCCCGGCTTAACTGTCACAACCGGCATGGCGGGCGAAGGCACCCCTGTGGGTGTACAGCTAATCGGTGCACGCTTCAGGGAAGACACGCTTCTTGCTGCGGGTGAAGTTCTCGACGCTTCAGCAAAATTGAATGTACCAGTTGATCCATAGGAACCCTTCCTGAACATTGCAGTACAGCAACGGTTCAAATTTTAGATTTCAGAGGCGGGTGGAAGTGAAAAAGAGCGGGCCGAGAAACTGCTGTTCAATGTAATGCCAAAGGCTGTCTATGAAGAATTGAAGGGTTATGTGGTAACGATGCCTGTCCTTTATGACAATGTTTCGGTCCTCATACTGGATTTTGTCGGTTTTTTGGCCGTCGAAAACTATTCAAGCTCTCGAGCGGTGCCGAGCGACCAATAGGCCATGAAGCGCAAAACTTTCTCATTTGAACGAAATTGTCAGATAACGCCTTGATATCGCGGACGTTAGCCGGTGACTGCTTTGCAACCGACCTCAGCTAAAACAAAGCTCTTTAAATTCGCATTGTTGACTGCGAGCAGATACGAACGGCCGGGCTCTTTGTTTAAGAATATGCTTGCTAACAAAACCAATTCATGAATTACATGTGCTCAAATCCCTCAACCGGAAGAAACATAATAAATGACAGATACATCGATCTACACACCACCTGGCGTCTGGAAATGGGATAGTGAGAGCGGGGGTAAGTTCGCCAACATCAACCGCCCTACTGCAGGGGCAACCCATGATAAAGAGCTACCAGTCGGCAAACACCCCTTGCAGCTCTATTCTCTGGCAACACCTAATGGTGTGAAAGTTACGATTTTGCTCGAAGAGCTGTTGGCGCTTGGACATAGCGGCGCGGAATATGATGCCTGGTTGATCCGGATAGGTGATGGCGATCAGTTCGGCAGCGGCTTTGTGTCAGTAAATCCGAACTCAAAAATACCAGCGCTGATGGATCATAGTACGCCAACGCCGACCCGGGTCTTTGAATCCGGTGCCATCCTTTTGTACCTGGCTGAAAAATTTGACGCGTTCTTGCCAAAGGACCCGGCCAAGCGAACCGAGTGCTTGTCCTGGTTGTTCTGGCAAATGGGAAGCGCGCCATATCTCGGTGGCGGGTTTGGTCACTTCTACGCCTACGCGCCGACCAAAATCGAATATTGCATTAACCGTTTTACGATGGAGGTAAAACGCGAGCTGGATGTGCTCGACCAACATCTTTCCAACCATCAATATATGGCCGGTGATGAGTATACAATTGCCGACATGGCAATCTGGCCCTGGTATGGCGCACTGGTGTTAAACAGGGTCTATGATGCAGCTGAATTTCTTGAAGCGCATACATACACTCATGTCAATCGCTGGACACAGGAGATTGCAAAGCGAAAAGCAGTAATACGCGGACGGATGGTCAATCGGGTTTCGGGAGAGCCGGAAGAGCAGCTTCACGAACGCCATGATGCAAGTGACTTTGAGACGAAAACACAAGTGTAGATATGTCGGTACTCGCAGGACATTTTCTTTAAACGCCCAGATTTGGGAAGAAGGAGATGTCAATGAACAAAAAGAGAGCAAAACGGGTTTACATCATTTTTACGTAGTGTTCTCAAGTTGCGGTAGTCAGGCTGTGGCATAGCACCCACTTGGAATTTGCCTCCGGCGCACTATCTGGAGAATAAACAGAGTTTCCCAAGGAGCGTTTCATGTCCGAAACATCACAAATCGTGTGCCCCAAATGCGCGGCAACAAACAGAGTACCCTCATCAAAACCGGCCCTGTCAGCCAAATGCGGCAAGTGTGGAAGTTTACTGTTTTCCGGCGCGCCAACCGAGTTAAACAGTACCACCTTCGACAAACACATCACAAGGAACGACATCCCGGTTGTGGTCGACTTCTGGGCTGACTGGTGCGGCCCGTGCAAAGTTATGGCACCCGAATTTACCAAGGCCACCAAAAGCCTCGAACCGAATGTACGCATGGCCAAACTCAATACAGAACAAGCCCGGGACATTGCCGGCAGATACGCCATACGCTCAATCCCAACTCTGATGATTTTCAAAAACGGCAAGGTAGCAGCCCAACAACCCGGCGCCATGTCGGCCCCGCAAATTCAACAATGGGTTAGTCAGAACAGTTAAGGACGCGAATGCAGGAACCGTCACAACAATTGCATTGGCCCTTCAGCGCAAAGTTTCGCTACCTCAATGATCGCCGCCACTCCCAAGGCTTCTGCGCCGTTCCCCGCCAAAATAATCTCCAAAACTAAACCAATAATGGCTCAGTTATAGGAGGGCGGGACAACATTTAAACGCCCGCTGTTTTAGGCAAGCTTTCCACTGGCGGAGTTTTGCCCCGGTCAGCAACCAGACAATTTGGCCGGTTCAGTGGGAAATTGTTGTATTAATGTTCTCATTTGAGGCTTTTTCGTCCGCTATAGACCTCCTTACAGACGTTCATGAAAGGCGCTAAGAAAGGCGAGTGTTGACCCACTTCAGACTTTTAACTGGGCGTAATAACTTCGAAGACTTAACGTGGTCCAGCGATGATGATCGTCGCGCCCACAAAACAGATGGCGACGCCTGTAACGTCCCACCGATCAGGGCGAACACCTTCGATAATCCAG
>DAOUPT010000094.1 GCA_030626025.1 Anderseniella sp. | reverse complement strand
CGCGGGGATGATCACCGAGCCGCAAACCAAATTGCAACATGTCCCAGGTTTCGCGCAAATTATTCCATTTGGCCAATTCATCGCACCAGGCGACATCAAATTGCGGCCCGCGCAAACTGTCAGGATCTTCGGCTGAAAATACCTGACCGATCGAACCGTTAGGCCAAACCAGTTTGTTTTGCGATGATAGATATTCGGGTCGTTCATGATCGGCGTGGACTGCCAGCAAGCCGGAAATACCTTCGACCATCACGGCGCGGGCTTCACCAAGTGTCGGGCCGATGAGGGCAATTCTGGTTGCTGGGCTGGTGGCAATCGGCTTTCGCCCCAGAGCCTGATAGCGTATCCATTGCGCCCCGGTCAGGGTTTTTCCCGCCCCGCGCCCGCCGAGCACCAGCCAGGTTTTCCATTGAGCATCGGTGGCGGTCACTTGATCGGGTAGTTGGTCATAACGGGCCCAAAGCGGCCAGTCGGTTATTAGTCGTTCAAAGTTTTCCGTCCCCAGACTATCAAGGACATCATCAATTTCGACCCCGCAATGCTTGAATGCGTCTTGCAAGGTTTTGGCGCTGTTTGCTGTCAATTTCTTTCTTGTCCTCACCGGCGCTGATCTTTGCGAAATGATCTTCAAGCCTGGTGATATCTTCGGTGACTTTCAGCAGCATTCGCAAAGAACGAATACCGCGCTCACGCTCGCTTGATGAGCGATCATCCTGCTGGCTGTTCAGCTCGTCGTCGAGTTCGCTGACAAAGTACTGGGCGACCTTGCGCATTTTTATCAGGGTCTGCAAAGACGACGACGGGCGGGTTTGCCGAGCTACCGGCTCCCTTGGCTTTTGCCGACGCTTGCGCCAGTTTCCAGCCTTGGCATAGCGGTAAAGGGTGCCGGTGGTGGTTTCGAATTCAGCGCAAACCTGATCGATCGTTTGGGAATCATCTTCGAACGCAAGTTGTAATTCTTCGAGGTATTCATTCAATATCTGATTTCCGGTTTCTGTTGGCGGGGTGTCGTGATTACTCTGGGCCCGGCAGTATCCATCATCCCCATTACCGGATTTATTCCGGTAATGGGGGTACGGGGTTGTTTGCCAGCGGCGCTAAAAGCGCTGTTGTGTTCGTTTGTCTATTTGGGGAGTATTAAGAACATACACAGAACATCGTGTCGTTGTCAAGGATTATTTTCCTTTTCTACGATTCTTTTCCTGCCACAGCGGACTGAATCCCTCAATTACCGGCAGGAATTGGCCATTCTTTTAGATAGTCGCCGAGACGTTCTTCTTCGACTTCATCTTCGCTGATGGTTTGACCGAGGATGGAAATACCTGCATCGACAACCGATTGACCGGTTCCCGAGTTGAGCGGATGCCAGTCAGCCAGTGGCTTGCCTTCATGGCGCAGGCGGTAGGCGCAGGTGTCGGGAAGCCAGCTTAATTCATCAACTTTGGAGGGATCAAGATCAAGGCAGTCGGAGACTTTTTCAAAACGGTTCGAATAATCCTTGCAGCGGCAGGTACCGGTGTCAAAAAGGCTGCAGGAAACCGAGGTTGTGTATATTTCGCCGGTATCTTCATCTTCCAGTTTAACCAGACAGCAACGCCCGCAACCATCACATAACTGTTCCCATTCATCACTATTGAGCTGATCAAGGGATTTTGTTTTCCAAAACCCTGTTTCTGGTGCGGTTTCTGACATTTTAGTTCCAAAAAGATGGTTTGATTGTGTATTAGTCAACCGTTCAGTGATAAATTATGGCAAACATAGGGGCGGCCTGCCACATACTGCCATATTCACATCGTATAAAAATTGGCTTAGTCGGTGGATGCCTATCACACTGGCGCGAACCAACAAAAGAGTAAAAACAGACACAGTGTCCGAAAACCAGCACATAAACAAATTCTACAGGTTCTTTATGACCCTGGACTCATTTGTGAGTACGGCAGTTTTTGAAACCTTTGATGGCATTCGGCGCGGCTGGGCCTGGTATGCATCGTGGCTGGAACGCTTTCGCATTCGCGGGCTGGTTCGGATTGTTGTTGATCTGATCGATGATCTTGCCACTTTTGGAACAATCATCGCTCTGGCCATTCTGGTTTTCGCCTTGCCGCCGTTTAGCGGCGAAGGTGATATCTGGAACCAGCGGCGCGAATATGCGGTTACATTTACTGACATAAATGGTGAAATCATTGGCCGACGCGGCATTCGTCAGGATGATGCCATACCGCTTGAAGAGATTCCACAATCGGTGATCAAGGCAGCGCTGGCCACCGAAGATTCACGGTTTTATCACCATTTCGGCGTTGATATTCAAGGTACATTAAGGGCGATGGTTGCCAATGCGCGGGCTCAGGGTGTGGTTCAGGGCGGCTCAACCATTACCCAGCAATTGGCCAAAAACCTGTTTTTGAGTCCTGAACGCTCGATGCAGCGTAAAGTTCACGAGGCGTTTTTATCCCTGTGGATTGAAGCGCGCCTGACCAAAAACGAGATTTTAAAACTCTATCTCGACCGGGCTTATATGGGTGGCGGCAATTATGGCGTGGAAGCTGCGGCGCAGTTTTATTTTGGTAAATCCATTCGCGATGTCACCCTGCCCGAATCAGCCATGCTGGCCGGACTTTTCAAAGCACCGTCAAAATTTGCCCCCCATGTGAACCCCCAAGCGGCCAAAGCCCGGGCCAATGTGGTGCTCTACCGGATGCTTGATGTCGGCTATATCAGCCAGGGTGAAATGTTTGAGGCCCGGCGCAACCCGCCAAAGGTGATCAATCAGGCTGATTATTACAGCCCTGACTATTTTCTCGACTGGGCCTATCGCGAAGCACTCGAAGTGGTTGAAGCACACGGATTTGAGGGTGACTTTGTTTTGGAGATCAAAACAACGGTTGATATCAATTTACAAAAACACGCGCAAAAAACTGTCGATGACATGCTTGAGCAAAACTCAGTACGCTATCACGCCGGACAGGCTGCATTGGTTTCCATGCACCCGGACGGAGCGCTCAAGGCCATTGTCGGTGGTCGCGATTATGAAAAAAGCCAGTTTAACCGGGCAACGGATGCGATGCGCCAGCCGGGCTCTGCTTTTAAGCCGTTTGTTTATCTGGCTGCGTTGCGCAATGGCTATTCACCTAAAACTGTGGTTTATGACAAACCGGTCAGAATTGGTTCATGGCAACCACGAAACTACTCGCATAAATATCGCGGGCGGACCACTTTGACCAATGCACTGACCTATTCCTATAACACAGTGCCGGTCCATTTGATGCTTGATATCGGCCGCAAGACAATTATCGAAACCACCAAGCTGGCCGGGTTGAAGTCGGAAATCAAGTCGGTTCCCTCGCTGCCGCTTGGCACCAATGAAGTCACGGTAATGGACCTTACCACCGGCTATGCAACTTTTGCCAATGGCGGCAAGCAGGCCAAGCCCTACACGGTTCTGGAGATTCGCCGGCCCAATGGTGATCTGCTTTATTCGCGCGGGAAAAATGCCCCCGAGCCAAAACAGGTTTTTGCCGAGGAGCGGATTGCCGATTTGAATTTTATGCTGAATCGGGTGGTTGAGGCTGGAACAGGTAAACGCTCGCTGCTGGGGTTCACGCCCCAGGGTGGCAAAACCGGTACTACACAAAGCTATCGTGATGCCTGGTTTGTCGGGTTTACGGCGCACTATGTCACCGGCGTCTGGTTCGGCAATGACAATTACAGCGAAATGAACCGGGTGACAGGCGGGTCGCTACCAGCCATGACCTGGAAGAACTTCATGCTGGAAGCACATAAAGATACCGTTGCAAAGGGGTTGACGGGCGTGCCGCTGAACGGCACCTACACAAAATTTGCTTCGCGAAGTGACGGCAAATTTGTAATTCCGCAAATCCCCAAGCCTGATGCGGAATTTCGGACATCGCGTCAGGGGTTGGGAACAGATGACGTTGTCATTTTTCAACCGCAATCACGAAAAAGGCGGCGTAACGGCCCGGTTGTTTCCATATTACAGGACATGTTCAGTCTTTTTGGCACCAATAAACCGCGAATAAAACGCTCGTCACGCAGTCGTAGTCTTTTCTCACCAGGCAAAAGACGTGTAAGCAAACGCCAAAGACGGGCAAGAAGGAATGCAAAGCGGCTGCGCGACCTTCTTGAGACTCGTTAGGGATTATTGTTGATGGGGTGGTTTTTTGAATAGTTTGGTAAAATTTGCTGTAGCCAGTATCGCCGGTCTGGGGCTGGGTGTTTTCAGCGCGCAATCGCTGATTGATGGCTATGGCGGTCTGTTCAACAAATCCAGCGGCCCGTGGACCAGTTGGCCAACAGCAGGCACAAGATCGTCCAACCCTTATGTCCGGGCTCATTATCTGACCCATGACCGCTTGCCGATCAGCCAATTTGAAATCAATGAACTGGAAGCGCGGGTTGATGACAGCGGCGCGCAGCTGGATGGCAATTGCACCTATGACATCAAGGGGCCAATGCCCAAGACCCGCTGGTGGAGCCTGTATAATTTTTCATCCGACTCGGGCAGCCAGACATCCTTGCCCAAACGGGCCGGTATTGGCTCACAGCAGGTTTTTTATCAGACTGACGGCTCGTTTCACATCAAGTTGTCCAACGAACCACAAACCGGCAACTGGCTGATCCCGACCGGCGATGATGAGCTTGTCCTTGTTTTGCGGCATTACAATCCCGGTCGCTCGATTTCCAACCAGTTCAGGTTTGAAAATCTGCCGACCATTACCAAGAGGGATTGTCGATGAACGGGAAATTTTTCTGGCTATTGATGACGGCTATTTTTATCGTGGTTGGCCATCTGTCCTATGTGCTTTTTGTTCCCGGTTATAAAATGGGCCAAAAGTTCGACAACGGATTTGTCGTAAATGCCAGACCGGCGTTTGTTACCTTGAGCGAAAAACAGACCATTGAGCTTTTCCCGGCTGAAGACCCGGCGGTTTTGCATGCAGTTTGCCCGTTTGATGTATCACAAGGCCCGATAAAAATTTCCATCGCACCGTTTGAGCATTATTGGTCGCTGAGTATTTATTCGCAAAAAGGCGACAGCTATTATTCGATAAATGACAGACAGTCGATTGATAGCAAATTGACTATTCATGTTCGTGCCTCTGCACGGGTGGAAGATGATGAGGTTAAACAGCGCGAGATGGTTCGCGATAAAACCGTGCTTGATGCGCCAACACCTAAAGGTTGGGCGGTCCTGCGGTTTCAAATTCACAATGGCGCGTCACGGGCAGCGATTGCACAGCAGGCAAAAACTTTTGTTTGTCAAAGGGATGAGAGCTAGCCGCCAACCTTGTCTAAAAATCGAACCATTCCTGATAATAACGATTTAGATATCTGTGGCCAATGCTTCTGCTGACCGTGTGCGATTTGGTTTTGCATGGCGGTCGGCAAGGTTAAATTCCCGACGTTCAATACGGACCCCGGGGAAAATTACAATGTCAGCACAGCCGGATTGAGGCGGCGTATTTTTGAGATTTGTCCGTTCAATCGGGAATTTTACAATCTTGCTCATCTTTCTACAACCTTGCTCGAAACGTCGATAATTTCTTACATGAGTCAATTAAACGCCATTGATAGTTAAGATTTATATAACGCGGCGGCTAAAAGGGTATCACGTTACGCTGTAGCAGCAACCAGAACCCCGGCAATGATCAACAGGCTGCCGAGAACATATTGCACAGACAAGGGTTCATCGAAAAACCAGTATGCACCGAGCGGGACAATGATAAAGCTGGCGGACATGAACAGATAGGCTGTTGAAAGAGGCACCTGGCGCAGAGCCCAAATCCATCCAAGGGTCGAAATACCGTAAGATGCGAGAGCTGTGATAAACAGCATCGCAGCCACTTTATCCTCGAGCAGATAAAACAGGGTTTCACCTGCCAGACGGTTGCCACTGCCTTGAACAGCGATTGCCCGAATAATTCAGTTTCTCATAATTTGCTTCAAACTGCCTGAGATAGTTTTCAAAATCAGGTTCAATCTTCATTTGCATTTGTCTTCATCCCGATGAAAGCACAACACACTTTTTAAACAAGGCTTATGCGGTCAACTAATTAATAACTGTTATAAAACAACCGCTTCATTTCGGCGCGAAACCGGCGAATGGAGTCAAGAATGACCCCGGCAGTAATTATCAACATTGCAACGACCATTATCTGGCCGACGATTTTGCTGGTTTTGACGGTTTTGGTCATCACCAAAATTTGTGACAGCCTGCTTCCTCGCTATAACCGCCTGTTTCCGGTGTTTTTCACCGTATTGTGTGTAACCTCTCTGGCCCATTTTATTCCCGGGCGAATTGACCACCACAATGTTCAAATCCTTTTATACACCAGCCTGTTGTGCCGCCTTTGTTGCCAGTGTTCTGTTGGCCTTCTTTCAATATCGCTCAATTCCCATTGGTTTTTTCGCTGCCATCCCGGTTTGTGTGCTGGCAACTGAACTGATTGGTCGCAAATTGAATGACAAATTCAAAAACAACAGCATCATTGCCCCGGCGGCGCAGATGGTCAGTGTGGTTTTGCTGTCTACTATGGTCTGGGCGTTTGCTGGCGACTTTGTCACAACCAAATTTGCATCTGCATCACCGGCAACAACAACCACGCAAGATGTTGAGACTTCAAACCGGACCTGTTTTGGTCAGAACGATTATAAAGTCCTGGCATCACTGCCTGCTGGCCATGTGATTTCTGATCTAAATTCTGCTTCGCCAATTCTTGTCTTTACCAACAATAGCGTTGTTTCTGGCCCTTATCACCGGAACCAGCAGGGCATTTTAGATATCCTGGACTTTTTTGATACTAATTTAAAAAAAGCCCGGGAAATCGCCGAGCGCCACAAAGTAGATTACGTCGCGTTCTGCAAATCTGGAAACAAGCGTGCCAAAACATTGAGATCGCGTTTAAACGCCAGCAATCCTCCTGCATGGCTCAAGCAACTATCGTCACCAAGTGACAGTTTGCTGGTTTTCAGGCTGATCGAATAGGCAGGTTACCGCTTTGAGAGGAACAATCGGGACAGCGCCGGAAAACTCAAATGTCCAAAAGGCCGGTTCCCTGACGATCATCGATATCAATAATCCAGATATCAGAGTCAAAAGATCGCTGGCGGGCAAAATATTCAGCTGCTTTTTCAGCACTGACCGGCTCGTGTCCCAGAGGTTGAGACCAGTTTCGTTGGCCATCATCATTATAGGTCGGTCCCGGTGCCGGGGCAAAAACATTCACTTGTTGTGATGATATGGTTACCTGCACATAAACAGCACCGGCTTCTGGCGCACCCTTATTGGCAATGACAGCGGTTAATCCGGCGGAAAAACACCTGCGAAGATGCGCTTTTACCCAGATTTCCGACTTGAGCACGGGTTAGTTACCGAGTTCCTGTAACAGGCGAGAGGTGATTTTGCCGGTTACTGGCAGTGACCGATCGGTTTCAAACTGCCTGATTGCTTTGGTGGTGGCATTACCGAGAACACCGTCCAACTTGCCCGGTTGATAACCAAACAAGACTAGTCTTTCCTGCACCTTGCGGATTTCGGAGTCGGCCACATTGTCGGTCTTGATACTACCGGTGATCTTGCCCGCATCGGAAATCTTGCGGGTAAATTTGAGATGGTCGAGCAATTTGCGGGAAACCTGCCCGGTTTGCCGCAAGGAGTTTTGTTGCTGATACTGTTTAATTGCAAACAGGGTTTGCGGGCCGCTCTGGCCATCAACAGAACCTTTGTAAAACCCGAGATAGGCCAGTTGATCTTGAATAGATGCGGTTAAAGCGCGGAATTTGACAGTTCTTGCCGGAGGTTGGGTTCTGGCAAGCAATTGGCCTATGGATGAAGTGTTGTTGTCGCGCGATACGCCTGCAACTTCAATATCTTTTACCTGCACATGAACAGCGGTTGATCCGGGCAGCTTGTGCTTGGGATCCTGCCGCAACAATACATTATAGGCGACAGCACCGCAGGTGCCGACAATCAGCAATGACATGATCGAAACCTTGAGGCTTCGCAACGGTTTTGAGACTATTTCTTTCATTGTTTCAATTTGCCCCAACTCTCCTTAACAAGGTCTTTCCAAAACACTAATGGGCAAAACTTTTTACGACCTGAAGCCAATTGGTTTATTGATCAAATTAGAGTCAAATTTTATTCAAATGAATATAAAATTACAATTATACTTTAGATACATTTTATAAAATATGTATCTACTATTTTTCTTGATATAAATATTTTTATACTAGATTGTTCTTCATCGAAAGGGCACTGATATGAAAATAATTAGATACGGCTTTATCGCCGCTTTGGGGGTATTCCTGCTCCCGGCACCACCTCCCGACAATTATGCAATTATGCAAGGCGGGACGCGTATAAATCTTGATACCGGCGAAGTTATGAGCGCCGCAGTTATGGCCTATAGTGATGTAAGCGGGTTTTGCCAGCGGCAACCTGGCGTGTGCAGCACAGCCGGTCAGGCGCTGTCAGCTTTTGAGGTGCGAGCCAAATATAATTTCCAACGCTTGTATGAATGGTCCAAATCTTCGGATCGACCACAAGGCGTGTTGCAACAGCAGGTTCAGCCGCCGCAGACGATCAAGATTGATCAGTCAGCGCAGCTTGACCCGATAAATGCTGGACGCATTTTAACAGGCAGCATCAAAACCGGCTCCATCAGGCCGATGATACT
>DAOUPT010000077.1 GCA_030626025.1 Anderseniella sp. | reverse complement strand
CCTGCTTTTTTAGCAAAAAGGTACGCGGTACGCTGGGTCCGCACAACCGCTTCGACAATTTCCGGATTACCGATCAACACATCATGGGCATCTTTTGGCAGGCGAACCACAATTGACTTGTTCAAGCCAATACGTACGAATTGACCGCCCTGCTCCTGGCCCAAAGCAACGGCCGGATCTACATTGATATGCCCCGCCATCAATACGGCAACCGCAAGCAAACAAATCATGCGCTTTAGGGAGTTGATTGAATTTGCCATCTTTGTGCTCACTTCAGTTTGATTTAAATTTTTCATTGTTCGGTACTTTTATAGAACTGTTATTTGCTTGCCGCTGTGAGGCTCTCAACCCCATAGCGGTAAATCGAGATTGCATTGCCGGTTCCGCCGCCTTTGGCATATTGTGGGGATAGCATCGGGCCATCATCACCCATTTTCTTTGACCCGGCATCTGCGATCGAGCGAAGACTTAATGTTAACTGACCGGATGTTTCGACCTTTGCCAGAACTTCTGCCTGTTTTGGTTCAAGCTCCAGCGTGGCAGTCTTGCCAATCACGTATTGTTCGCCTTCCTTGTTTTGTCCCAGGCTTTGGTTAACTGCCAGAACCTTGACATTAGAGAGGACAAGCTCGGTCACTGTGGTAGAGCCGGAACCCTCAAAAGTCTGCTTGCGGGTTACCAACACATCAACCCGGTCATTTGGCAGGATAAACCCACCGGCACCGGTTGCTTCTGAAATCCGAACCGATACGGCTCTGCGCCCTTTTGGCAAGATGGCGGCCATAAATCCGTGTGAGCCGGGAAGAACAAGTTTTCTCTTGCTGACAGGATCACCTTCAAACAGGGGAATCCTGGCAAAGGAACCAACAAATTTCTCTCTGGCTTCACCGTTGGATTTTTTGGTGATCATACCTTTGCGAACACTTTCCTGGGGCCAGTTTTGCCAACCAATTGCAGCCCGAACAACTTTCCCGCCTTGCGGGATTTCTTGCTTAACAACAAGAATTTCCGTCATTTCAAACTTGTTGACTTCGACCACCTGTTGCTCGGGAGCTGGAGGAGGTGTTGTCAGAAAGCCTTTGGCCAGAAAAGCGGCTAACGCGGCTGAGCCAAGGGCTACTCCGAAAAATATGACTCTGGTATTACTCATTTCAAATCCTGACTTACTAATACGAACCCGTCGCTGGAATTCTTAAATCCTAGTATGTATGTGCAATTGTCAAATTATGGTTAATCAATCGCAAAATTTATTTTTACCTGTTTTCAGTGGACTAAATCCTGAATTACAAAATTTGTTGAACCCACCATGTTGCCGGAAACACCATAACCCCGCCCGATGCTATAGCGATGCCGTAAGGAAGCTGAGGCTTTTTGCTCAACAGGCCTTGTGCCCAATCCATACCCTTGTTGTCTTTACGATCGGCGAAAAACACCCAGACCTTCATTGCAACAACCAGCGCACCGCCGGCAAATACGGTAATGACAGCAAACGGTATTAATGCATCCCAGCCCACCCACACGGCACAGGCAGCCAACATCTTGGCATCGCCTCCACCGATTAAATTGGCAGCAAAAAGTACAAAACCAGCTACGAAAGCAACGAGCCCGGCAATTATATGCCAGGCAAACAATTCCATCGGCATATCAGAGAACAGGACAAATGGAATTACTGACACAGCAATAACGGCATTTAACCAGTTTGGAATTTTCAAAGTAAAGAAATCACTGATTCCGGCCATCACGACCATCAGTGGAAATACCGATAAAATGAGCGTTTCGTACAAAGCTCTCGTCTCCCACGAACTCTCTCATCAACATGATGAAAGTACTGGAGAGGAAAATCACATACTTATCGTAAATATGAAGTTAATGTGTCGGTGTTTTTTTACGGTTGTTAGAGTGTTTCTGGTTTAGTGTGAATCAACAATTCAATCAAAAACGCAACATTGTCAATTAGTTAGTAAGATATTCCATGTTCATTCTGAACCCAAAATTCTCTAGCAAGCGGGCAGATAACAAACAAAAACCACCGGTAGATTACCGGTGGTTCAAGGAGCCTCCCTGTATTAATTTCAAGCAACCATCGACTCAAATGATTACCCGTACTCTTTTAACACTCAACTTATTATTTGAGTGTTGCACCGATTGTGGTGAATGTGCTGTTCAAGGCTGTTTTGATTGTCGGCATAGTTGCGACAAGGGCCAGACCTGTAGCGGCTGCAATCAGACCATATTCAATAGCTGTTGCACCTGATTCGTCTTTAAAAAATTTTACTAATTCTTTCATGATTTTACTCCTTAAGGTTTACTAACTCGTTAGACAACACGTAGTTCAAGAACTTTAAACAGGCTTGAAGCATTTGCTTTCAAGGCTGGGTGTCCTCAACCACGAGTGCAACCTAAGCCGGGGCTATTAACAACCGGTAAATTTGAGCACTCAGATTGCCAACTCATCGCCATTTGCATTTGTGTGGTTAAAAATCTTTTAAGGCTACCGTTAAAAACCAGAACAACGCGACCCGGCATTTTTATGTCGTAAGTATATAGAGTATGAGAACCGGTGTAATCTACTAATCGCCGCCATAATTTACTGACGAATTATTTCAAGTTGAAAAGACTTTTCTGTGCATTCAATGCCAGCCTTGAGCAACATCAAAAGCCGTATTAACCGGATAAAATTACAAACCTGCATTTTTCATACCGCCAATTAAGACTTAATTCACCAGTTTGCGGTGATATTGTATCGTATTGAAAATGATATTCCTCAGGAGGAAACTGATGTTTTTATCAGTTAAACCGAAAATCGGTCAAAGCTTCTTTAATAACACGTTACGGGCAGTCGCCTTGTCGATGTGCATTACCGGTGCTGTCGTTTCAGCATCAACAAAGGCTGTGGCATCCAGCAGTCTTACGATTATTGCCGACAGGGCGCAGATCATTCGCGTTGCCGGAGAGGTTCGCAGCGTTATTGTGGGCAACCCTTCGTTTGCCGATGTGTCAGTGCAAAAAAAGTTTATTGTCGTACACGGGCGAAATTTCGGACAAACCAATATTTTGGTCCTGGATGAAGACGGAAATTCTCTGGCAGATATTGAAGTTACGATCGTCAAGGGACCAGATCGTAATATTTCAGTTTATCGTGCTGGCCTGAAAGCTTCTTATGCCTGTGCACCAACATGTGAAAGCACGCTGCAGGTCGGTGACTCCGAAAAGTACTTTACCTCGGTCAGGAAGTCGATTGGCACAAAAATGGATTTGGCCCAAAAAGCCGGACAATTGACCTCCAAATAGAAAATGTCTCCAGCGGTGCAGTAGTCCTGTTAGCGAACGTGCAACCACAAGACAAATGGTTTGCAAATGCTTTGTATAATGAAAAACTGACCGCCAATGTGATCGCGACCTTTGCTGCTGCCATTAATTCACCATGTGGCAAACTCACCGTTTTACACATCGCGATCGGGCTAAGTTAATTAAAGTTTTAGCGGGTTTTTTCACGAGTTGTCAGCTTGGTTTTGTTAAAATTAAACCTATCGGATTACGGACGTCGCAAAGGGCGTGCCAAAAACAGGGCCAGATGACTCTGGTTTCAAGTGTTTGGGGCTAGCGGTTTGTGATCAAAAAAAATTTGGGAGAACGATATCACGATGATCGATATCAACAAACGAATGAAGAAAATGTTTGGGCGCTACAGGCGATCGCAAGATGGTGTAACAGCCGTGGAATTTGCATTGGTTGGAGGTCCGTTCTTTTTTGTCCTGTTTGCAATGTTTGAGTTGGGCATCATGCTTTTTGCTGAATATGCTCTGGCCCAGAATATCGAAACAGCTGGCCGTTTAATCCGGACCGGGCAAATTCAAAACGGGCAAAATGGCCACCTGGCAACGCCGGCATATTTCAAAACCCAGATTTGCAAGAACCTTGGTGCGTTACTTGATTGTGACAGCAAGTTATATATTGATGTCCGAAAATTTAATGATTTTTCCTCAATTTCGGGAAGCTTGCCTAACCCTTATAAAGCGGGATCAACTGAGCTTTCAACTTCGATTACCAGCAATACAGCATACGAGCCTGGCACGGCGGGCGAAATTGTCAGCATCCGGGTATATTACGACTGGCAGCTGTTCCTGCCCGGTCTTGGAAAGCTGATTGGTTCCACCGGTTCCCTGCTGGGCAACACATCTCCGGCAGGTAGTTCTGATGCCAATTCCCGGCTTCTTACCGCTGCTGCTACTTTCCGCAATGAACCATTTAATTAATCGGTACGGGATTAAAGACTATGAACAGTACTATTAAAAAATTCGTCCGTGACACGCCAGAAAACTGGCGCAAACTGGTGGGCAAGCTAAAACGTGACGACAGTGGCATGGCCGCCATTGAAATGGCGTTTATTTTCCCGGTGATGGTTACAATGCTGGTCGGTTTGGTAGATGTGACAGATGGTTTGTCAGCCAACCGAAAAGTTACGATTACGGCAAACACCCTTGGTGATCTTATTTCTCAGGAACCTGGCACAACCGATCGGACAAATCTCGACGGGATTTTTGCCGGTGCAATTCAAACCATGGTCCCTTATGACGGGACATTAGTTGGCCTGGAGGTTTTCACATTCCGCAAAATAGGCAGCAATGCACCAAAACTGGAATGGGAATATCGCAGTGGCACAAACTGTGGTGCAGCACCAGGGGTCACTGGAGAGATGACAACCCTGATGAGCCAGGGAAATGACCTGATAATCTCGCGAGCATGCTATAATTTTTCTTACATTCTGGGAAGTTTGTTCAGCGGCGCCACAAGCTTCAAAATGGAAGATGAAATGACCTTGCGGCCACGGAAGTCCTTACAGCTCGATTGTACTGATTGTTAAAACCAACTCAAGGACGCCGCTCACGCAAGATGCTCTGTGCTTGCCGCTCGGCATCATGCTGAAAGCATGCCTTTGACATGGCGTCGGCGCAGGAGTGCCGGGCCGCAATCGCGACCTTGAACGGTCCATGTAATCATGAAACACGCTAAAATGCCGCGCACTCAATCTGATTCAGATTTGGCGAGGCATGCCCTGTCAACGCCAGTTAAATTTACGTGACAACCATTTGGTAAACCATTACGCTCCTCCTAAATCTGCGAAATCAAAAAGGCAGATTTAAAATAAAAATTAGATGCCGGTCAAAAATGACGGCACTATTCAGGAGGAAACCAATGATCACAACTATTTCAAAAGGACTGACTTATGCTGTTGCTCTGGGTGCATTTGCACTTACAGCCTCATCCGTTCAAGCTGATGTTATTGATGACATCAAAAAGCGCGGCGTGCTCAAGGTTGCGGTTAAGGCCGATTATAAACCTTACGGCTTTCGCGACCCGTCAGGAAAAATCGTTGGCATTGAACCTGAGTTGGCAAAAGATGTTGCTGACAAGCTTGGTGTAAAAATTGAATACGTGCCGGTTGTCAGTTCCAACCGCATGCAGTTTTTGCAGCAAGGCAAGGTTGATTTGTTGCTTGCCACAATGACTGACAAACCGAGCCGGCGCAAAGTGGTGTCGATCGTCGATCCCAACTACTATTCATCAGGTACCAACATTTTAACACCAAAAAAGTTTGGTTTTAAAAAATGGGAAGATCTGCGCGGTAAACCTGTTTGCGGTATTCAGGGCGCTTTTTATAACAAAAAAACCGGTCGTGAATTCGGTGCCAAAATTATTGCCTTTAAGGGCACCGCAGAAGTTTATGCAGCGTTGAAAGCAGGCAATTGCGTGGCGTTTGTTTATGATGATTCTTCTCACGTGGCTAAAACCAAATCGCCTGAGTGGGCTGATTATGAAATGCCTCTGCCAACTATTGATGATGCACCGTGGGGTCTTGCTGTGAAGCATGGTGAGACAAAATTCCATACAATGATGGAAGGTGTGATCAAAGGCTGGCATAAATCGGGCCGTATTCTTGAACTCGAAACCAAGTGGGGTGTCGCCAACACGCCCTTTGCCAAAGCGATGCACGATAAATACAAATAAGCCTCAAATGCTTAACAGCGACGGGATGATCATAAGGATTGTCCCGTCGCGCCATTGAACATGCGAAACACGGATCAACGTGTCAAGAGGGCGGGAGGTGAACTGGATGGATGGGTTTTATGAATGGTTCAAGGTACTTTATGACGACACTGGCATAAACCTTCCTTTCATCTATGACAGCTACGACCGCGGTCGGATGATCGACGGGTTTTTCATGACCATAAAGCTGTCGTTCGTCTGCCTTTTTTTCTCGGTTATCATCGGCATGGCGGGCGCGTGGCTACAAAATTCGCCCCTTAAATGGACCCGGCGGATTGTTAATGGCTACATCCAGTTGTTTCGCAACACACCGCCGCTGGTGCAGTTGTATTTCTTTTATTTTGCCATTGGTACCATGTTGCCAAAAGTCACCAACGATTATGGCGGCCAGGAACCGTTGCTAGGCAGTTTTGCCTGGGCGGTGATCTCGTTGTCATTTTTTGCCGGGGCTTTTAATGCCGAGATTTTTCGCTCGGGCATTGAAGCGGTGCCAGACTCAACCGTTGAGGCTGCCGAAGCATTGGGGTTTTCAAGGTTTCATATATATAAGAACATCACCCTGCCGCTGGCCTTTCGGGTTGTCCTGCCTGCCCTTAATAACAATCTAGTCAACCTGGTTAAAACCACCACGCTTGCCTATGCTATTGCGGTGCCGGAAATGTTGTATGAGGCCAACCAGATCTGGTCTGACAATGTCAATGTAACCGAGATGATGATTTTTATGCTGCTGGCCTATTTTCTGCTCGTTGGCATTTTGGTGTGGGGCATGCACCGTTGGGAGCGGGCATTGAAAATTCCCGGATACGGGGTTTGAGGGATGCGCAAAATGAGCAAAACAGAATATAAAACCGATCTGCCGGTGATGATAGCACCAAAATCAAACGCGTCGGGCAGCTTTAACTTAACCCTCAAACCATGGCACGGTCTGGTTCTGGCAGCGATTTGCATTTTTTCTTCAACAGCAGCCTATGCGGCGGCAGACCCGGTTAAAACTTCGGTATTTGAAGTGTTGCTGCGCTGGATGCCGCTGCTGTTAAAAGGCTTTGTCTTCAACCTGATTATTTCCATCAGTGCGATGGCCGTTGGTACTGTTGTCGGAGCAGCGTTGGGTCTTGGACAGATTTCACTATATGGCTGGGTCAGAAAATTTTCCTGGGTCATCACCCAGTTTTTCCGTAATTCGCCATGGCTGGTGTTGTTGTTTTTTGCCATGTTCCTGTTACCGTTTGAATTCAGGATTGGGGAATTTGTAATCCCGCTTCCCGATTGGCTGAAAGCCATTTTCGGATTGTCTTTACCGGTCATGGCCAATGTGTCCGAGATTGTCCGCGGCGCTGTCGTCTCATTGCCCAGCGGCCAGTGGGAGGCGTCTGAAAGCCTGGCGTTTTCGCGTAGCCAAACGCTGTGGCGCATCATTTTACCCCAATGCGTCAAGCGTATGCTACCGCCATGGATGAACCTTTATTCGATTTTGACCATGGCAACAGTGCTGGCCTCTATTGTCGGGGTTTCAGAAGTGATGACCCTTACCGGTCAGGCATTAGCAGCAGAAGGTGGGCGCACAGATTTGCTGATGCCATTTTATTCGTTCGTTTTGTTCTTGTTCTTTATTTACTGCTACCCCATTGCCCGGTGGACAGTTTATCTGGAAAAGAAATTTGCTGTTAAAACTTAAAGGAATTTGGCCATGACCTGGAGCGATGACCAACCAATGGTGTCCATTAAGGACCTGCATAAATCTTTTGGCGATCTGGAGGTTCTCAAAGGAGTATCTCTTGATGTGATGAAGGGCGAAGTTATTTGCATCATCGGGCCATCGGGTTCAGGTAAATCCACCCTCATTCGATGTGTAAATGCCCTCAATGACATTCAAAAGGGCTCTATTCTGGTTGAAGGTCAGGAGGTCAATGATCCCGATCTCAACAAGTTGGAATTGCGCAAAAAAGTCGGCATGGTCTTTCAGCAGTATAATCTGTTCCCGCACAAAACTGCCCTTGAAAATATCATGATGGCTCCGCTGCTGGTCTTGAAGCAGAACAAGACAGACGTTGAAAAACTGGCCCGCAAGCTAGTCAAAAAAGTGCGCCTTGAAGGCAAGGAAGACAGTTATCCCGGTGAATTATCCGGTGGCCAGCAACAGCGCGTTGCCATTGCCCGCTCGCTGGCCATGAACCCTGATGTGATGTTGTTTGACGAAGTGACAGCAGCCCTTGACCCTGAAACCGTCAATGAGGTTTTGATCACCATCAAGGATCTGGCTGAAGAAGGTATGACCTGCATATTGGTTACCCACGAAATGGGTTTTGCCCGCGAAGTGGCCGATCATGTTTATTTCACCGACAGGGGCGTTATTGTCGAACACGGCCCGCCGGCAACATTTTTTGACAATGCCAAAGATCCGCGGACAAAAGAATTTTTGAGCCAGATACTTTAAAGAACAGCCAGCGCCTGTTCCAGATCATCTATCAAATCATCAATATCTTCGATACCAATCGAAAAGCGGATGAGGTTGTCGGCAACCGTTGATTCCGGACCTTCAGCAATTATGCGGTGTTCGACCAGACTCTCAACCCCGCCAAGCGATGTCGCAGGCAGGAACAAATTGAGGGCGCGGGTTACTTTGCTGGTGGCGGCAAAATCACCGGCAACCAAAATGGACACCATACCACCGAAACCATTGGTCATTTGTGCCTTGGCGATGTCATGCTGGGGATGGCTTTCAAGGCCGGGGTATAATACAGCTTCAAGTTTTTCATGTCCCTCAAAATGGCGGGCAAACTTGAGAGCGCTTTTAACCGCGGCTTCATAGCGGATGAACAAGGTACGGACACCTCGGATCAACAGCCAGGCTTCAAACGGAGCGATGATCGAGCCTGAATATTTGCGCACTTCGATAATGTCGTCCCACAACTCATTTTTGTTGTTGGTGATCAGCACACCGGCGGTAACGTCAGAGTGGCCGTTAAGATATTTGGTGGCCGAATGAAAAACGATATCGGCACCCAGACCAAGCGCCTGCGTGGTGACCGGTGAAGCGCAGGTACAATCGACGCCTAGGATGGCACCGGCAGCGTGGGAAATTTTGGCCGTTGCTGCGATATCGGTTACTTCCCATGTCGGATTGGTTGGCGTTTCGATCCAGACAATATCGGTTGGCCTCGATTGAACAGCGCTTTTGAGGGTTTCGGGATCAGCGGGATCAAACAACGTCAGTTCAATTTTGCGCTTTTTGCAAATCCGCCGCAGCCATGTCAAACCACCATGATACATCAAATGCGGCGCTACGATGTGGCCGCCACTATCAACCGTTTCAAAAATCGCTGTAAAGGCAGCAAGTCCAGCCCCAAAGGCCAGCGCATCGGCACCATCTTCAAGCTCGCAGATTATCTCTTCCAGTTTGCGCACGGTTGGGCTGTCATAGCGGGCATAAACATAGCCATCCCGCAATTCCATATTCTCATCGCGGGCAAAGGTTGATGATGAAACAATCGGTGGCACAACAGCCCCAGTGTGCTCATCAACATAATGCATGGCCTGAGCTACCCGTGAACGCAGTTTGGGCCGGTTGCGACCATCGCGCGAACCTTCTGGCTTAGACATGCTGTCCGCCATTAATATGCAATTCTGCGCCGGTGACATAACTTGAGGCATCGGTACATAAAAAGTAAATCGCCTTGGCAACTTCTTCGGGCTGACCAAGACGGCGCAGTGGGATTTCAGGGATAATTTTTTCCGTACCCGGTGACAGGATTGAGGTCTCAATCTCGCCTGGAGAAATAGAGTTGACCCGAACCCCGAGCGGGCCAAAATCATTGGCCATTTCCCGCGTCAGAGAGGCCAGCGCTGCCTTGGAGGTGGAATAAGCGGCACCGGCAAAGGGATGCACTGCGGTTCCGGCAATCGAGGTGACGTTAACAACCGAGCCTTTGGCTTCTTTCAATTCGTCCACCAGACCGCGGGCCAGCAAGATCGGCCCAAAAAAGTTGACCTGAAAAACATGCATCCAGTCTTCCTGGCGGGTATCAAAAGTATTCATCCGGGCCCCACCACCAAGCTTGGGTGAAATGGCCGCATTATTGACCAGCGCATTGAGCCGCGAGCCTTGCGCCTTCAGCCGCTCACGAATAAGGGCAATGCCAGCCTGGGTGCTTTCAAGGTCCGCCAAATCCATCTGAATATGATCTTCCTCACCCATTTCCCAAGGACAATCTTCGGGAAATGCTTGCCGCGAGCAAGAAATTACCCGCCAACCGGCAGAAGAAAACCGTTTAACCGTCGCATGGCCAATCCCCCGCGAGGCACCGGTCAGGACAATCGTTTTACGTTCTTTGTTTGGAATCTGTGTCATGTCGCGAGTTTAAAGCACATTTGAGATTGGGGGAACCGGTTTTTTGCCCTTGAATAATTCAACGTTAAATTATATAAGGTTTAGCGTTGAACAAACTGGATGCTTTGTTAAAGGATAACCCATGAACCGTCGGAAATTTTTAAAGATCGCCGGAACAGGCGCAGTCATTATGGTCGCTGGGGGCGGTAGTTTTGTTACGACCCGCACACCGACAAAAGCCATCAGACCGTGGAAAACAGCCGGGTCCCTGTACGCCGACCCGATGCGCCGAGCCTTGTCCTATGCCATTCTGGCCCCCAACCCGCATAACCGGCAGCCGTGGGTTGTTGACTTAAAGAGTGAAACTGAAGCCGTGCTGACCTGCGACCTCGACCGGCTGCTGCCGGTTACTGACCCTTTCAGCAGACAAATCATAATCGGGCTGGGGTGTTTTTTGGAACTGTTTTCAATTGCCGCAACCGATCAGGGTTACCAGGCTGAGATCGAGCCATTTCCAAATGGTATGTCGGATAAAAATCTGGACAAAAGGCCAATTGCCTTTCTTTCGCTCAAGAAAGAAAACGGATTGCGGCGAGATTTGTTGTTTGACCAAACCCTGAACCGTCATACCAACAGAAATCCATATGACACCAGTCGGCCCATTGCTGATAACTTTCTCAAGAACCTGCATAAAGTGGCAACTGGTAGCGCTGAGGTGGGAACGACAAATAGCGGTGAGCTGTTAACAAACTTGCGGACTTTAACAAAAGACGCAATGTTGGCAGAAGTCCGTACCGCTGACGCCTATCAGGAAAGCATCGACCTGATGCGAATAGGTCGGGCGGAAATTGAAGCCAAGCCCGATGGCATCTCGCTGGGCGGGGCATTTCTTGAAACTTTGAGTCTGATTGGCGTCCTGACCCGGCAAAGCCTTGCCGACCCGACTTCATCCTCATATAAAATAGGTCTCGATATGATTGAAGAAGGGGCGATGACATCTATGGGGTTTGTCTGGATCAATACCATGAACAATGATCGCAGAGCACAAATTGAAGCCGGTCGGGCCTATATGCGCATTGCCCTACAGGCAACAGCTGATGGACTGATCATGCAACCGATGAGTCAGGCGATGCAGGAATACCCGGCCATGGAGCCTTATTACAAAACCGTCCACGAAAAATTAACCGGCCAATCGGGTAAAAGAGTGCAGATGCTGGCCCGGCTCGGATTTTCAGATGTTACGACGCCTGCCCCGCGCTGGCCGCTCGAAACCAGAATGGCAACTAAAATCGGGGAGAACGAATAGTGGAATCAACAAAAGATTCTCTTGCATTCCGGTTTTTTACCGAAATCGGCATCATCGAACAACTGGCCCGGAACCGGCTCGAGGCCAGCCTGCCCGATGGCCTCAAAATGTCACAATTCATTGTCCTTAATCACCTCGAACGCTTAGGTGGAGCGTGGGCACCGGCGCGATTGGCCAATGCTTTGCAGGTAACCAGAGGCGCAATGACCAACACTTTGCAACGGCTGGAAAAGCGTAACCTTGTGAATATATCTGCCGACCCGAAGGATGGCCGGGGCAAGCTCGTTGAAATTACCAAGGCCGGACAGGAAATGCGTTTACGTTGCATAAAAGGTGTTGGGCCATTACTTGTTGATCTTTCTATGAAAATTTCGGACAAGGAGATTGAAGCTGTCTTGCCTGTGCTTGAAAAAACCAGAAAATATCTGGACGCACAAAGATCCTGAAGGAGAATTCCCTATGACTTTCAATGCCCTCGTTGTCGAAAAATCAGAAGACGGAAAAACCAGCGCTTCGGTGAAATCACTTACACTTGATCATTTGCCTGAAGGCAATGTGACGGTGGCGGTTGAATATTCGACCGTGAACTACAAGGACGGGCTATGCATTGGTCCCGGTGCCGGTCTGGTGCGAAATTATCCCCATGTACCGGGCATTGATCTGGCTGGAACAGTGGAAATTTCAGACGATCAGCGCTACAAGCCCGGCGACAAAATTGTTCTGACCGGCTGGCATTTTGGAGAAACCCATTGGGGCGGCTATGCGCAAAAGGCCCGGGTCAATGCTGACTGGCTGGTGCCATTACCAAAAGGGCTGACAACCAAGCAGGCAATGGCTGTGGGTACGGCCGGTTTTACCGCCATGCTGGCGGTTATGGCATTGGAAGATCATGGCTTGAAACCGGGAAATGGACCCGTGCTGGTGACCGGTGCTTCGGGCGGTGTCGGCTCGGTCGCAACGGCAATATTGGCGAACCTTGGCTATGAGGTTGCTGCCGTGACCGGGCGGCCGGAAACTGCTGACTACCTGAAGTCTCTCGGTGCAACCCAGATAGTTGCCCGCGACGAAATCAATGAAGCGATCAAGCGCCCGCTGGAAAAAGAACTGTGGGCTGGATGTATTGATGCAGTGGGTGGCGAGATGCTGGCCCGGTTGTTGGGTCAGATAAAATATGGTGGCTCGGTTGCGGCTGTCGGCCTGGCTGGTGGCGCGAACTATCCCGGCAGCGTTATTCCCTTCCTGCTGCGCGCTGTAAACCTGCTCGGCATCGATTCCGTCATGCGTCCCTATGAAAACCGCCTGCAGGCCTGGCAACGAGTGGCCAGCGATTTGCCGATGGACAAGCTGGAAGCAATGATCGAACCGGCAACATTATCAGACCTACCGCAGCTCGGCGCTGATATTTTGAAGGGCAAGGTGCGTGGCCGGGTTGTTGTTGATGTGAACGGATAATCCCGTTTTATCCCTGCGTCGGAGAATTGAGGTTAAAGTATCTGGTCAAGCCGGTCATTATTGACCGGAAGGTCGTAGCTGTGGAACCTCTACAGCAGGTACTAAAACAGCTCTTATTTACCCCCCTAGACTTTTTCATTTTTTGACTGAATCAATCTAGGTTTGCTACGCTTACGCAAGATGTGCGACTGGTCAGTGCAACGCCCATGATGCCCGAATTTGCATTCACCCTGTCACCCAGTTTTTGCAAGCAGCAAGGTCAGCCTTCTTTTCAGTTGCGGCCCCGCCGCCTCTTCCTTGTGTAAAAAAGGAATCTTCTACCGCCACATCATCATTGGTCGAAACTGTTGCATGTTTGCCGGAATACATCTCAGCAGCCATTTCAAAATTCATCACATCGCCAGGGTAGTTTTTTACAATGGCCAGATCAGACCTGAACCGCTACTAGTCGAGGCACCAACAAATACCGGTTGCCGCCCATCACCTCATCCGCTATACGTCCTCACATACTTCCTTGGCAATGTCCTGGAAGCTCCTTGACACTAGGCACCCGTAGCTCAGCTGGATAGAGCGCTGCCCTCCGAAGGCAGAGGTCACAGGTTCGAATCCTGTCGGGTGCACCAAAATACCTTATAAATCAACATATTACCCGTGTCACACCCACATACTGGGTCAAATTGGCTGTACACAAAAAGTGCACAAAACGTTTCCAATGTAGGAACCTTTTGATTACACTGATAAAATACGTTATTGGTGAGTCATGGATCAAATCGAAACCTATCCCGAACTGATAGACCTCAAAGGTGATGGGCGCATCATCCTTTACAAACGGGACGGGATGAAGAACCCGAAATACCAAGTTAGAATTCGAGTTCCAGAATCCAAAGGCTACAAGCGTGTCAGCACAAAGACATCGAACCTCAAAGAAGCCGAGTATTTTGCCCAACAGTTAT
>DAOUPT010000114.1 GCA_030626025.1 Anderseniella sp. | reverse complement strand
CACCGATGGATGCGAGAAACTTTAGCTAAATAATATGCACCACCGGCGCACGCGACATGGCGATTTCGAAAGGTACAACCGCAAAAGGTTCAATCCTCTCGGAGACGTGTCAATCCGCTTGTTGGCTCTCAGTAAAAAGATGCTCAAATGAGACTTACTCCACCGTTCCAGAAACCCAAACCAACCTTCGAAAGGCAAGGGCGGTAGCCTGCTTTTAAACCATTCCCGTGAAGGTATCGGGTACCAGTCTTATTACAAACCACGATCTGAAACGTCCGATGCGCTATCAGTCATCCCGTGACAGCCACGCTCAGCGGCGAGGCGGGGACACACGCAACCCCTGGCTATACTGGCTTCTCGTATCAAACCAGCACTTTCAGGCGCCACCCAAACCCACCACCACAACGGCGACCCGATGCAGTGTTTCAGTGCAGGCTGGTGAGAAGACAACTAACATACAAACAAGAGCAAGTCAAGAACAATATAAGAACATAGGTCTGTATCCATCATTCCAGCGCAAGCTGGAATCCAAAAATCAACTATCAATCCTTCTTTTCGGTCTTCATCAAAACCACGGCTGTCAGCCCAAGAGCGATCAGAGCACCGCTTGCCGCCAATGCCATGTCTTTTTGGGAATCAAATTCATCGCCTTGAGTGCCGAGATAAGCGGTGCCCGCCTTGGGGTCGACAATACTCGCCACGATCCATTCGATGATTTCAAAGCCGCCCGAATATGTGAACACCAGCGTCAAGGCAAAAAGAGAGGCGGACAGGCTGTGTCTTGTTATCAGTCGTAAAACTGCCTCGCGAAAAGGATAGGCAAGCAGCAGGCCGAAGGAAAAATGGACAACCCGGTCGTAATGATTGCGGCTGAGATCGAAGGTGTCTTTGACCCAGAAGCCGAGCGGTACTTCTGCATAGGTATAGTGGCTGCCGATTGTATGCAGGACCATGAAGAAAATAATCAGAATATAAGAGACATTGGACAGGGGGAAACGGTGGTATGTTGCTGCCAGGACAACGACAGAGAGGATCGTCAGGATGTTCTCTAAAAACCAGTCGAACCGGTAAACAGGGTTGATTGCCGCCCAAGTCCAGATCCCAGCATAGAAGATAAGCAATGTTTGCAGCACCCGGTTGCGCATGAAGTTGGGTTGGATTTTTACGGGCGCTATCTTAATCGTCATCACGGGTTCCTTGATAATTGGAGCCTTATAGCCCGCATTTGCATTGTGGCAGCTGTCACTCCTTCCAACTGCGGGGCGTTACCCCCTCTACTTTCTAGGAAATCAGCCAGCCGCCATCGACGTCGATTGTTGTGCCGGTTACGAAGTCGTTTTTGATGGCAAAGACGATTGCTTGAGCCACTTCTTCGGGGGTGCCGGCTCTGGGGATTGTGTTGTTGCCGGTCATTTTCTCATAGATTTCGGTTCGCTCTGTGCCGGTGGCGGTTTGCATGGGGGTGTCTATTACGCCCGGGGAGACGGTGTTTATTCGTCTTGGGGCGAGCTCGGGGGCAAGAGCCCGGACCATGGCTTCGACGGCACCACCGACTGAGGACAGGGCAATCTGGCCGGGTTTACACTTGCGGGCAGGCGAACCGCTGACCAGAACGATCGCGCCGGTTTGGTTAAGGTGTTCAGCGCCGTAACGGACCACATTGGCATAGCCCCAGAGTTTGTCGAAGGAGGCCTGATAGCCGTCCATGTCCATGGCCAGAAACGGGCCCATGGCACGCGAGCCGCCGGTGGCCGAGCTGACCAGAATGTCAAAAGGGGCGCAGTCAGCAAACAGGCTGGCGAGCGCTTGCCGGTCACGAACATCGCATTTCATGGTGGTAATGCCAGCGGGCAGGTCTGTTGCCTTGTCGGGATTGCGGCTGACAGCGATAACCTGAGCGCCCTGTTCAGCCAGTTGTTTGGCGGTAGCCAGGCCAATGCCCGATGTGCCACCGAATATGACTGCTTTTTTACCTGCGAGATCCATGTGCTTAAATCCTGTAAAACTAGAGTATGTTGATGGTCATTGGTAAAACATTTTGAATGGCGGGACTATAGGGAATTAAAAAGACAAATTAAAATGTTTGCCGGATTTTTCAAATTGTCTTGTTTGGCAGGCAAATTGTCGGTGTAATGATCTTTGATAGTTCAAAATGATGCGAATATGTGCAGGCCCTAGGGGGATGTCGCTGAATTGGGATTGTGGCAGGGTACAACAGGAACTCTAAATGAGGTAAGCATGTTAGAACAGGCTCGTAAACGAACCCGCATATTTCAGGAGCGGCTGAAAGAGGCCGGGATTGATACTGCGGTTATTACCGATGAAAGCTCGATTGCCTATCTGGCAGGTTTTTGGGGGTATTTGTCGGTGGAATTTGGGCGGCCGACGTTTCTGATTGTACGACCGGATGAAGAGCCGAAAATTATTACCCCAGCGATGGAAAGCGAGATGGTCAGTGCCATGACCTGGGTTGAGGATGTTTTGACCTGGGAGGATACCGGGGCCGACCGCTGGGAGAATGTGCTTGGTCGAGCTATGGGGGCAAAGTCCGGGCGAATTGGTGTTGAAGCCGGGGTGCTACCCGCCATCGTGCGCAACTGGTTTGATGACCGGCTAGCCGGGGTAAAGTTACACGATATTTCGAGTGTGCTGGGCGGGATGCGGATGATTAAGTCGCCAGAGGAAATTGTGGTGATGCGGCAGGCCGGAGAGATTGCCGGGGCAATGATGCAGGCGGCGGGAGACTCGCTTGCTGAAGGAGCGCCGGAATATGAATCGGCACTTGCTGTCATTAATGCCGGAACCCGCAAGGCTGCCGGGTTTCTGACGGCGAAAGGCTGGGATGCCTTTATTTCGCCGATGATCCATAATCTGCAGGTGATGCAATCAGGCCGCGATACGTCGATGGTGCATCGCCGGGCCAGTGTCAAAACGCTGGAAAAAGGTGATCCGGTGTATTTTTGTTTTTGTAATATGGCCGAGTTCAAGCAGTACAAGCTGGGGTTTGACCGGATGTTTTTTATCAAAGAGGCCAGTGATGCAGCGATACGAGTGCAGCAGGCGGCAATAGATGCACAACAAGCTGCGATCGCTGCGGTCCGGCCCGGGGTTACGGCCCAGTCAATTGCTGAAGTGGCCAATGAGGTGTATCGTCAGCGTGGTTATGAAACCGGATATCGCACTGGGCGGTCGATCGGTATGTCTTATCTGGAAACGCCTGAATTGAAAGCCGGAGATGAGACGATTTTGCAGGCCGGTATGACCTTTGCAGTGGATGGCGGGATTACCGTTGACGGCGCTTTAGGTGGGCGGATTGGTGATTCAATCGTGGTGACCGAAACCGGCTGTGAATATTTGACCAATTATGATCGCAACATCCTGATTGCGGATCGTTAAGACGAGGGTGAGCTTTATGCGGGCAGGGATATTTCAATGTGCCGGGGGAGGTTTGAGGCCGGAACAGCGGTTGCAAAAATTGGCTGACAGGGTCGATGGAAGTGACCTGGATCTGATCGTCTGCCCGGAGTTGTTTTTGTCTGGCTACAAGGTGGGGGATGATCTGCGTTCACTGGCAGAACTCTATGATGGGCCGATGACCGGGGAGGTTAGAAAGATTGCGCAATCTAGCGGTACGGCGATAGTTTTTGGCTATCCCGAGCGTGAGGGCGATAAAATCTATAATTCGGCAGCCTGTATTTCGGCAAAGGGTGAGTTGATTGCCAATCATCGCAAGCTGATGGTCCCGCCGGGGTTTGAGGGGCAGTATTTTGAACCGGGTGATGGCCTGACCCTGTTTGACCTTGGCGGTATGAGGTGCGCAATTCTGGTTTGTTTTGATGCCGAATTTCCCGAAGCGGTGCGGGCGGTGGCTAAGGCCGGGGCGCAAGTGGTTATTGTACCGACTGCGTTGGGGGAAAAGTGGCCGGTAGTCGCTGATAGGGTAATGCCGACACGGGCCTTTGAGAATGGTATCTGGTTTATGTATGCCAATCACGCTGGGGTTGAAAACGATGCCCGTTATCTTGGCCATAGCTGCATTGTTTCGCCCGAGGGAAAAGATGTGGCGCGGGCGGGCGCGACAGAGCAACTGATTTCCTGTGAGATAGATATTGAAAGTGTGGTGAAGGCGCAAAATCGTTTGCCATTTCTACAGCAGAGCGATGCCTTGAAAAGGCGTCTTGGCTCGTAGATATTAGGGCAAAAAAGAAGGCCAGATGGTTTTTGCGGGTTAAAACTCACGAATACCGATCTGGCCCAAGTCTAGGGAGGAAACGCCCAAGAAGGGCATTTACGGTTCAGGGGGAACCTGAGCCGTGTCTGTAATGTGGTCTTGCACTGCACAAAAATCAAGTAGCAATTGGTATATGCGACAATCTGGCGAAAAATTGAACAAAATTTGTGGACAAAACATTTCACTAACCATTTGAAATTAAACAGTTAAAAAACTTTAACAATCATATTGCAATGCAAAAAAATAAAATAAATTTAGTGACAAGTATTTGTTTATATTAGAAAAAACGAATATTGCAGCGCAGCAAATTTTCGAACTTGCGAAAACCCTCTTAAAAGACTAGAAAATCGGCCTATGGAAACAGAAAAAATACAAGAATTGAGCACCTTTGCACTGGAAATGGCGACAGCGAGCGAAAAAGCGACTCTCTCGCACTTTCGCGAGCGGATCAAAATCGACAATAAATTGGAAGAAGGCTTTGACCCGGTGACCGAGGGCGACCGGGAGGCTGAACGGATTATGCGTCAGATGATTGAGACGCGTTATCCCGGCCATTCCATCCACGGTGAGGAATACGGCACCAAGCAGGGCAGTGAGCCATATACGTGGGTGCTTGACCCGATTGATGGCACCCGCTCGTTCATTGCCGGAACAATGACTTGGACAACGCTGATTGGTTTGGAGTTTGAAGACAAGCCGGTGATTGGGGTTATGCACCAACCCTATGTGGGCGAAACCTTTTTTGGTACACCGGAAGGGGCGTGGTTGTTGCGTGGTGGGAAAAAACGCCAGTTGAAAGTTAATCCGGCCCCTGATCTGGCCAACGCCTTTGGCACCACGACGGCGCCGCATCTTTATGACACCTCAGAGAAAGAAAAATTCCTCAACAACATGCGCGCCAGCCTGCGCAATATTCGTTACGATGCCGATGCCTATTTTTTTGCCCTGCTGGCCGCCGGTCATGTGGACATCGCCCTTGATGCCGACCTGCAGGCCTATGATATTGCCCCGCTGATCCCGATTATTGAAGGGGCTGGCGGTATCGTTAGCACCTGGAGCGGTGAGTCAGCCCGCCTTGGCGGTGACATCATCGCTGCTGCCAGTCGGGAACTTTATGATGAGGCGTTGGCGTTGTTGGAGTGAGGAAGGTTTTGGCCTGTGCCCGCCACCTCAACCCTGCTATATGCACAAAGATGGTCCCGTAGCTCAGTTGGATAGAGCACCAGATTCCTAATCTGGGGGTCACAGGTTCAAATCCTGTCGGGATCACCAGTTTTTTCAATGGGTTAGCGGTTTTTTTAAACTTCTTTAAAGTGCTTGGGGTTACATATGGGTTACAAAACGCCCTTGCTACCCCCACTTTGAAACCAAAGCCCTATCAAAAAGAAATTCGGTGATTTTCCACGCAGAATGACCCCACCCACCCCCACCCCCCGATATGTGGAAACGGCTTCCTGATACTAGGTATACTAATCAGCTCAAAATATGCCCAAAATTTTCAAACGTAATTCGTCATTGCTGCAACTGACAGCTTCCTAC
>DAOUPT010000012.1 GCA_030626025.1 Anderseniella sp. | reverse complement strand
TTGCACCATGTTGAACGTCAGAGCATTCAGTGCTTTTGGCCGATTGAGGGTAATCACCCCGGCGCGACCGCACACTTCGAACAGAATTTCACTTTCCAAAACCGTCAGTCCTTTAATAACTCGCGAGCTATAATCAGCCGCATAATCTCATTGGTGCCTTCCAGTATCTGGTGCACTCGTAAATCGCGCAAATAACGCTCGACCGGAAAATCCTGCAAATAGCCATAACCGCCATGCATTTGCAAGGCGCTGTTGACCACCTCAAAACCGATGTCGGTCGCCTTGCGCTTGGCCATGGCGGCAAACCGGGTCGCATCGGGCGCTTTAGCCTGAACCAGAGTTGCTGCCTTGTGCAGTAGCAGGCGGGCCGCCTCCAACTCGGTTGCCATATCGGCCAGCTTGAATTGCAGGCCCTGAAAGCTTGCCAGCGGCTTGCCAAACTGATTCCGCTGTTTGAGATAGGCTATTGATAAATCAAGGCATTCCTGCGCCCCGCCAAGTGAGCAAGCACCGATATTCAGACGCCCGCCATCCAGCCCGGCCATGGCGATTTTAAACCCGTCACCCTCATTGCCAACGAGGTTTTGTTTTGGCACCTGGCAATTATCAAAGATCACCGCAGCGGTTGGTTGGGAATGCCAACCCAGTTTCCGCTCTTGCGCCCCAAATGACAATCCGGGCGAGTCTTTTTCGACAATGATACAGGAAATGCCTTTTGCACCCGCCTCACCGGTCCGCACCATGGTGACATAGAGGTCCGATGCACCGGCGCCTGAAATAAAGGCTTTGCTGCCGTTCAAGATGTAATCATCACCATCTGCCACCGCTTTTGTGGCCAATGCCGCCGCGTCGGACCCGGCATTGGGCTCGGTCAGACAATAGCTGGCGATTTTGCTCATGGTGGTGAGGTCTGGAAGGTATTTTTGCCGAAGGTTCTCATTGGCATAGGTATCAATCATCCAACTGGCCATGTTGTGGATGGAGATGAAAGCCGCCGTTGACGGACAGGCCCGGGCCAATTCCTCAAATACCAGCGCCGCATCAAGCCGGGTCAGGTCCGAGCCGCCGACATCATCACGGACATACAACCCGGCAAAGCCAAGGGCAGCGGCTTTTTCCAGTTCCTGACGGGGGAAATGCCCCTCTACGTCCCATTTTGCGGCGTTTGGCGCAAACTCATCGGCGGCAAAAGCGGCCGCAACATCACGAAAAGCGCGTTGATCTTCATTTAATTCAAAGTTCATTAACCCTGTTGCCTCACTTTGGTCACTTAATGCATCATTTTAAGCCATCGGTAGCGTAATTCGGTGCACGTTAATTGTAACAAAGCCAAGCGGGGCGATAAATGTCAATGCGACTGATGTTTATTTTAATGATTTCATTGGGGTTATCCGGGGCTGTTGCGAGCACGACACTGGCCGAATCAGCCAATGATGACTCGCCTACGATCAAACGGGCCAAGCTTAAATTTCGTCTGGGCGGTGCTCGAATCGCCAGCCAGCCTCCGGTTACTGCCGAGCCTGTGGCGGTAAAAATCGCCAACCCGCTCAATTTCCCCTATGTTCCTCTGCCTCGTTACAAACCCGGAACACCTTCTTATCGGCCTGTTAAATACCCCAGTACCCCACAGCTCATAAAGGCAAACCGGCGTGGCGAAGTTTCAATCGTATTAGCCAATCTGCGACGTGAGCGTAACCAGAAAACAGCCCGCGAACTGCGCCCTACCCTTAAATCCACATGGTCAAGTGCCCAACTCACTGCAGCGGTCAAACGTTGCGATCTGGTTCTGGCCACCACAAATATTGACGCCAAAAGGCTTGATCCGATTGGCGGCGCTGGTGGCTGTGGCATTGCCGCTCCCCTGCTGGTCACATCATTTGGTGCGGTTAAGGTTAATCCACCCGCCAAACTCAATTGCAATCTGGCCCTGGCCACCTACAAATGGCTTATAGACAAGGCCCAGCCGATTGCGCGTTCAAAATACAAATCGCCTATTGTTTCCATGCGCCAACTTTCCTCGTTTTCCTGCCGGTCACGGCGTGGATCAGGCACCAGCCGGATTTCCGAACATTCTTTTGGCAATGCGCTTGATGTCGGCAGCTTTACCCTGGCCAATGGTAGAAAGATTTCGATTCTCAAAGACTGGAGCACCACTGGCGCCCTTTTTGGCATCGGCAAGGATGCCAATTTCCTGTTTGATGTCCACAAAGCTGCCTGTGCTTCTTACGCTACTGTGCTGTCACCACGCTACAACAAAGCCCATGCCAACCATTTCCATATGGACATGGGCCGCAGTGGCCGCTACAAAATCTGCAAGTGAGTTTTAAGCAGACGCAGGCGACAACATGAGTAAAACAAGTTTTCCAGCACTAAGAATGAGACGCAACCGGCGCACCGACTGGTCCCGGCGGTTAATGCGCGAGACAACACTGACAGTTGATGATCTGATTTGGCCGGTGTTTGTTATCGAAGGCAGCAACAAGCGTCAGGCGGTTCCTTCAATGCCCGGAGTTGATCGCCTTAGTGTTGATCTGGCGGTTAAAGCGGCTGAAGAAGCAGCTTGCCTCGGTATTCCAGTGATTGCACTATTTCCCAACACGCCCGATGATGTGCGCTGCGAGCACGGCAACGAGGCTTTGAACCCGGAAAACCTTGTGTGTCGGGCGGTTCGAGCGATTAAAAAGGAAGTTCCTGACATCGGCATATTGTGCGATGTGGCGCTTGATCCCTACACCTCGCACGGTCACGATGGTCTGATGAGTGGAGACCAGATACTCAATGACGAGAGTGTTGAGGTATTGGTCAAGCAGACCCTCAATCAGGTTGAGGCCGGTTGCGATATTATTGCACCGTCTGACATGATGGATGGCCGAATCGGAGCGCTGCGCGAGGCGCTTGAAGGGGCCAATTATTCTAACGTTCAGATTATGGCCTATGCGGCCAAATATGCTTCGGCTTTCTATGGCCCTTTCCGTGACGCGGTTGGTTCAACTGGCGCGTTGAAAGGTGACAAGCGAACCTACCAGATGGATTATGCCAACACTGATGAAGCAATGCGCGAGGTGGAACTTGATTTGGCCGAGGGGGCTGACATGGTGATGGTCAAGCCGGGCATGCCTTATCTGGACATTGTTTCACGGGTGAAACGCACCTTTGGTGTGCCGACCTATGCCTATCAGGTGTCGGGCGAGTACGCCATGCTGATGGCAGCGGTACAAAACGGCTGGCTTGATCGTGACAAAGTGGTGATTGAAGCACTGCATGCTTTTAAACGGGCCGGTGCTGATGGTATTTTAACCTATTTTGCCATGGACTTGGCCCGGCAATTTAAAAAATCGAATCAATGAGCGGACCACGATATACCAAACTGGTAGCCGGACTGCCGGCCAGCGTTCCATTTGTTAGCCCCGATACCCAAGAACGTTTGCGCGGCAGGCCTTACAAAGCCCGCCTTGGTGCCAATGAAAATGGTTTTGGCCCCTCACCCAAGGCGGTTAAAGCCATGGCTGATGCGGCCAGCGGCATCTGGATGTATGGCGATGAGTTGAGTTTTGAGTTGCGGCAGGCGCTGGCTGAAAAATACGCCGTTGCGACGGACAATATTATTGTCGGTGAAGGCATCGACAGCCTGCTTGGCAACCTTGTCCGGCTGCTGGTTGAGCCGGGTGTTAATGTTGTTACCTCCATCGGCGCCTATCCAACCTTTAATTATCACGTCAACGCCTTTGGTGGGCAGATACATGGTGTGCCTTACAAGGATGATCATGAAGACCTTGATGGGCTTGCTGCAATGGCCCGTAAAACCAATGCCGCATTGGTTTATCTGGCCAACCCTGACAATCCGATGGCCAGTTGGCATACGGGCGACGCCATCAAGGCTTTCCTTGATCAGCTGCCGGAAAATACTTTGTTGTGCCTTGATGAGGCCTATGTGGAGTTCGCGCCGCAAGGCACGTCACCGGACGTCGAGGTCGAAGACCCACGCCTTATCTGTTTTCGGACTTTTTCAAAGGCCTATGGTCTGGCCGGTGCCCGCGTTGGTTACGGAATAGCGGCACAAGAGCTGATCAGCGCCTTCAACAAAATTCGCAACCATTTTGGCGTTAACCGCCTTGGTCAGGTTGGCGCGCTGGCCGCCTTGCGCGATCAGGATTGGCTGGATCAAACCCTTGCAAAAGTCACAGCAGCTAAAAAGCGGATTGCGGAAATTGCTGCGGGGCACAGCATGACTGCCCTGCCCTCGGCCACCAACTTTGTTGCCATAGACACCGGTCGGGATGCCGATTACGCCCGCGCCATCGTTAAATCCTGCGATCATCAGGATGTCTTCATAAGAATGCCGTTTGCGGCCCCACAAAACCGCTGCCTGCGGATTTCTGCGGGACCGGCAGAGGAGATTGAGTTTTTTGCTGACGCATTGGCGATTGCCATAAGCCAAAGTGGGAGTTGAACATGCCAAAATTATTCAGATTTTTGTTAAAACACATCATTACAGGCATAATTATCGGCTGGGTGATCCTTGGCAGCCTGTTGTGGTTCGATGTGTTGGGATTCGGTTCTCTGGTTATGGGATCATCGTCCCGCTATATCGCGCTTGCTTTGCTTGGCGTATCCTTTGCCGTCACCTTCGGTTCAGCATCATTGGCAACCGCTGTTCTGCTGGGTGACGAGTTTAATTCAGAAGATGATGGTGACCGGCAGTCGGGTGTAACTGTTGACCCGTTGTCGGATGACAACGGGCTTTTGCAACTGGTGCCGATGAAAACTGGCAAGTCGCAGGTGGAATGAAGAAACAAGAATCGTTTGGGTGTGATTTATTTCTCTAACCTTGCCAACAGGCTAGACGTATCCCAACGATTTCCACCCATTTCCTGGACTTCCTGATAAAAACTATCGACGATTTTTGCGACCGGCAAGTCGGCGCCTATACGGTCGCCTTCCTCCAGGCAGATGCCCAAATCCTTGCGCATCCAGTCGACAGCAAAGCCAAATTCGAACTCGCCTTTGATCATCGTCTGATAGCGGTTTTCCATTTGCCAGGACTGAGCGGCGCCTTTGGAAATGACTTCGATAACCGCTTCCATATCCAGTCCTGCTTTTTTACCGAAATTTATGCCTTCGGCCAAACCTTGAACCAGACCGGCGATGCAAATCTGGTTGACCATTTTGGTAATTTGCCCTGCACCTGATGATCCGAGCAAGCGGCACATCTTGGCATAACTGGCTATCAGCGGTTCGACCTTTTTATAAACACCCTCATCACCACCACACATAACGGTCAGCGCACCATTCTCGGCCCCGGCCTGTCCGCCCGAGACGGGGGCATCGATGAAGCCGATACCCTTTTCGCCGGCAATGGCATACAGCTCTCTCGCCACACCGGCTGACGCTGTCGTATGGTCAACAAAAATGCTGCCCTTGGCCATGGTGGCGAATGCACCACCCTCACCTGTTGTAACGGCGCGCAAATCATCATCATTGCCGACACAGGCAAAAACCACATCGACCCCCGCGGCAGCTTCTGCCGGAGAAAGACCGTGTGCTCCGCCATATTCTCCAACCCATTCCGCGGCTTTCTCCGTGGTCCGATTATAGACGGTTACATCCAAACCACCTTTGGTTTTCAGGTAACCCGCCATCGGATAGCCCATCACGCCAAGACCAATAAAACAAACTTTAAGACCCATTACATTCACTCCTTGTGCTGAAAAGTACCATCGCCACAGAAAAGGCGGCGTGGTATTTGGTGGCGCTATAGTAGATGAAAATCCATTGCAGACAACACCGGATCAATCAATGAGCGTAACTTTTCAAGATATTAAAACAGCCGCTGCCGTGATAAACGGCAAAATCGAGAAAACCCCGCTGGTTTTCGCCCATGCGATTTCTGATATGATCGGGTCAGAGATATTCATTAAACTGGAAAATCAACAGGTCACCAGCTCTTTTAAAGACCGCGGTGCACTCAACAAATTGTCTTCACTGAGCAATGACGAAAAAGCGCGCGGTGTCGTCGCCATGTCTGCTGGCAATCATGCCCAGTCTGTTGCCTATCACGCCAGACGGCTTGGCATACCGGCAACCATTGTCATGCCGCAGGCAACGCCCTACACCAAAGTGGAACGCACTCAAAAACACGGTGCCGAGGTGGTTTTGTGGGGGGACACGCTGGTTGAAGCGCAAGCCAAAGTCGAAGAACTGATGGCAGAGCGCGACCTGATCCAGGTTCATCCCTTTGACGACGACAAGGTGATTGCCGGTCAGGGCACTGTTGCGCTGGAAATGCTTGAGCAGCAACCCGACCTCGAGGCGCTGGTCATTCCCACCGGCGGCGGCGGGTTGATTTCAGGCTGTGCAATTGCAGCAAAAGCCATTAACAAAAACATCGAAGTCATTGGCGCAGAAGCACAATTGTTTCCTTCGATGTACCACGCCCTACGCGGTGAACCATCGGTGTGCGGTGGTGCGACGCTGGCAGAAGGTATTGCCGTTAAGGATGTCGCTGAGCGCACGGTTGCGATTTGCAGGAAATATGTTGATACGGTACGCCTTGCCAATGAGACCAATATAGAGCGCGCCGTCTTCCTGCTGTTATCCCGGCAAAAAACACTGGCTGAAGGTGCTGCTGCGACCGGGCTGGCTGCGATTTTGTCCGATCCTGACTATTTTTCCGGCCGCAAGATTGGCATTGTTTTAACGGGCGGTAATATTGACCCGCGGATACTTGCCTCAATCTCCTATCGCGAGTTGGAACGCGAGCAGCGGATTATCAATTTGCGGTTCTCAATTGATGACAAGCCTGGAATTCTGGGCCGAATCACCACTTTGTTGGGTGATCAAGGCGCCAACGTACTGGAAGTCTCCCACCATCGTATGTATCTGGATATTTCAGCCAAAGGGGCGCAGCTGGACATCATGCTGGAAACCCGGGACGGGACTCACGCAGCCGATATTGTGGCGTTGATCCGTGAGCATGGATTTAATGTAAAAGTCCTGGACGGTTCCCCGGATTCGAAATCCGCGTCTTAAAACAGTCTTTAAAACAACCCATTGCCATGTTACATTCACCCTATGCATATGTGGATGACGTTTGCGATTATTGGGGTTGCAATAGCGCTATTTGCCAGCGAATGGCTGGCACTGGAACTTGTCGCATTGAGCGTCATTGCAAGTTTGTTGCTGTTTTTCAATTTCTATCCCCTGCTCGAAAATGGTGCAAATCAGCTTGGCCCGGAGATATTGCTGTCTGGCTTTTCCAACACTGCCTTGCTGACTATTCTCGCCCTGCTGGTCATTGGTCAGGGCTTGCACCAATCAGGTGCGCTTGACGGGGCTACCCAGTTTTTGTCGGCAACCCGCCGATCGCGGGCGAAAGTGATCCTTCTGGCCTGCCTGATTTTTGCCGGCGCCATGAGTGCTTTTTTGAATAACACACCGGTTGTTGTGATGTTTATTCCGGTCATAGCGGCCCTTGCCAACCGTTATGGACCTGGTGCCGGGCGGATGCTCATCCCGCTGTCCTACATTACTATTCTGGGCGGTATGGTCACATTGGTCGGATCTTCAACCAATCTGCTGGTTGCCGGGCTGGTCAATCAGGGAAGCGTGATGAAAATCGGGTTTTTTGACCTGTTTATGCCAGGCATTATTCTGGCAGGTGTAGGAACTTTGTATGTTCTATTCATTGCACCACGGTTACTCAGTCACGATGAACCAGGCGTAAATCAGCAAAGACATTCCAGGGATGGCGTACAATTTTTTGCCCGTCTTGAAATCCATGACCAACACAAATTGGTTGGCGAACAAAGCCGTGGCGGGTTGTTTCCATCATTAAAAGATGTCGCTGTACGTTTGGTGAAACGCGATCATGATATAATCCTGCCACCCTTTGACGATGTCACACTGCAGGCAGGCGACATCGTGCAGTTTGCTGGCACCCGCAAGCAGGTTACCAAACTGGTTAATCTTGATGATCACGGCGAGCATTTGGTGATGGCCGAAGCGGCAATTGCACCAGCTTCGCGTCTGGGCGGTCGAAATATTGTCGATGAGGAATTTACCGAGCAGACCAACTGTTTCATCATCGGATTGCAACGACACAGGCGCATGAAACGGGATTTGCGAAACCGTATCAGGTTGCGTCCCGGCGATGTGTTTCTTATTGCTGGCACCCGTAGCAACATCCGAAAACTGCGGCTTGATCGCGATCTGATGGTATTGGAGGGGTCTATCTCCACGCTACATGACTTTACCAAAGCCACTGCCGCGCTGGTGATTTTTGCGGCTGTTGTTATTGCTGCTGCAACAGGGCTGGCCCCAATTGTCATATCAGCCGTGACCGGCGCATTGGTGATGATTTTTTACGGATGCCTGAACATCGGGCAAGCTGCCCGGGCCATTGACCGGCGGATTGTATTGTTAATCGCAGCAAGCATTGCCATGGCCCATGCTTTGGATAAAACCGGTGGGGCTTCATTTATTGCTCAGGGAATGGTCGATGCTCTGGCTGGCCAAAGTTCTACGGTCTTGTTGTCGGCACTGTTTCTGGTGGTTGCAGTTTTGACCAATTTGTTATCAAATAATGCAACCGCACTGTTGTTCACGCCAATAGCTGTCGGCATTGCAGTTTCGCTGGAGGTTTCGCCAGTGCCATTTGTTCATGCGGTTATATTTGCCGCCAATTGTTCGTTTGCTTCGCCGATGGGTTACCAAACCAATTTGCTGGTTATGGGCCCTGGTAATTATCGGTTTGTTGACTTTTTCAAAACCGGCGGACCTCTGGTCATCGTGATCTGGGCAACCTTTTCAGCTATTGCACCCTGGTACTATTCTCTCTAGACTTTTCAAATGAGCATAGAACGTCGACAATTCCCGCAATTTTTTATTACCAACCCAACCCCCTGCCCCTATCTGCCGGATCGCGAGGAACGCAAGGTGTTCACTCATCTTGTAGGAAATGATGCTTGCGAACTTCACAATGTGCTGAGCAACGCTGGCTTCCGGCGCAGTCAAAACATCGCCTATCGCCCTGCTTGTGAAGACTGTAAAGCGTGTATTTCGGTTCGGGTGCCTGTTGACCAATTCCACTGGACGAAAAGTTTCAATCGGACTTACCGGCACAACAGGGATTTAATATCACATTTTGTTGAACCGGTCTTTGTTGAGGATCATTATTCTTTGTTTGCAGAGTATATTGACAGGCGTCATCAGGATGGTGGCATGTCTGATATGACCGTATTAGACTTTTCTTCCATGGTCGATGAGAGTGCCGTCAAAACCAATTTAATCGAATACCGCAAGCACCCCAACGTCCCTCTCGCAGGACCTGATACACAACAGGGCGACCTCATTGGAGTGGCATTGACAGACACATTAAGTGACGGATTATCAATGATTTACAGCTTTTTTGACCCAACATTAGCCAAGCGATCGCTGGGCACATTCATGATCCTTGACCATATCATCCAGGCCCAGAAATTGGGGCTGCCTTATGTCTATCTAGGCTTCTGGATCGAGGGTTCGCAGAAAATGGCCTACAAAGCCCGATTTTTACCACAAGAACGGCTTGGGCTTGCCGGGTGGGAATCGACCCGAGGTTGAGTAAACGGATTTTGCACTTTTTCAAATTTTGTTGTTAAGGTAAACACATGTATTTACTAAATTTTTTATCAAATCATATAACTTGTATTCAAGTTTAAAGTTTTTCGAGGCAGGAGAGCCGTAAATGCGAAGTGGATTGAGGGACCCTATAGCGGTTGTTAAGGGTCATCAGATTCTTGAACAGCAAATGCGCGACATGGGGGTGGAAATTACCACATCTTCGGACATGCAACGTTTTGGGGAAGTTAGAAAAACAATTCGGCGCTGTGCTGTGTCGCCAATGTTTGACGCTGCTATCAACTCGTTTGATGAAGAAAACTCTTTTTGGATGGAAGCGAAAGACACAAATGGAAAAACAGTCGCTTTTCAAGCTTGTCGGCTGGACATTGTCGATTGCAAGCTCTCAGAGTGGGCACTCAGGTGGATGGTAGGCCTTTACGTGATCCGGTCCGAGTTGGCCGTTCCTGCACAAATTATGGTCCCACCAGATTCTGTTACTCAAGAGATGCGAGGACCATTTGTCTATCATGGTGAAATGTGGATTGATCGCAACTTTCGTATTGAAGAATTATGTACCACTTTTTCTAGATACGCATTGGTTACTGCACTAATCAAGTGGCAACCGAATGTGGTTTGGGGCCTTATTGTGAGCAAACTTGCTTCACGCGGGCTGACCATCCGCATGGGCTATCCGCATGCTGAAAGAGGGTTTCTTAAATGGAATATTCCACCCAAGGGTGCAGATACTAGTGAATATGTGACATTTGCAACAAAGTCAGATCTTGAATTTCTGGCAAACGAAATCAAAACTACACAATCTTGATATCAACGTTTGCCAATTCGGAAACCACGGCAACACCTTTGCTTCCATTCGGAAACCTGTGGGGCAAAATCACTCTCTGGTAAGGCACCCAGTTCACTGAATGATCAGGCAAGACCATCGCAGCAATAACATGATCGTAATGAGGCACGTCTTCTTTCAGTACTTTTTCATAAGCACAGCTCACCACGTCGTCATAACTGTTCCCTGTCAAACAGGGCACCGAAACCGGGCTAATGCCAAACAATTTGGCAATCCCTGACTGCGCCCCGACCCGCTGAACAAGAAACTTTCCGCTGTCATCGTCAAAAACACATTCGACACTCAGCTCCGGGACAGCCGTCATGTCTGACAAAGTATCACGCAAGACGTGGGGCATACGTTTACCCAAAACATCACCATCCTGCACAAATGTGTGTTGAGAAACATGCACATCACTCTTTGCCATTAACTGCTTAACCCGCATTTTTGCTTCTGTTGCAGTTTCAATGGTTTCGGTAAACCACCCCGAGAGAAAATACTTAAAAGTAAACGGGCCGCTATAAAGGTGCAGGCTTTCGATCAAATAATAGAGCGACGCCCAATTGGCCGAGAAAAGTTCCCATTTGATTTCAAGGCCATCCGGCGTTTCAACCAGTCTTACAGCACCCTTGCGTCTGATAAAATCGAGTTCTGATACAGGCACTCCTGCGGTTTCAGGTAAAACATGGGTTAGTTTACCATTCAATATCCAGCTTGTTCTTCTATCTGAAGTCATAAACGCCACTGCTCGCCCAAAATTTACATCGCCTTAATAAATCTTTCCCCACTTATCAGCGCTAGCACTTTTAAGTGGAGAGTACGATCATTAGAACAGTTTAATGCAAATTTTCGGTTAACCGTCAGCCTACAGATGGAAATAAATTCAATTTATTTTGGATTTATTTTAATATCAGGCACTTGTTGCTTCAGCTAAACTTATTATTTCTCGGAAAACCTTTTGGTGGCATTCTGCCCGCCTGAGCGCGGGCACCAAGCCATTCTTCCAGGTCTGTCACTGTCCAGACGCGTTTTGATAAATCGAGCCAAGACAAGCCATTTCCCAGTACAAAGGGTTGTACGTCGGACAAGCCGCCATCCTTGTACTTTTGTAATCTAATACCTTTGCCACGGGACATTTCAGGAAGATCAGCAAGTGGAAAAACCAATAATTTGCGGTTTTCTCCTATTACAGCCAGTTGATCGGCGCCTTGTGGTATCACCACACAACACTGCGCCTCTGCCGGTAATTTGACGTTCATGACTTGTTTTCCCTTGCGGGTGTTGGCCACACAATCAGCTTCTTTCACCACAAAGCCGTTGCCTTCACTCGATGCTACGATCAGTTTTCGTTCCGGTTGGTGGATGAAAAGGGCAACAACACCATCGGCTGGATCCATATCAGCCATCAACCGCAGCGGTTCGCCATGTCCGCGACCGCCTGGCAGGTTGTTTGCTTCAATGGTGTAAAACTTTCCTGATGAGCAGAGCAGCAGTATTTTATCCGTGGTCTGAGCATTGAAAACAAAGCGCGCACGGTCACCATCCTTGTAAGTCAGGCTGGATGTGTCTTCCAAATGGCCTTTCATGGCACGTATCCAGCCTTTTTCCGAACAAACAACCGTAATAGGCTCTTTTTCAATCATCGCCATTTCAATGTCGACATCGATCTGCGGAGGTGTGGCGAATTGTGAGCGGCGGGCACCTAATTCTGTGTCTTTGCCCCATGTTTTGCGGGTTTGGCGAATTTCATCAGAAATCGTGCTCCACTGAGCACCTTCATCGGCCAACAATGCTTCGAGTTTACCTTGCTCTATAGTCAGCTCATCGAACTCTTTGCGGATTTCAAACTCTTCCAACTTGCGCAAGGAACGCAAGCGCATATTCAAAATCGCTTCGGCCTGAATATCGCTTAACTCGAAGCGCTGCATGAGTTCAAGTTTGGGGTCGTCCTCATAGCGAATGATGGCGATGACTTCGTCAATATTCAAAAAGGCGATCAAATAACCGCCGAGCAACTCAAGCCGCTTAGCAATTTTTTCAAGGCGAAATTTGGTACGGCGAACCAGAACGACAAGACGATGATCAAGCCACTGCCGCAACACATCACGCAACGATAAAACATTCGGAACGCGACCATGCGAGAGGACATTCATGTTTAGCGACGAACGGGACTCAAGATCGGTCAGTTTGAACAACGATTCCATCAACACTTGAGGATCAACGGTTCTGCTTTTGGGTTCTAAAACCAGCCGGATATCTTCTGCAGACTCATCCAGCACATCACCAAGCATTGGCAGTTTTTTTGCGGTCAACAATTCGGCAATGCGTTCTACCAGTTTACCCTTTTGCACTTGATAGGGAATTTCGGTAACGACGATTTGCCATGCACCGCGTGGCAATTCTTCTTTTTCCCAAACCGCTCGAACCCGAAACCCACCCTTGCCAGTTTCGTAGGCTTTTTTGATCGATTCAGCATCTTCGATGATGATGCCGCCGGTCGGGAAATCTGGACCGGGGACAAATTGCATCAATTTGTCGATGCCGGCATTGGGGAACTTGATCAGGTGCAGGGCGGCATCACATAGCTCAGCCGCGTTGTGGGGGGGGATAGAGGTTGCCATGCCGACGGCAATACCCGATGACCCATTGGCCAGCAGGTTTGGAAAAGCACCGGGCAACACCACTGGTTCTTCATCTTCGCCGTTATAGGTTTCGCGAAAATCGACCGTGTCCTGATCAATACCATCAAGCAGCGCCATCGCAACATCGGTCAAGCGGGCTTCGGTGTAACGATAAGCGGCGGCATTATCACCGTCGATATTGCCAAAATTACCCTGACCTTCAACCAGCGGATAACGAACTGCGAACCCCTGGGCCAGGCGTACCATGGCATCATAAACCGCCTGATCGCCGTGGGGGTGATATTTACCGATAACATCACCAACAACGCGGGCGCACTTCTTAAACCCGGATTTGGGGTCTAGTTTGAGCAGCCGCATGGCGTGCATCAGCCGTCGGTGAACGGGCTTTAACCCGTCGCGCACATCAGGCAGTGCCCGGTGCATAATGGTTGATAACGCATAAGCCAGATAGCGCTCTTCAAGCGCCTCACGTAAATTGACAGCTTCATAGTCATCGGACCCTTGCGGGCCTTGCGGGGGAATCAGTTGGCTCATGGTCGTTTTATATCACAAATCCATCTGATCGTATCAGAGGCAATAAGTCGACCGAAACGAACCAGTTCCGCATCGAGTTTTTGCCATCGCGTCTTTGCCCACTTGACGCCATGCTCGGGCCAGAAATTAGTAACGTCAAGCCTGCCGGCTTTCCGGTCGGCCTTAATTTCTATGCGCCCGACAAAACGGTCACCCTCAAGCAAGGGGTATACATAGTACCCCCATTGTCGTTTGGCAGCCGGGACAAAAATCTCGATACGGTAGTCAAAACCAAACAAACGCTCCACCCTGCCCCGGTCACGAATTGCCGGATCAAACGGGTTAAGTATTCTCATGCGAGCGGTAGGAGGCAACAATTGTTCCAGGCGCTGTTCAATGTCAGCAGGTGCAATCGCATTATTCCAGCTGCCATCGTTGGATTGAATTTCAACGGAGACAATTTCACGCTCGACCTGCCCTGCCCACTGTCTGACTTCACTGGCCTCTGTTGCACCCCAAAACCGCTGGATATCTCCCAGTGAGCCGAAAGAAAGACGGTCAAGAGCGGCATGGCAGAGCCAATTGATTTGATATTGGTCGCTATGGGATTGGGCTTTTACGTCCACCGGAATGACACGTTCAGACAGGTCGTAAAACTTTTTGAAGTTTTCTCGGTGAGAGGTTGCCAATTCGCCAGCGTACCACATGTAATCAAGGGCCAGTTTGTGCGGTGGGCGCGACCACATACTTTTTTTCTTTACCGTTTTGCTGTCAAAAGCGTGAGTGGAAAGTGGTCCCTCTTTTTCAATCTGCTCTCTGATGATGGCGCGACCATTTTTATCGAGCATGCTATTGTAATAATTTGAATTATCGATTTTTTCTTTCAGGCGCCGGAATTGTCGCTGCCATACAGGGTGGAATTCAATTGGAAGTACCGAAGCATCATGGGTGTAATGTTCAAATATGGCACCCTTATCGGCCAAAAGTTTACCGAGCATTGGTTCACGGTAATTTTGATTGCGACTCCACAAAATATGGTGCTGGGCGCGCGTTACATTGCGGATTGTATCAAGCTGGACAAACCCGAGATCCTTGATGATTTGCAAAACATCCAGAGGGCCGCTCGGTGCTGTTGCCAAACCCTGGCTGCTTAACCAAAGTTTTCTGGCGGTACGATTGTCAATTCTCAGTGGCATTTACACCCTGTGTACCATTACATGCACGACAGGACGCTTGCCCCAGACTTCCGAGCAGGTGCGCCTGATGACGCGTTTTATGTTTTCAATGACTATATCATCATTGCGCAGAACTTTTCTCGGCAATTGTTCTATGGTGTCTTCAATGTCATCAAGTAGGCTTTCTTCGATGAGATAGCCTTCCGCGTCTTGTTCGGGTATGCCATCGAGAACAATTTGCGGGTCAGTCATCAGCCCGCCTCGATCTGACAGGGTGACAGAAATTGCAATTAGGCCGGAAAAGGATAGTTTACGGCGCATGCGAGCAGGTCCCCGGTCTGCCTCGACAAACAAATGACCATCGACATGGGTGCGACCGCTGTCTATGTCTTCAATGATTTTTGCCGGACCGGGCAGCAAACGGGTCAGCTCTCCGTTGATAACGCGTAAAGTATGATCGATACCTGCCTTTTTGGCAAAGCTCGTGTGGAAATCAAGGTGGCGCATTTCGCCGTGCATCGGGATTAAAGAAGCCGGTTTCAGCCAGTCATAATACTCAAGCAATTCACCCTGCCGCGGGTGGCCTGAAGTGTGGATCATGGCATCATCGGATGTAATAATCTCGACGCCCTGCTCGGCCAGATCATTAAAAACCGCCGAGACTGACTTTTCATTTCCCGGAATTGTCTTGGAAGAAAATATCGCCATGTCTCCCCTGTCAAATTTGATATGGGGATGTCGGCCAGATGCGATGCGGGCCATGGCGGCGCGAGCTTCGCCTTGTGAACCGGTACAGACCAACAGGCATTTATTGCGCGGCAGGTCATCATAGGCGTCCTGATCAAGCAGATATCCGGCGTCTTTCAGCAGGCCAATTTCTTTAGCCGCAGCCGATACCGTATGCATGGCGCGACCAGCCAACACCACATCGCGGCCAACAGCACGGGCGGCTTTGACAACCGAGGTCAAGCGGCCAACATGAGAGGCAAAGGTTGTAACGGCAACGCGCTTTTTTGCTGACCTGATGATTTTCTCCAACCCTTGCGCAACCTCTGCTTCGCTGGGTGAATAGCCCTGGCGAAGCACATTGGTTGAGTCACAAACCAGCACATCAACCCCCTCTTTGCCGATTTCTCGCAAACGGTTCTCATCGATTTGCGGCGGGATGGCTGGCGTGCGATCAAGTTTCCAGTCACCCGAGTGAACAACCGTGCCTGCGCTGGTGCGAATGACCACACTGGCAGGTTCGGGAATTGAATGGGTAACCGCAACCAACTCAATATCGAACGGACCGATGTCAAAACGACTGCCAAGCGGTTGCACCCGTAACGGCGTTTCATCAAGCAGGTTCTTTTCGTTCAACTTGTTTTTGATAAGTTCGGCAGCAAAGGGGGTGCAATAAACCGGCGCCTGCAATTGTGGCCACAGCCAGGCAACAGCACCCAGATGATCTTCGTGGCCATGGGTGATGATGATGCCAAGCAGGTCCCTTTTGTGTTCTTGGATAAAGCGGATATCCGGCAAGATGACATCTATGCCTGGGTCGCGATCATCGCCAAACTTTACGCCGCAATCGACCATGATCCATTTGCGGCGCTTGCCTCTGCCAATGCCGTACAGATACATATTCATGCCGATTTCGCCAGCACCGCCGAGGGGAACGTAAACCAGTTCTTCTTTAGATCTATTCAGCATTAGAACTCCCTGGATTAGTTTGGGTGTGAAAACTTACATCTCCGGCGTGATAGTGTTTTTGTCTGCCATCAGCCAATTCCAAAATCAACGCACCATCATGGGCAAGCGCCAGGAACTTTCCGGTGATTGTTTGGTTTCCACTGGCAAGGGATATTATTTTACCAATATGGCTGGCTCTTTCCTGCCATGCTTTAGCGATCTGGTCAAAGCTTTGACCGTTTTGCCAGACATTTAGCCAACCTTTCATAGTCGGGGCCAGTTTATTGAGAAATTGACCCGGTGAGATGGTTTGCCCGGCATGGGCACTCAACCAAGTCGCGCCGTAGGCGGTTTGATCAGGCGCATGTAGCAGATTGACCCCGCATCCGATGGCAAGGGCGATTTTACCGGGTTCATTACAAGGCACTGTTTCCAACAGAATGCCGGCAAGTTTTTTGTTATCAAGCAAAACGTCATTGGGCCATTTCAGCGTTAATTGTTTGCCGGTCGATAGCATCGAAACGCAGGAATCGTAGATTGCCAGCGCCGTGACAAAACTGATTTGTGTTGCAGTGGCAGGTGGGACCGGCAAATTTATCAGCAAGGTTGCAAACAGATTGCCGGGTTCAGAGACCCAATCGCGACCTCTGCGGCCCCGGCCTGCTGTTTGGGTGCGGGCCGTGATCCACAATGGACCACCCTCACCTGCTTCGGCCTGACGCCGGGCTTCGGCGTTGGTGGAACCCAATTGGTCAAATTGTAAATGCCGAAACTTTGGCGCGGTCAAAACAGCGACATAGCGGCAGCCTGAGCCAGATCAAACAGCGGACTGCCAAACAATGCAAAAGAAATTACAAATACACTGGAGACCGCAATGATCAGTTTGATTTCACCCGGAACGGGGTCGAATGCATCTTCGGGGTCTTTCACATACATGATCAGGATAAGGCGGATGTAATAGAACGCCCCAACGACACTGGCCAGAACACCGATAATCACCAGCGGCCACAAGCCTGCCTTATAAGCGGCAAGGAACACCACATATTTGGCAAAGAAACCGGCAAGCGGCGGAATGCCCGCCAGCGAGAACAGCAGCATGGCCATGACAAAAGCAAGCATTTTGGAGTTTTGTGACAGGCCAGCCAAATCGGAAATATTCTCGAGATGCTGTTCATCGCGGCGCATAGCCAGAACACAGGCAAAAATGCCGATGGTGGTCAGCATATAAATGGTCATGTACAACACGACACCGCGAATACCTTCAGGCGAACCAGCCGCAAGACCAGACAAGGCAAAGCCCATGTGACCGATTGAGGAATAGGCCAGAAGACGCTTGATATTGGTCTGAGCGATGGCGGCAAAGGCACCAAGGACCATCGATGCGATAGAAACAAAAACCAAAATCTGCTGCCAATCCGGGGTAATGGCCGGGAACGGTGAAACCATGGCGCGAACGAACATCGCCATGGCGGCAACTTTGGGGGCCGATGCAAAGAATGCGGCGACTGGTGTTGGTGCCCCTTCGTAAACATCGGGAGTCCACATGTGGAATGGTACGGCTGATATTTTAAAGGCCAGGCCCGAAATCAGGAATACCAGGCCAATTGTCAGGCCAAGACCACTATCATTGGCTTTCAGGAATGCTGCGATACCTTCAAACTGGGTTGTGCCGGTGAACCCGTAAATCAGCGAGGCACCGTATAATAGCATACCGGAAGAAAGCGCGCCCAGAACAAAGTATTTCAAGCCTGCTTCTGATGAGCGTGCCGAGTCACGGTTTATCGCTGCGAGTACATAGAGAGAAAGCGATTGCAATTCCAGCCCCATATACAGTGCAATAAGACCGTTGGCCGAAACCATCATCAACATACCAAGGGTCGCCAAAAGGATCAGCACCGGGTATTCAAACTGGTTTATACGAGCATTCTTCATGAAATGGACGGACAGGATGATTGCCGCAGCCGAGCCAAACAGCACCAGTATCTTCATGAAACGGGCGAAAGTGTCTACAACGAAAACACCATGAAAGGCGGTCTGAGTCTCGCCAGCCGTCAGGATAATCGCACCTCCTGCGACAGCCAGTGCCAGCAAGGTGAGCGAGTTTATCAGGTCGCTGCTTTCTTTCTTTTTGAAAGCACCAAGCATCAACAAAGCCATAGCGGAAATTGCGATTACCAGTTCTGGCAAGGCAGCAACGGCATCGGCAGATTTTAAAATATCCAACATCGCTTGTTTCCTATTTCACAGCGGCAGCGGCATCAAGTGCCGCGCTGATTTGATTGGTCAATTGATCTACCGAACTTGCAAACACATCAAGAATTGGAGCCGGATAGACACCAAAAAAGATCGTCAGAAGAACCAGTGGCATAAAAATAAAGGCTTCGCGCCCGGTCATATCAGTGATGGCTTTAAGGCTGTCTTTCTGCAAGGCGCCAAATACCACGCGGCGATAAAGCCAAAGGGCATAACCAGCAGACAGGATGACGCCGGTTGTGGCGAAAAATGCCACCCAGGTGTTAACTTGAAACGCGGCCAGCAAGATCAGAAATTCACCGACAAAACCCGAGGTGCCCGGCAAGCCGACATTGGCCATGGTGAACAGCATGAACACCAGAGCATAGGCCGGCATCCGTTTGACCAGGCCGCCATAGGCTTCAATCTCACGGGTGTGCATACGGTCATAAATGACCCCGACACAGAGGAACAAAGCCCCCGATACCAGACCGTGCGAAATCATCTGGAACAGCGCGCCGTCAATCCCCTGTCGTGTCAGGGTAAATATCCCCATGGTGACAAACCCCATGTGGGCAACGGAAGAATAGGCGATCAGCTTTTTCATATCGTCCTGACGCAAAGCAACCAGCGATGTGTAAATAATCGCTATGGCAGAAAGGACAAAAACGAAGCTGGCGAAATATTCCGAAGCGAGCGGGAACATCGGCAGCGAGAACCGCAGGAAGCCATAACCACCCATTTTCAGCAGGATAGCGGCAAGAATGACCGAACCGGCTGTTGGGGCCTCTACGTGAGCATCAGGTAGCCAGGTGTGGACCGGCCACATGGGCATTTTAACGGCAAAGGAAGCAAAGAACGCCAACCACAACCAGGTTTGCATTTCGGCACTGAATGGCGGGTCCTTGAGGATTTCTACGATGTCTGAGGTGCCAGCCTGCCAGTACATGGCCATGATGGCAACCAGCATCAAAACAGAACCGAGCAATGTGTAGAGGAAGAACTTGAAGCTGGCATAGATGCGGTTTTTGCCGCCCCATACCCCGATAATCAGGAACATCGGAATGAGACCGGCCTCAAAGAACACGTAGAACAGCACCAGATCAAGAGCGCAGAACACGCCGATCATCATGGCTTCCAGCACCAGAAAGGCGATCATATATTCTTTAACGCGGGTTTTTACCTCCCAACTGGCCAAAATGCTTAGCGGCATCAGGAATGTGCTGAGAATGATGAACAGTACCGAGATACCGTCAACTCCGACCTGATAGGACATGATACCACCGGCCCAGTTGTATTTTTCAACAAACTGGAAGCTGGCTGTTTCATAGTCAAAATTGACCCACAACAGCATCGATACACCGAAGGTGATAACCGTGGTTGCCAGTGCTATCTGGCGCATATTGCGGATGGCTATGTCATCACTGCCACGGATGGCCAGAACAAAAAATGCGCCGACCATTGGCAGGGCGATGAGGAGTGAGAGAATGTGCAGATCAGGCATCAGGAAACACTCGCAAACATGAAGTAGGTTACAAGACCGGCAACGCCGAGCAGCATGGCAAAGGCATAATGGTAAACATAGCCAGATTGCATTCGGGCCATAAAGGCTGTTACGTCAGCAACACGGGCAGCAACGCCATTGGGACCGAAACCATCGATAATCCGGCCATCGCCCTGCTTCCAGAGGAATTTCCCGAGCCACATGATCGGGCGGATGAAGAGGAAATCATAGATTTCATCAAAATACCATTTATTGAGCAGGAACCTGTAAAGCGGACCGTTGGTGGTAGCGATGCGCACCGGCAAATCCGGCCGTTTGATATAGAACAGCCATGAGATGGCAAAACCCAGCACCATGGCAATAAATGGTGAGTAAACAACCCATTGCGGCACGTCATGCATGTGATGGATAATCTCATTTCCAGCACCACGATATATGCCATTGCCCCAGAACAACGCTTCTCCGTGACCGATGAAATAGTCTTTAAACAGCCAACCGGCAAACAACGCACCAAGTGCCAAAACATAGAGCGGGACAATCATAATTGACGGCGATTCATGAACTTTCTTCATGACCTCTTTACTGGCTCGCGGTTTGCCGTGGAAAGTCATAAAGATCAGACGCCAGGAATAGAACGATGTGAACAGTGCGGCTACGACCAAAAGCCAGAAGCCGAATTCCCCGGCCCCGCTATGGGCGGCAAAGGCGCTTTCAATGATGGCGTCTTTAGAGAAATAACCTGCGGTCAGTGGAAAACCGGTTAGTGCCAGTGTGCCGATCACCATCAACCAATAGGTTTTTTTGAGGTGTGGACGCAGACCACCCATATTGCGCATATCCTGTTCATCGGACATGGCGTGAATGACCGAACCGGACCCAAGGAAAAGCAGTGCTTTAAAGAAGGCGTGGGTAAACAAGTGGAACATGCCAACGCCGTAAGCACCAACACCCATGGCAACAAACATGTAGCCAAGTTGTGAGCAGGTTGAGTAGGCAATCACCCGTTTGATGTCATTTTGAACCAGACCGACGGTGGCGGCAAAGAATGCGGTAATAGCACCAATAACGATGACGACCGTTTGCGCCGTGTGAGCCACTTCAAAGAACGGTGACATGCGGGCAACGAGGAATACCCCGGCGGTCACCATAGTGGCGGCGTGAATGAGGGCTGAAACCGGTGTCGGTCCTTCCATCGCATCAGGCAACCAGGTGTGCAGCAGGAATTGTGCTGACTTGCCCATGGCGCCCATGAACAACAACAGGGCCAGCGTGTTCATGACGTCAAAATCAGTCCACAAAAAGTGGATGGTTTTGCCGGACTGCTCGCCAGCGGCACTAAAGATAGTGTCGAATTCGATTGAGCCAAAAATCTTGTAGGTGGCGAAAATACCAAGGGCAAAACCGAAATCACCAACGCGGTTGACGACGAACGCCTTGATGGCGGCGGCATTGGCTGACGGTTTGGTGTACCAGAAGCCGATCAACAGGTACGAGGCCAGGCCAACACCTTCCCAGCCAAAGAACATCTGAAGCAGATTGTCAGCGGTCACCAGCATCAACATGGCAAAGGTGAACAGCGACAGATAGGCAAAAAAGCGCGGTTGATGCTCATCATGGCTCATATAGCCAATGGAATAGACGTGAACGATTGAGGAAACCGTGTTGACCACCACCAGCATAACCGCTGTCAGGGTATCAATCCGCAAGGTCCAGTCGGCCGCAAATGTACCGGAGTGAATCCAGCTCAGGACTTCTACCTTATAGGTGTGTCCACGGACTGCGACATCGAAAAATGCTACCCATGATAAAACAGCTGCCGTTATCAAAAAGAATGTTGTCAAGCGAGATGGCCAGTTTGGCCCGTCGAAATGACCATGGAAACCGTCATCATCCGATCCGTTTGTTCCAATTTTTGAAAATGCTCGTGTTCCAGCCAGACCAGCAACCAGTGCAGCGACCAGCGGTAGAAAGACAACGAGCTTGAAAAGCGTTTCCATGATTGCCCTAGCCTTTCATCATGTTGATATCTTCCACTTCAATCGAGCCTCGATTGCGGAAGTATGTGACTAAAATGGCCAGCCCAATGGCGGCTTCACCAGCCGCGACGGTTAAAACCAGCAAAGCAAAAATCTGCCCGGTCAGGTCTTGCAGATAGGCAGAGAACGCTACCAGATTGATATTCACGGCCAGTAGCATCAACTCAATCGACATCAAGATAATGATGACATTTTTACGGTTAAGAAAAATGCCAAAAATACCAATGGTAAACAGTATCGCGGCAACGGTCAGATAATGTCCAAGTCCTATTGTCATGGCTTTACAACCCCTGCCCTGGTTTGACGTCTTTGATTTCAATTGAGGTTGCCGGTGTCCGCCCAACCTGCTCGGCAATATTCTGGCGTTTGACATTGGGTTTGTGGCGCAATGTCAAAACAATGGCACCAATCATGGCGACCAGCAGAACCATTCCGGCGGCTTGGAAAAAATAAATGTATTTCGTATAGAGCAACAGCCCAATTGCCTCGGTATTGGTTATGCCCTGCCCGGTTGGGATTGGTGATACCGCCAACTTCATGGCATCGGGTGAAATCACCCAGGCAGCAAATACAAATGTCATTTCTGCCAGCAGGATGGTGCCAATTGCGGCACCGATTGGCAGGTATTCAAGTATGCCTTCGCGCATTTTGGCAATATCAATATCGAGCATCATGACCACGAACAGGAACAACACAGCGACCGCACCGACGTAGACCACAATCAAAATCATGGCGAGGAATTCCGCCCCGATGATCACAAATAATCCGGCAGCATTTACGAATGTCAAAATGAGAAACAGCACTGAATGAACAGGGTTTCTAGAAAAAATTACCATGACCGCCGAGGCAATTGCCAAGGTTGCAAACAGATAAAAGAACAGCGCTATAAATGTCATCTCACGTCCCTCTTACCTGTACTTCGCGTTGGCAACGATATTGGCCGCGATTTCGCGTTCCCATTTATCGCCGTTGGATAGAAGCTTGTCTTTGTTATAGAAAAGCTCTTCGCGGGTTTCTGTTGCAAATTCAAAATTAGGCCCTTCAACAATTGCATCAACCGGACATGCCTCTTCGCAAAAACCACAATAGATACATTTGGTCATGTCGATGTCATAGCGGGTGGTGCGGCGCGTGCCGTCATTGCCACGCGGTGCTGCTTCAATGGTAATCGCCTGAGCCGGGCAAATCGCTTCGCACAGTTTACAGGCGATGCAACGTTCCTGCCCGCTGGGATAACGGCGCAAGGCGTGTTCGCCGCGAAAACGCGTTGACAGCGGGCCTTTTTCGAACGGATAATTGATGGTTGGCTTAGCCTTGAAGAAATACTTCATCGACAGAAAGAACGCTGCGATAAATTCGAGCAGGAACAGGGATTTTACAGTTTGCGCTACACGCATGATCAGCAACTCCCTTTCAAATCAAACCGTTCAGCACCGGGTCGCCGAAAACAAACCCGAGCACCGGCAAAATAATCAATGCCAATATCTTGATAATGATTTTCAACACGCCGGGGTCGCGTCCGTGTGAGCCGGTTACTTTTGCCTTCTCGTGGCGCTGGCGCATCGCTGGATATAGCCAATGCTGAAAGATGCCCACATTGAGCAAGCCAATGCCCAGCATAATCAACACCCCGGCAATGCTGTAAAGTGAAAATGTTAGCGGCACGCAAGCCCCCTGTTTCTGTTCTGTGCATCATGGTGCCCACCCGAAATAAAGCAAAACGCCCGCTGTGAGTGCGACCCAGAAAAGGGAAATCGGCAAGAAAACCTTCCAGCCCAGACGCATCAGTTGATCATAGCGGTACCGTGGCACGAAGGCCTTGACCATGGCGAACATAAAGAAAACGGCGCAGAACTTGATCAGGAACCAGATCACACCGGGTATCCAGTTAAGCGGTGCCACATCAACCGGTGGCAACCAGCCGCCAAGAAACAAGATGGTTGTCATGGCGCACATCAAGGTGATGGCGACGTATTCGCCAAGCATAAATAGCAGGTAAGGCGTTGAAGAATATTCGACCATGAAACCAGCGACCAGTTCAGATTCTGCTTCTGGCAAATCGAACGGCGGGCGGTTGGTTTCAGCCAGCGCCGAAATGAAGAAAATGATGAACATCGGGAAAAGCGGCAGCCAATACCAGTCAAGGAAAGAACCCGGCATACCCATCATCGTGCCAAAACCAGTGCTCTGGCTCATGACAATTTCGCTAAGGTTTAGCGAACCGGCGCATAGCAATACGGTTATGATGACAAAACCGATGGAAACCTCATATGAGACCATTTGCGCGGCCGAGCGCAGAGCGCCGAGAAAGGCGTATTTGGAGTTGGAAGCCCAACCGCCCATGATGACGCCATAAACCTCAAGCGATGCGATGGCGAAAATGAACAGGATGCCGACATTGAGGTTGGCAACCGCCCAGCCAGCGCTAACCGGAATAACCGCCCAGGTGCTCAACGCCAAGATGGATGAAACCAGCGGTGCGATTATGAATATGCCCTTATTGGCACCATCAGGAATAACCACCTCTTTAGTGGCAAACTTGACCATGTCGGCAAAGGATTGCAATAGGCCGAAAGCCCCCACTACATTAGGACCGCGGCGCAACTGAACAGCGGCCCAGATTTTGCGATCAGCGTAAATTAGATAGGCGATGATGATCAGCAGTGCCACAAGGATTGCGACACTGTGCAGCGCTATCAGTGCGAGGGTTATGAGTAATTCTACCATCAGTTCGCCCTACTCCGCTGCCTGTTTGACCGCGTTGTAACGCAAGTCAGAACACGTATTCATGACCTTTGATGCCCGCGCAATCGGGTTGGTCATATAAAAATCGTTGATACTGTTTTCAAACGGCGCTTTGCGCGGCTTGCGTTTGCGCTTGGCCAGGGTTTCGATACCTGCTGTGTCAGCCGGTGCAATGGCACCAAGCTCTGCAAGGTGCGGTGCAGCTTCAAACATTTTTGCGCGTAACTGCTCAATGGTATCAAATAGCAACGCTTTGCCCAGTTTATCAGACAAGGCACGCAAAATGGCCCAATCTTCTTTGGCATCACCAGGAGGGAACGAAGCTTTGGTTGTCATTTGCGGGCGGCCTTCGGTATTTACATAGATAGCCGACTTTTCGGTATAGGTCGCTGCAGGCAATATGACATCGGCGCGATGAGCCCCGCGGTCACCATGAGAGCCCTGATAGATCACGAACGGGCCGTCTTTTATGGTCAGCTCATCAGCACCAAGATTAAACAATACATCGACCGAACCTTTGGTCATTTCGATCGCATCGCTGCCCTCGTCTCCCGGTACCAGACCAAGGTCAAGACCGGCAACACGGGCAGCAGCGCTGTGCAGGATGTTAAAACCGTTCCAGTCTTCATTTACAACGCCAAGGGCCAGTGCAGCACGGGCCGCCATGGCCAGAATTGCGCCACCGTCTTTGCGGGCAAAGGCACCGGGGCCGATGATGAACATTGGTTTTTTGGCTTTAGCGCGTTTATGGGTGACGAATTTTTCAAGTGCTTCCGCGTCATCGCCCAAATGCAGATAATCGTAAGTCAAGTCGGCAGCCTCGCCGATAAGCGCTATGGGGAAATTACCGGCCAGCGAGCGTTTTCTGATACGGGCGTTCAAAACCGGTGCTTCAAGGCGCGGGTTTGAGCCGATGATCATCAGCATATCAGCTTCTTCTATGTCCGCGATGGAGGAATTGAACAAATAGCTGGCACGCCCCTGAGCGGGATCAAACTGCGAACCATCAACGCGGCAGTCGATGTTTTGCGAGCCGAGTGACTCCATCAGCGTTTTGAGGGCGAACATTTCTTCGGCTCCAGCCAGGTCACCAGCAATCGCGCCAATTTTTTCAGGTGTTGTCGCTTTCACCTTGTCAGTGATTGCAGCAAAGGCTTCATCCCAGCTTGCTTCAACCAGTTTGCCATCTTTGCGGACATAGGGCCGGTCAAGACGACGGGCGTTCAAACCATCCCAGATGAAGCGGGATTTGTCGGAAATCCATTCTTCATTTATTGCATCATTGGTGCGCGGCACGATGCGCAGCACTTCGCGTCCCCGGGCATCTACGCGGATGTTGGAGCCCAAGGCATCCATCACATCAATGGTTTCGGTTTTGCGCAATTCCCATGGACGGGCTTTGAATTCATAGGCTGCTGAAGTCAACGCGCCAACCGGACAAAGGTCAATAACGTTACCCTGCAGTTCACTGTGCATGGCGGCTTGCAGATAGGTAGTGATTTCGATGTCTTCGCCACGTCCTGTTGCACCGAGTTCTTCGACACCACCCACTTCTGTGGTGAAACGCACACAGCGAGTGCATTTGATGCAGCGAGTCATCATGGTTTTGACCAACGGGCCGATATATGGGTCTTCGACAGCGCGTTTGTCTTCGTGGAACCGGTTTTTGGAAATACCGTAACCAACGGCCTGATCCTGCAAATCACACTCACCGCCCTGATCGCAAATCGGGCAATCTAGCGGGTGGTTGATGAGCATGAACTCCATCACCCCTTCGCGGGCTTTTTTGACATAAGGCGTGTTTGTGAATATTTCCGGCGGCTCGCCATTGGGTCCGGGGCGCAGATCATTGACCGACATGGCGCACGAGGCCTGCGGCTTGGGCGCACCCTTTACTTCAACCAGACACATGCGGCAATTGCCAGCGATGGACAGCCGGTCATGGTAGCAAAACCGCGGAATTTCCGCTCCCGCATCTTCGCAGGCATGCATGATGGTGGTTCCATCTGCAACGTCATATTCTTTACCATCTATTTTGACTTTAGGCATGGCTTACTCCGCTGCCTCCATAACCATTTTCTCCGTCACTTCGCCATCCTTATCGGGGTTGGCAGCGTAGGCGTCGATTTTGGCTTCTATTTCATGTCGGAAATGGGTGATGAGGCCCTGAACCGGCCAGGCTGCGGCATCGCCAAGAGCGCAGATTGTGTGGCCTTCGATTTGTTTCGAGACATCAAGCAACATATCGATTTCGCGCTTTTCAGCCCGGCCCTCTGACATCCGCATCAAAATCCGCCACATCCAGCCAGTGCCTTCGCGGCATGGCGTACACTGGCCACAGCTTTCATGCTTGTAGAAGTGAGCTAAACGGGCAATGATTTTGACCATGTCGGTTGATTGATCCATGACGATCACCGCTGCCGTACCGAGCCCTGATTTGAGCGCCATCAAAGTGTCAAAACACATGGGCGTATCGATAATCTGGTCAGCTGGTACACAGCGCACTGATGAACCACCAGGAATAACCGCTTTGAGATTATCCCAGCCACCGCGCATACCACCGCAATGTTTGTCGATCAATTCGCGGAATGGAATACCCATTTCTTCTTCGACATTGCAAGGGTTGTTGACATGGCCGGAGATGCAGAAAAGTTTGGTGCCGGAATTGCGTTCCGGGCCAAGAGCATCGAACCAGGCCGCGCCGCGCCGAATGATGGTCGGCGTAACGGCGATTGATTCAACATTGTTCACTGTGGTTGGAGCACCGTACAGCCCGACATTGGCCGGGAATGGCGGCTTCATCCGCGGTTGGCCTTTTTTGCCTTCAATGCTTTCCAACATGGCGGTTTCTTCACCGCAGATGTAGGCACCGGCGCCATGATGGACAATGACGTCAAAGTCCCAGCCATGTTTGTTGTTCTTGCCGATCAATTTGGCTTCATAGGCTTCGGCTACGGCCCTCTCCAACGCTTCACGTTCGCGGATGAATTCACCGCGTACATAAATCACCGCCACATGGGCACCCATGGAGAAACCGGCAACCAGTGCGCCTTCAATCAGCAGATGAGGGTCATGGCGCAAAATTTCACGGTCTTTACAGGTGCCCGGCTCTGACTCATCAGCGTTGACCACCAGATAATGGGGGCGTTCGCCAATCTCGCGCGGCATGAATGACCATTTAAGCCCGGTCGGGAATCCTGCCCCTCCACGACCACGCAGACCCGATGCCTTGATTTCATTGATGATGCCATCGCGGCCCATCTCGATCATTTTCTTGGTGCCATCCCAGGCCCCGCGCATCATTGCACCTTTGAGGCCAATGTCATGCAACCCGTAAAGGTTGGTAAATATGCGATCTTTATCAGCGAGCATTATTTCACCCCTTTCGCAAGAGATTTGGCCTGTTTGACCCATTCGTCCCGATCAATCCGGCCTTTAAAGCGCAGATAGCCGTCTACCCATTCGCGTTCTTTCTTTTTCCACCCGGCAATCTGGTCGAAATGGAAGAAGCCGAGGCTGTGCAGGATGCCCTCGATTTTGGGGCCAACGCCGGAGATAAGTTTGAGATCATCAGGACCGCCTGCACGGGCTGCTTTGAGACCTTGCGGTTTGTGTTGGTCAGCGGGTGCAACTTTAGCTGCGGCCTTTTTGGCAGAAGCTTTCTTTACAGGCGCTTTCTTGACTGGCGTTTTTTTCGCAACAACTTTCTTTTTGGCGGCCGGCTTTTTCTTGATCGCCGAACCGTCATACAGCGCCGGGTCGGTCAGTGAAGTATAACCACCGCTTGGTGCCGAAAATTGGCGTTCAATTTGCGGGCCGGGGCGCGGAGTGCGACCGGCTTCGAAATCATCGATAATTTTATTGATGCTGTCGGGTGTCAGATCTTCATAGACGTCCTTTTCCACCTGAACCATCGGGGCATTTGTACACGCACCGAGACACTCAACTTCTTCCCACGAGAAATTACCATCAGCGGTTACTTTATGGGCTTGGCCAATGCGCTTTTTGCAGACTTTGATAATCTCTTCCGAACCACGCAGCATACAAGGGGTTGTTCCGCAAACCTGAATGTGGGCAACTTTGCCAACCGGTGACAAATGGAACATGGTGTAAAAGGTGGCAACTTCCAGTACCCGGATGAAGGACATATCCAGCATGTCGGCCACATAGCGAATGGCGGGTTCAGAGGTCCAGCCCTCTTGCTCCTGAGCTTTCCACAAAACCGGGATCACAGCAGATGCTTGTTTGCCTTTGGGATATTCCTTAATTTTGGCCTTGGCCCATTTCAAATTCTCGCGCGAGAGCTTGAAGCTGTCGGGTTGGACTTTATCAAGACGGCGAACACTCATCGGTCGACCTCCCCGAATACGATATCCAGCGAACCCATGATGGCCGAGACGTCGGCCAGTTGGTGGCCGGTGCACATGAAGTCCATGGCTTGCAAATGGGCAAAACCCGGAGCACGAATTTTGCAACGGTAGGGTTTGTTTGAACCATCGGAAACCAGATAGACGCCGAATTCACCCTTGGGTGCTTCGACGGCGGCGTAGATTTCGCCTTCCGGGACTTTGTAGCCTTCAGTGTAAAGCTTGAAGTGGTGAATAAGGGCTTCCATTGAGGTTTTCATTTCAGAACGTTTTGGTGCAACGATTTTACCATCCATTGAGGAGACAGGTCCCTGCCCTTGAGGTGAGTTCAGTTTTTCCACGCACTGTTTCATAATGCGCAAGGATTCGCGCATTTCTCTCATACGGATAAGATAACGATCATAACAATCACCGTTCTTGCCGATGGGGATGTCAAACTCCATATCGGAATAACACTCATAAGGCTGCGCGCGGCGCAAATCCCAGGCGCCGCCAGAACCGCGAACCATAACACCGGAAAAACCACGTTCCAGACATTCTTCAAGAGTGACAACGCCGATATCAACATTGCGCTGCTTGAAAATCCGGTTGTCGGTCAAAAGTCCTTCAATGTCATCCAGCACTTTGGGGTGGGTTTCACAAAATTTGCCAATATCATCGAACAGATCCTGCGGCAGGTCGAGATGAACACCACCGGGCCGGAAATAGTTGGCGTGCAACCGCGCGCCGCAAGCCCGCTCATAAAAGTTCATCAGAATTTCGCGCTCTTCAAAACCCCACAGAACTGGCGTCAGGGCACCAACGTCTATTGCCTGAGTGGTGACATTTAGCAGATGCGAAAGAACACGTCCGATTTCAGAAAAGAGCACCCGTATCAACTGCCCGCGGATTGGTATTTCTACGCCAAGAAGTCTTTCCACAGCCAGCGAAAATGCGTGCTCCTGATTCATTGGCGCGACATAATCAAGCCGGTCAAAATACGGTAAAGCCTGCAAATAGGTTTTATGCTCGATCAGTTTTTCGGTGCCGCGGTGCAAAAGGCCTATATGCGGGTCCAGCCGCTCGACAACCTCACCATCCAGCTCCATCACCAGACGCAAAACGCCGTGGGCGGCCGGATGCTGCGGGCCCCAGTTGAAGGTAAAGGTTCTGTTGCTTGTTTCAGACATTATCCCTTAGCCTCTTCATCAGCTTTTTCATCGCCGGGCAAAACATATTGTCCGCCTTCCCAGGGTGAAAGGTAATCAAAATCGCGGAATTCCTGGGTCAGTTTGACCGGTTCATAAACCACCCGCTTTTCATCATTGCTGTAGCGCACTTCGACATGGCCGGTGAGTGGAAAGTCTTTGCGCAAGGGATGTCCGTCAAAACCGTAATCGGTCAGAATGCGGCGCAGGTCCGGGTGGTCGGCAAACAGGATGCCGTACATATCAAATGCTTCGCGCTCAAACCAGTTGGCGCCGGGAAACAGCTCGACAATGCTTGGTACCGGGGTTTCAGCATCAGTTGTGACCTTCACCCTCACGCGAACATTCTGGTGCATGCTGAGCAGGTGGTAAACCACCTCAAAGCGATTTTCACGCTCGGGATAATCAACACCGCATATATCAATGATACAACTGAAATTGCAGGTAGGATCATCGCGCAAAAACTTGATAACCTTACGGATATCATCGCGTTTGGCGCGAATGGTCAATTCGTCATTGACAACTTCCCAGCCAATAACAGCCTCGCCCAGTTTCGCAGCAACATCGTCGCCTATGTCCAGCAGATTTTCGTCCATGCCTCAAAGCGCCTTATCGCTCAATCGTTCCGGTTCGCCGGATTTTCTTTTGTAATGCCAGAATGCCGTAAACCAGCGCTTCTGCTGTGGGCGGGCAACCAGGTACATAAATATCAACCGGTACAATCCGGTCGCAGCCGCGAACAACAGAATATGAATAATGATAATAACCACCGCCATTGGCGCAACTGCCCATAGAGATGACATAACGCGGTTCTGGCATCTGGTCATAAACCTTGCGCAGGGCCGGTGCCATTTTGTTGGTAAGTGTTCCAGCAACGATCATCACATCAGACTGACGGGGCGAACCGCGCGGAGCAAAACCCAACCGTTCCACATCATATCGCGGCATGGCGGCGTGCATCATTTCCACAGCGCAGCAAGCCAGTCCGAACGTCATCCACATCAATGAACCGGTACGAGCCCAGTTGACCAACTCATCAGTTGAGGTGACCAGAAAACCCTTGTCAGCCAATTCATCATTGATATCGACATAGAACGCGCGTTGATCAGATGTCATAATGTCTGAACCGCGTGTGTTTGGCAGATCTAGTCCCATCGCATCAATCCCACTCAAGAGCGCCTTTGCGCCATTCATAAATAAAACCAATAGTGAGTACGCCAAGGAAAATCATCATCGATACGAAACCGAACATCCCGACTTCTTTAAAGGCAACTGCCCAGGGAAACAGGAACGCAACCTCAAGATCGAAAATAATAAAGAGAATCGCTACCAGATAAAACCTTATGTCAAAGCGCATGCGGGAATCATCAAAAGCATTAAACCCACACTCATATGTGGAGTTCTTTTCAGGATCGGGTTTGCGCACGGCAATAATCAATGCAGAAGCCATTAAAGCCACTGCAATTGCCGCTGCTATTGCTACAAATATGATTACCGGCAAATAATCGCCCACTAAATTGTGCACTGTTACCACCCCTTCTTACTTGGCCTTCTTGCTTGGCCTTCTTGCTTGAATGCTGCTATTTTGACGCAGTCTGTTAGCTAATGGTGTGGTAGCGCAACGCGATGCTGTGTGCAAGCACAAAGCACGTGACTTTGGTCAATGATTGACAGAAATTTTTTAATTTTAGAAAAACCAATTTTGCCATTTCAACCGATCAATATTTGTCGGGAAATGGCGGGAGTGACGGGACTCGAACCCGCGACCTCCGGCGTGACAGGCCGGCACTCTAACCAACTGAGCTACACCCCCGTTTTGCCCTGAGCGATCAATTTTGATTGCCAGAAAACGAAGTCGCCCGTCATTAAGACAGCTAACTGCTTGTGTCAAGCAAGCAAAGCGCCTCGGGCGAATTTATTTTGTCTTTTGTGACTTGCGATTGATTTGTAATTTTGGCTGGTCGGAAACAATTCGTATATCGCGTTGCGGGAACGGAATGGAAATCTCATTGTCTTTCAGCACATCCCAGATCAAAAACAACACATCGGATGAAAATTTGTTTTTTCCATCATCAAGGCCGTTCACCCAAAATTCGATCGCAAAACTGACTCCACTGTCACCAAAGCCACGCAATTCACAATCAGGATGTTCCGGGTCGGTGAGAACACGCGGATGCTTTGCCACCGCCGCCTCGACCAGTTCTTTTACCTGGTGAAGGTCACTGTCATAAGAAACCGAAAATTCCACTTCATAGCGCTGGCGCGGGTCATCACGGGTCCAGTTGATGAACTGGCTGGTGATGAATTTTTCATTCGGCACCATGATTTCCTTGCCGTCGAAAGTTTCCAGCGTTGAGGAGCGCATATTGAGTTGCTTCAGGATGCCTGCTTTTCCGTCTTCAAGTTCAATATAGTCGCCGATGCCCATTGAGCGCTCAAGCAACAAAATGATGCCTGAAATGAAGTTTGAAGCGATCTGCTGGAGGCCAAAACCAAGGCCGACACCCAATGCACCGCCAAATACCGTTAAAGCCGTGAGATCAAGCCCCATGACCTGCAGCAGCATGACAAAGATGACCAGGAACAGGATGATTTCAAACAATTTGGCAAACAACTCGCGGGTTGGCGCATCGATTGATTCCTGTTTGTGAATAACTCTCTTGCCGGCTGTATTGGAAAGCCGTCCGAGCCAGAAAAAGAAAGCCCCGGCAATGACCGCCTTAAACAGCATAAACAGCGATATGCGGATATTGCCAACTGACAACGCCACGCCATCCATAAAGCCGATGGTTTCATCCAGCCAGCCAAAGACTTTCAGGGTGGCAACCGGAATTGCAATCCAGATGGCAGCAGTTCGCACCAGCGGGTGGGTAATGAACAGGTTAATCGCCGCATAGAGAACACCAACGACGCTAACACTCTGGGCCAGCCTGACAAGCCAGGCGGTGTTGACCGCAGCAAGGGTGATCTCTACACCAATTGCAAAGGCAATCACAGTAAGGACAGGTTGCAGCAAACTGCGCGAGGCATATAAAGATCAGTTGACACTAAAGGCAAGAGACTTGAGTGACCTATTCGGGGGCGGCCAACCCCTCAAACTTGCTAAAAACAGAAAAATTGCTATCGAATACCTAGAGCAAAATAGGTGGTGCAAGGTCAGCAAACAAAAAGCTCCGGCGCGTGGCTAACCGACCACCACAGTTACCGGCTAAACCCTATTGAGCGGCAACCCGCCGGGCCATACAACAGGCTAACCGCCACGGACACGAGCCGCTGCAAGCCCTTTAGGGGTTGTTTTGTTTTTGCTGCCAATTGCACCAACACAGCACCACCATTCCGGTTTTGCGCAAAAAGGCACACAAACCGCTTACTTTTTCGGGTTATTTAAAAGGGCACCAAAAACAAACCCCACCGGAGCGGGATGTAAGTCGTTGTTTTTGCTTGATTTAAATGGTGGGCGGTGACGGTCTCGAACCGCCGACCCTCTCGGTGTAAACGAGATGCTCTACCAACTGAGCTAACCGCCCGATGTGCACTTCACTATATGCATATTGTATGCTTGTTATTCAATGCGCGCCCTGAATAGCCGTTGACGGGCTGGCGGGCAAGTAAAAAAGATCGCTAAAAGCGAAAAAATCCGTGCAGTGGCAAAACCACGCACGGATTTCAAATTTGGTCGTTTTAAGTTATTTGCCGTTCACTTGATCTTTAAATGCTTTACCGGCCTTAAACTTGGCATTTTTAGATGCCGCGATCTGGATTGTCGCACCGGTGCGAGGATTACGACCAGTTGTTGCTTTGCGCTCGGAAACCGAGAAAGTGCCAAAGCCAACGAGGCGTACTTCATCACCACCAGCCAGTGCAGCCATAACGGCATTCAATGTTGCTTCTATAGCATCACCTGCATCACCTTTTGTGAGACCGGATCCTTCTGCCACTTTTGCAATGAGTTCATTTTTGTTCATTGTCTGTAATCCTTATACTGTTTGAACATTCAGGCAAACCTCTACCGCCTACCGGAAACTCGCGGATTTCAGCCGATTTTGGCAAGCGATAACTTATTTTTTTTACTTTTGCCATAAATATCAACAGCTTACAGAACGCCAGAAATCCGCCGATTTTGCGCCGTATCGCTGATTTCTGCCAATTGCACCACTTTGATTCGTGCAAGTTATTGATTCGTGGTGATATTTTGCGAGCCAGAAACGCCTGAATTCAAAACAAAAAAGCCTCTCCGTTCAACTCCGCGAGAATGAACGAAGAGGCAAAATTGAAACAACTTTGTTCAGTGAGCCGTCTGGGTTTCGGCCCTTTCGGCAGCAGCTTTTGCCCGGGCGGCAGCAGCTTCTGCTTCTTCATCCCATTCAATTTCTTCCGGCACGCTCAAAAGCACATGCGGGAGGACGTCATCAAGATGGCCGACCGGGATGATTTCCAGGCCTTTTTTGACGTTGTCAGGAATTTCAGCCAGGTCTTTTTCATTTTCTTCGGGAATAAGAACCTTTTTGATACCGCCACGCAACGCTGCCAGCAGTTTCTCTTTCAGTCCACCGATGGGAAGCACCCTGCCCCGCAAAGTGATCTCGCCGGTCATGGCAACATCCTTGGAGACCTTGATGCCGGTCATGACGGACACAATTGTTGTGGCCATGGCAATACCAGCAGACGGGCCGTCTTTGGGGGTTGCGCCTTCTGGCACGTGAACGTGAATGTCCTTGTTCTCGAACATTGGCGGTTTGATGCCAAAGCTTGTGGCGCGCGAGCGTACATAGCTGTTGGCAGCTGAAATTGATTCTTTCATGACATCTTTAAGGTTGCCGGTGACGGTCATTTTACCCTTACCAGGCATCATAACCGCTTCAATTGTCAATAATTCGCCACCGGTCTGGGTCCAGGCAAGTCCTGTAACACAACCAACCAGATCTTCGCGCTCTGCTTCACCGTGACGGAAGACAGGAACACCAAGGTATTTTTCAACGACCTTCAATGTGACGTTGATTGTCTTCTTTTTGCTGGTCAGCAGCTCCTTGACCGATTTACGGGCAAGTTTTGACAATTCGCGCTCAAGGCTACGAACACCAGCTTCGCGGGTGTAACGGCGAATTACATCGAGAATGGCATCATCCTTGATGGTCATTTCTTTTTTCGACAGGCCGTGATTTTCCAGTGCTTTTGGCAGCAAATGCCGTTTGGCAATTTCCAACTTCTCATCTTCGGTGTAACCGGCGATACGGATAATTTCCATCCGGTCAAGCAAAGCTGGCGGGATGTTCATGGAATTGGAGGTGGTGATGAACATGACGTTTGAAAGGTCATATTCCACTTCCAGATAGTGATCCATAAATGTTGCATTTTGTTCAGGGTCCAGCACCTCAAGCAATGCAGATGCCGGGTCGCCACGGAAATCCATCCCCATTTTATCAATCTCATCGAGTAGGAACAGGGGGTTGGTTTTCTTGGCTTTTTTCATCGATTGCACGACCTTGCCGGGCATGGAACCGATATAGGTCCGCCGGTGACCGCGAATTTCGCTTTCATCACGCACACCACCAAGCGACATACGGGCAAATTCACGACCGGTTGCTTTTGCTATGGACTTGCCGAGCGATGTTTTACCAACACCTGGAGGTCCAACCAGACACAAAATCGGGCCGCGTACCTTGTTGATACGCTGCTGAACTGCAAGGTATTCGATAATGCGTTCCTTGACCTTTTCCAGACCGTAGTGATCTTCATCAAGTATACCCTGGGCAAAATCGAGGTCCTTTTTGACCTTGGATTTGGTGCCCCAGGGAATGGACAACAACCAATCGAGATAATTGCGAACAACTGTTGCTTCGGCTGACATGGGGCTCATCTGACGCAGCTTTTTAAGCTCGTTTTCAGCTTTTTCTTTTGCTTCCTTGCTCAGTCTGGTCTTGCCGATTTTCTCTTCAAGCTCACTCAGTTCATCGCGCTCATCGCCATCGCCGAGTTCTTTTTGAATGGCCTTCATTTGCTCATTCAAATAGTACTCACGCTGGGTTTTTTCCATCTGACGCTTAACCCGGCTACGGATTTTCTTTTCAACCTGCATGACCGAAATTTCGCCCTCCATCAGGGCGTAAATTTTTTCAAGACGGGCGGTAACTGATGGCGCTTCGAGCAATTCCTGCTTGTCAGATATTTTAACTGCAAGGTGGGCAGAAATTGTGTCCGCCAATTTGGCACTGTCGTCAATTTTTGTGACGCTGGCGATGGTTTCAGCCGGTATTTTTTTGTTGAGCTTCACATAGCTTTCAAAGTGCGACAGAACCGTTCTGGCCAAAGCCTCGGTTTCGTCGCCATCACTTTGAACATCTTCCAGTTCTTCGACATGGGCTTCAAAATAATCTTCGCGCTCTGTGAATTCTGTAATTTTCGCTCGTGAACCGCCTTCTACCAGCACTTTGACTGTTCCATCAGGAAGTTTGAGCAATTGCATTACCGTTGCAATTGTGCCGATTTCATAAATTGAATCGGTACTGGGATCATCATCATTGGCGTCTTTTTGAGCCGCAAGTAAAATCTTTTTGTCCGTCTGCATAACCTCTTCCAACGCGGCGATAGATTTATCACGACCAACGAAAAGAGGAACGATCATATGCGGAAACACAACGATATCGCGCAAAGGCAAAACCGGAAGGGTTTTGGGAGCATCGGGCGTCAATGTTGGTTCAGGAGTTGAGTCACTCATTTATGATTTTTCCTTGTTTGTAACTTCGTCTGTTTGGCTAAACACTGCGCGACTGATCATGCGGTGCCAGCGTATCGCTGATTTATGTATTTCAGCTATTTAACGACTATTAAAGTAAAATTTCCAAATTTTCCGTCAACAATAGACACGATTCGATCTGAAATCACGCGCCAAAACAACTTAAATGGTAAATGGCTGCATAAACTGGCAGTTTCAAGGGGACAGTGTGGGATAGGACAAAATGACCACAAAAAAACGGCCGCCTCCTTCGAGACGGCCATAAATCTAGTGCGGTAGGCGTTTTAGCCGAAAATATCAGCTGTGATGCCGGCATACCAGCCAACAGATTCCTCGTATGTTGCCTGGCGGGTATCAGCGTCTTCACCGTTTTTGGAGATGAATTTCGATGTTGGATCGATTTTCTTGTCACCAGCCTTATATGTTGCCCCCACTTTAACACCGTCATTTGGTGCAATCAGGCTCCAACAAGTGTTGGCATACCTGGCCGGGAACACTTTGGATTTGGTCAATTCACCGCGCACGGCCATGGCACAAACCTTGGCCTGGCTGTTGGCAGCAAAGCCCGATTTCGGCATGGATGAAGCTACCGAAGCATCACCGATCACATACACATCTGGGTCAACTTTTGACTTCATTGAACCCTGATGGATAGGACACCAGCCCTTGTCGTTGGTAAGACCGGCTGTTTTGGCAATTTGGCCTGATGTGTTTGCAGGAATAACGCAAGCAGCATCGGCTTTGAAGGTGTCAAGATCGGTTACAAACTCTCCGGTTGCGGTGTTAATGCTTTTCAAACCACCAAGTGACGACAGTGGTTGCCAGTCGATCATACCCTTGTAATGGCGTTCCCAACCATCCTTAAACAGGCCCATTTTGGAGAACTTGTCTTTTGGATCAAGGATAACAATTTTCGCGGTTGGATTGTTGTTCTTGAAATGATGAGCAATCATGGAAATCCGCTCATAAGGCCCGGGAGGGCAGCGGAAAGGATTTGGCGGAGGCACCATCAGGAATGTACCGCCCTGCTTCATGCCGGTTACCTTGGCTTTAAGCAATTGCGCTTGAGTGCCCGATTTCCAAGCGTGCGGGAAAATACCCTGGTCTGCAACAGAATAACCTTCAGCAACCGATGCAAATTTCAGGTCAATTCCCGGTGAAACCACCAGCTTGTCGTAAGGAACCATTGAACCGGAGCCCAGAACAACCATTTTTTTCTTGCGATCAACAGTAACGGCCCAGTCGTGAATGACATTGATACCGTATTCAGATGCCAGTTTGGCATAGGAATGGCCAAGTGATTCATATTCGCGGAAACCGCCAATGTAGAGGTTTGAGAAATAGCAGGTGTAGTAGCGTTTTGTAGGTTCAATCAGCGTAACATCGATAGCGCCTTTTGAGTCTTTGGCAATGTAGCGCGCTGCTGTTGCACCACCTGTACCACCGCCAATTACGACGACTTTTGGTTTTGCATTTCCAGCAAAAACCATTGGTGCAGCACCCAAACCCAGTGTCAGTGTAGATGCACCGGCTGCTATGTTAAATTCGCGTCTGTTTAGTTTCATTTTATTTCCTCCTCAGGGATTGAAAAATAGACAGTAGTCAACTCATTAGTATAATTATTCTTTTGCTTTGATTGTGGCGAAATAGGCAGCCAAAGCCTCCATTTCTTCTTTTGAAAGTGGTATGGCAATGGTTTGCATCGCTTTGTTATCGCGCTCTTTGGTTTTGTAGGAGAGAAGTACTTCAACAAATGCTTCCGCATCCCAGCCAACAATTGCTGGAATACCATTGTCAGCACCAGAAAGCTGGTGACAGGTCACGCATGAACCTGAAAGATACTCGCCGTATTCGACTTTTTCATCAGCGTGAACTGCGGTGGCCAAAACCAGTGTGGTCGAGGCTGCGGCTGCTAAACGTATTAATAGTCCCATCGTCCCTCCACGAACATATATTGACATTCGAATATCAAATAGTATGAATACCAAATAGTCAATGTTTATTTTCACGAAGCCGTGACTGAAACGCAAGCTCTGTCTCTTTGCCAGACATGCTAGAATGTTGTATCTATGCTGATAATGGAATTTATTTGGTGACAAAAATGGTATCTCGCATCGCTTCTATCGTCTTGACTTTAAGCCTTTTCCTGATGGTCCTTCCCGGCAAACTGGCGGCAATGGAACTGATTATGTTCGAACAGGATGATTGCGAATGGTGCGAAGTCTGGGATAAGGAAATCTCGGGCGTCTACCCCAAAACAACCGAAGGCAAACTGGCCCCGCTTCGCCGGGTGGATATTTTTGATCCGCGCCCAAAAGACCTGAAACACCTAAGGGCTGCCCACTTTACACCTACATTTGTGTTGCTGGACAATGGTAAGGAAATTGGCCGGATTCGCGGCTATCCAGGCGAAGACTTCTTCTGGGGAATGCTGGATGAAATGATCAAAAAAGGACAGAAAAGAGCCAAAGTCAAAAAATTGCAAATCCCGGCGTCCTGAAAAAGCTCAGACACTACGACTAACGTCTAATAAAAATTGGATTTGCCCTTTTTGCATTCATATCCTAGAATACGTGAATAAATACAAATCGTTTTCAGGGTGGAAACAATGGATGCAATGGTCGACGATGTGGTCGTATCTGCTGATGAAATGGCAAAAAACGCTCGTGCGGCGTGTGAGTTTCTCAAGGCAATGTCCCATGAAACGCGCTTGCGGGTTTTGTGTTTTTTGATGGAAGGTGAAAAATCCGTCAGTGAGCTGGAAGAGTCTCTTGGCATCCGACAGGCCAGTGTTTCCCAGCAACTTCAAAGACTTAGGGCTGAGCGTATGGTAACGACACGGCGTGATGGCAAGGCCGTGTATTATTCACTTGCCAGCAATGATGCCCGTGAAGTGATCGCAGTACTCTATAAATTATTTTGTACAAAATCCGATTGTCAATAAAGCCTCTTATTTTCCCTCTCTCTTTTCTGGTTATGACTGCCGGAAGCGGCATTGTATTGGGCGAATCGACCAACAACAATCGATGGTTTTCTGAGCATTTTCAGGATCATCAGCTGATCGGGAAAGTCTGGTCGAGCCGCGAAAAGGTTTTTATTTCGCCGGAACAATTGTCTATCCGGCTGAAATCTGCCCGCTTTGTCCTGCTGGGGGAAATTCATACCAACAAAGATCATCATTTGTTACAGGCGAAATATCTGGCCGAGATTGCCGGTTCGGCCAAATCTAGCCCTCGCCTGGTTGTTGAAATGATTCCAAAGCGTTACGGGCCGATTTTAAACAAGTTTCGAAAGGCCAAACCTAAACAAACCCAAGAACTCGGCGGCGTACTTGAATGGGAAAAGCGCGGCTGGGGTGAGTGGGCCAATTACAAGCCGATATTCGACGTCGCCTACCGATTGAATCTGGATATTTTGCCTGGAAACCTTGATCGCAAAGATACTCGTAAAATCGGCACAAAAGGCGTTAAGGCTCTGAATAATAAAGAAACAACCGAACTTTCGCTGGATGTTCCATATACGAAAACACAGTCAAAACTTTTAACCGACATGCTGTTTGACTCTCATTGTAAATTCGTTCCCAGAGCCGCACTTTCACCGATGCAACTGGTACAACAGGCGCGCGATGGTTTTATGGCCGGGGCGATGTTGGCTGCACCGTCTGGTTCAGCGGCGGTTTTGATCGCCGGAAGTGGCCATATTCGGCGGGATTGGGCGGTGCCGCGGATTTTGGCGGCGCGGGACCCTGACAGCAAGATTGTCTCGGTTTCGTTCACCGAAGTCACGCCTGATAACAAAAAGCCGCAGGATTATGAACCGGAATCTGCTGACAACAACCCGGTTTTTGACTATTTGTATTTTACGCCAAAATCGGAGATCAAGGATCATTGTGCCGAGCTGGCGAAAAGGTTTAAAAAACACAAATCCAAATAGGGGCATTAGCCATGGAATTTGAATTTGCCAGTGAAACAACAATCCGCCTGAGCATCTTTGCCGGTGTGTTTGTCATTATGGCGATTGCCGAGGCTTTATGGCCGCGCAAAAAACGTACACAGCCACGATTTTCCAGATGGTTCACCAACATTGGCATCGTGGTGATTGATAGCATCGCGGTACGGATTATTTTCCCTGTCGTTGCGGTTGGTGTGGCCCAATATGCAACATCAAAAGGCTGGGGATTACTAAACCTGATCGCCCTTCCCTTCTGGCTTAAAGTGCTGATTTCTGCTGTTTTGATGGACATGGCGATCTATTGGCAGCATGTTGTTTCTCACAAGGTGCCAATCCTGTGGCGGGTCCACCGGGTGCATCATGCGGACCGTGATATTGATGTTTCCACCGGCACCCGATTTCACCCCATCGAGATTGTTTTATCGATGCTGTACAAATTTGTGATCATCATTCTGGTTGGTCCAGCCGCAATGGGTGTGTTCCTGTTTGAAGTGCTTTTAAACGGCTCGGCAATGTTTAATCACGCCAATGTACGCCTGCCTCTCGGGGTGGATAAAGTCGTTAGAATGCTGTTTGTTACGCCCGATATGCACCGGGTGCACCACTCGTTCCATAAGGATGAAACCGACAGCAATTACGGCTTTAATCTGGCCATCTGGGATCGGATTTTCGGCACCTATATCGACCAACCGCGCGATGGCCATGAAGAGATGGTGATCGGCATGAAAAAGTTTCAAAGCGACAAACCGACCAATATTATTTGGTGTTTGCTGCTGCCATTTAAATGAGTGGGCACAGCGGAGAATGGCCGGAGAACCGCCTGGAGCGATGCGGAATGTGCCGGAGAAGCAGTTGGAATAAGCGGAACCGGGCAACCAAAATAAAAAAAACCCGGATTATGGAAAACCACAATCCGGGAAACAGTTCAGGGAGGTAAACTTGCCTTGGGGCCGCCTTCTCAAATAAGAAGGTCCCGTTCAGAAGTTGATTTAGTTATATAGATGTTTTCGTATATGTGGAAGATCTAATATATGTGGCAGGTTGTCACATGCGAATATTCTAATATTCAAACATTCTAAACTACATTTTAACACTTGCACCTGATGACAATTAACTTCAAGGTTTCGCCAAACCATCAGCGAGCCAAAGTTGTGACGACAATCCTTTCTATCACCCCCCTCACCCGAGAATCTTTTGCCCGTTTTGGCGAAGTCATCGAAAAGGACGGGGCTGATCATTTTCCGATTAATCAGGGTACGACCGAGCGCTTTCACAATCTTGCTCATCTCGACCTCAACCGGGTCGGCGGTAAGCCGATTATCTCTATTTTCGAGACCCAATCGCGACCAATGCCAATCAAACTTGAAGTGATGGAACGCCATCCACTGGGCAGTCAGGCATTCTACCCGTTACAAAACCACGACTGGCTGATCGTCGTTGCCTCAGACCCAAACCCGCTCGACCCTAAAAATCTCAAAGCCTTCCGCGCCACCGGCTTGCAAGGCATAAACTACGCCCCCAACATCTGGCACCACCCGCTGTTGGTGCTGGAAGCTGACAGCCGGTTTCTGGTTGTGGATCGCATGGGGCCGGGGGATAATCTGGAAGAGCGTGAGTTTGAGAGTGAAGTTTGTTTGGGGTAAGTAGACGCGAAAGAACGGTGTTCAACAATTAAGTGCATTTAGTAACCTGTGGCCGTAACCAGCCGTAAGCCGAGAAAAGTGCCAGAAGCAGACGTTGAACCAAGGTCAACTTTCGGCCCTTTGCAGACCTTTGCATCAATTTTTTTTAATTGCGATTGTGGCGGCAAAACAGACATTAGTTGAACGGAGATTTTGTGCCATGAACAGATATTCGCATAACCTGCAAAGATGGTTCAGTACTCCTGCGGTGTGGCTCAAGTGACACAATATCCCCGGCCATGAGGCCACACCTCAGTTTAGCGGTACTTTCAGCCCTATACCACCACCATAAGCTTCGAGATCCCCTACTCCGATGCCGTCATAGAAGCTGTGGCCTGAGAGCGACCACCCGTTTGGCATGGTGATTGAGAGCCCGCCTTCAAGTCGCCCGCGAAGGCTATCCGATGACCCCGCCGCCAGGCCGCTGGTCACATTAACTATTTCAGCCTTGTCAAAGTCCCAGATGCCCTTCAAACCCAGATGGGCGCCGATGGAAGAACCATCCTCAAGGGTGCGCGCGTAGCTTACTTTCGGTCCGAACGTGACCCGGCCGAGCGATATCGTTTGATTAGGGATAAAATTCCCCAAACTGTCAGTGTAGCTGTGCTGCTTTTCCTCGAAATAGACCACCCCCACATGGGGCGCAAAGCGCCAGTTACTCCGGGTGAAGTCGCCGGTGATCTGGCCCTTTGCCAGCCATCGTGTGGTGTCAAAGCCGTCGGTATAAGTCCCCAACGGACTGACTTCATTGCTGGACTGCCCCCAGGCCACACTGCCATCAAGCAAGAGAGAGGGGCCGATGCGCTTGACCATATAGGGGCCCACCATCCAGCCATGGCCTTTCGCCACAGTCCCGTTAACGCTATCGCTTTCATTGACCCAGTCGAACTGCGTCATAACGCCGAACAGCAGCGACGGCGATACCCGATAATCAAAACCCGCCCATAGGAAACCGGTATCACTGTTACGAGTATCGCTCTCGACCTTCGCCCAAGTGCCCTTTAGCCAGATATCCAGGCTTGATGCACCGATCACGGGGCCTCCTGCCGTGCTTTCATTGCCAAGAGTCATGACGTTGTCCGACCCTTCCCGATTCTTCGCGAGGTTTGCTTCTCTGGTGGCCACTATCTGGCGCAGGCTGGTGGAAAAAGCCAACTGGTTGTTTCTAAGCGTACCTGAACCGGTGAAATTAACCGGACTATTGGTGCCATTTACACCGCCGATAAGCCGGTTCACCAGGTCCGGGTAGTTGGCTGTGATCTGGTCGGCGCGCCGACCCATGAAATTGGATATTACGCGGCCGGTCCTGTTAATAACCGCATCACCTGACGCTGAGAATGTTCGAGTTACGTTAGGGGCAGGAAGAAAATTACCATCTCCCCCATGCGAGGCAGTTATCGAACACGTTCCGACCGAGACAAGCGTTGCAGTGAAACCTGCAACTGTGCACACACCTGGTGAATTTGATGCCAAGGCGACCGGCAGGCCTGCGGAGGAGGTCGCCGTAAGCGCCACCGTTGCGCCCGGTAGGAAAGATGTCGTAGGTGGCTGAACGAATGTAATGGTTTGGCTGGCCTGATTGATGGCAAAGCTTTGGTTAACCTGCGTAGCCGCCGTGAAATTGCCGTCGCCCGCCTGATTGGCATTGATTGAGCACGTACCGGCTGCCACCATCGTCACAGTGCTTGCCGCCACTGTGCAAACCGCCGCTGTCGTCGAGTTGAACGTTACCGGATTGCCTGAGCCACCCCCGGTTGCGCTAAGCGCTACGGTCCCGCCTGCCGAAAATGTCTGGGCACCGGGATTGGTAAAGGTAATGGTCTGGGCACCTTGGCTGATAGTGAAAGTCCGGGTGACATCAGGTGCCGCCAGAAAACTCGCGTTACCAGCTTGCGACGCTGTGATGGAACATGTCCCAACACCTAAAATCGTTGCGACTGACCCTGCGACGGTACATATCGCTGGAGAATTCGTGGCAAGACTGACAGTCAATCCAGAGCTTGCCGTCGCTGTCAAATTAACTGTAAGCCCGGTCGCGAATATCTGGTTGGCTGGTTGTGTAAAGCTGATTGTTTGTGATGCCTGGGGGCTTTGAAATGCAGCCTGGGCAAAACCGACAGATCCCCCTAGAATTGTGCCCAATGCAGTAGCGTCGAAAGTCCCGCCCTCAGTGACAAGGCCACCCGGGCTGGCCTGTGCAGCCGTCACACTGTGGAGACCGGTACAGGTCGTCGTTGCTTGTGTTGTCTGCGCGATCGGGGCACAATTCACTGTCATCCCGGCAACGGTTGAGGTTACCGATAAAGAACCGGCATCAATAACACTGTTGCCGGAATCAAAGTTGTAGGTAAAAGTCAGTACTTCGCCAGCGGTAGTGTAAGTTGTCGGATTTACCGAAACTGTCATCGACTGTGCCGAGGCTTGCGATACCGCTGAAACCATGAAAAATAAGCTACCAACGGCAGCAATGAGCCAGCTTTTAAAGCTTAACACAACAATCACCCTCCCCAAACTGGCCGATCGGCCAGCACCAACATCGTCAACACCGAATAAAGATGTCCATCTCTAACTCAATTTGCCTTTCTTGCCCGTCTGACTTTACTTTTTCGTAAACTCGAGGCAGGTACGCGCTACCAGGCGCGATTTTTGAGGCTTTGGACGTTTTGTAGCATTTTTCCGGAGGGGTTGAAATAGAACTAACATGCAGCGGCGGTGAATCCCAATCGATGTTGCGAACTTACAACTGTAAATAGCTGGGATTACGCGCCAAGAGGCATTGTGTTACTCAATCGAAGCAGACCGGTTGCTGTCGCAACGTCCGCATTTGGAAGGTAACAGAATTCAAACGCATCTAAAGCGAATGGCTGCTCTCCCCCCCTTTGCTGCCATCCAACGCGGGCACCAATGTCTGCTTGGGATCAAAAGTGGGTTACGGGGTTACGGTGACAGTTTACTAAATACACTTAATTGTCCCCTCTCATTTACAATTGCGGCACCTGCATTGATTGGTGCAATCAATTGAAATAAAAAACAACATACTTTTGTTGCACGGCCTCTATTCTATTTAGTGCATTTAGTAAACTGTCACCGCGTTTCCATTACCCCTTGGATAAACCGTCTTATTTTCTCGTCCGGTATAGAATAATAGACTTTTGTCCCTTGTCGTTGCGCACGTACAAGACCGGCGGCTTTTAAAAAAATCAGTCGTTGTGAAATCCTTGCCTGTTTGATTTCCAGTCTTTCTGATATCTGCGTGACATATTTTTCTCCTTCGGCGAGGCTAAACAGAATTAAGAGCCGCTCATAATTAGACACTGCTTTGAGAGTAGCTGTGGCCTTTTCTGCATTCTCTATAGCAGAATAGGGAATTTTGCTTTTGAAGTATTCATGATCCTGATGATAGGCCATCATTTCTCCATATGCTGAAGTGCTGAAACTAAAGGGCTCCTGAACCAATTTTTGACGTTCGATTCAGGAGCAGCTCACGAGATAAGTATTCATCTAGGGCCTGATATAGGCAAAGCCTTTTTCTTGCAGTTCAATGAGGCGGACGACGCCTGATGGCACCATTTTGGCTTCGCTCATTAGTTTGACTTGTTTGCCAGCCTTTTTGCTCATCTTGCGATGCGTGTTACCGCATGCGGCAAATGTCAGATTTGGCATGGCAAGCGACAAACTCTCTATTCGCGATTTTACCGGACTTGTGTCATCACGAAACATATGCAGACCCGGTCCATATGCAACCAGTTCAATAATCACTTTTTCGCCCTTGGCTTGATAGTACTTATTGACGTTTTGAGCGTTGTTAAGCGCCATGTTCATGACCCGCTTGTCGTTTTGATCAACATGAATGGCGACCTTGTGAACACTGCCGCCAGCAACCGAGGGTATAACAGCCATAAATAATGCGACGAGCGCTACTGCGAATGTTGAAATTAATTTTCTCATTTTAGTTTCCTGTCTCTATTGGTTTGTCGTGGCAGATAAAACTATCTGGACAAACTATTTGGCTATTTGGCAGCTGGAATTGGTTTGAGTTTCAATTCAGCAGGTGTTGCAGGCAAGAAGCCGTAGCTCGCATATATATTTTGAGCTTTTTCGCTGCCAAGATATGATAAAAACCGCAGGGCATTTTTCATGTTGCGACCGGATTTCAGCGCGCCAATAGCATAACCAACCCGATGTTGTTGATTTAGCGGAGCCTTGATAGAAACGCCCTCAATTTTGCGTTTGGAAGATTTGCCATGCACAACCTCGGTGGTCCACACGATCCCGACGTCAGCGGTTCCATCTTCAATTCTTTGAGGTGTTTCTCTGTGATGGCGACTGGTGAACCAGGTTTTTCCTTCAACGGCCCAGCAACTTTTACATTTTTTGTCGCCGGTAACTTTTGCATGAATGCCAAGATCCTTTAGCATTTGCGCACCGTAAAACTTGAAAATTCCTTCGGTTAGCGGGTTTGGATGAGATTGTACCAAGTCACCTCGACCAAGATCGGCCGCGCCTTTGATGTTTTTAGGGTTGCCAGCCGCGACCATCAATTCCAGTTTGTTATGGACGTAAATGATGTAGTCAGACATGACGTCTTTTGATTTCAGTTTCTTCAAGTGACCCAGATTTACACTTGCAAACAAGTCAGGGTTTTGAGCGGTCTTCTGGCCATCGATCTTGCCTTGTTTGAGAATTTGACCCTTTAGAATTTGGCCAGGCGGTATCGTCTCTACATATATGGTCTTGATGTCGGTATTTTTTCCCTGAAAATCCTTGATCAGTTCATTCATCACCATGAACTGATTGCCAGCAAGGTACATAACCAGATCACTGGTGTAGCTGTCGCCAATTTGGCCAAAGCCTACTTTGCCATCGGCATGAAATGTACGAAAATCCTTGCTATGCCCGGCATCCTTGCCAGCCTGCGTCAGGCCGACAAAGCCAAAGCTTGCAAGGCTGAATACGGTTGCTGCTATAATTGTCTTGAATTTCATTTTGGTTCCTCCTTAGAGCGTTTCAGGTTTTGTTTGAGTCACAAACACAAACTGAAACGCAACTGTATCAGTTACTTCGACTTGCCCTTCCGGTTCAAAGTGAACCAGAAGTGCTCTAAACCGTTGTTACTCATGACAAATGTCTGTCACAAATGAGTTTTCCTTTTTTGGGAATTGTTTTTGGAAACCCTGAAGTTTCAAGACAATTGTGCCGATTGGGGGGAGATTGCGCAACGCAGGGATATGCTTGTTTTCTACCAGTTAAAACCTAGTAAATACCCTTGGAAGGGTTGAATTCACTCACCAGATGCTGACAACTTGTCATTGTCAAATCCAAGTTTTGTGGCAAGTTGCACCAGATGAGGTGTCGTACCAGCATCGGTTTTTTGCAGTAAATTGGCACGATGGAATTCAATTGTTTTGGTGCTGACGCCCAATTCATCGGCGATCACTTTTGATGAAAGGCCGTGGCATATCATACAAAGCACCTCTCGTTCGCGCTTTGTAAGACTGTTAAATCGTGCCAAAAATTCAACAGCAGCAGGATCAGTGGTCGCCATATCCCCTGCCATGCCAGCGGGTCCGCGCGCCTGTTGTTTGCGCGTGAAAAAAGTCAGGAACATAAAAAGGGATATTGCCAACAATAGAAGCGTGATTGTTATCGCAATCCACTGGGATGGGGAAAAGCCGGTTCCAACGGGTATCGTGCTGTTTGCATTGCGTTTATCGTAGGCAGATACCAGAACTCTGACATCGCCGTACGACAATGGCACAGACCACAAATCAGGAAGATAATACTTGTCAGATACCTGTTTTTGCTGGGTTGCTAACAACGCCGCCAACACGCTTTCGCTCAGCTTTTTGCCAGTGGATGGCATTGATGCAAAAGGCCACTCCGGGTAGAGGCGGCTGGAAACCATATGCGGGTAATCCAATTGAGCATTACCGCCAATGACGCGAAAATCTTCCAGTTTGATACGGTTTTCACCGGCAAGAAGTTCTAACAATCCGCTTCTTACGATACCGACATCAATGTCGCCGTTTTTTACAGCTGTAATTATCGCATCTTGCGGAAAGCCCATAAACCGGATGGACTTCATATCTTGATAGGGGTCTATGTTTTGACGGGTAAATTCGCGCCAGGCTATTTGAAAACCACCAAAAGCGTCGGGGCTGACGGCAGCTAGTGTCCGGCCTTTCATTTCGCTAAGAGAGTGAAGATCACTGTCTGAGCGGGTAAAGATCGCCGTGCCAAATTTCAGCAACCCGGTATCTGAGTTTTGGATCAAACGCTCACGCGTGGCAATCGCTGCTATATGGAACTTCTTTTGCAAGGTTACATAATGGCCAGGGTTGGTAATCAGAAAATCAATTTTCCTGTCTTCAATCTGGCTAATTGTTGATGCCTGCGTCACCGGCACAAACTCGAAACGCCATCCTTGTACTGAGCTGGTAAGGTAAGTCTCAAGTGGCTTCCAGCGCGACTTTGCCGACTTCACGCCGCGATAGGCCAAAACACCAACGCGCGCGACCTGTTGAATGGATGGACTTTGCCTAACATCAACGCTCGACGCGTTAGCCGATATCCCTGTAAATAAACTCAATAGACACAGTATTGGTCCAATGCGCTTCATAAGTACCGCCTTATGGAAAACATCATGTAAAATGAAAGTGTACATAATTTGTACACAACAAATCAAGCCAAGTCCAAAAACGGCTATTACCCGTCTCAATGGTCAGCTATTGCAAGCAAGCCTGCTCAGCTGAAATTAGGTGAAGTTAATGTAGCCAATCAGGGTGGCCAGGATGGCTATCTACCATAAGCTGGTCTTGGTTCCAAGATGACTTTATGTGAGGAAATTACTACCGCGCAAAAAGTGCCGTTCCAGAGACAACAATGCCTAAAGGCCCCTTTACCAGGCACCCAACCGATGTTAAGATTGTTCGTAAGGTAAGGAAATTCGGTGTTGAGAATTACAAGGTTTCAAATGAAAAAAATTATATTACTGGCCGCTGTATTTGCCGTGGTGTGGACAGGTTCTAGCGCTTCGATTATGGCGTATTCGGGTGAGGATTTTGTTGTGTGCCGCCTGAATCCGGCAGGCGATAACTTCCTTTCGCTTCGCACGTGCGGTTCCACCAAATGCCGTGAAACCCGCAGGCTTAAACCGGGGACGTTTTTAACCAGCATGGAACCATATGGAACACGAGGTTGGCGTGAGGTAATCGTCAAGCGCAATTTCCAGGATGAAAGCTATAGTGGCCCACGTGGCTGGGTGTATTCAAAATATATCTGTAAGATTCAATACTGAATCTATCTATTATCTGCTCTTGACCCCGCCAGCCATACTCCCTCCCCCATTGACGCCAATCACTCAATGTTGTTACCTTTCGTCCTGCGACCAAAGTATAATTTGGCTCAATACAATAACAACCAAGGGAGAAATGCCATGTGTGATGTTTGTGTAATGAATGCGGTTAAGGACAAGATGCTTTCGCGGCGGGATTTGTTTCGCACTGCTACTGCAGGGGCGGCTATGGCGGTGGTCGGGTCGGCAATGACCGGGACTGAGGCGTTGGCCAGCGGGCATAACAAGGTTGTCGATATGACTCATGAACTGCATGAGAAGTTTCCGACCTATTTTGGCGAGCAACAATTCTCCAAAAATCAGAAATTCAATTTCAAGGAACATCACTTCAACCTGTTTGAATATACCGTCAACGAGCACACTGGTACTCATGTTGATGCCCCCCTGCACTTTTCAGCGGACGGTAAATCTGTGGCAGAAATTCCGGTCTCCAACCTTATCGCGCCTTTGTGCGTAATTGATATTGCGGCCCGGGCGGCTGGCGATGCCGATACGCTGGTAACGCCTGATGATGTCAAAGCGTGGATGTCCAAGCATGGTGACATTCCAGCTAATGCCTGTGTGGCGATGCATTCTGGTTGGTCGGCTCATGTCAACACTGACAAATTCCGTGGCGCTGATGCTGACAAGAAACAGCATTATCCCGGCTTTCATGTGGAAGCGGCCAAAATGCTGATTGAGGAAACCGGGGCAACCTCTATCGCGGTAGATACGCTGTCGCTTGACCACGGCATTTCAGCCGACTTTGCCACTCATTATGCCTGGTTGCCGACCGGTCGTTTTGGCATTGAAAACATGACCAATCTCGACAAGGTTCCAGCCAAGGGCGCTACGCTTATTGTCGGTGCACCCAAGCATCGCGGTGGCACCGGCGGACCAGCGCGAATATTTGCGATGGTTTAGGTTTAAGTTGTTTTACTGCGCTCACGCAAATTGCGCTAGGCGCAATGCTCCACGGGGGCGGCGCAGTGGCGCTGGCCAGCGGTCGCTGGCTTGACCGGTTTATTGAAAAAGTGAGCAGGTCTAGTCACCCCCCTACCCGCAGCAGTCATTGCCCTCTTGAATGGGAGGGCAGGCTACTGTGCCGTAGGAGCAATAAACGCAGCAATCGCCCTTTTTGGGTTTCAGGACCACGCCGCAGCCCTTACAGTCATAGAACCACTGGCAGGCGTTGGTGGGCATGGTTTCAGTTTCGGCGTGGCCGCATTCTGGGCAGGTAATGGTTGATTGCAGCTCTATCATGCGATCCGCCTGCTCCGCCTTTTCCACAGGGCATAGAAGGTTATGGCTATGAAAATACCAAGGGCTGGAAACAGGACAATATCGAGATAACCGACAAGCGCAGACAAGCCGACAACGCCAAACAGAATGACCAAAATCGGGGTGAAACAGCACACAGCAGCGATGGTAGTGCCGATGATGCCGGTTTTCAACAGACTGTTATTAGACAATGCAAAACTCCTATCTAACTCTGGCAATTTAACACAAATACCGGTCAATGTCTTGCGAGACACATCACAAGTGATTGTTTTCACCAGTGAATGGCATGGCAAAGCCCGCACTCACATCCCTGACCTGCTCTACCTTTCTTCCAGCGCAAGCCGAATTCCCAAGGCAATAAAAATCGCCCCAAGACTGCGGTCCATCCACAGGCCAATGCGAGGGTTGCCGCGCAGGGTTGCTGTCAGTTTGTCACCGGCGATGACCAATGGCGGTTCGATGAATGCAGCAACGATGATGATCAGGCAACCATGCAAAAACAACTGAGCCCAAACCGGGCCTGCTCCAGCAACAACAAATTGCGGCAGGAAGGCAAGGAAGAAGACGGCGACTTTGGGGTTTAGCAGACCAACAAAAACACCCTGTTTATAGATCGGGGAGAAGTCGGGACTGCTTTCGACATTGTCAGAGATGAACGAGCCGCCGTCCGACCGCAGGGCTGCGATACCGAGCCAAATCAGATAGGCGGCACCGGCCCATTTAACGATGGAAAAGGCAACGGCTGAGGTGGCCAGTATAACTGACAAACCCGCTGCTGCCATCAGCACATGGCCGAACGCACCTGTCCAGATGCCCAACATGGCAGCAAAGCCGGATTTGCGGCCACCACGCACGGTTTGGCCTAATATGAAGGCGATGTCGGGACCCGGCGAGAGGTTTAAAAGCGCGGCAACGGTCAAAAATGTGGTCCAGTGGAGGAGTGAATAATCGAACACTCTCTAATCCTTCAAAGTTGGTTTGGATGCCAGTCGCAAAATCAAATAACCCGCTATGGCCGAAACCAGCGAGCCGAAAATTATACCGAGACGTTCATTCATAGCATAAGTATCGCCGCCACCTTGCTCAAAAGCCAGTGAGGAGATGAACAGACTCATGGTAAAGCCGATACCGCACAGAACCGACAGGCCGTAGATTTGCATCCAGCTAACGTTTTCCGGCAGCTTGGCCAGACCGGCCTTGACCGTGATCCAGATAATACTGAAAATGCCCAACTGTTTGCCAACCACAAGTCCCAGCGCAATGCCAAAGGGCACTGGCGACATCAGATCAGCCACCTTAAGACCAGTCAGACTTATACCGGCATTGGCAAAGGCAAACACCGGCAGAATGATGAAGGCGACGGTGCCGTGCAAGTCGTGCTCAAGGCGTATCAGCAACGGTTCCTCATTGTCATTATTGCCGCGCAGAGGGATAAACATGGCAAGAACAATGCCAGCTAGCGTGGCGTGGATGCCTGACTTCAGCACCGCCACCCATAGGATTGCGCCGACCAGCATATAGGGGGTGGCCGAGGTAACACCGCGCCAGTTGAGCATTGCCAGAGCGAAAATGGCGGCGGCGGCAACCACAAACATGTAAGTTGAGAGATCGCCGGAATAAAATATGGCGATAATGACAATGGCGCCGATATCATCGATGATGGCAACAGCCAGCAGGAACAACTTCAACGCACTTGGAACCCGACTGCCGAGCAAGGCCAGAATGCCCAGGGCAAAGGCAATGTCAGTTGCGGTCGGGATGGCCCAACCCCGCATTGCAGCCGGGTCGTCGTAGTTCACAGCAGTGTAAATCAGAGCGGGAACGGCGATACCGGCGATAGCGGCAAGGGTCGGCAAAATTATTTTGGACGGTGATGATAATTGACCGGTCAGCACTTCGCGTTTGAGTTCCAGCCCGACCAGAAAAAAGAATACCGCCATCAGGGCATCGTTGATCCACAACAGCAACGGTTTGGCCAAATGCAACTCGCCGATGCGCAATTCAACCGGGGTGCTGAGCAGCAAATCATAAAACGGCTTCAAAGCAGAATTTTCTGCCATTATCGCCAGCACCAAAGCCCCCATAAGCAAAAAGCCACCGGCAGTTTCGAGGCGAAGGAATTTTTGCACGAGGCTCTTGGGTGGTGTTCTTGTGGACATGGGGGGTGATTTTCCGCTGGTTCGTGTCGGAAGCGATGATAGCGAAAGCCTGCGGTGAAATCTATCGGTTTTAGAAGTTCCGCGGGCGATACTTGGAACAAAACCTACCCTAGCCAACGAGATGAAAATGGCTGGTCATGGCTTGATTGCGCAGGGTGATGATGGCTTGGTAGGCGTCGGAATTGTACCAGTTGGCGGCACTGTCGCGGTCGGGAAATTCGATGATTGCCTTGGCTTTCAATTCCTGGTTGCCATGCAGAAGCTCGATTGGTCCTTTTGCAATAAATTTTCCACCAAAGGGGACTAGCGTTTCTGCTGCTTTGGCGCTGTATTCCTGAAGCTTGGTAGTATCTGTTGGTGTCAAATCAACTACAATATATGCGGTCATAGTCTTTTCCTTTTGTTTCGAACCTGAGGTTCAGCTTGCAATGTTTTTATGTGGAAATAACATTAGCAAACCCTACCCTGTTCGAAAATTATGGAATCTTGCAAGCATGTTGTGCATATATGCAGGAATGGAAAATTGGGATGATTTGAAATTTGCACTGGCAATTCACCGTCATGGTGGTTTGAGCGGGGCTGCGCGGGCGATGGGGGTAAACCATTCAACGGTGTCACGCCGATTGTCGGGGCTGGAAAATCGTATGGGGGTTCGGCTGTTTGACCGGTTCGCCAATGGTTTGACCGCCACAGCTTTTGGACGGCACGCGATCCAGACAGCTGAGGAAATGGAACGTCATGCGCTGGATCTTGAACTGGCCATCGCCGGGCAGGATATGGAACTGGCCGGGCCGCTGAAGGTCTCGGCCCCGCAATTGATCATTACAGTGGTATTGGCCGAAATATTTCTGGAGTTCGCCAAAGAATATCCGAAAATCAATCTAACGATTGTTGCAACGTCAGATGCGGTTAATCTGCACCGTCGCGAGGCCGATGTTTCCATCCTTGCCAGCAACGAACCCGAGGGCACGCTTTGGGGTCGTAAGGTATTGTCGCAGCGCTGTATGTATTTTGCAGCGAAAGATTATCTGGCAAGTCGCCGCGATGAGGCACCACTTAACTGCATCAATTTCATCTGGCGCGGTGATGAACCGGCCCAAGAAGTCCTCAAAGCCTACCCCGATGCCCGGACAGTGGCGAAGTTTGACGACATGGTTGCTGTGCATGGCGCTGTTGAGGCCGGAATGGGCATTGCCCGCATGCCCTGTTTTCTGGGAGACAGCACCAAGGGTCTGCAACGGGTTCCAAATCTGGAAGCGCAACCCTACGCCGATATCTGGGTCCTGACCCATCCCGATTTGCAAAAACTACCCCGGGTTCGGACATTTATGAAATTTGTATCCGAGGCGTTGGTGGACAAGAAAGACCTGTTTATGGGGTAGCAGGTTTTGAACTCGGTCAAATCAACCCTACAGCCCGTCGGCCCTCATCAGTTTTTAGGGAAAAGTCGTCACCGTCATATTTGCGACCGGCATCGGTGGTCAGCCAGGCGATGGTTTCGCCGACCCACTCGGGTGAAATATGGTTGGACCAGTCTAGTTCGCTTATCGGATTAATGCTTGAGCCTTTGATGGCAACCTGCATATCAGTGGCAACAGTGCCGGGCGACAGGCCGACAACGTGAATTCCTTCCTCGTCCCATTCATTGTGGGCGCAGCGTGTAAGAGAAAGAACCGCAGCCTTGGTGGCGCAATAGTGGCTCCAGCCCTCCAACGCACTGGATGCTGCACCCGATGACATATTCACAATTACGCCTCCTCCGCTCGATTTCATGGCAGAATATGCCGCCCGCATACCATGATAGACCCCTTTGATATTAACATCGACAACTTGATCCCAAGCCTTGGGGTCAGAGGTTTCCAGACGCGAAATTGGCTCTATGGTACCGGCATTGTTGACCAGAATATCCAGACTGCCAAATTGATCCTGTGCCGCCTTCACAGCATTCTCGATATCTTGATAGCTGGTAACATCACATTGCACGGCGATGGCTTTTTCGCCAATTTCATCAGCAATCTGCTCGACATTTTTAAGTGAGCGGGCAGTAAGCACCACGTTGGCACCATACTCAGCCAGTTTTCGTGCCGCCGCTTCACCGATGCCGCGGCCTGCACCGGTAATCAGAGCGGTTTTATTAGAAAGGTCTATAGTCATAAATTTTCTCCAAATGAAATATCAGGCTGGCTTAAGGGCCGCAAAATGTTCTGTGATACTATTGATTGCCAAACCACGTTGCAACGCGATTGTTTGCTCATCAGCAGTGGTTGCTTCGATGGCAAATGAGCTTACATCCTCAATGCCGATAAAATTCAGGATCATGCCAACATAAGGCGCCATGTTGTCATAATTTGCCAGAGGTCCACCGTTAAGATAACCGGCAGCCCCGTAAACGTGACAAATGTAGGCTCGTATCCCTCACGGGCCTATGTTCCGGCAAAAACCAGAGCCTTCATCGATCATCTGCGCGCAACGATCTAAATTACCAGACTTTCAGTGCACAGATTTGTCTGTTGATGGGCCGGAAAGGAGTTTTACGGTTTCGCGAATGTTTTCCCACAACTCCACCGCTTCGGGTTGCTGTTGCTCCCGAAGTTCGAGAATTCGTAAGTCGACCTCTTCCAGAGCGCTATCTCCGTAGCGGTCAATCATGTTTTGGGCGGCTTTTAAAGCTGCACTTTTATCAATTTCCAGAACAAGCTCCCAACTGGGTCAAATTTACCCCTGCTCTTGCTTGCATAAAATACTCAATTGATTGTAGAGTACGCCTTGATATAAATCATGCTGGTAATAACTTCTATAACTCGTCGCGTAGCTAGTAGTTATAATTACCAGTCAACATCAGTTTTGTAAGTATCGGTTAGGAATTTTCTTTGTCCCAATGCGACACGACCCACGATTGCTCCAATTGCCCAACGCGCCATACGACTGAATGGCGGGACCTCGATAAAAATCAACTGGCATCACTTAATTTGGCCAAACGAACCCACGCGATGGAACCGGGAGAAACCCTTTTTCTTCAAGGCGATGAAGCTGACGGCGTTTATTGCATTCAATCGGGACTGGTCGGTTTGCGGTATTTTGATGAAGATGGCAACTCCGCCCTGATTCGGTTATGCGGCACGGGAACGACGGTTGGTTATGGTGCCTTGCTGAGCAAACAGCCCTATGCAACGTCAGCAGAAATATTGACCCCCAGCGTTGTCTGCTTTCTCAAGCGGTCAATTGTTTCTGATATGCTGGCCAACAACCCGAAGGTCGGGGAGAGGTTTTTACAACACTCGATCAGAGACTTGTCTGAATCTGAAAGCGACTATGCCAGAAGTTTAACCAAGACCGTGCGGCTGAGGTTCCTGCATTTGATGATGGTTTTGTATGAACGGCTGGGATATCTGGATGAAAACGGCAACCCAATTGTGGAATTACCCATAATGCGCCGGGAGATTGCTGATCTGCTTGGTGCTCAACCGGAGTCAATCTCGCGTCTGATCCGTAGTGTTCAGGATGAGGGATTGCTAAAGTTCGATGGCAAGATGGTGCTGTATTCCGATATGGATAAAGTTCAGCATGAAATAGGCACGTCCTGAAGATGCAAATTTGCGCATGGGTTTATGCTGGTTGAACCGCGTCGCCGATTTTGATCTGGCCGCCAGAGACAATGATACAGTTTAAGCCGCTGCGGTTAATCAGCCAACGCGAGATGGTTTTGCCGGTGATATCTTCGATGTGTTTGCAAGGCGTACTGAGGCGGGTTGCCTCAAGCACGCAGTCGCCAACTTTAAACCGGCGGCCGACCAGATGATTTAGCGGCACACCCTGCACGGTTACATTTCTGCGGTGCTCATCAGGTGTCAGCTCGACGTCGTGATCACGCTTTAAAGCTTCCAGCGTTTCGATTTCAAACAAGGTGATTTGCCTGCCTGGCTCGGGCCGGTCTGAGTAAAAACCCTGTTCGGTGGCATAACGGTCACCTTCAATACCCACACCGGCAATCAGGGACATTTGATCTCGACTTGTCATCGGCATTGAGCCACGTTCGGTCAAATGCAAATGGGTTACTATCCCCTGCCAGGAGGTTTGATTGCTGGACATGGCTGGTTTCCTGCCAGATGCTACACGCGTTAGGCTGAAACCGGGGCTGCTTTTTTCTTGTCGTCTTCGTCCTTGTCAGCATAAATCAGCAAGGGTTGGCCAGCGCCTTCGACGACTTCCTTGGTGATTACGACTTCTTCGACGTTGTCCATACCCGGCAGGTCGAACATGGTGTCGAGCAAAATGCCTTCGAGAATTGAACGCAGACCACGGGCTCCGGTTTTGCGGGCGATGGCTTTTTTGGCAATGCCAACCAGTGCATCTTCCTTGATGGTCAGTTTGGTATCTTCCATCTCGAACAGGCGCTGGTATTGTTTAACCAGAGCGTTTTTCGGTTCGGTCAGAATTGTCACCAAAGCTTCTTCATCAAGATCTTCGAGGGTGGCGATAACCGGCACACGACCGACAAATTCAGGGATCAATCCAAAACGCAACAAGTCTTCAGGCTCAAGTTCCTTTAGCAACTCACCGGTGCCGCGCTGTTCGACATCTTTAACTTCGGCACCAAAGCCGATACCGGACTTGTCGCCACGTTCAGAAATGATTTTTTCAAGACCGGCAAAGGCGCCGCCAAGAACAAACAGGATGTTGGTGGTATCGACCTGCAAAAACTCCTGCTGCGGGTGTTTGCGACCGCCCTGTGGAGGAACCGAAGCAACGGTGCCTTCCATAACTTTCAACAGGGCCTGCTGAACCCCCTCACCTGAAACATCGCGGGTAATTGACGGATTTTCAGATTTACGGGAAATTTTATCGACTTCATCAATGTAGATGATGCCGCGTTGAGCCCGCTCAACATTATAATCGGCAGCCTGCAGCAATTTGAGAATGATGTTTTCAACGTCTTCGCCGACATAACCAGCTTCTGTCAGCGTGGTGGCATCGGCCATGGTGAACGGCACATCAAGAATGCGGGCCAGTGTCTGGGCCAGAAGGGTTTTACCGCAACCGGTTGGTCCAACCAGCATGATGTTGGATTTTGACAATTCCACATCATCGTTTTTGGCCGCATGGTTCAAACGCTTGTAGTGATTGTGGACCGCGACAGACAAAACCCGCTTGGCTTTGGACTGGCCGATAACGTAATCATTGAGCACATCGCAGATTTCCTGCGGGGTTGGCACACCCTCGGTGGATTTAACCAGCGAGGATTTGTTTTCCTCACGGATGATGTCCATACACAGTTCAACACATTCATCACAGATGAATACAGTTGGTCCGGCAATCAGTTTGCGTACTTCGTGCTGGCTTTTGCCGCAAAAAGAGCAATACAGAGTGTTTTTGCTATCATTCCCATCAGACTTGCTCACGGGGGTCTCCTTCAAAGTGTTTGTTTCCGGCACTTGCCTTGCTGTCAGTCAGTTCTGAAAGCAAAAACCATGCCTGAAACGGGTATACCATTGTTTCATTTTATACCACAGCATGCCAGTGGATAGTTAATCAAGGATTGATTAGACGCACCTTGTTCAAAAAACCGTTGGTTATTGCGGCAAATACCGGCTTGATTACTTTTTATCACCATCTTTTTTATCATCTGATTCACCGGTATCGGGACGTTTTTGAACAACCTTGTCGACCAGACCAAAGTCTTTTGCACCTTGTGCCGTCATGAATGTGTCCCGTTCCAGCGCTTTTTCAATCACTGAGAGTTTTTGCCCTGTATGTTTTACATAAACCTGATTGAGACGGCTGCGCAGATCAATGATTTCTGCCGCGTGGCGCTCAATATCGGACGCCTGCCCTTGAAAACCGCCGGACGGCTGATGCACCATTACCCGGGCGTGCTCCAAAGCAAAACGAAGACCTTGTTCACCGCCAGCCAGTAACAATGAGCCCATAGAGGCGGCCTGACCGATTACTGTGGTTGAAACAGCCGGTTTGATAAATTGCATGGTGTCATAAATCGCCATCCCCGATGTAACAACCCCGCCGGGCGAGTTGATGTACATGGAAATTTCTTTTTTCGGATTGTCAGCTTCCAGAAACAGCAACTGGGCAACGACCAGTGTTGACATGTGATCTTCAACCGGGCCGGTCACGAAAACAATGCGCTCGCGCAGCAAACGGGAAAAAATATCAAAAGAGCGTTCGCCCCGGGCTGTTTGTTCCACAACCATGGGAACAAGGTTCATATATGTGTCAATTGGGTCTTGCATGGGAGGCCTTTGTGAAATTCAGTGTAAATCAGTATATTGGCTTAAAAGCATAAAGAATCATATAAATTGCTGTTCCTTTACATAAGGTTTCCATATGGCACTATGCAAGAGGCAGATATTCGCAGATTGGAGATAATTAAATGCGGGTTTTGGGGCTTGATCACATGGTTTTGACTGTCGCTTCTGTCCAGGCAACCTGCCGATTTTACGAGACAGTACTTGGAATGGAGCGAGAAACATTTGCCCCGGGCCGGGTTGCATTGAAATTTGGCAACCAGAAAATCAATCTGCACGAGACCGGTAAAGAGTTTGAGCCAAAAGCACGTTTGGCCACCGCCGGTTCAGGGGATTTGTGCTTTATCGTTTATGACCTCGCGGTGGCTGAAAACACTCTCAAGCAAGCCGGTGTTGATATTATTGAAGGTCCGGTTGCGCGCACTGGGGCAACCGGTCCGATCACCTCGATTTACTTCCGTGATCCGGACGGGAATTTGCTAGAAGTTGCCACACAGGACCAGAGCAATGCCGCAACAAATCAAAATAGCTGAATTGTGGGCTGGTAAGTCGCGATAGGCTTTGCTATAGAAGCGACCGATTCATAAGTTTTATGCTGTATTTACCGGTTTCTTCCGGTTGATCTGTGATATGCGGGTATGGTGGAATTGGTAGACACGCTAGATTTAGGTTCTAGTGGCGAGAGTCGTGGGGGTTCAAGTCCCTCTACCCGCACCAGATTGACTTTGAATGAGGCTGATCTGATTTAAGAAATTTTATAATGCCGCTTGTTTCAAGTGTTTCAAGGGCATCGATGTAAGGAATTGTCGAGATGGAAGTCACCGAAACGCTCAATGAGGGCCTGAAACGCGAGCTGAAAGTTGTTGTACCTGCAACAACCCTTGAGCAGGGTCTGGCTGACAAGCTGGCAGAATTTGCCCGCACTGCCAATATTCCCGGCTTTCGTCCCGGTAAAGTGCCGGTCTCTCACCTCAGAAAAGTTCATGGCAAAGCGGTTATGGCCGAGGTTATTCAGGCTTCAATTGAAACAAGCACCGGACAGGCGCTGGAAGAACGCAAGCTGAAACCAGCCTATCAACCTGAAATCGCCCTGACCGAAGATCAGGACGAGATCAACAAGATCATTGATGGCACAGCCGATCTGGAATACTCGCTGACTTTTGAGATTGTCCCTGACATTGCGATCAAGGATTTCTCCAATCTGAAAATCGACAAATATGTGGTTGAAGTTGAAGACAATCACATTGATGAGGCGCTGGTCAACCTGTCATCACAGTACAAAGACTTTGAGGCCGAAGACAAAGGCGGCAAAGCTGTGGATGGTGATCAGGTCACTATTTCCTTTGTTGGCCGGGTTGATGGCGAAGAATTTGAAGGTGGTGGTGCCGAAGATGTGCCGCTGGTGCTTGGTTCCAACAGCTTTATCCCCGGTTTTGAAGAACAACTGGTTGGTGTGGCCAAGGGTGATGAAACCATCATCAAGGTAACCTTCCCTGAAGATTATCAGGCTGAAAAACTGGCCGGTAAAGACGCCGAATTCACCGTCACTGTATCTCAGGTTTCTGAACCCAAAGATGTGGCGATGGATGATGAGTTTGCCAAGAACCTCGGTCTCGACAGTCTTGATAAATTGCGTGAAACAATTTCCGGGCGGATCGACGAAGAATTTGGCGAAATGAGCAATGCCAAACTCAAGCGCGATGTTCTGGACTTCCTTGATGGCGAGTACAAGTTCGACTTGCCGGGCAAGCTGGTTGACGGCGAATTTGAGCAAATCTGGCAAACGCTTGAGCAGCAAATGGAATCTGAAAAGCGTTCGTTTGAAGATGAAGACACAACCGAAGAAAAAGCAAAAGAAGAATACCGTGCGATCGCTGAACGCCGGGTTCGTCTGGGTCTTGTTCTGGGCACTATTGGCGAAGATGCCAAGGTAACCATTGAAGAACAGGAACTTGAGACCGCTTTGATGGACAAGGCTCGTCAATTCCCGGGTCAAGAACAGCAGGTGTTTGAATTTTACAAGAAAACACCCGAAGCGATGATGGAACTTCGCGGACCGATTTTTGAGCAAAAAGTTGTTGATCACATTGTTTCAAATGCCGAGCTTCCTGAAAAGAAAGTCAGCCGCGACGAAATGATGACGATCCTTGCAGATAACGACGAAGACGAAGCGCCCAAGAAGAAAAAAGCTGCAAAAAAACCTGCCAAGAAAGCGGCCAAGAAGCCAGCTAAAAAAGCAGCGAAGAAATAAACAGCAAGACTGGAAATCGCACCACACATGTCGTCCTCGGGTTTGGCCCGAGGATGCCGAACAAGAGGTATAGTCGCCTAGGCCGCTTCTAGTTGATGTTTGGATGTTGGTAGCCAGATGGTTACTGTGGTACCGGCACCTTCTTGAGTTAACAACCTGATCTGGCCACCATGGCGACTGACAATCTGTTCGGCGATTGGCAAGCCGAGACCGACACCAAAACCACGGGTCGAATACAAGGGTTCCAGCGCTCTGGCAAAAATATCTTCGGACATGCCAGGGCCGTTATCGGTAACGATGATCTCTATCAGGTCACCACAGTCACCAACGTAAACCGCTATTTTTGGATCGGCTTTCGGGTCATGATGGTCAGCGATTGCCTGAGCGGCATTGGTAATAATTTTTCCGATTGCACCACCCAGCTGTTTCGGATCGAGTTCGCAATCGGGCAGGTCAGGATCAATATCCAGTTCCACCTCAAATGCCTGTGGAATTTTCACCTGCGCCACCACCTGCTCTATCCAGGGCCCCATCTTGGTCAGCTCTTTGTGCAAGTCATCAACGAGGGCGTAATCATACAGATCATTTAGAATGTTGGTGCAGCGCACAATGGTGCGATCAGATCGGTCAAATGCTTTGGTCAAGGCCGGAAAGTCCCCTTCCACCTTGCGGCGAATAAGGAACAGGGAGGTATTGAGCGCATTGAGCGGATTGCGTAGTTCATGACAGAGACTGGCAACCAGATCACCGAGCAAAGCCTGCCGCTCTTTCTTGACCAGCGTTGATTGCATTGTGCGCAGTTCCTGAGTGCGCTGCTCAACCCGCTTTTCAAGCAATTGGTTGGCCTGAGCCAGGTCGTTTTGCATGGCTTCGAGTTTCTCTTCGCGATCTTTATGCTCGGTCATATCGAAATAGGTGACCAGTCGCCGCCCGCCCGGCAAGGTCATACATGAACTGAGAATGGTTTTTCCATCCTGGCGCTGGCGCTCGGCGGTCAGGAAATGTCCTTGCTGAATTTGCTCAAGAACGCTGGCTCTGTAATCAGGCCACTCGGAACGGTTACCGCTGACCAGACCGGTGCATTTGTTTTCAAACATCCGGTCAAGTACATCACGCATTGAGGGCGCGTTTTGCAAGAACGGGGCATCGATACTCATCAGCTGACGGAACTTTTTGTTGGCCAGTTCCACTTTTTGATCCCGGTCGAGAACAAGGGTGCCGTAATCGATATTGTTTATCAGCGATTCAAGAACGGCTTCGCGCTGATTTAGCTGTTGTAACCTGTACTCGAGATCTTCATTGGCTTCACGCAAAGCCAGTTCCATTTCCTTGATCTCGGTAATGTCAAAATATGTTGCCATACGCTTGCCACCGGCCAGACTGACGGTAGAGAATTTGAAATAGCGACCATCCGCACGGGCAATTTCTATTGTGCCGGTGTCGGCGCTTTGAATAACGTTGAGCCTGACTTTCACATAGTCATTCCAGTCATCGTCGTCGTGGCCATTTACATCATATAGCCCCGTATGGCGGTTAAACTCCATAAGCTCAACGAAGGTTGGTTTGCTGTTGATGAGTTCGTCGCCCATTCCCCACATTTCGCCGAAGCGGGCATTGACCACATCGCAGTTCAGATTTTCGTCCATAAACAAGATGCCGTAATCAACATTATCAATAACGGTGGAAAGCATCGCTTCGCGGTCACTCAGTTCACGATCCTTTTTTGCTTCTGCAGTGACATCGGTGTGGGTCAGAATGCGGCTGCCATCTGCTAAGGGGCTCAATCCGACATCAAGGTAACGGTCGCTGGCTTTAAGGTGGATGCGGTAGGAACTAGCCCCTTCTTGTTCACCGCACAGGCGCTGAAAGCGATTTTCCACCTCGACTTTAACATCGACGTCACCGAAATCGCCTCGCTCGGCCATGAGCTTTAAATGGTCCCTTATCGAGTGTACATTACTGTATTCTTGGTCACTAAAGCCGAGCATTTTGGATGTCTGGGCATTGTTCAAGCGAATGACACCATATTTGTCGAACCACATCACCGACTGTGTCAGGTTTTCCAGAACAGTTTCCAGATTGGCCCGCTGGCTCTCGATTTCGGCCAACAGACTTTCTTCTTTTTCAATCTGACGTCGCCCGAACAACACGTCCTGTGTTTCGTCCCATGCAGTGCCCCGATAGCCCGAAAACGTGCCATCGTCAGCGAATAATGGCCAACCTGTTGCTATAATATGACGATCTTCTCCGTCTAACGTTTTTTGAATGTATCTGAAATCCTTAAAGGGGCGAAGTTTAGCGATGTCCTGACCGTGTTTCTGCCAATTGAGATCATTATTTTGCAAGGCGGCTTCAAGTCGGCTGGTACCGATCAAATCAACCTTTCTCAAACCGGTTTGAATTTCCAGATTATCGCTAAAGTAGCTACAAATGTGGTTTTCATCTGTTTCCCACAGCCAACTGTCAGTTTGCATACTTATCGTTTGCAAACGTTCTTCAGCCAGTTTTAAATCCTGCTCGCATTGACGTAATTCGAGAGGAGCACTGTTTTGTTCCATGGGGGCACCTGGATGATATCGACAAATACTTGCGGGTAATTTGACAGATTAAATTTAATTTTCGGTAACCGTGGTCAGGGGTTACAATATTTTTTACCCGCACCACCAGCAACGCTGCCTGTTTTTTAGGCACCATGCGTATTTTTTCATCACTACGGTTCATGAATTGATTCCGAATACCGTCATAATCAATTGTTTTTACTCGGTTTTTTGTATTTTTCAAAACTGGCACAGATCATGCAATGTCACGCGCAGGCACGGAATTATTTCGTATGTCTAAAAATCAGTCACGACCATTTTTAAGGCGACAGCAATGAAAAAAATCGAAGCTATTATCAAGCCGTTCAAGCTCGATGAAGTCAAAGAAGCACTTCAGGAGGTTGGCTTGCAAGGCATTACGGTTACCGAAGCAAAAGGTTTCGGGCGACAGAAAGGCCACACCGAGCTTTATCGCGGGGCTGAATATGTGGTTGATTTTCTACCGAAAGTGAAAATCGAAGTGGTGCTGGCTGCTGACCGCGTGGATGCGGCAGTTGAAGCGATTACCGAAGCTGCCCGTACCGGACGTATCGGCGATGGCAAAATCTTTATTACCAACATCGAACACGCGGTCCGCATTCGTACCGGCGAGACCGGCGTTGATTGCTTGTAGTAAATTTTGATTACCGGGCACCCTGCCCTCCCTCAACTTATTCTGACTAATTCTAACTCCAAAAGGAAAAAGCTCATGTCTAAAGACAACACAGCTGCTGACGTTCTTAAAATGATCAAGGATGATGATATTCAATATGTCGATCTTCGTTTCACCGACCCGCGCGGCAAAATGCACCACGTTACCCAACACATTGATACCATTGATGAAGATGTTTTTGCCGATGGCCTGATGTTTGACGGCTCTTCGATTGCCGGCTGGAAAGCAATCAATGAATCAGACATGGTTTTGATGCTCGACCCGACGGCCACTCACATTGATCCTTTCTATGCTCAAAACACCATTGGTATTTTTTGCGATATCATTGATCCTGGCACCGGTGAAGGTTACAGCCGCGACCCGCGCATGACAGCCAAAAAAGCTGAAGCCTATGTTTCGCAAACTGGTGTTGGTGACACGGTGACTATGGGACCGGAAGCTGAATTCTTCATCTTTGATGATGTGAAATTTGCCGCCGAGCCTTACAACACCGGCTTCAAACTGGATTCTGTCGAGTTGCCAACCAATTCAGACACTGACTATGAAATGGGCAACATGGGCCACCGTCCGCGCACCAAAGGCGGCTATTTCCCGGTCAATCCGGTTGATTCTGCTCAAGACCTGCGTGGCGAGATGCTTTCTGCCATGAAGGAAATGGGCGTTAGCGTTGAAAAACATCACCACGAAGTGGCTTCTGCACAGCATGAGCTTGGTATTAAATTTGATACCATGACCGTCATTGCCGACCATCTTCAACTTTACAAATATTGCGTCCACAACGTTGCTCATCAGTGGGGCAAAACCGCGACCTTTATGCCAAAGCCTGTTTATGGCGATAACGGCACCGGTATGCACGTTCACCAGTCAATCTGGAAAGATGGCAAGCCAACATTTGCTGGCAACCAATATGCTGACCTGTCTGAAAATGCCCTGTTCTACATCGGCGGCATCATCAAACACGCTAAATCACTGAACGCTTTCACCAACCCGTCAACCAACTCTTATAAGCGTCTGGTTCCCGGTTTTGAAGCTCCTGTGCTGCTGGCTTATTCTGCTGCCAACCGTTCAGCTTCGTGCCGTATTCCCTGGACTGCGTCACCAGCTGGCAAACGGGTTGAAGTTCGTTTCCCTGATCCAACTGCCAACCCTTATCTGGCATTCTCAGCCATGTTGATGGCTGGCATGGACGGCATCATGAACAAAATCCATCCTGGCGATGCGATGGACAAAGACCTTTATGACCTGCCACCACAAGAACTGGCTGAAATTCCAACCGTTTGTGGTTCACTTCGTGAAGCGATTGCTGAATGTAGTGCCGACCGCGAATATCTCAAAGCTGGTGGCGTCTTCACCGATGATCAGATCGATGCCTATCTCGAACTGAAAATGGAAGAAGTCATCCGCTTCGAGCACACCCCTCATCCGGTTGAGTTTGACATGTATTACTCAGTTTAAGTTTAAACTGGGACGAAGATTTAAGGCCGGTGTGGAAAACGCACCGGTCTTTTTTGTTTGAGGATGATGGGAGGAAGTAACTATGGGGACGTGATCGGAACCGTCATACTTAATGGCACTGACAGATAAACCCCAAATTCCTCGCCGAAGTCACAACTCACCCTAGCGTGGACTTTGCCCTGGCGGTCGGTGAAGCTTTGATTGTCGGTTACCGGGAAAACACCTTCGTGCCAAATGTTGGGGTGGATGTATAGGCCTTTGGAGCCGTCGCACCACAAGGCGATAATGTTTTCCGGTTTCAGGTCATCGCCCGGCAAGGCGACGGGGACGACGAAGGGTTTGTTTTGTTTGGGGTAGAACATTTGCCCACCATCAGGGTGGTAGTTCATGTGCCAGAGCAAAACCTGATCACGCGGGACGGTGGCTGTCTGGTTTGAGGCTGTTTGCGGATCGCAGGACCAGCCGAGAACATAATGGCCGCCTACCGCATCATTGCGCCCCATTAAAACATCACCCTGCCATTGCGCGTGGAATACGCCTTCGGCGATACCGCCTTCATCACCAGAATCCTCATCAACTTTGCGCCAGCCTGAAGCGGGCCAGCGGACGATTTCTATGTCGAAATTTTCGGGGTTATCAACAAGGCAGCCATAGCCTTTTACGCTCTCCGGGGTTGCTTCAATCAACGGGACACTGACCAGCGGCAGGGATGGTTTTTCATCCGGGTCGAAAATATAGACCGGTGCGACGCTCATGTTTGACACTCCTTGTGATTAGAACACCCTACTCCATCACTCCGCCATCATCGCGGGTAATTGCGACAATTGATGATCTTGGCACGTCATTGCCTTTGCCGGGGAATGCGCCGTCGCCTTTGGCGCCGGGGTGCTGGATGCCGAGAAACATGGTTTTGCGATCGGGGCTCCAGGTTAGGCCGGTGAGTTCGGCTTGCCTGGGACCAACGAGAAAGCAGCGGATTTCTCCGCTGCCGGGGTCAGCGACAAGCATCTGATTGTTGCCCATACCGGCGAAATCGCCTTTGTTGGAGTAATTACCGTCAGTCCGTATCCATAATTGACCGGTTGAATCAAAAGACAATCCATCGGGGGAATTGAACATATTGTCGGGCGTAATGTTGGGCGAGCCTTTGCGGGCATCGCTGTGGACGACGGGGTTTCCGGCGATGGCGAACAGATCCCATGTAAAGCCTGTTGCTGTGTGATCACCGCTATCAGGCCGCCAACGAACGATCTGGCCGTATTTGTTTTTCCGGCGCGGATTGGGGCCGCCAACCGGGGTTGCGTCGCCTCCACGGTTGGGTTTGCGGCCGCGATTTTTATTGTTGGTCAGGCTGCAATAAACCTCCGGTCTGTCTGGATGGGCCGCCACCCATTCCGGGCGATCCATGGTTGTGGCACCGACTTTGGATGCTGCCTGTCGGGTGTGGATACAAATCTCGGCTTGTGAGGCCATGCCGGTGGTTTGAGGTGAAAGTTCCAGCCACTCACCTTTCAGATCATCGTGGAACTTTGCGGCATAAAGCTTGCCGGATTCGAGCAGGTCGAAATTATCGCCGTCTTTGATGAACTTACCATCGGAAACGAAACGGTATAAAAACTCGCCGCGCTCATCATCGCCAAGATAGACAACCACATGACCGTTGGCGGCCACAACGACCTCGGCATTCTCATGTTTGAAGCGGCCAAGAGCAGTGCGCTTTTTCGGGGTGGATGACGTATTGAACGGATCGATTTCTACGACATAACCGGCGCGATTACATTCATTGGGATGTTTGGAGATATCGAAGCGCTGATCGTATTTGGCCCAGCCATAGCCCCAATCGCGATTGCCGATGCCGTAGCGCTGCATGGCTTTGCTCGGTTCATAGAATTGGTCAGTGGAGGAAAAGTAGCCGTTGAAATTTTCTTCGCAGGTCAGGTATGTGCCCCACGGCGTTTGGCCATTGGCGCAATTGTTCCAAGTGCCCAGAGACTTTGTGCCTTGGGGGTCAGCTACGGTTTTGAGCCAGTCATGTCCGGCAGCGGGGCCAGTGATTTCCATCGGCGTGTCGGCTGTTATGCGCCGGTTGAATGGTGAGTCCTTGATGATACTCCAGTTATCGTTTTTCTGTGTTACCTCAACAATTGAAACACCGTGACCAGCCTTGCTTTTTCGCACATCGTCGGCATTTTCAGGTTTTCCACTCTGGCGATTGCCATGAAATATGCCGCGATTCACATATTCATTGTTGACCGCCATAATGATGTGGCTGCCTTTGCTGAACAAACTCATACCATCATTGTTGTCACCAAAAGCCAGTTCCTGACTGGCCCCGGTGCCACGGGTTTGCGGATCAAACTCCTCACCCTTTAACCACATCGGATCGCCCCAACTGACAACCAGCTGCCACTTGAAACCAGCAGGTAGCGTTATGGTATCGCGGGTATTGGCGGCAACGGGTTTAAAATCCAGTTTTCCAGCGCCCTGTGCTTTTGCAAACGGCATTGTAGCAACGGCAAGTCCACCGGCCAGAAAAGCCCGTCGCGACAGTACCCGCTCGATTATTCCGGCAATATCGCTGTCTCGCGAACGCGGGTCATTGATCTCGTCAAAATCGTCAAAGGAAGGTGGTTCTTTGTCGTGATCTTGCATTTTCACAATTCCTATTACGGTCATTCCTGGGGCGACGAGGCTCCAGTGTAGTTGCTTCTTAACCAAAACATCATTTAGCGGCCAGTATAAACCGTTGTTAAACCCTTTGCTGCCAGACTGAGCGGTAATTATTAAAATATGTGGGTGGACATTATGCAACTACAAAAATATCAAGCGTTTCAATGGAACTGGTCGTTATTCATCGTTCTGGGTTTTGCTTTATTGGGAATGGGTAGCCAGGCAATGGGTGCTTCTAAATTACTCGATATTGCTGCCACGGGTTTTTACATCGGCGGCGGCACCATGATCATGGTCGGCTTGATGTATATGCTGCCCAGTTCAAACAGCCTTGAAATTGAAGAAGATGGCTTTTCGTACCGTTCAGGCTGGCAGCGAATATTTTGCCGCTGGGACCAGTGCAGCGAATTTTCATCATGGCAGAAAAACCTGTTTGGCATGACCGCCAATGAGTTGGTGACATTTAACAGCGATAACCCGGCGGCTCAATCAAAGACCAATCAAAAAACCACCGGGTGCAATGCTGTTCTGCCTGGAACATTTGGCCTGAGTGCCGATGACCTTGCCGAAAAAATGAACCAGTATCGCAAAATGCAGATCAATCGGCAGCAGAAACCGGTGCAAACCTTTTTATAAGAACAGTCAATTTCTGGCTTCCTCAACAAGTTCAGCGATATTGTCGCCGGTCAGACTTTGCAAAAACTCAACCAGCGCAGCTTGTTCAGTTTGATTGAGGTGCAACGGCGGCAGTGCATTCGTGGGACCCTCATTATAAAACGCCACCACCTGAGCCAGCGTGGTCAGGCTGCCATCATGCATATAAGGCGCGGTCAGGGCAACATTTCGCAAGATAGGGGTTTTGAAGCGGTAAAGATCAGTCGGTCTGTCGGTCACCTCCATGCGCCCGAGATCTTTTTGATGGCCCTCACCAACCGCATCAACGCTGGACCGGGGCAACGGCACCGTGATACCGGGTGAAATTTCAACAACCACCGGACTCTTGTCAGCCGGTTTTTCAATATCACCTTTCACACCAATGCCGGTGTTGTGAAATTTGTGATCGGTGAAAATGGCGCTGTCTTTTTTGATGATATGACAACGAGCGCAACCAGCCTTACCCTTGAAAAGTTTAAGGCCCTTTATCGCCACAGCGCTTAGCGCCGCTTTTTGATTGCCGTACTGCCATTTATCAAAGGGCGAATTGGCCGACAATACGGTGCGCTGATAGCTGGCGATGGCTTCACCGAGGTTTTTGGCATTTACCGGCCCGCCAAAGGCTTTTTCAAACAGACCCCAATAGTCTTCCAACCCGCTGATGGTTTGCAACAACCAGCCGACAGACGGATTGGCCATTTCTGCAGTGGCCAGAAACGGTCCGTAAATCTGGGTTTCAAGGGCGTTGTCGCGGCCATCGTGAAACATGGTCCGATGGTAGGCGACGTTAAATATAGTCGGTGCGTTGCGTTTTAATGACCGGCCTTCAACGCCAATCGGGGTGGCCAATTCATAATTGCCAAAACCCTGTTCAGGAATATGGCACATGGCGCATGACATGGTGCCGTTGCTCGACAGGCGGCGGTCGAAAAACAATTTTCGGCCGAGGGCGATTTTTTCTGCGGTGGCGGGATTGTCTTTGGGCTCGAGAACCGCCGGCAAGCCAAGGGGCGGGTTGGCAATCCGCTGCAGCGCTCGTTTGCTCCAGTCTGGCGTTTCGGCCAGACCAGCATTAGCCAGCAGGCAAGTGGTAATTAAAACAAGGCTGATTTGTCTAAAGCGCATTCATGAACCGGTTCGGCTGATTGTTCCATCTTCCAACAGCAATGTGTAGATATCTGCGTATAGCAGCCTGACATCCATAAAGCCAAGACCGTAAATGTTTCGCACCTGACCCTGGCGATCAACAAGATAAAGACGCAGCAAATGGTCGATGGTTTCACTACCATGCTGTTTGTTGATCGACTGACCGTATGCGGCCAGAATTGGTGCCAGTTGCTTTTCCGATTTGGTGGTTAAAAAGTGCCACGGCAGTTTTTTATGGCGTTGTTTGTCGGCAAGAGCGGCGGTGCCATATGATGCCATTACTTCGGGGGTATCGCGCTTGGGATCAAAACTGATGGTGATCAAACTGGCGTTAGCGGCAAGGCCCGATACTTTCTCGCTGGTGTGAAATATGTCGAACAGGGTCGACATGGAATAGGGGCAACCTTTGCCAGCACTGCATGAGGTGTAGATAAAACTGACCAGCGAGACTTTGCCATTTGTCAGCGATTTCAGGCGAACTGGTTTGCCATTTGTATCAAGCAAGTCACCATCACCGGCCGGTTTGATAATTGGTAATTTGTAGCTTCCGGGCTCGGGAGCCGTAAAATTTTGGATGCGACCATCGTCAAACAAGCCGCTGAGCGGCGTCAGGACTACGGCACGCCTGGTTTCCGGCATCAGCATGCTGGCACCGGCGATGAAAGCGGCAATGACAAATATTCCCAGCGACTTTACTGATAACATTTTTACTATCCCGGTTTGAGGTGGAGGTGTAAGGCATACCTCCACCATCAAGTTTTACGAACCGCTATAAAGCTTGGCAGAACCAAAGCGCATTTGGTGAGCCCGGCCAAGGCCCTGTTTGTTGAAGTCTACGGTAAAGCGATGCTTCAGCTCTTTGCCATCCCAGTCATAGGCTTTGACAAATTGCTCATTGGCCTCGCCCTTTTTGTCCCAATTGGCCAGCAGCGAGGTTGAGTAATAAACCCGTTTGCCATCCCAGCTTTGCGACACCATATTCAGTTGCGCGCCGATTTTCTTTTCATAAATCTGCTTGGGGTTATGGGGATCGGAAATATCAAACAACCGGGTTTTCCCATCCATGAAAGTGTTGACCCACAAACGCTTGTCATCTTTGGAAATGGAGATATCCACCGGCAGCGGGATTTTTGACGGATCGCCAATATCAGCTACAGCTTTTGCCTGCCACTCGCCCTTGTCGTCTTCATAGACCAGCCAGATTTTTGAGGTCAGCGCGGTTGTGGTGAAGGCATAATTGTGGTTATCACCCCAGGCCCAGCGGACTTCGAGCGGCGCGCCGGGCATTTTGAAAACCTTTTTGGGTTTGCGGGTGTGCATATCCCATATGGTGGCCGACTGGCCAAAGCGTTTCATCGCCTCGCCGTCCTTGAGCATCTTGCCAAAATCCATCATGTAGTTGGACCAACCGGTAAAGGAGGTGGACAACATGACATTTTTGCGCGGTAGAACCCGGGCGTCGTAATTGTAGCCATCGGCAAATTCGGCTCCGGCAACTTTTGACTCTTTTGCGGTCGGCAGCCAATGGGTGGCGATGTATTTGCCTTCGTTGGAATATTCAACCATGGCCGAGCGACCACTGTGGTCCTTGTCATTGGACAGAGCGGTAATCATCATTCGGCCGGGCATGGCATAGAAGGTATGCGGACCAACCGCGCCGCCAGTGTCTTTAACAAAGCTATCGATGGTTTTTACCAGTTTTGGATTGCCGGAGTTGGTGTGGACGTCGAAAATAAAAATTTTCGAGGTATCAAGACCACCGGCCCAAAGGTATTTGCGGTCATCGGTAAACCCGGAATGGTGGGCTTCATTGCGACCACCGACCGATACT
>DAOUPT010000083.1 GCA_030626025.1 Anderseniella sp. | reverse complement strand
ATTGTTTTTCTGTTAAGTCCTGACCTTTGTTACTGGAAGTCATATGGTTTCTCCACAGTATGCTTTATTTCTGTCGCCCATGAATCAAGGGCCAATTTTCGTTGTTCAAGATATTGCCCACGCTGATAAACGGCAGCGATGCCGGTAACGGCTCCTGAGACATGGTTTAGAATGCGATCAATGACGACAGGACTAATGTCCAGTTTTTCAGTTGTGTGAGTAGCAAAGCTACGCCGCAGATCATGTAGGGTCCACCCTGACACGTCACTCAGCACATCAAGTCGCAGTTTGGCTTTGGAGTACCCAGATATTGAAGACCGGCCTGTGGTGGTGAATAAAAACTGACTGCCTTTGAAGCGGGGTAGGGGGGTGATGACCTCCAAGGCCTGCAAACTCAGATGTACAATGTGACAACGGCCATTTTTTGCTCTGTCAGCAGGTATTGTCCATGTTTTTTCTTCAAGATTAATTTCATCCCACTTTGCACCAGCAACTTCACCACGCCGTTGACCAGTCAGGATGAGCAGCTGCACAACAGGCCCGAAGGGGTAGCCCATCTGGTCTGCAGCACGCCATATACATTGTAATTCATCAAATGAAAGCACTCGGTCACGGCTTTTATTTTTGCTTGGGGCTGAAATCTTTTGACAGGGTGATGCTGTAACATAATCACGCTCAACAGCCCAGTTGAACAAGCGATTGAGGTAGGCACGGACGTGGTTAGCATGATTGGGGGCACTCCTTGCAACAATGCGATCCAATATGCCTCTGATATCTTTTGGTCCTATGGCATCAATTGCGACATTGCCCAAAACAGGGATAGCGTCTTTTTCAAGGGCACGCGTAACTTCAGCAACACTACGGTTGCCGGCCTGATCTGCAGCTAACCATTCATCCATTACAAGCTTGAAACTTAAGCCATGTGGTTTGTCGGTGTAGGTGCCGCTGGCAAGCTCATTAAAGACCTCGGTGGCCCGAACTCGAGCCTGTGACAGTGACAGTGCCGGATACCTCCCTAACGTGATGCGTTTCATGCGACCATTCACCCGTTTCATGACAAACCACGATTTGATGCCTGTGGTTGTCACCCGCAAGCCAAGCCCGCGCGTTGCAGCATCGTAGGTGTCAAACCGCTTGTCCTTCGGCTTGAGTGATTGAAGGTGTCTATCGTTAAATGTTTTGTCGGACAGTTTGGGCATAAATTGCTCAGGGTTACATATGGGGTTACAAAAACCGTGATAACGGGTAGTAACGCATGCATGCCTATGAAGCAAGGCAATGGCAAAAATATGTGCTATTAGAGGTGTTTAAACACCCTAAGTGAGCACTGATGCATATGGGTGAAACAAGGTAGCACCAGATTCCTAATCTGGGGGTCACAGGTTCAAATCCTGTCGGGATCACCAGTTATATCAATGGGTTATGGGATCATAAAAAGTTTTTCAATATGGGTTAGCAACTATATAGCAACCAGAGATTATTGGTTTAGTCCAATCCCTGTTGATGAATACAACTACTGCCAACATAGCTACCGAGTTAACAGGATGGAACGATGCCCCTCCAATATGATCCGCCCGAGCGATGTCTGCTAGTTCAAGCTGCTATCTGGTTTGAAGGCGGCCCACTTCCGATGCCCGATGACGTATTCGTTTCTGCACCTGCAACGATTCGCAGTGATAGCGCCCAGTTGAGAGAGCTGTTTTTAGCATTGAAACTACATGATTGCAGGCTCAAGGGTAACTTAAGTGTTGAGTTTCAATATCTGGATGTTACAGACTATGACGGGGCTTTCATGCGCAGACAAAGGATGGGGCACCCTTGTGCTCCGCCTTTACTGATGTCGAAAAACCGTGCAATTGACGAAATTCATCTTTCCTTAAACGCAATCGATTTCGCGAAAAACAGTTTGGCTGTAGAGCCGTCGTGTTTAGATATTTCGGAGCTCGACACAATTGCGTATCACGAAAAACAATACGCGGCCCGGGGGACGGTGGAAGTATATGCAGATTTCCTCAATATCACTGTGGACTTTGAAAAACTGCAACAAGCTCTTGATAAGGGTGATAGCCCGCAGTCGAAACAGCAATCAAAAATAGCGGGGCAGACTAAATGTCAGAACTGGCTTTTGGGGTTGATGATGGAAGGTGGCGAACCTAAAGGCAAAAAGAACAACTACTTTCTTGAGGCAAAGGCGAAGTTTAACGTAAGCAGGCGAGGGTTTGACCGAGCTTGGAGTAACGCCATCGACGAGTCCGGAAATGCAAGGTGGTCAACAGCTGGCAGGAAGAAATCATGACGGTGTATCGATACGCCAATATATCGTGACGCCTATTTCAAAATAGCTATCTGTCATACATCTGCATCCAAGCTCATTTAACCGCGAGGATGCACATGGATAATCACCTGCTGACGCAAAAACATCTTTCCAATCTAATTAACGTTTCTGAACGAACACTTGAACGTTGGCGCGTTGAAGGCTCAGGCCCTGTATTTGTGAAAGCTGGCAGAAAATGCCTGTATCGCGTCGAAGACATAAACGCTTGGCTCGAAGCCAATCGGCGCGCCAGCACATCCGAGGCTTCAGTATGAACAGGTTACAAGCAGATTCCTCTGGTGAGTGCAATATTGGGAAATTACCGACGAACAACTGCAAAGAAAATGCCTTGGCCAGTGCGGGAACACAAAGCCAAGGCAAACCATCAACTCTCAGCTGGAAACTGAAAAGGAAATTGGCTCCATGAGAATACAGCAATCTCTCCAACCCTTCAAGCCACCTGTCATTGACGTGCGGGATCTCACATTGGCCCTAAAGGGTCACTGGTACGGGCGATACGGCACCGCCTTTTGTCCGGCTCACGTCAACACGCGGACGCCTGCTCTGTCGCTTGCTCAGGGACTTGGTGGCCGTTTATTGATGCATTGCCATGCTGGTTGCGCCTTCATAGATGTCATCGATGCCCTGAAAGGGCGTGGACTAATCGCGGGTCAAAGCAACTACCGCCCACCCAACAATGAGAAAATGGTGAAATCTAGGGCGCAGCAAAAAGCCGCTGCAGCCAAACGGGCTGATCAAGCTGAAAGTTTGTGGGCCGCAGCTAAGTCTATTACAGGAACTTTGGCCGAACGATACTTGCGATCGCGCGGTATTAACTGCCTTCTTCCTGAGACTTTGCGATTTCAACCTGAATGCTGGCACCAAAGTGGTTGTTATTTGCCAGCAATGCTAGCGCGTATTGATGGTGTGAAGCATTTTGCGGTGCACCGGACTTATTTAAGTCAGCGTAACGGCAAGGCCGACGTCACTCCTGCAAAGGCCATGCTGGGTTCGGTCAAAGGAGGTGCGGTACGTCTATCTGATGGCGCTGGGCCAATAGTGGTGGCTGAAGGTATTGAGACAAGTCTGAGTCTGATGTGTGGGCTTTTAAATGGCCCTATAGGGGTTTGGACATGTCTCAGCTCCGGTGGCATGAAAGCTTTGCAGCTCCCACCGGAACCGCATGAACTGATTGTAGCAGGTGACGGAGATGTGCCGGGCAGGGAAGCGGCACACGCACTGGCACAGCGCGCAACGGCGAAGGGCTGGCGAGTATCACTTATGCCCGCACCTGATGGAGCGGACTGGAACGATATTTTACGGAAAAAGGCAGAGACATGACCGAAGAAAATTCAGTTGTTCCCTTTGATATGTCTGAAGATGATGCAAAAATTGCCGAGCTTGCTCAATTGTCCATGCTTCAATACGACCAATGCCGTGAAGTCGCAGCGAAGGACCTCGGCATTAGGGTTTCTGTTCTGGATAAATTGGTTGAAGATAAGCGTCCAAAACATACTGAAGATGAGGTAGGTGACCCCTTCGAAACTGTTGAGCCATGGCATGATCCGGTGGATGGTGCGCAGCTCCTGTCGGAAGTGAAGACGGCTATTCGGCGCTTTTGCATTTTGCCTGAGTTCAGCGATACGATAATTGCCATGTGGGTGCTTCATGCGTGGACTCACGACGCTGCTGATATCTCACCCATTCTGGCCTTTGTGTCTCCTGAAAAGCGGTGTGGAAAAACCACGGCATTGTCTATTGTCGGCGCCTTGGTGCCGAAACCCATGCATGCTGTGAATATCTCTACATCGGTGCTTTTTCGAGTAATCGAGAAACACCAACCAACACTGCTGATTGATGAAGGCGATACTTTTCTTGCAACGAATGATGAATTGCGCGGTATCATTAATGGTGGCCACAATCGCCTGAGTGCTTACGTCTGGCGGTCTGTTGGCGATGATTTTGATCCGTGTCGATTTAAGGTATGGGCACCAAAATGTATCGCCATGATTGGTAAACTTCCCGACACACTTGAAGACCGTGCCTTGGTAGTCCCGTTACGGCGAAAAAAGGCTGGTGAAAAAGTAGAGCGGTTCCGGGCTGATCGGGTAAATGATTTTCTAGACTTACGTCGCAAATGCCAACGCTGGGCCAATGACAATATTGATTTACTTTGTAAAGATGACCCGCAGGTACCAGATGAACTTGATGACCGTGCACAGGATAATGCGCGAGCCATATGTGCAATTGCTGACCTTGCAGGAGGTGACTGGCCAGAGACAGTTCGGGCGGCACTCGTTGGGCTTGCAGAGCAAAATGAAGAAGAGTCGCAAAGTCCGGGTGTTCTGTTGCTGCGCGATATTGCAGAGATACTGGGAAGTCGACAGGACAAGCGACTGGGGAGTGGCGAGCTTTGCAACATACTTTGCAACCTTGAGGAAAGCCCATGGGGGGAATGGCGGCGTGGCTCACCCATCACGACCCGTGGCATAGCAAAACTCTTAAAGCCGTATGGCATTAAGCCTCGGCGTGACAGGAACGGCAGTTGTTATTGGCAGACTGATTTTACCGACCCGATCAAGAGGTATCTTTCAGACCACCCGTCAAAAACTGTCACAACTGCCACAAGTGCCACAGGGCCGGAAAGCACAACGGAAAAACCCAATGAAAATAACATTTCGTTGCAGAATGGCAGTTGTGGCAGTTGTGACAGTTCAACAGAAGGTCTTGAGAACAAGCATAACCCAATGTCTGAATATGCCTCAGATTGGGAGGGTGAACTTTAATGGGGGCGGTTTCCCTGATGAAAGAATTGATTGCTGGAGGCGTTGAATTTGCAATCGATGGTAACCACATCCGCTGGCGCAACAGCAGAGGCAAGATGACCCCTGAGTGTGTTTCTGTTTTAAGAGATAACAAAGTCGAAGTGCTGCAATTTCTCATGAGTAAAACATCGGGTGTTTTACAAATTGCAGAGGTGACCATACTTGACGCTATTCGTGCGGGCAATAGACGTGATGGTGCAGTGGTAACCAAAACAAAGTTGGGCGTGACCCGGACGTACCAGCTTGTAGAACAACTAATTGCCGATGGCCAAATACACCAAGCCCATGACGGACTTCTTTCGGTTGTAGGTACTGGGTATGGTCATGCGAAAAGCAATATCAAAGACCATGAAACCGAATGAGTTGACGTATCTGTGCGTTGCGTGGTGGCGCTTCAGATACAACTGGTTCTGTCATGCCTTTCGGGATTAATGAATCAGGACACACATGGCTTCATCCATATTGCTGGCCGCAATGGCATGCTGAACGCCAAAATACAGCTGAGGGCGCATTGACGAAGCTCATACGGACCAATGAAATGTAATAATGACCCGGCATGAGCTATTTTGTACTTCTACTGCTTTGACTGGATTGATATTTATGCTCTTGCCGCGCCTTGATTGCGGCAAGTTTGACCATGATCTGCTGGGTGATATCTTCTGGAGTTTGTCGCGGCTGTGATGGTTCAGGTTCACCGGTTGTGATGTGCAACGCTTTGCCAATTTCCCTCAAGGCCGCAACCCGGCTGCTGGGTGTGGTGGTACTGAGGTCATCGGGGTCAACTTCAGCCCATATGCGTTTCCACCACATGTCCTGATTACGCCCCACTAAATGTTCTTCCACCCTCTCTTTATCCCGTAAAATCTGCTCAACCCTCGCCTTGACCTCGCTGTTACGGGCCAGCTCTGACGCCCGGCAATGGATGGTGTGTGGCTTTGATCCTTCCGTGCTGTAAGCCATCCGATACGCTTCACTTTGGTTGTGACCAGCTGCCACATAACGGCAGAATGCCTCCTGCTTGCAGGTTAAGCCTGAAGCGGCACGGCCTGAGCGACCTTTAGGCAGGTGTGATAGTTCAAGGCCCGGTTTTGGCTTATCACTTGATGGTAGTTTCATGATGTTGCCTTCGACTGCATTTAATCTGTGGCTATTATAACACAAATCCACCAGCCCGTTGGCAAGCCCAAACTGAGTTGCGGGCGCTTAAACACTGAATTGCCTGCCCCAGATACTTGCGTAACAACAGGTGGCTTAGCTGGTGAACACATCCCGCAATCTTGAATGTCTGATAACACCTCAACAGGAGACAGACTTCAACCTGCCCCATAAGGCTGTTATGTGCCAATTCCGAAAGTCTGAAGTGGGTTAAAAACAATGGTTTTTGCAACAGCTTGACATTCCCGTTGCTGGATGGACTAGCATTCGATTGTCACGGGAGACCACATGGAATTCACAACACTAGAGCTTATTCTGCTGCCAATTGGCTTGGGGCTTTTGGGATTCATAGAACCTTGTACAATAGGTGGACATCTTCTCTTCCTTGAAACCCAAAATGGCCGTACGAGCCGCGAAAAAGTATACGCTGTACTAGCTTTCGTCGCTGCCCGCTCCCTGGTTGCAGGGCTGTTTGGAGCGTTGATTGCTTTTCTTGGTCAAAATGTAATTAGCGCGCAGACAGGAATTTGGCTGATTTTCGGAGTGATTTACCTGGTCATCGGTTCCGCTTTCCTGATTGGCAGAGCCGATCTCATCAAGCGGAGAATTAACCTTACTCCCGCAACATGGAAGCACGCCCGAAACCCACTCGTTTTGGGGCTTGCTTTCGGACTCAATATTCCCGCTTGCGCCGCACCAATACTATTTGGATTGCTGGGGCTGGCCGCGACCACCGGAACTGTCGTGGCCGGATTTGCAATAATGTTTCTCTTTGGTCTCTTTTTATCATCACCACTTGTATTGTTCGCTTTTGTTCCCAAACTCGCAACATGGCTCGAAACATTGGGTGAGAGAATGAAGCGGATGCGATGGCCTATTGGCATCGTCTTTGTTTTGCTTGGCCTGTGGTCAATCTGGTTTGGACTCTATGTTGACCCGGCAGATTGGTCAGGAAAATGAGCACAAGAAACCGATTCACGAGTGTTGCGACTGCTGGAATAGCCTTTCAGGCTGGTTCAACCGCGATTGATTCAGCAACCATAATATCCGCGCTGGTTTTCCAACTGACCGGCAGTCCAGTTGTTGTCGGGGCTGTCACGGCAATCTTGCGATTTGGCTGGTTGTTCCCCCAACTGATCGTCGGATTTCTTGCACAGCGGGGCGGTTCCAGTATGCATTACTATGTCATCGGTGCATTTGGCCGCGCATCGTGCATGGCGTTGCTGGCACTCCTCCTCTATTTCGGATCAGATTTGCCGGGCGTGACACTTTCTGTTTTCGTGATGGTGATTTGGGCGGCCTACTCGTTCGTTAGCGGCATTGTGGCCGTTCCCTACAATGACATTGTGGCGCGCTCGGTCCCTTCAGAACTTCGAAGCCGATTGCTGGCCACGCGTTTTTTCGGCGGCGGCGTTCTCGCTTTGGGGGTAGTGTTCATTGCTGACCGTCTGGTTGGTGCACTCGAGTTTCCTTTCTCCTATGCGGCAATCATCGCAATGGCATCGTTTCTGATGTTTCTATCTTCAAGCGTTTTCACCGCAATGGGCGAACCTGAAACAGATTTGGAAAAACCACAAAAGCCAACGTTCCTTCAGTATTTGAAAGACGGTTTGGCGGTGTTCCAAACCGACGAGAAATTCAGAAAATTCGTCTACGCTCAGTGGTGTGGTGGAGCGGTGCTGATGGCAATGCCATTTTACATCGTTGAGGCCGATACCATCGGGATAAATCTTGAAGATGTTGCGTTGCTGCTGGGCGCTCAAACTGTCGGTGCACTGGCATCGAACGCTTTGTGGGGCTGGTGGGGCGACCATTTCGGCAAAGCCAGTCTTTTGAAAGGTATTGCTCTTGGAAGAATTTTGCCGCCTGCAATTATTCTGCTTCTTGCCCTCACCAGCTTTCCCGAATCCGATCAGATGTTTTCCGTGTTTGTCGGAATATTCTTTGTTCTTGGCGCACTGGCAAATGGCTTGACCATCGCCGTGATCGGTTTCCTGATGGAAATATCGCCCGACCATCTGCGCCCAGCCTACAGCGGCTACTTTAACGCAGTCACTGCGCCCGCATTCCTGCTCCCTCTGCTCGCGGGCTTCATTGCCTCCCTGTTCGGGTTGTCAATCATTTTCGCAATCTCAATGTTTGCGGCAATACTTCAATCCTCCCTTTTACTGCAAATTGAAGGGAAAACTGCGAACCAAACATGAATGTGCCGACTATACAAACCTTGCGCGAATGACCAGTGCCGCGCGAGCCTAGTGCATACAGGACATGTCACGCGATCCCTGACAGGCTAGGGATCGGAAGTTCCACAGGCTCTTGATGTAGGCCACGAGGCTTTCGGCGTCCTTGCGCGTAACCCCATGCTCCTTCCACGGTAACATACGTTCGTTGCGCGGAGAGCCATTTAAAATAGTCCCTATCAACTGTTCGTCGTGATGATGCCACGCATGGGCGCTATCATTCATTGCCGGTGCCAATGGGAGGCCGTTTTCATCAACCTTGGAGCCGTTTTCTGAAATTTCACCAACACCTTTTTCTCCGTGACATGCAGCGCAATTTTCTTCGTAAAGATTGCGCCCCGCAGTGACGCGCTCAGACGTGGCGTAGTCTTGCCCCTCAAAGCTCTTCCAGCTCTTCCCATGATCTTCGCTCACGAACACCGCACCAGTGTCAATTACCCCAAGCATTTGAGAAGGCTTGGTCGGATTAATTGCGATATTCATGATCGCCCGGTCGACAAAGTTCGTTGGAGACTTTTTCCAGGACAATGTGTCTTCACTGCCGGAGGTAACCAGGCCGTATCCGTAAATGAACGCCAATACACTTCCACCGGCAGTTACATTCACCATGGTTGTAGTACGCTTCACAGGATGAGCGGAAGACCAGGTCTTGCCACCATTAGCACTTTTGAATAACCCAACCCGCGTGGCGAGAAACACCTGGTTCGGATCGGTGCGCGATACAGTAATATCAAAGACCTGTTCCGGAGTTTTGCCAACAATTTCCCAATTGAGCCCTCCATCCCAGCTGGCATGCAGTTCCTTTCCCACTCCTGTGGCATAAATGAGGGAAGGCTTACTTGGACTGTATGCCATAGCATGAAAAGCCACCGGATTGTTTGCCCCCTTGGAAAGGAGCTGCCAGGTTTTTCCGCCATCCTGTGAACGCATCACACCCAGCTTTTCTGTTTTTGAACGATACCCGCTTGATAAAAGAGTGTTTGGTTGTTCTGGATGCCTGATCAATTCAGTCAGCCCGCCAGCCTTAGGGGCAATATGTTGGGCACTCCCATCACCGGAAATGGAATAAATACCAGAATAGGTCGCAACCAGAAATTTACCAAAATCGCCCGGTTCAAACAAAACAGCATTTACCTTGCGAATTTGATGCAATTTCGGGTTCTTTTCCGCCAAAGCTGCGGTTGAGAATAGTACAGAGGCGACAACTAAGACAGTCGCGCAAGTCTCGTATAATTTCGTCATCATATGGCCCTAACCCTTCCTAATTGGTTGCGATATTTCTAAGGCCTGTGAACAATTAAGTACATCCAACTTTTGCCAACCGTATCATCAACCACAGCCGTTTATTTGGATAGTACTTTTTTGCGTTCTTCGTATTCCTTTGCGTCGATTTCGCCCTTTGCAAAACGATCCTTGAGAATATCGAACGGGGTGGCAGTCGGGAACGCATTGGAGCGTCCCAGTCGGCTGCTGTTATCCAACCAACGAATAAGTAGGGCGATAAGCATAATAATTCCACCCCAGAAGATGATCATCATTACACCACCGAACACCATGTGTCCCCACCCCCAACCCATGTAACCTCCCCAGTCTCTGGTATTTTGGGACTGTGCAAAGCCCTGTGTGGACCAAAACAATGGCAACAGCAATATTATCGCGTATTTAAATATCCGTTTCATTTTCAAGCTCCTTTTGGTGGTTTTGGTTGCCGTATACTTCATACTGGTACCTCGTTGGCTGGATTTTGCTGCTGAAATTCGCGCACTGCGTTGGCCATCGTAAGTTCCAACTGTGTGGTGCAAATCATGCAACCCAACATCTTCAATCTCGACAGCTTTCCTTAAACGGGTAATCTTGATGTACATTTGCCATTTTGAACTTGTCCTTTCAGTTGTTGGACAGGGATCGGCGAAGTTCCCCTGATTCAACGGTCGTTTGACGAGATCATTCACCAAGCGAAATCGTGCGCTGTTTTTCTGAGTTGGTCGTATAGCAAGCCCATATTATCTGCCCCGCCCAGCGCCCTAATCGCAACGTCAATGCGCCGGGCCGCATTATATCCCTGCGCAGCTTCAAGGGAGGGATTATTGCCGTACCTGTTTTTATAGGCAGAAATAAACCGTGTTACCGCTGGCAAGTCAACTCTCGAAAAAGGCGTTTGGCCGGGCATTAGCAGAGCCGTCTTTTTTCGATCAACCAGTTTGCTGAAAAGCAACTGGTTTTTTTGAGACCCTAGAACCACCACGATATTGGCGCCATCTTGTCGTGCGAGACTTTCGATTTCGGCCGTTACATTCACTTGTTCATTGATTACGCTGATATAAACATCAAGGCCTCCAAGATGGCCGTCGGATTCTTCATCCGGGTGGCTATCGCGCTCTGTTGTCGCCAGCATAAAGCCCTGGCGTATCTGACGTGCCGAAGATGAAGCCTTTGCCGAGCCAGGAAGGACCAGCGCAACCTTGAAGCTATGACTGAAGGCGGGACTGGTAAAAAGCATGAGTTTTATGATTATCGCTACAAACATTAAAGCAGCCTTGCTATGTATATTCATATTAATCCAGATTCCAAAACAAATATCCTTCTTTAACGAGTTTAATTAACCAATGAAAAGGTTGCCAGTTTTTTGATGTTAATCGTTCCAGTTACTGGAAAGTCAATCTTTCATATTCACCAAAGTTGTAAATTGCCGAATGTTGGGAAATCCGCAAATACCCTGTCAAAATAAGCCCGCAAAGCACCCAATCAGCGCTTGACCCTCTAGCTACTGGAATGCTTATTGATCAACACCATACAACGATCCTAGAGCAACCTGCCACGTACTTAATGAAATATGAGGGGAACTGAGCAAGCGATGAACAACTACAACAGCTTTATAAACAGGTTGCCATCCGGTTGGAAAACCCGACACGTAATTGTCTTGCTCATCGCAGCTCTTGGGACTTATGCATTTCTGGAATCACGGGCCGAGTGGTCGCCAATGCATCGCTGGAACCGTGCCATTGGTGACATGAGTGTGATGTTGGTGGCTTTATCAATGACAATTGGCCCTCTATCGCGGTTGGCCCCAATTCTGCGTGGCTCTATTCCACTGCGGCGCGAGTTGGGCATTTACGGTGTCCTGCTGGCCATCGGTCACACCATAGTCATTCTGGCCGGCTGGGTTGAATGGGATCTGATCCGCCTTTTTGGCTACCAAATGCATCCCTCAGGCCGGTATGTCATGGTCCAGCACGGGTTTGCACTTGCAAATATAATTGGCATCATTGCCCTGATCTATGGCATTGCCCTGGCGCTGTCGTCCAGCAATTGGTGCCAACAGGTGCTCGGCGGCTCGGTATGGAAATTTCTTCAACAAGGTGCCTATGTGTTGTGGATGCTAACCATCATCCATACGGGATATTTCATGTATCTTCACTTTCAGGATTTCCATCGCCGTGTTCCAGAGCCTAACTGGGCACAAATTCCTTTTGCTGTGCTTGTCACATTCGTCGTTCTACTTCAGTTAATGGCATTTCTGAAAACCTGGAGATCACGGCGCAACAGCATGCGCACAGAGCGGACAACGCTTTCTTATTGATTAACTTTAATGTGCAGGCACCGGTGCGGATTAAACAATCCGCACCAGCTGTTTGTTCAACACTTATCCAACAATTATTGGTGCGCCGTTGGGAACACGATTGTACAGGTCGATCACGTCCTGATTGAGCAAGCGAACGCAGCCGCTCGAGACGGCTTTGCCAATAGAGTAGGCTTCGGTAGTGCCAT
>DAOUPT010000052.1 GCA_030626025.1 Anderseniella sp. | reverse complement strand
CATACACCAATATGCAAACTTTTCAGCAACTGATGCATCGTTGCACCTTCCTTGGCGCGAACCAGGAAGATCGCAATGATTGATGTCAAAATACCCAAACCTGCCAAAGCTGGCGGGGTAACAACTAGCTTGATCGCATCTGACATCTCAAGACCCATGCCATACGCAGTAGCCGCCGCGAGCGCCATCGCTGCCAGAATCGACCCATAATATGACTCGTACAAGTCCGCACCCATGCCAGCCACGTCACCAACGTTGTCGCCAACGTTATCAGCAATGGTTGCCGGGTTGCGGGGGTCATCTTCAGGGATACCCGCTTCGATCTTGCCAACAAGGTCCCCGCCAACATCTGCACCCTTGGTGAAGATACCGCCGCCAAGCCGGGCAAAAATCGAAATCAGCGAAGCGCCAAAGCCAAGAGCAACAAGCGAGTCAATAACCACGCGGTCAGTTGGTGCATTGCCCATTACACCGGTTAGTACCCAGAAGTACGAAACAATGCCGAGCAGTGCCAGACCGGCAACCAGCATGCCGGTAACTGCACCGGATTTAAAAGCTATTTCAAGCCCTGCCCCGAGGCTTTTACTGGCCGCTTGAGCGGTGCGCACATTGGCCCGCACTGAAATCAGCATGCCGATAAAGCCGGCAAGACCGGACAAAAACGCACCGATGGCAAAACCAATGGCAGCTGTTCCTGACAGCAACAGCCATGCGGCGACAAAAACGACAGCACCGACAATTGCGATTGCGGTGTATTGTCTGGTTAGATAGGCGGTTGCGCCTTCACGAATAGCGCCAGCAATTTCCTGCATGCGCTCGTTGCCCGGATCGGCAGCCATAACAGACCGGCCGGCCCAGAAAGCATAGGCCAAGGCCAGCAATGCGCAGGCAACGATTGGCCAAAGTAAAGTACTCATTTAGAGATTCCTTATCCCAGATTGAACTGTTTCAATTATCTTTCAATACGCGGGAAAGCATCTTGTTTGTGCCTTTTTATCATCCAACCCGCCAGAACTGCGACAATACATGCCAAAATAGCGGCGCTGGTGCAACTGCTAAAAAGTATAAGGCAAGTAATAGCTACCGATTGGGTATCATACAGTGCGTTTTGAGGCTTTTCCGCTGTGGAAATACAGCCAAATCAGTGCTGCAACTGCAACGGCAACAGTCGGGAAAAGTGCGATATTTACAGCACTCCAGCCAATGGAGGCAAACAGCTTGCCCGAGGTCAACGAGGCCACGGCAACGGTGGCGAATATGGCAAAGTCGTTAAAAGCCTGTACTTTACTCTTTTCTGACGGTTCATAACATTCTGTGACCATGGTTGTGGCCCCGATAAAGCCAAAGTTCCAGCCCAGACCGAGCAGGACCAGCGCAACTGAAAAGTTCACAAAAGTTATGCCAGCCAGAGCGGCTGCAGCGGCAGCAACCAGCATGGCAAGTCCGGCAAAGATTATCCGCTCCACCCCGAATTTTGCAATCAGATGACCAGTGAAAAAACTTGGTCCGAACATGGCCAGCGAATGCCATTGGATGACCCAGGCCGAATCATCGATGGAAAAACCACAGGCCACCATGGCAATCGGCGTTGCGGTCATCAGCAAATTCATCACCCCGTAAGAGACCATACCGGCGACAACTGCTACAATAAGGCGTGGCTGCCTGAGAATGACCGACAGAGGGCGGGTTGCCCTGTTATCTTCAGTCGCTTCGACAACGGGGATATCGATGAGGGAAATGAGGGCAAAAGCACAAAGGGCCAAAATGGCGCTGACGACAAAGGTCCCGGCAAACATCACCGGTGACAACAATTCGCGCGAATATATCACCAGCAACGGTCCGAAAATCGACCCGCCAATACCGCCGATCAAAACCCATGAAATGGCTTTACCGCGGAAATTTTCTGTTGCACGGTCGGCGGCGGCAAAGCGGTAATACTGGGTAAAGGCCATATAGCTGCCGAGCAAGGCGGTTGCACAGCAAAACAGCACAAAGCTTTGCTCAAAAAGTGCATAGATGGCCAGCATCGCACCGAAAAAGGCCAGAATTGCACCGAGCATAAACCCCGGCTTTCTGCCAAATTTTCCCATCAGCAACGAAGCCGGTACGGTAGCGGTGGCGGTGCCGATGACAAAGGTTGAAATCGGCAATGTTATTAAAGAGTTGACCGGCGACAACATGGTGCCGATGATACCGGCTGAGGTGAATACAATAATGGCCGAACAGGACGACAAAGTCATGGCCACAGCCAGTATGAGCGCGTTGCGCTTGGCTACGGCATCGTTAAAATAGGGTGAGGTTTCGGCAACCGTAGTCATCGCGGCTTCATTTCATCGCTGCGCGCCCAGCGGGCGTAACGATCAAGGACACCATTGACGAATTTTGGTTCTTCGACATCAAAAAACGCTTTGGTGACATCAACATATTCGCTGATGGTTACCGGTGCCGGAACATCTTTTCTGAACTGCAATTCATAGGCTGCTGCCCGCAAGATGGCTCGCATGGTGGCATCAAGGCGCGGTAGTTTCCAGCTGTCGCTGAGATACTCATTGAGTTTCACATCAAGGGTTTTCTGCTCACGCAGCACCCCTTCAAGGGTATCTTTCAGAAACGGAAAGTCCGCCTTGCCGCAATCGCCATCTTCGAAGGTTTCGCCAAGACGCTCTGAAGCGTATTCGGCCAATATGCCCTTGAGACCCCGACCGGAAAGCTCCATCTGATACAACGCCTGCACTGCGCCGAGACGGGCGGCAGAGCGCGATATTGCACGGGCCGGTCGTTTTTTTGGTTGTTTTGGCGTTGATGCGGTCATCGGTTCTATCTTTTTTATGCAGCAAAACTGCTCTTGAGTTTTATCATGGCGATGGCAGCCTGTGCTGCGCCGCCGCCTTTATTCTTGTCATCCACTTTTGCCCGGGCCCAGGCCTGATCTTCGTTTTCGACCGTTTGAATGCCATTGCCGATGCAAAGCTTTTCGTTGATGGTCAGGTCCATCAGTGCTCTGGCGGATTCATCGCAGACTGTTTCATAGTGCGTTGTCTCGCCGCGAATGACGACCCCCAAAGCGACATAGCCATCATACGGTTTTGTCATAGCTGCCATCGCGACAGCACCGGGGATTTCCAGAGCGCCGGGTACAGAGACCATATCGAAGGTGCCCCCTGCCGCCTCAATTGCTTGCGTGGCGCCTTTGATTAACTCGGCCTGCAGGTCTTTATAATAATCTGCTTCAACAATCAGTAAGTGCATGACGTCTAGTCCCTAAATTCAGCCAGACGAGCGACATAGCGCGCCAGCATGTCAATTTCAACATTTATCGGCTCGCCAACATAAGCATCGCCCCAGGTGGTTACTTCCTGAGTGTGGCGAATGATGTTGACGCCAAAGCGGTTGCCATCGACTTCATTAACGGTCAACGAAGTGCCATTGAGGGTTACCGAGCCTTTGGGGGCGATAAAGCGGGCCAATTCGGTTGGGACTTCGAAAACAAAGCGTTGTGAGTCGCCCTCACCTTCGATGCTGACAATGGTTCCGACCCCATCCGCATGACCGGACACCACATGGCCGCCCATTTCATCACCGGCCTTCAGGGATCGTTCGAGATTAATTTTTGAACCGGTTTTCCAACCGCCCAGTGTGGTTTTCGACAGGGATTCAGCGGAAACTTCCACTGCAAACCAATTGCAATTGGATTTGCCTTTTTCAATAACTGTCATACACGCACCGGCACAGCAGATAGAGGCACCGATATCAATGCTATCCGGATCATCCTTGCAGGCGATATCAAACCTGGTGTCACCGGTTTTCTTTATGGCGATAACTTCGCCAACATCAGTGATGATGCCTGTGAACATTCAACTGGTCCTTTTATTGCGCAGATAGTGCTTTACCACATCCTGGCCGACTGTTTCATGGCTTTTGAGCTTAAAGCGCTCGCCTGCTTCGATATGTGCCAGAGGCAGGCCGGCCAGCGCATCGACACCCTGCTCGCCAATCACCACAGGCGCGGTTGCCAGTATCACTTCGTCAACCAGATCCGCTTCCAGCAGACTGCGGGCTATTTTTGCACCGCCTTCGACCAGCAGCAAGTTGATTCCCCGCTTTCCAAGCTCTTGTAATGATTCCTGAAAATTTACCAAGCCCTTGAAATGAATAGCCGGTTTTGGAATTGCCAGATTATCATCGCCACCGACAATAACCCTGACCGGAGAGCGGTCCACCATTCCGGGCAAACGGCAGGTCAGGGAAGGTTTATCCACCCTAACCGTCTCGGCACCAACCATAATGGCATCGGCTTGCGCCCTTAACAGGTGAACGCGGGATTTGAATTGCGGACCGGTGATTTGAGTTCGTTGACCGGGTCCGGCGGCGATTTTTCCGTCGCTTGATACTGCAAGTTTCAGAATTACGTGTGGTTGTCCGGTGGTTATCCGCGAAAAGAAGCCGCGCAGTTGATAAGTTGCTTCTGCTTCAAGCACACCGGTTTCAACTTCAACACCGGCATTGCGCAACATTTCAACACCCTCACCGCTTACCCGCGGGTCCGGGTCATTGGCAGCGATAACGACGCGGGTGATGCCCGCATCAATCAGGCCTTGCGCACATGGCGGTGTTTGGCCGTGGTGGGCGCAGGGCTCGAGGGTAACATAGGCGGTTGCACCGCTTGTCCCCTCACCCGCCATTTTTAAGGCTACCGTTTCAGCATGAGGTCTGCCACCGTTGGCGGTGTGGCCAACGCCGATAAGGTGTTTTGTCTTTGAGACAATAACGCAACCAACCGCGGGGTTTTCTGCGGTATTGCCAGCACCGCGTCGGGCCACGCGCAGGGCACGTTCCATCCAGTGCTTGTCTGTATCAGTCGTCATCGGCCAATTCGCCGATAATATCCTCAAAATCCTTGGCTTCACGGAAATTTTTGTAAACTGAAGCAAAGCGCACATAAGCGACATCATCGAGAACCCGCAGGCCCTCCATAACGTGCCGACCGATGATCTCGGATTTAATCTCAGGTTCTCCGGCGGTTTCGAGCCGCCGGACAATGCCTGATACCATGCGCTCTACCCGTTCAGGATCAACCGTGCGTTTGCGCAGGGCAATCTGCACCGATCGCATCAGCTTTTCGCGATCGAACGGTACTTTGCGACCGGCAGATTTAAGCACCACCAACTCACGCAATTGCACCCGTTCAAAGGTGGTAAAACGACCACCGCAGTCGGGGCAATAGCGCCGCCGGCGAATTGTGGCGTTGTCTTCGCTCGGGCGACTGTCTTTAACCTGCGTGTCGTTATTTGAACAATATGGACAGCGCATAAGACAGATCTCCTAACTTGGGTAAAGCAACTATTTGTAGATCGGGAAACGTCCGGTCAGTTCCATGACCTTGGCTTTTACCGCCTGCTCGACACCAGCATTACCTTCTTCACCATTTTTGGCAAGTCCATCGAGTACTTCGGTGATCAGTTCAGCGATATATTTGAACTCTTCAAGGCCAAAACCGCGAGATGTTCCTACCGGTGAGCCAAGGCGGATGCCGGAGGTAATCATCGGTTTTTCAGGATCAAAAGGAATGCCGTTTTTGTTGCAGGTCAGATAAGCCCGGCCAAGGGAAAGCTCTGCTGCTTTACCGGTCAGGCCTTTGGGCCGCAAGTCAACAAGCAAGAGGTGAGTATCGGTGCCACCTGAGACAATGTCCAGTCCGCCATCTTGCAAGGTTTTGGCCAGCATTTTAGCGTTGGCCACAACGTTTTTGGCATATTCTTTAAACTCGGGCCGCAGCGCCTCGCCAAATGCCACCGCTTTACCGGCAATCACATGCTCAAGCGGTCCGCCCTGAATTCCGGGGAAGATGGCTGAATTGAATTTTTTGCCGAGATCATCATTGTTTGACAGGATCATGCCACCGCGTGGACCACGCAGGGTTTTGTGGGTGGTGGTGGTTGCAACATCAGCATATTCAAGCGGATTTGGATGCTGGCCACCAGCAACAAGTCCGGCAAAGTGGGCCATGTCGACCATAAAGTAAGCACCAACCGAATCGGCAATCTCGCGCATACGGACAAAATCAAAGAAACGCGGATAAGCTGAACCGCCACCGACAATTACTTTTGGTTTGTGTTCCTGGGCCAGGTCGGCCATCTCGTCATAGTCAACCGTGTGACTGTCACGATAAACATTGTAAGGCACAACCTTGAACCATTTGCCTGACTGGTTTACCGGCGCGCCGTGGGTCAAGTGACCACCGGCAGCCAGATTAAGGCCCATGAATGTATCGCCCGGCTGCATAAGAGCAAAGAACACGGCCTGATTGGCCTGTGAACCCGAATTGGGCTGAACATTGGCAAAGCTGCAATTAAACATCTTTTTGGCCCGGTCGATGGCCAATTGCTCGGTGACATCCACATGCTGACAACCGCCATAATAGCGGCGTCCGGGATAACCTTCGGCATATTTGTTGGTCAGCACAGAACTTTGTGCCTGCATAACAGCCCGCGAAACGATATTTTCCGAGGCTATCAGCTCAATTTCGTGTTGTTGGCGGCCCAGTTCGGCATCAATGGTTGCCTGAACTTGAGGGTCACTGTCGGCTAAATTGCCGGTGAAAAAGTTCGGATAAAGTGCTTGTGCGCTACCTGAGGACTGGTCTGTCATGGCTTACCCCAAAAAGGATGTTGATCAAGATCGATTTCTTAATCTGCAACGGCAGAAAGATCAACTACGCATTGTGTCTGGCTGAACGATTATTCGTTATACTTGCCCAATGATCTGCTTGTTCTGCTTCCAACACCTGTTCGGGGACTTTTAGTCTTGCGAACAACACGTTTTGAGCGTCTCGCCGGTTTAAACGCTGCCTTGACCAGAGGCAGACGCAGCAGGCGCTTTTGCTCGCGTTTGTCAAAGAGGGCATTTCGTGTCTCGCACTTGGCCCATTCATCGGTAATTATTTTGGCCGCTTGCGCGTCAAACCTGCTGCAGCTCTTGATTTTCAAACGCCTGATACGACTTTCGGCACTGCGTAAACAACGAGTCCAGATGCTTCTGTGTGTCAGTTCGTGTTTACGCACATAGGCGGCGAAACTCTTAAACTTTCTGTTCAAACCCGGCGACAATTTGGTGCCGGGACGCAATTTGGGCAAGCGGACAACAAACTTGCCATTAATGCCAAAGCCCTTCAGGCGGCATCTTTTGCCCTGAACAAAAGCCCCCTTGAGGCTGGCGTTCATGGTGATATTTGCATAAACGCGCTCAGAAGAAAAAAAGCCGGTCGGTACGGTCATATTACGATGTAACGAAGCTGCACTTGAACCTGATACGGTGTAGTATTTGTATTTTGTGGTGAGTTGGCCTCGAGCCTGAGCGCTGTGCGCCACACTGACAATAGCAACGGCGGCCACAAACAGCTTGAAACAAGTTCTGATCATCCAATGCCCCTAATCTACAATGACGACAAGTCACAAATTATATAAAGGAGGTTTCAGCTTGGCAAGTTACAAGTTAGAAATTAAGATCAGACTGCTTTCAAGCTGCTTTTGCTCTTTTCAGGCCAAAACTGGTCCAAAGCTCGTCCAGTGCATCAGTCAATCGATCAAGCTCATCGGGCCCATGCAACGGTGTTGGCGTCAGGCGCAGGCGCTCGGCGCCACGCGGTACAGTGGGATAATTGATCGGTTGAACATAGATGGCATATTTATCCATCAAGGCATCTGTAAGGTTTTTGCAGATCACCGGATCGCAAACCATAACCGGCACGATATGGCTGTCGCTGTGTATTACCGGCAAGCCGCGGGCTGCCAGTTTGTCTTTGAGCATTTGCGAATGAAGCTGCTGCAAGCGCCGCTCCTCACCGCTTTCTTTGAGATGGCGAACGCTAGCCAGTGCACCTGCGGCCAGAACCGGGGCCAGTGAAGTTGAAAAGATAAAACCTGAAGCATAAGAGCGGATGCAGTCAACGATTTCGGCTGATGCAGTGATATAGCCGCCCATAACGCCAAAGGCCTTGGCCAAGGTGCCCTCAATGATATCAACCTGATCGGCAACGCCATCGCGGTCGGTAATGCCACCACCGCGGGGGCCGTACATGCCAACAGCATGGACCTCATCGATATAGGTCAGGGCGTTGTATTTGCGGGCCAGTGCACAGATATCAGCAATCGGTGCAATGTCGCCATCCATTGAATAGACTGACTCAAATGCGATGATTTTTGCACGATCATGATCAAGAACTTTCAGCTTGTCTTCAAGGTCCTGCAGATCATTGTGACGCCAGATAACTTTGTCAGAGCGGCCCGACCTGATGCCTTCGATCATTGATGAATGGTTCAGCGCGTCTGACAAAATTATACAATCGGGCAAAATCGTTGCCAGAGTGGAAAGCGTGGCCTGATTGGACATATAGCCTGAGTTAAACAGCAATCCGGCTTCCTTGCCGTGCAAATCGGCCAGTTCGCTCTCTAGTTCCACATGATAATGGTTGGTGCCGGCGATGTTTCGGGTGCCGCCAGCCCCTGCTCCGGTTTCATCCAGTGCAAAATGCATGGCATCAAGCACTTTTCGGTTTTGGCCCATGCCGAGGTAATCATTTGAACACCAGACGGTTACTTCACGTTCGCCTTCAGGGCCAAACCATGTTGCTTTGGGAAACTGTCCGGTTTTTCGTTTCAGATCGGCAAACTCGCGGTACCTGCCTTCATCACGCACAGCCGCAATAGCTGATGAGAAGATATCTTTGTACATACGCAACACCCTTTTCCCAAATTATTTGTCTGTGTGTTTCAGCTTATATTAGGATAATCATATGCGTGTAATTGATCTATGACAAGATCAATACGGTCGCACATTACAAATATATAATGTGATTGTGATGAATTAACCGCCCGGCAGAACCCTAACTATCCGTAAGCGCACGGGGTTGGCCGGTTACAAAACCTGTGCCGTCGAGCTTGTAAATATCATTGCGGAAATGGGCAATTCCGTCTTCGGTCACCCAGGCTGTCAAATACACAAAACGCACCTGGGTTGATTTTTTAACTTTGACATCCAGCCTGTCACCGGACTTGACCACAGACGCAATTTTGTCAGCATTCCAGTCGCTCTGGTTTTTCAACAACCATTTGGTGAGCAAATGGATTTTGTCAATCCGCACACAACCGGAACTGAAATAGCGTTGCCCGGCACCAAACAACTGCTTGGTCGGGGTGTCGTGCATGTAAACCTGATATTTGTTGCCAAAGTTGATTTTTACCGAGGCCATGGCATTGCCTTTGCCCGGTTGCTGGCGGAAATGATAACGCTTGGGGTCGGCCTTGTTCCAGTCGACTTTTTTGGGATCAACTTCGGGACCGCCATAGCCATCAAAAATCTTGATATCAAGTTTCTTTAAAATGCCGAGGCTTTTTTGCAGCTTGGGCAGAATGTCCTTTTTGACAATCGAAACCGGGGCGTTCCAGTACGGATTGAAATTGAGTTCGCTGATACGACTGTTCAAGATCGGTGACGGGCGTGATGCCTGCCCGGCAATAACATTGTGGCGGGAATAAACCACACCAAACTCAACCGCATCAAGCTGTGTTGCCGGGATGTTGACCATGACATAACGGTCGCCGAGTTTTGCAGTAGCTGATTTAATCCGTGGCAAATTGGCTTTCAGGGTTGCCAAACGATTTCGCGCCGACACTGAAAGCGACCTTTGGGTGGTTCGGTCCAAACGACCACGCGCATGCAGCCCTTGAGCCTGTTGATATTTTACCAGTGCGTTGTGGGTTTCTATATCAAACTTTTTACTGCCCTGCTCCAGGTATGCTGGTGGCAAATAGCCTTCGGCAGCCAGGCGACGTTTTAATAGTTTGATGACTTTGTTTTTTGTGCCGCGCACCAGAACCCGGGTTCTTGGGATGGTCGGCCAACCACCGCGGGCAACGATAATTTCATATTTCGCAATTGCACTCTGCATGGCATTATAGCTGTCAGGGGTCACCATCGGCGAAAGACCGAAATCACTGACCACTCTGGTTGTGGTGGATGCTCGACCGGCGCTGCCGCCGCCGCCCTGATTCCAGTTGCCAACCGATGATTGCGACAAAGCGGGGGTCACCACGCTGAATGTTGCCAGAGTGGCAAGGAAACTTTTTACAATATTACGCCTATTTTGCACGGAAATTGACCTGTTTCGTTACTGCCGCAGCGGCAAAAAATGAGAATGTGGCGTTTATATAACAACAACCGGGTGGCAATTGCCATAAGAATTGGTCAAATTTACGTCATAATTTTTACTGGTGTTATCAAAATTTTCCTCTGCAACAAAACGAAACCCGCCGCGGCACTGGACCGGGCGGGTTTAAAAAAGTGCTTTGTATTTAATCCAAATTACATTCTATAAAGAATCTGATCTGTCCAGAAACGTTCAAGACGTACCAGTGCCTGGTTGATGCGCTGGAACTCACCGGCGTCAAAACCGGCCAAATCCCTAATGGACTTCATTTGACGATCATATAATTTGTCAACCTTGCCGCGAATTTCCTGACCACGATCAGTTAATTTCACCCGAACTGAACGACGATCGGTTTTTGAACGCTCATGAGCGACATATCCGGCATCTACCAGCTTTTTAAGGTTATAGGAAACGTTTGAACCGTGGTAAAAACCGCGGGTTTTCAACTCGCCAGCGGTTAATTCATCATCACCGATGTTGAACAGCAACAATGCTTGCACAGAATTGACTTCCGGCTCACCTGAACGGTCAAATTCATCTTTGATAACATCCAGCAAACGACGATGTAGCCGTTCGATGAGAGTCAACGCCTCAAGGTAATGAGGTTTGATACTGCTATCGGCTTCTTTCTCTTTTGCGTTGTCAATCGCAACGCCTATCATTTCACTTTGCATTTTAACACCTGCCCTTGTTGTGTCTATGTTTCGATTTGAAAGCGGGAGTGTTTTTGTTGTTATTCCCGTCCTTCGATGTGACCAACCTAAACTGAACCTGTTAAAAACATCTCAAATGATAAGGTAAATTTGTCGTAACTTTTCGCTAAAACAGCAATAAACGAATTGATGGTAAGCAAGATATTAAATGGATAATGAAAAATTTAGATACTTACCGGCAGGCGATTAAAACCCCTGAAGCGGGCTAAAGGCATTATCTCGGCGGTACCGGCAGCTGACAGTTTCGGGAAGCGCTGCACCAGTTTGCCAATGGCCGTTTGTCCTTCGATACGCGACAGGGTTGCACCAAGACAAACATGAATGCCGGTAATAAAGGCGATATGCTTGTTGGGGGTGCGGGAAATGTCAACTTGATCGGGTTGTTCAAACACCTGCGGATCGCGATTAGCTGCGGCAATTGAAGTGTGGATATAAGTTCCAGCTTTAATTTTGCTACCGGATGGCAAGGTAATGTCTTTGGTTGCCTGCCGATTACCAATCTGCAAGGGGCTTTGGAAGCGCAGGAATTCTTCAACCGCACTGGTGATCAAATCCGGGTTTTGCAACAGACGTTGATGCTGATCGGGAAAGTCTAGCAATATGCCGACCGAATTGCCAAGCAGGCTGGTGGTGGTCTCATGACCGGCATTGAGCAGAAAGATGCAGTTTTGAATGAGCTCGGCATCGGTCAGGCGGCGCCCCTCATGCTCGCCAAAAACCAAGGCATCAAGAACATCTCCCGCTCCCGCCGGGTTTTTCTGTTTGCGCCGCTCATTGATCAACTCGCCGAGCAGTTCACCAAATTCACTGACCGCAGCATTGCCGGCATCAAGGCGCTCTTGCGGCACAACCGGATCAAGCGCACCTAATATAGCCAGCGAAAACCCGCGTAACTTTTCCCGGTGCTCATGGGGAATGCCCAGCATGAACGAGATCACTTCTGTCGGCAATTGTTTGGCAAATGCATCAATCAGGTCGAATTCTTTCAGATCCTCCAGTTGGTCAAGCAACTTATCTACAATGGTTTCGATCAGCGGCGTCATCTCGGCCAATTTTCTTGGCGTGAAGGCAACAGACAGCAGCTTCCTGACGATGGTATGGTAAGGTGGATCGTTGAAAATCAAACTGGTAGTGTGATGGGTATATAAAGGGCACTGGCCAAACTTGTCACCGAAAGCGCGTTGTTTGTCAGAACTCATATGGGGCGAGCGATACACCGCGTGGATATCATCATAACGTGTGAGCAGGACCGAGCCGTCCGCGTTGCGATGTACCGGGCTGTGTTTAGCCAGGGCGGCCAGAACCGGGAACGGGTTGTCAATGAACCGCCGATCGATAGAGTTCAGGTCGAAAGATTTGATGTCCTCAGCGTTCATACAGCTATAATGTACGCAGATATTTGATTATGCCAGAGAAATCCACATCACCGTTGCCATTGGATTCAAAAGCATCATAAAGCTGCGTGGCGTGGGCACCCAGCGGTGTATCAACACCGGCGCTGTTTGCAGCATCTTGAGACAGTTTAAGGTCTTTTAGCATCATCGCTACGCTAAAACCGGCTTTGTAGTCGTTGTTGGCCGGTGATGTTTCAACCGGTCCCGGCACCGGGCAATAGGTGGTCAGTGACCAGCACTGGCCCGAAGCGGTTGAGGAGATGTCAAACAGCTTTTGCCGATCAAGCCCCAGTTTGTCGGCCAGGTTGAAAGCTTCGGAAACACCAATCATCGAAATACCCAGCAGCATGTTGTTGCAGACCTTTGCCGCCTGACCGTTACCGGGTCCTCCGGCATGAATGATGTTTTTACCCATCTGGGCCAAAACGGGCTCGGCCCGGGCGAAAGCTTCATCGCTGGCACCGGTCATAAAGGTCAAGGTCGCTCCTTGCGCGCCCATAATGCCGCCAGAAACCGGCGCGTCAAGCATATCAAAGCCACTTGCGGCAGCCTTTTCAGCCATCTCACGGGCTGTGGTTACATCGATGGTTGAGCAATCAATCAGCAAGGCACCAGCTGGTGTATTTTCCAGCACCCCCACGGGGCCGGTATAGACAGCCGAGACATGTTTGCCTGCTGGCAGCATGGAAATGACTATCTCAGCGTCCTGCACTGCGTCAGCAACAGTACCGACTGCCTGACCGCCTGCCCCGCTGAATGTCGCAAGGTTTTCAGCCACAAGATCAAAGCCCTTAACATCATGCCCTGCTTTTACCAGATTAGCCGCCATCGGCCCGCCCATATTGCCAAGCCCGATAAACCCGATTTTCGACATGATACTCTCCTGATGCTATTTTTGCTTTGCCACCATGCTTGCCGCGACTGCCACAAGATTGCAAGGGTAACTTTAGAGGTAATCACAGGTAACACCTTACAACCCTAGCGCGCTGGACTTACCGACGCTTACCACTATAATTTATCCACAATCAAATAAGACAGATACAGAAGGCAGGCACAACAGGCAGAAACGATTTAAATATTTCAAACATTATCGGGCAAACGCTATTGGGAGGGAAAACCATGCGGATTCGAATTTGGATAGTCGCTATCGCTATGAGCCAGAACATTTCGGTTACTGCAGCTGAAACGTTATTGGAACGCGGCAATTACTTGATGAAAAGCATTGTTGCTTGCGGCAATTGTCATACGCCCCAGACACCTAAAGGCCCTAATCGGGAAATGGAATTGGCTGGACAGTTTCTCATCGAAGTAAAGGGAGCTTTTAAGGCGTTTGCGCCAAACATCACTCCCGATAAAGAAACCGGCATAGGCAACTGGACCGACCAGCAAATTATCAACGCTATCCGCGAGGGCAAGAGGCCAGATGGAACAATCATCGGGCCGCCAATGCCGATTGGTCTTTATCGCGACCTGTCGGACCGTGATACCAAGGCCATCGTTGCCTATCTTCGTCAGGTCAAGCCGGTTAGAAATATCGTCAAGAAATCAAAATACAACATACCGTTACCGCCATCTTACGGCCCGCCAGTCGATAATGTTGCTGAGGTACCGCGAAGCGACAAGGTCGCCTATGGTGCCTATTTAGCTGGCCCGGCAGGTCATTGCATCGAATGCCATACGCCAATGGTAAAAGGCCACCCGGATTTCAAAAACCAGTTGGGCGCTGGTGGTTTTCGTTTCGAAGGACCCTGGGGGCTGTCGGTTTCGGCAAACATTACCCCGCATGACGACGGCATTTCCCACTATAACGACGCTGAGCTTGCTACCGCTATACGTAAAGGAATCAGGCCTGATGGATCTCGCTTAATGCCGCCAATGGGTATTGCCTATTATGCCAATATTTCAAATGACGACATTTCAGCAATCATCGCCTACCTTCGACAGCTCAAACCAAAACCAACCCCCTGAGGTTTTCAACGTTGCAAAACCCATCCTTTTTGCAACGATATGCATATTTTGAATTAAAATTAGCAGCGGTTATGGTTTGCACAGGTTATTTGAGATGGACTATCCATCGTTTTTGGTTTCTGAAAGGTTGACAACATGAGCATGTACACAATCGAAAATCCTGTTTTTACAACTTACGCAATCGCGGCAGCAATTGTGATCGTGAAGATCATGGGCCAGGGGTGGATGACTGTATACCGAATGATCAGAAGCGATTCCGGCCTTGCCAGTCCAGAAGACCTGCAAGTTGGTCTTATCAATAAAAACCCGCGTCAGGAGCAATTGGAACTCAATGACTATGTCGACCGATCACGCCGGATGCATCGAAATGATCTGGAGAACATACCAGCCTTTCTTGCTGTGGGATTGCTATTCATAGCTGTCGAGCCGTCGCTTTTTTTGGCACAAATATTGATGTATGGTTTTGTTTTGGCCCGGCTATGCCATGCTGTTGCATATGCAACCAAACAGACCCATGAAGTACGGGCAACGTTCTACACGATAGGCAGTTTGATTGTCATTTACATGGCACTACACGTTTTGGTAATAGCGGCTTCCTGACATACCAATTATGTGATCAATAACCGTCGCAAAACCCAACGATTTTTGCGACATACGAGCGGTGTCTTTGAGTCCTTTGCGGACTTTTGATCTGTGAATTTCAACGGCGGCTATGTGCCAGAAGCAGTCATACGGGAAACGTTATGAAAGGCTACTTTCGCGACAAAAGATTGGGGCATTTGGTTAAAGACTATTCTAGATGCACCATTATCGCATAAACCTCGCAACCGTCGAGGGGCTATTCAGTTGGCCAATTCATGCATGTTAGTCATGTGACACCATCAAGCCAAACCGCATGTCTTGTCGGTCTCATTTAACGGTTACTTCGCATGTCTGAGCGCCCACCGTAGAGCCGAACAAAACTCGTTTAACCTGTTAATAACACCGCAGTTGCGTCTGTAGGGGCGCAAAATGATCTATGATTTCACATATAACAACGTTGCGAATAGACGCCGCGTTCACAGTGAAAGAAAAAGGTACAATGATCGGCAGCGTGATTCTTGCTAAAAACAATTCGATAAATCAATTTGATGATAATCAGATCGCTGAATTATCACATGTACTCAAAAGACGTTGTGACAAAACAACTACTGTAGCTCAAGGCGATAGAAAACGCCAAAATCATTCGGTGTTGAAAACTGTCATGGCTACTTTGGCGAGCATAGTAATGTCTGCATTCCTGCTGTTCCAGCTAAGTAATTCAGCCATGTCGTCAACACCAACCGGCCTTCCTCCAGAAACCGATAAGCAGCAACCGAAAATTCAACTGGTCATCAACAAGGGACCGGTACTGAAATTGATAGCTTCTTGCAATCCAGGGGAAGGCATCATCTCATACTCCAAGTACGACAGCCTCTATTGTACACCCGACGCGAAGTGTTTTGGCGGGTTGCGGGTGGCATTGGAGCATCTGTGCAATCCGGTACTCTATTGAGCTATCCCCAAATTCCAGGCTGCTATTTATCAGTCTGGATGTGACGATCGTCGACGAAAAGAGAGCAGATATTCAAAAAGGTCAAGAACCGCAAACACAATTGGGAAATTCACCAGGTCAACTTAAAACGGACAATGAAAGGAACGGTCATGAAAAGCGCATTTCTAGTTGTTTTGATTTTGCTTTGCATTCGATCCATACCATTGCAAGCGGGAGTGTCGAACGGAACTTTCAACGTAGGGTTGACCATTGGGCAATCTGCTTTGCAAAGACCGGAAAAGGCATCCAGCCAAAGCAAGTTGCGATACACATGTGGTGCGGCTCGCAATGTTCTGCTTACCACCGGGTACAGTGAGGTTAAAACAGAAGGCTGCTCCAGGGACCGTTTCGAATTCAGAGCAATGAAAAATGGTAATGTAATTAGGGTGGTTTTTGACCCATATCGTGGAGTTATAAAATAAACGCTCATGCAACTGGTACAAAGCTGTCATTTAAAATAATTACTTGTAGATTTAAGTGTATGCGATTTTTTTAGTTAAATGGAATTATAAGTTTTACAATAAATAAACTAAATTATGTTGTTCTATAGGCGGGGGCGGAAAGTTTTACCGCCTAAGGATGCATGATCGATGTATTGTGAGTCTAAAACTTTTAGTAATAAGCAGGTAACCGATTCTGTTTTGCGAATTTGTGATTCAGGGTTTTTTAAGAGCTCTCCGCAGCTATGCGCATTTTTATCTTTTGTGGTTACGCAAACTCTGGAAGGGCACGAGGAGACTATCAAAGCCTACACGATTGCTACTCAAGCGTTAGGGCGACGGGATGACTTCGACCCTCAATCCGATCCGATCGTCCGAGTGCAGGCCGGTCGGCTGCGAATCGCGCTTGAGAGGTACTACACGACTGAAGGTGCAAATGAGTCTTTGGTGATAACCCTCAATCGCGGTTCATACGTACCAACGTTCAGCCTAAGAGAGCAATTACCTACGCATCCAGTATTTTCCGACCTGGTTTCGAACACTGGCAGCGAAAATTTATCGTTGAAGTCGGACCCAACATTCAACGAGTATATACTAATACTGGATAGCGATGCAGACGCACGAAATTTGTTAAAGGGAATTTGCGAAAAACGTGACTTTGAGTTGGTTGAAACAGATAGCGTCGATGCATTCTGGGCTGCCTATCAAACATATAGCCCAACAAGTATTATCATGGATACTGTCGAGCCAAATACCGATAGTGCGGAGATATTGCGCCAGTTGGCCCGTACTGACAGCAAAAGCCGAATACTTCTTACTGGTGACGTTGATATGTCGATCCTCAACGCCACTATGACATATGGAACGAATATTGGCTTGGCAATGGTTGATAAAATCCAAAAGCCATTTGATTTTCCGAAGCTTGAAATCTTATTGGACCGTTCCATCAGTCCAACGAGCATAGGGTATGCAGACATTGAAAATGCTCTCAACTCCAATGAATTTGCGCTCCAGTATCAACCTAAAATGTCTCTAGGAGGTCACTGCGGTGGCCATATTTGCGGTTTTGAAGCACTTGCTAGATGGAGGCATCCCAAAATAGGTATTATTGACCCGTCCGTTTTTATCCCAGTTGCCATAGAAACGGGACAGATAACCGCTATAACCGATTGGGTGATAAAAAGTGCAATCGACCAACTCCAGCGATGGTGCAGCAACGGTGTCAATGTTGATGTGTCGGTCAATTTGTCGGCTAGCGACCTAGTTGACCTTGATCTGCCAGACCAAGTTTCAGCCCTGCTTGAGGATGCGAATTTACCGACTCACAAACTAATACTTGAAATATCAGAAGCGACAGTAACACCGAAAGTTACCGATATTCTAACGCGGATGCGCATAAAAGGTGTCGGCCTGTCGCTAGACCAGTTTGGCCATGGGTATTCAAACCTTCGTGAATTGTACAAAGGCCCGTTCAGCGAAATCAAAATTGACAGGTCGTTTGTGTCCGAGGTCGAAGCCAGTCAGGCCGCGAGATTAATCGTCAAGGCAATAATCGAGTTGGCACATAGCCTGGACTTACGGGTTTGCGCGGTCGGTGTGGAGACAGCAAAATGCCTGGAGACGCTACGTACCATGAACTGCGATAGTGTTCAGGGGCGCTTTGTTGCCGAGCCGCAATACTTGAATGAGTTGAACATGTTTTTTGATGAGCGTTTTACGATTTGTACGAGAGACCATTTGTGCAGAGGCACATGTCATTCGCATTTCGACTTCCTACCGACTGAAATTGCAGTTTAGAGGCAATCTAAATGGTCCGTTCAGGGTCAACTACGGACCTTCGGATATGAAAAATCTACGGCAGGATTGTCCGCGTTGCTGCCATTTAGACTTGATAGAAAACCGATGATTTTTGCGGCAAGCATCTCTGATTCATATGTGTTTGCCAACGGCTTCGCCGGCATGAAACAGCTCTTCCATAAAGACACTTAGAAGCTGAGCCCGGCCGTCAACTTCTGCTTTTTGATATATTCGTGTGCACTGCGCCCGGACGGTGCTCGGTGCAGTTCCCCGCATTTGAGCGATTGCTTCGTTACTTATACCTTTGAGGATAAACTGAGCGATCTCCCGCTCCGATGGTGTTAGTTGCCATTGATCAAAAAAAACATCAATAAGGGTTGTCATTTCTCCACGCGCTGCCCGTATTCCAACATCCATGGCTTCCATACGACTGAGCAAATCGCGAAGTTCGTACATGAGGTAAACCACGCCACAGATCAATGCCAGGGCAGCAACGCCTTCAAAGACTAGGTGGATATCATCAAGATGGCCCCCTTCGCTTAGATCGATAATCACGTCGGCAAGGAAAAACATCGCACACAATGCTTGTAAAATAATGATGACGGCGAGCACTGTTGCCCGCCGTTCACGTTTTATTATTGGAAATAGGCGCTCTATCAATTAACCGTCCTGTCTTTTGGAATCCGTTTCCGCCCGTTAATCATGGCTCTGACAAGTGGAACACCGGATCGCCATGTATCAAAAATCACCCCACCAACGTGTAAAGCAATAGAGACAAGCAGCCAACTGAAAGCAATTTCATGGGCTTTTTCCACCCATTCGATGCCAAAAAACCGGATCGTTCCCATCATGTACCCCGTCAATCCGATTACGATTACAGTCGCCCAAATGTTGTAGACCATCAGCGCGCCTAACGGATTATGGGATAAATGTACAGTATCGACACCTTTAAGTATAGCTGTCAGATGCTTTAGTGCTGCAACTGGATTGAGTGGGAAGACAGAAAATCTGGCATATTTTGTGCCGACTGCCCCCCAGACAAACCGGACACCGACGAGACCAACTGCGACGTATCCGATCCACTTGTGTAGATTTCCGTCCTCGTCCACGACCACGCCATTAAGCAATATACTAAGAGCAAGGCTCCAATGGATCAACCTCACAAGCGGGTCCCAGACAACCAAACTGCGGGCACCTGAATGCCCGCTATTCATTGTATTGTTCATCGGCATGTCCGGTTCACCTGGATTTCAATCGAGTGATTTTGCCTGTCTCCATGCTGACATAAACCTCAAATTTTTTGCTGCCTTTAACCACATAGATTTCAATGTCGCCATGTTCCATTTCCGATTTGCGGACTTGATAGCCCATGTCAGTCAGTTTCTTTTGCACTTCTGCCATGCCGGTTCCCAGAACCATATTTGTGGTCAATTCAGTAGCGAAAGCTGGACTTGCAAAAGCCAGAACACCCAGAATAATCATTTTTTTCATTTCAACATCTCCATTTGAGTTAAGACACGGAAGAGGTTTCATCCGCTTGAACAAAGATGCTGATTTTTTTCCAATCCTGAATGGTAAGAGAGCTTATTTACACCAAAGTAAGCTTATGCTTACGAGCCAGATGCCACGCAAACAGCATGCTATGTTGGGGAAACCGATGGGTTTTGCGACATTCCATAAATCCAATTATGCAACACTAAATGACTGGTTGGAGCCCAAACTGACCAAGGCTGAACCGCTGGCACGTTGTATCGGTCGGCTAATGGTGGACCATCTTGAAATTCTATTTGGTGATAGACGAACCACCAAGCAGTTCAGTATTCAAACAAGACGCATAAATCCATTCTGAGTCTGCCACACCAAGCTTGTTGCATAAAGCTTGGGAAGACAAATTATCAGCGCGGACGCCTGTTATGAACCCACGCGCCCCTTCATTTTCCCACATGTGAACAATTGCTTTTGCCCCCAGCAATAGCGCAATCTTTTCACCGCGTCGGTCTTCTCTAGTTGCCAGTGCTCCCCAAAAGACATCCGTTGCGCGAGGGCTATTGGGATGGTGGTTGAAAAAGGAAGATGCGCTCGCTACCGGTCTTCCAGTACCGTCGGTTGCCACCAGATTGATGCCCCGAAGAACCTTTCCGCGCATGATCGCCCCGGGAACTGGCATCACTTCGCAGGACTCGCAAAGTTTCGCAGTATCCGCGACAAGTGTCTGTGGTGTCTCAGCATTAAGAATTGAAATGCTCAGGTCTTCGGGCATCCGGTATTTGTCCAGCACGTTCTTGCTTGCTCGAAAGGCGGATTCACCGCCCCAATAGTGTTCGTGACGGTCAGTCGAAAATCCGCGCCGTTCAAGGTCGGCGAAAAGCTCTGCAGCCTCAGCCTTGGGGAAGTAGTAGCATACCGAGGCACCCTGCAATATCGCCAAGTTGGAGAGAATTTCCGATGTGCCGCTTGCGGGATCACTGAGCGCGACAATGCGTCCGTAATATGCATATCTCGGGCTCTCTCTCAACAATGACCAAAGGCTCGCGCTCCGTTTCATCAGCGCGATTTTTTCAGGGCTACCAAAAAACTCATCGTCAAACTGCATCGTAGAGTCCCAAATAACGTTTCCGGTTTCGCAGTAGGTATAACATAGCCCGTTCGTGGCATGCAATCATCAGGTTAGCGCCAGTTTTGGAACGACTTTGTGCGTCGTCCCACTGTCCGTTTTGTCCGCATACCTGCCGATCGAAATTTGGGCCTCGGCGGAAGGAAATGGCACATTTTCTCCGTCAAGGGAGTCGGTAACATGCGGTGGCTATCGGGGCTGAACTGCCAGCCTGGCTGAGTGATCGGTTACGAAGAAGATGACCCACCTCTGCCATTTTGGATTGATCAGGCATGGGGAGAAAAGAGCCCAAGGCATACGTCAATTGGCATGCAGTCAACCCGCATTACATACATGGTCTCGAGCGACGAATCCTGTTCGGTCATTTTGTGTGAAAATGGGTCGGCAAAGAGACAGAAGCCTTTTGGCTTCTTCGTTTTTGCCCAGCTTTAACAAGACATTGCTAAGAGTGAACTCAAGCAGGTCACGCTACGCCTTGCTACCGCCGATGCGCGCGTAGTCTGTCATGCCGCAGGTAAGATGTTCAAGCGCGCCTGCGCAATTCTCCGCTGAAATTGCTTCATAAGCCGCCGCAAGGTGGCACACTTGGTCGCTTACCGGTCCCTTAGCCGCGATAACCGGCCTGGACGATCCTTGCTGTACGTGATCCACATCTTCCCCAGTTGCGGGCGGCGCGTTCGGCGCCCGATTTTGCTTTTGAAACTTGTGAGGACGAGTATTTCTTTAACACTGCGTGATGGCTGGAGACGACTTTTTTCCAGAATCGCACTGCTTTGGGGCGGGACAGGTGTTGGCAACGGCGCTCAAGGTAATAAGCTTCGGTAACGCGTCGATAGCGGGTCAGGCTGGTTGATCTGGAGGCTGGAATGGCTTGTACATCGGCCTGGTTGCGCACAGCGACCTGCTGTTGTTGTCGGTTGGAAATCTTTCTGGTCTTTTTCTGTGCGCGGGCGGCGGCCATGGCGCGGCGGGCGGCATCGAGTGTGGCACGCACCAAATCTTCGCTGGTATTGCCACAAGCCATGCCCTTGCCCAGTTTATTACCGGTTCGCCGGGCGCTTTGGGCCTGGATTGCCGAAGTCATCGATGCAGCGGCAATTTCGGCCTTGGCCACATAGTCATTCAGTTCCGTATGCTCCTGACTGCTCAAATGATGGCACTTGGCATCGGCGGTGCGGCTCTGGGCCAACAATTTGACTGCGCCGATCGGGCCGACATTTTGCGCCGCAGCTTTCAGCGGACCGCTGCCCATGATCGCCAAAGGGGCTACCAATAGTGGCAGGGAAATTACAAGTTGGGTCAAATTACGCATAACAAATTCCAATACTCTTTTACTCAATACGAACTGGAACCACTATGGCTGCCGGGTATTAACGTGAGTTCAAAGCATAGGAATTGTTGAAGTATTGGTTAACAAAAACTATCAAATTTTACGCAAGTGGCAACTCGTGCTCCAGCGGGGCGAAATAGGCGTCTATGTCGGCTTTGGGAACTTCTGCGATGCTGGCTGGTTGCCATTTTGGTTTCATGTCCTTGTCGATGACCACGGCGCGGGTTCCTTCGAGAAAGTCGACGCCCTGGATAATACGGCTAACCATGCGAAATTCCTGGCGCATGGCCAGTTCAAATGACAAGCCGACACCGGTCAGCAATTGCCGATGGCTGATCAACAGGCTGGTTGGCGATTTTTGTTTGAGAATTGTCAGGGTTTTAGCGGCCCATTCGCTGTCATCGCCCGCAAGACTGTCAAATATCGCCTGCACAGAGACTTTGCGAAAATGCTTGCCGATCAGCTTTTTCTGGCCCTCAAGCGGAGCTTCGCTGGCCTCTTGAGCAAATTCGGCGATGGTCGCATCGACATCCTTGCTCAAATACAGGGCCATTTCCAAAGCTGGCAAATGCTCAGCCGGAACAAAATGAGTGGCCAGCTTGGCGTAAATCGCATCAGCAGCTTTAACCCTGGCACCGGTCAGGCCCAGATACATACCAATGGCCCCGGGGCACCGGGGCAGAAAATAGGTACCGCCAACATCGGGAAACAGGCCAATGCCGGTTTCAGGCATGGCAAAGGTCAGGTTTTCTGTCACTACCCGATGTGAGCCGTTAAATGAAACACCGACACCGCCGCCCATGACAATACCGTCAATCAGCGCAATATAAGGCTTGGGGAAACGCTTGATGGCGACATTGAGCGGATATTCAAGTTCATAGAAACCAGCAAAGCGCGGGTCGTTGTCCAATCCCCATTGATAGAGCTGAACAATATCGCCACCGGCTGAAAAGGCCCTGCCCTCAGCCGCTTTAATGATGACATGAGAAACGTTGTCATCTTTGGCCCAGGCTTCGAGTTGTGGGCCCATCAATTGCACCATGTTGAACGTCAGAGCATTCAGTGCTTTTGGCCGATTGAGGGTAATCACCCCGGCGCGACCGCACACTTCGAACAGAATTTCACTTTCCAAAACCGTCAGTCCTTTAATAACTCGCGAGCTATAATCAGCCGC
>DAOUPT010000118.1 GCA_030626025.1 Anderseniella sp. | reverse complement strand
ATTTCACAACGTTATTTGCAATTATTTTCGGGTTCTGGCGCTCTTTTCGAGCGTTTCTCTATGTCGTCTGAAATTTCTCTCAACCGCAGATGCTGGAATTTCAAATCGACGCGAAACAATCTGGGCGGCTCTTGTTTGGGTACACTGCTTAGCCTTCTTGACCTTTAAAATTTCTTCATAACAGTTTCTATAAAGCCCGACAGTGGCCAGTTTTCTACCTGTTCTTCGTCTTCTATCTTCGGGGTACAAAAACGTTGGCCGTTCCCCCGATTTCTCAGCTATTCGTCTGTAATCTGCCTTCGTGAACCTATCAGTGGGCTGAGGTTCAGAACTAGCTGAATTCATTTCAAGTTCTATTACTGCTGAAATCAACATCTCTCGAACCGAGTGGACCTGATAACCAATCATTGTTTCATTATCGGTAGGAGTGGCGCCAATCCACAGGTGCGCGGCATCAATCAGACGTATCTGATCGACGTTATCCCAGACGTCTAAGTCGCTTCTTTTGAGTTTTGGCATGATGCATTCTAGGATAAAACTAGCATATGAGCCATGTAAATTGATAGAAACTCACGGCAACAATTTGTACTATTTGTCAGAGGGTGGCCTTTGGTGTGTTGTTTTAAACAATTCTAACAATACCCAGTGCGATGGACTTTTGGGCGATGTTTTCGCGCTAGACCACGTATGCGGCCGCCTTAAGTAGCTAACACCTGATCCACACGCTGTTTTATCAAACAGATCATTACAATTTCAGACATTAACATAATTAGATATTTGTGTTAAACCATCCGGGTGTTTTGAATTTTTTCAAGTTGGGTAATGAAATGACCGATACTTTGCATATATACACCCGAGTATCAAGTTCGGTTCAAGAACTGGACGGCACATCGCTAGATACTCAGCAGGAATTGGGCAGAAAGAAATCCGAGGAACTTGGATTTAAGCACAAAATTTGGAATGAAGGTGGTGCAAGCTCAAAACACGAGGACCTGATCAACCGACCAATATTGCAGAAATTACTAATGGAAGTTGAGGATGGGAAAGTTGCTCACCTCTGGGTTTACAATAATGATCGGCTGTCTAGAAACAGTATTACCCAACAAACAATCCGGATAGCGCTCCAGAAAAACAAGGTAAAACTTTACACAAATGACGGAATATTTGACCTAAATAATCCTACTGATTTGTTGATGAAGACAGTACTTGATGGGATTGCTCAATACGATAACTCTATTCGTACAGACCGCAGTCGCCAAGGAAAACTCAACAGAGTTAGACAAGGGTTTTGGCTTGGAGGTCCGCCCCCTTTTGGCTACAAATTAAAAGACAAAAAACTGCTTCTAGACCCTATCGAAAGCCAGTGGGTGGAAAGAATATATAAATGGTTTGCCGATGATCGGTCCACCGCATGGATAAAAAAACAACTTGATCTGAGTGGCGTTAAGACTCGCCGAAACAAGAGTAGCTGGTCACTGGGGTCGATCCAGAAAATTTTGCATAACACCCACCCAAAGGGTTGTTATACATATACTGATTCAAAATCAGGTGAAACGGTAGATTGTTTTTGCCCGGCTATCATATCTGAAATACTTTGGGACAAAGTCCAAAATATAATGAAAAAGCGGCTCTTGCGCAGGGGGCAAGTGAACAGAACAAAGCGGTTTTATTTACTAAGGGACCTGATGTTTTGCGGTCATTGCGGCAAACCGATGGGCGGTAGGATCGTTCCTACAAAAGCCGAACAGCTATACTATTGTGTCGGCAAAGAGCGGAACTGGAAAACGAACCCACCAAACAATCAAGATAAGCGGTTTCGAAGCAAGGGGTGCGACATGGTAAGATCCCTTAACATATCGCGAACAGACGCGTTGGTTTGGCAAAACACCATCGAAATATTATCGAACTCAAGCATCCTCAAAGAACGCGCAGAGCAACGATTTGAAAGCAATCTTGACTACGAAAGCAGATTAAAACTGGAACAAAAGAAAGCCAAACGACTTCAGAAGGAATTGAAAACTGTCCAGACCACTATTGCCGAATTTCACACAATCCATCTGTTGAATGACATGGATGAGGTAATAAGTGAGCAAGTTCGAAAGAATCTTGAAGATAATTTAAAGAAAGTGAAAAACCGTATTGACCAATCAAACTTAAAGATGAAGGAACTCGGGAATCAAAAGTATTGGATTGACGCAATCTCTCGTTTTGAAACCGAAATGGAAAAGGTCGGTGACTTTACTGACAATCAAAAGAAACAGTTTTTGAAAATTTTCATTGAAAAAATCGACGTCTACTTCAACCATGACACAAATGAGCACAAACTATTAATCCGGTTCAAACTACCCTTAGTGGACGATTTTGTTTACGATGGTGACGATGAATCGGACGGCGGCGATGCTGTTCCCGGTAAGTTCATTTCCGAGATTATTGCACCCAAGTTGAAAACTACTCCACAGTCACTGATTTAGCAAGATTCCTGGGCTGATCAACATCGGTTCCCATAAATACAGCCGCATGATACGACAATAGCTGCACAGGAATTGTGTAAAGAAATGGACTAATGAATCCGCTGGAATTCGGAATGATTATGGTCTCCATCACATTGGAACCGCTGGTTTTAGCTGCTTCTTTAGTGGTAATCATCACCACTTGCGCCCCGCGTGCGGCAACCTCTTCCATGTTCGAAACAGTTTTGTCAAACAACTCATCCTGCGGTGCGATCATGACAACCGGCACATTCTCGTCAATCAGTGCAATAGGTCCGTGCTTCAATTCACCAGAGGCATAGCCTTCGGCATGAATGTAGGAAATCTCTTTCAGTTTTAATGCACCTTCCATGGCAATCGGAAAGTTCACCCCCCGACCCAAATATAAAACATCTTGCGCGCCAGCAATTGTTTTTGCCACTTTGGCAATATGATCTTCTTGTTCAAATATCGTGTTCATGTGACGGGGCACTTCACTTAAAGCGGAAATCAATTCCCGCTCTTCGGCTTCACTAAGCACACCACGTTGCCGACCTGCAAAAATGGCCAGACAGGCAAGCACCGTCAGTTGACAAGTAAAGGCTTTGGTCGAAGCCACACCGATTTCAGGGCCGGCAAAAGTTCTAAAAACAACATCACTCTCGCGGGAAATTGTTGATTCAGGAACGTTAATCACCGCAGCTATGTGTTGGTTTTGTGTTTTACAATAACGCAACGCAGCCAAAGTATCCGCGGTTTCGCCAGATTGCGAAATCACCAAAGCCAGACCGTTTTCAGGCATGGGTGCTTCACGGTAACGAAATTCTGAAGCAATATCGACTTCAACAGATAAACGCGCATACCGTTCAAACCAGTATTTGGCAACCAAACCGGCATAAAAAGCGGTCCCACATGCCGTTATTGTCAACCGGTCAAGTTTGGCAAAGTCAAATGGTAGTTCGTCGGGCACTCTGACCTTTTGTTCGGCCAAATCGACATATTGCGCCAGTGTGTGACTGATAACGTCCGGTTGTTCAAAAATTTCCTTAGCCATGAAATGGCGATAATTTCCTTTTTCCACCATAACCGGCGAGGCTTTGGTGAACGTGACATCGCGCTCAACCTTTTGCCCGGCTTCATCAAATATCTCAACAGCTTCCCGCGTCAACACAGCCCAGTCACCCTCTTCGAGGTATGTAACCTGATTGGTAAACGGTGCAAGCGCAACGGCATCAGAACCGACAAAACTTTCCCCGTCACCATGACCAACTGCTAACGGACTGCCACGCCTTGCCGCAATCATCATATTTTGTTCATTGTCGAAAATGATCGCAAAAGCAAAAGCCCCTTCCAGTTTTGGCAAAACCTCTGCGACGGCCTGTTTGGGTGAACACCCGGACTTTATCGCCTGATTGATCAAATGGGCCACGACCTCGGTGTCAGTTTGTGAAGAAAATGTAACACCCTGTTTCTCCAAATCGTTTTTAAGCGACTGAAAGTTTTCAATAATGCCGTTATGCACAACGGTCACACTTCCGGCGCTGTGCGGATGTGCGTTGGCTTCAGTCGGTGCGCCATGGGTGGCCCAGCGTGTATGTCCGATACCGGTGGTTCCCTTGATCTCATCGGCGGCAAGCTTTTCTTCAAGATTGACCAGCTTACCCTTTGCTCTCAAGCGGGAAACTTTTCCAGAATTCATGACAGCGATTCCAGATGAATCATAACCGCGATACTCTAGTCGCTTCAAAGACTCGACTAGTTTGGCCGCCGCAGGCTCTGTACCCAATACTCCAACAATTCCACACATCGCTTTGCCCTAGCTTTTCTTTAATTGTTCAGATTTAGCAGCAAGAAACCGCTGCTCCATCGCTGCCAATTGCGCTCGGTCATTAACACCGGCAACTTCAGTTTCTTCACAAACCGCCACACCAACTTTTTGTCCATCGTTTACAGTCAGTCCAACAATATCAGTGAGATAGTATTCCTTATTGGCGTTGTCATTATCAATTCTATCCAGCAACGACCACAAGGAACTCGAATTTACTGCCATAATACCAGAATTGCATAAATCTACCTGACGTTCTTCATCGCTAGCATCAAGCTCTTCGCGAATGGTTTGTAAATAACCATTGTTGTCACATAACAAACGACCGTAACCTTTCGGATCAGTCGCAGTAAACCCCAACACGGCCAATGGCATTTTGTCGTTCACCATTCCGGCCAGGTTTTTAAGGGTCTGCGCTTTAATGAGCGGAACATCGCCATAAAGAATCAAAACTGTGCCGGAAAAGTTTTCCAGCGCCGTTTTTGCCATCGATACTGCATGACCGGTCCCAAGCCGGTCTGTTTGCAAGGCAATCACAGCTCCTGGAGCAAAAACTTTAGCTTCCTGTTCAACAACGGCCATATCAGGCCCACAAACCACACAATAGCTCTCCACGCCTGTTTCATTGGCAGCAGAAAGCACATGGCCTAGCAAAGTCCGCCCAGCCACCTTATGCATTACTTTGGGGAGGTCGGATTTCATTCTCGATCCCTTTCCGGCCGCCAGAACGATACAGGCTGTTTTTGTCATCAATTACGGCTTCCCAATTTTTATCAAATTTCGATTTCAAACAACGCTATATAACGCAAAAGAGTAACTATATTGTTGAAGCTACACATTTTCAAAATTAAATTTGAGTATTTTCCGTGCAAGTGCATTTTTCGCTTTATTTTTACACTGGTTATGCTATTGACGCTCGCGCTGGCCAGTTAAACTGGTTGGTGGCAATGATGAGAGGGCCCGTAGCTCAGTTGGTAGAGCAACTGACTTTTAATC
>DAOUPT010000084.1 GCA_030626025.1 Anderseniella sp. | reverse complement strand
ACGTTGCCGCTGGCTTTGCGTAATGAGGCGGCGCGGATTGAGATATCGGGGCAAAACCATGCCGGTGCGGTGCGCCTGCTTGATGATCGCTGGCAGCGTAAAACGGTCGGGATTGTGACCGGTGAATCGCTGGAACTGGCGCAACCGCTTTTATCGCCGTTGTATTACGTTACCCGGGCCTTGTCGCCAACGGCGCAGATTCAGCAGCGGGATGTTGATGCCAGCACGGCAGATATGCTGAAGTCAGGTCTTTCGATGTTGGTGCTGGCCGATATTGGTTTGATCGCGCCCAAGGACCGCAGTGCCATTGAAAGCTGGGTTGGCAAGGGCGGGGTGCTGGTGCGCTTTGCCGGACCGCGTCTGGCTGAAAGTACCGGCGTTATTGAACAACTGGACGGTGACCGGTTAATCCCGGTGGAATTGCGCCGGGGTGGACGTGCCCTTGGCAGTGCCTTGAGTTGGGAGCAGCCGCAGGGGTTGGCACCCTTTGCCGGTGACTCGCCTCTGGCGGGGTTGAAACCGGACCCGACGGTCAAAATCCGACGTCAGGTTTTGGCTGAGCCAACCGCAAACCTGACCGGTCGCGTCTGGGCCAGCCTTGAAGACGGGACACCGTTGATAACAGCAAAGCGGGAGGGGCTGGGGCTGGTTGTGCTGGTGCATGTCACAGCAAATTCGGACTGGTCAAACCTGCCGCTGTCGGGCTTGTTTGTCGAAATTCTCCAACGCATTGTTGATCTTGCTCCGGCGGTTACAACCGCCAGTGATGTTGCCGCCAGTGCAGGCGTATCAGCATCTGATGCTTTCATCGCCCAAACCAGTTTGAACGGGTTCGGCAAGCTGGTGCCTGCGCCGCCTTCGGCCAAACCGGTCAAGTTGCAAGATTTTGCCAAGCTAACGCCCTCTGTTGATCATCCGGCAGGTTTGTATCGTCGCGGCGGGGCGGTGCAGGCGTTGAATCTTGAAATAAACCCGGCGATGTTGAAACCCTTAAACACTGGCATTGCCGGGGTGAAAACCACTACCTATATGCCTGCGCCGGTGTTGCCGCTTGCCGGGGTGTTCTTTATTGCAGCCTTTGCGTTGTTGCTGGCTGACACGCTGGCAACCCTGTTCCTGATGGGCGGCTTGCAGCGTGTTAAGGCTCGACGCAGCGTTGTAACGGGTTTAGCTGTTTTGTGTCTGTTTGGTGCCGTGTTGCCAACTGAAAAAGCATTTGCGCAAACCGCCGAGGAACAGTTTGCAATTGATGCGGTTAGCCGGACCCGGTTTGCCTATGTCCGCACCGGTGATAATCAGGTTGATGCGACCAGCAAGGCCGGTCTGACCGGGCTCAATATGGCTTTGAACCAGCGCACATCTGTTGATCCCGGCCCGCCGCAAATGATTGATCTGGAAAAGGACGAGATTGTTTTTTATCCGCTGTTGTACTGGCCGGTTCTTGAAAATGCTGCCGCGCCAAGCGATGCGGTGGTGAAAAAGCTCAGCAGCTTTATGCGCAATGGCGGGACGATTTTTTTTGATACCCGTGATCAGGGGGCGACCTTTGCCAATTTTACCGGTAATGCGTCTGGGGCCACAATTGCCCTGCGCCGAATATTGGCGAAGTTTGATATTCCAGCGCTTGAGCCAGTGCCGCCAAAACATGTTCTGACCCGGGCGTTTTATCTGATGCAGCGCTTTCCCGGCCGATGGTTAAACGGTAAATTGTGGGTTGAATCCTTGAGCACTGACAAAAGCCAGAATGATGGTGTCAGCTCGATTATTATCGGGGCCAACGATTATGCTTCGGCCTGGGCTATCGATGGATCAGGGCGGCCTTTGTATGCCACCATACCCGGCACGCCGCGCCAGCGTGAATTTGCCTACCGGACAGGAATTAACATCGTCATGTACACGCTGACCGGCAATTACAAAGCTGATCAGGTTCATGTACCGGCCTTGCTGGAAAGGTTGGGCGAATGAACTGGACCATTAGTTATGAGCCTTATTTACCGGTCGCAGCGCTGATCATTCTGGCCTGTATCGCTATCGGTTTAACCGCTGTGGCGTTATATGCGGGCCAGCGCGGTGCGGTGTTGCGGGGGGTGGCGCTGGCGGTTTTGTTTGCAGCTCTGCTCAACCCATCGGTTAATCAGGAGGTTCGTGAGCCGTTATCTGACATAGCTGTATTGCTGGTGGACAGAAGTGGCAGCCAATCGATTGGCGAGCGAAGTGCCCAAACGCGCAAAGCAGTCAAGGCTCTTAAAAATTCGATCAGCGGTTTGAAAAACCTTGAAGTGCGGACTGTTACAGTGACCTCGGGCCTGTCGAGCGGTCAGGACGGTACCCATGCCTTTAAAGCTTTGCGCTCAGCCTTGGCGGACATTCCGCCTGATCGCTATGCGGGTGCCGTTCTTGTCACCGACGGGCAAGTGCATGATGTGGAAAAAGCCAACCGGAAGGCTGATTATAACGGTCCCTTGCATGTGTTGCTGACCGGTTCTGAGAAAGAACGGGATCGGCGGATTTCGATTCAATCTGCTCCGAAATTTGCCATTGTTGGTGAAAGCCAAACCATCAAGTTCAAGGTCGAGCAATGGGGCGGTACGAGGGTTGGTGAACGGGCGCTGGTCACCATTGCCGTTGATGGAAAACAAGTGCGTCAGATTAAAGTGGATATCGGCACAAGGGTGGAATTGAAACTTGATGTTCCCCACGGCGGACCGAATATTGTCGAAATTTCTGTTAATGCGTTTAAGGGTGAATTGTCGCGTCAGAACAACCGGGCGGTTGCCATTGTCCAGGGGGTTCGTGATCGTCTGCGGGTGTTGCTGGTGTCAGGCAAACCGCATCCGGGCGAACGGACCTGGCGCAATTTGCTGAAAGCTGATCCCTCGGTTGATCTGGTTCACTTTACCATTTTGCGGCCGCCGCAAAAACAGGATGGTACACCGATTAACGAGCTGTCGCTGATTGCATTTCCAACCCGTGAGCTGTTTTCCAAAAAGCTTGATGAGTTTGATCTGGTGATCTTTGATCGTTACGCCCGGCATGGGGTTTTGCCGGGGATTTATTTTTATAACATTGCCGATTATGTCAAAAATGGTGGCGCGGTGCTGGTTGCGGCCGGGCCTGACTATGCCGGACCGACCAGCATTTATCACTCACCGCTGGCCGATGTTTTGCCGGCCACACCGACCGGGCTGGTGACGTTGACACCGTTTCGCCCATTATTAACCACTGAAGGCAGCCGTCATCCGATTGCCCGTGATCTCAAGGGCGGCAGTTTGAGTGATCCGACATGGGGAAAATGGTTCCGGCTGATTGAGACAGATACCAATATCGGAACTACGTTAATGACCGGTCCAACGGAAAAACCGCTGTTGCTGGTCGCCCGGCGCGGCAAGGGGCGGATTGCCCAATTGATGTCAGATCATTCATGGCTGTGGGCGCGAGGCTATGATGGCGGTGGGCCGCAAGCAGAATTGTTGCGCCGTATGGCCCATTGGTTGATGCGAGAGCCTGATCTGGAAGAGGAAAAACTTTCAGCCAAACAGCGCGGCAAGCAATTGCTGATCAGTCGCCAAACAATGGATGCCAAGGCTGATACGGTCAGTGTTACGACGCCGTCGGGTAAAACCACGCAAGTTGAAATGAAACGGGTCAAGCCGGGTCTGTGGCAAGGGGTGATGGCAGTTGATGAGCCCGGGATTCACAAAATGGAAGACGGTCGCAAAACCGCCTTTGCCGGGGTCGGAAGCCCTGACCCGCGCGAGACTGGCGAAATTCATTCGACCGCCAGACATTTGCAAAAGCTTGTCGTCGCCAGTGGTGGTGCCATCAGGCGTATTGAGCAAGGCATTCCCAGACTTGCGATGATAAAAGCTGACCGTGCTCTTGCCGGTTCGGGCTGGCTGGGACTTAAATCCAATGGGGTTTATGATGTTAAATCGGTGGAGACCTTACCACTGTTTGCCACCCTGTTGGCCCTTGCAGCTCTTTTGGCACTGATCTGTGCGATGTGGTATCGCGAGGGACGGTAATCGGGTCAAGTGAGTGTGAATACCGGTACGCTCTAAACCTTGACGCCATTTGCGAACAGCGGCATGGTCGCGGGCATGTTTATATCTGCTATCCCATTTCCAAATATTGATCCGGTTGCTTTTTCGATCGGGCCGCTTGATGTCCGGTGGTATTCTATTGCCTATATTGTCGGCTTGTTGTTTGCGGTTTGGTATGCCAAGCGGCTGGTGCGCAATCTGTCAGTGTGGGCGGACAGGCCACCTAAGGCGACACCGGCGCAAATTGATGATTTGTTGTTGTGGGTGACGCTGGGGGTTATTCTGGGTGGGCGGCTTGGCTATGTGCTGTTTTACAAACCCTCGATGATATTTGATGATCCGTTGCAGATTTTGCAATTGTGGAATGGCGGCATGTCATTTCATGGTGGATTTTTGGGTGTCGTTGTTGCGACATTTACCTTTGGGCGAAAGCACGGTGTACCATTTTTGCAATTGCTCGATCTGGCGGCGGTTACCGTTCCGATCGGATTGGGGCTGGGGCGGTTGGCCAATTTTATTCGTGGCGAGTTGTTCGGGCGGGTCAGTGATGTGCAATGGGCGATGGTTTTCCCCGAGGGTGGGCCGTTGCCGCGTCATCCCAGTCAGCTTTATGAGTTTGCGCTGGAAGGTGTGGTGCTGTTTGCGGTGCTGTGGCTGGCGGTTCACAAGGCTGGCGTGTTGCGGCAAACGGGTATGGCATCGGGTATCTTTGGTATTGGTTATGGTCTGTCGCGGATTATTGTTGAGTTTGCCCGCGAACCGGATGCTCATGTGGGGTATATTGTCGGGCAATGGGCAACGTTGGGGATGGTTTATTCGCTGCCGGTGATCGCTGCTGGCCTTTGGCTTGTCGTCTATGCTAAACGCTCATCATGAAAAACAGAACACCATTAGAAGAACAACTCATTGCTGAAATCAAGGCCGATGGGCCGGTTAGTGTTGAGCAATTTATGACGTCCTGTCTGGGCGATCCGAAACACGGCTATTACATGGGTAAAGACCCGTTCGGGCGAGGAGGTGATTTTACCACCGCGCCGGAGATCAGCCAAATGTTTGGCGAGGCCATCGGGGTATGGTTTGCCACTGCCTGGCAGATGATGGGTTCACCGAAAAAGGTCAATCTGGTTGAGTTGGGGCCGGGGCGTGGTACGTTGATGGCCGATATGTTGCGGGCGGTAAATGTGTTGCCCGAGTTTGCCGAGGCGATTGAAGTTCATATGGTCGACATGTCACCGGCTCTGCGCAAGATACAGGGCGAGACGCTAAAGGGCGTGCCGGTTGATGTGCACTGGCACCAGCGGTTTGAACAGGTGCCCGGCGGGCCGACTTTAATTGTCGCTAATGAGTTTTTTGATGCGCTGGCAATGAAGCAGATTGTGCGGGCTGGCGATGGCTGGCATGAGCGTGTGGTTGAGCTTGACGATGATGGCGAGTTGGTGTTGGGACTGGCTGATAAGGCCGTACCAAATGCTGATGTGCCGTTTTGGGCTCGCGGTGCTGATGAAGGCGCGATTGCTGAAATCGCACCGCAACGATTGGCGGTGGCTGAGCAGATTGGTGCGCATCTGGCCCGACATGGCGGTGCGGCGCTGGTTATCGATTATGGACATGCATTATCATTTGTCGGCGATACTTTTCAAGCCGTTCACAAGCATAAATTTGTTGATGTTTTGCATCGCCCCGGCCAAAGCGATTTGACTTCGCATGTGGATTTTGAAGCGCTTGGTGAAGGGTTTGTTGCTGGTGGTGCTGTGGTGCACGGGCCGCGGACCCAACAGGCGTTTTTAATTGCCATGGGGTTGCGCGAGCGTGAGGCGATGCTGAAAAAGAAAGCCCCAGCCCGGGCTCGCATTATGTTATCGAGGCAGGCTGAAAGGCTGGTCAGTGACAAGCAGATGGGGCATTTGTTCAAGGTAATGGCGGTGACGGATAAATCGCTGGGCAAACCGCATCCATTTGGAGAGCCTGTGCATGATTAAAGCCTCTGTCTTGTCAGATATTGAAGGGATTTCACACGGGTTTTTCACCCGGCAGGGCGGGCATTCTGGCGGGGTTTATGCGTCAAAAAATACCGGACTTGGTGCTGATGAAGATAATGAGGTGGTATTGAAAAACCGGCAGATTGTTGCTGAGGTGCTTGGCGCTGGCGAGGTGGTAACACCTTATCAATATCATTCTGGCGTGGCTCTGGTGGTTAAAAAGGGCTGGGATTGGCAATCACCGCCTAAGGCAGATGCCCTTGTAACCCGGAAAAAAGGTTTGGCGATTGCGGTAAATACCGCTGATTGCACGCCGGTTATTTTTGCCGACATTAAAGGCGGTGTTATTGCTGTTGCACATTCGGGCTGGAAGGGTACGGTTGGCGGGGTGCTTGAGGCAACCATTAACCAGATGAAAGCGCTGGGGTCTGATCCTGACGATATTGTTGCCGCCATCGGGCCGACGATTTCACAAGCCAATTATGAAGTCGGGCCAGAGTTTGTTGAGCAGTTTCTGGCTGATAATCCCGATAGTGAAGAGTTTTTTGTCGACTCTGAGCGGGACGGACATTCAATGTTTGATTTACCTGGTTGTGTCGGCAGACGGCTCGAACGCTACAATCTTAAACAGATAGAAGATTTATCACTTTGTACCTATGGTGATGAACAGCGGTTTTACAGCTACCGGCGCATGACCCATCGCGGCGAGCCTGACTATGGTCGGCAAATGTCAGCAATTTGTATAAACTAGAGGATACATTCTTATGGCTCTGCATTTTGAACCCGGTGAATATGCTGATCGTAAAGCGCGGGTAATTGCAGCACTTTCAGCTCAAAATCTTGACGGACTTTTGATGTTTCATCAAGAAAGCATGTATTACCTGACCGGTTATGACACTTTTGGTTTCTGCTTTTTTCAATGCCTTTATCTTGATGGCGATGGTAATGTTTCGCTTTTAACGCGGGCACCGGATTTACGGCAGGCGCAACAAACATCAAACATTAAAGATATTCGCATCTGGAGTGATGAGGCCGGGGCGCAACCGGCTGACCAGTTGAAAGACATGCTGGTTTCACTCGGTGCCAAAGGCAAGCGGTTGGGGATTGAAAATAATTCCTATGGTTTAACGCACTTCAACGGCAAGGCGGTTGATACGGCGCTTGAAGGGTTTTGCGATCTGGTGGAAGCTTCGGATCTTGTCAGTCTGATCCGCTGCGTGAAATCACCGGCTGAACTTGATTATGTACGAAGGGCCGGGGAGCTTGGTGATGAGGCGCTGGATGCGGCAATTGCCAAAACTTGTGCCGGTGCTGATGAGGGGGATATTCTGGCGGCGCAACAGGCGGCGGTTTTTGCCGGTGGCGGGGATTATCCCGGCAATGAATTTATCATCGGATCAGGCCGTGATGCTTTGCTATGCCGTTATAAATCGGGGCGGCGGGTGCTTGATGTCCGGGATCAACTGACGCTGGAATTTGCCGGGGTGTACCGGCATTATCACGCAGCGATGATGCGTACGGTGATTATTGGTGAGCCACAACCTCAACATCTTGCAATGAATGATGCCTGTCAGGCAGCCCTTGCAGCGGTTGAAGAAAAGATGCGGCCGGGCCATTGTGCCGGTGATGTGTTTGATGCTCATGCCAAAGCAATGGATGCTCATGGCATGAAAGATCACCGGTTAAATGCCTGCGGTTACGCCTTGGGTGCCAAGTTCACACCGAGCTGGATGGATTTCCCGATGTTTTTCCATGGCAATGAAACCGAATTGGCTGAAAATATGGTGTTTTTTGCCCATATGATTTTGATGGACAGCGATAGCGGCCTGGCGATGACCTTAGGGCGGACTTATATTGTGACGGCAAATGGGCCAAGAAGCGTTTCATGTCACAGCCTTGACATGATTGTGATATGAATAATCCCCATGAGGGTTTATTCTGACATATTTCCAGCTATGCGCTTGGTTTTTGCTATCGCGATGATGGTTTTTGTTGCTGCTTGCAGCGGTAGTGTGCAGCCTTTTTCAAAAAACAATGTACCCAGTGGTAAAACTCCGCCGGCGATTACTGTTACCGCGATGAATGGTATGCCCGCCGATAAAGCTGATGTGTTGTTTGACAGTCTGGCGGTAGCAGCGGGAAAACGCGATATCGCGATTGTGCGCGGTGCGTTTCAGGGCGGTTATTTTATGGTTGGCGAATTTGAGGTGCAGCCAGTCGGTGCAGCAACGCAGGTGACCTATCGCTGGACCGTCTATAACGCGCAAAAACAGGTTATTCATACGATTGCCAACACCGACAATGGCCGCATTGGTGGCGCTGACCCCTGGAGTGGTGTTGATCCTGACCTGTTGCGGCGGATCGCTGATTTTACAGCTGAAAGCATGGCAACGCGCTTGAATACGCTGGGTTATGCCACCCGCCTGTCAGGGTTGATTCCGCCGGGATCACGATCAAAGGCCGGGCCGAATGCTGACAGGGATATTGATTATGAAACGGTTTACGGTCCGGGGGTGGTCGCACCGCCGGTTGTTGCTGCTTTGCAATCGGCAGAGCCGAAAGCACTAGTGCCCGAGACACCAGCGCCAGTTAAATCACAACCGGTTAAAAAGCAGGCTGCAACCAAGGTTGCCAGCAAACCGGTTAAAGCAAAGAAAAAGATTTCGGCGGTGGCGATGACCCGCGTCTCTGGTTCACCGGGGAGTGGTAACAAGGATTTGCTGCTGGCGATGCGCCGGGTAATGAAAGGGGCTGGTTGGCCGGTGCTTACCCGACCGCGTGATGATGCGCTGACGGTGACCGGACAGGTCAAGCTGGACCCGCCGCGCGGATCAAAACAAAAAGTAGCCGTTGCCTGGACGGTACGCACGCCCGATGGCAAGGTTTTGGGGACCGTGCGACAGGCCAATGATGTGCCCGCCGGGTCATTGAACCGGGGTTGGGGGCAAACTGCAACCTATGTCAGTCAGGCGGCGGCTGAAGGTATTTTCAAGCTGGTGAAGTCGGTTCAGTAGAGAAATCACCGCTGTAGGCCCGGTTGACGCGGTTGTGAGAAAAGTTGGAAATTTGTCCATTGCCTTTCGCTGCTGATTAGGCCATTTTGGCGACAATATTATTGTCTTGTCGAGAACCTTTCCCGAGAACTTTTCCATGGCTTCTGAAGTTACTATTTTTGCCGCGTTTTCCGCTGGCGTTGTGAGCTTTCTCTCACCTTGTGTGTTGCCACTGGTGCCGCCGTATTTGTGTTTTCTGGCCGGTTCGTCACTGGAAGAGCTGACTGATGAGGCGGCCGATAATGTGGTACGCAGGCGGGTGATTGTTTCTGCGATTATTTTTGTTCTTGGATTTTCAACGGTTTTTATCGCGCTTGGGGCAACAGCTTCGGCGATTGGTGAATTGCTGCGAGAGCATCTGGACCTGTTGTCGAAAATCGCCGGTGTGATTATCATCATTATGGGCCTGCATTTTTTGGGCGTGTTCAAATTTGCCGCCCTGAACAAGGATACCCGTTATCAACACGGCAACCGGCCGCGCGGCATGTTGGGGTCTTACGGCATTGGTCTGGCCTTTGCGCTGGGCTGGACCCCGTGTATCGGGCCGATTTTGGCGGTAATTCTGGCCTTTGCCGCGGCTGAGGAAAGCGTTGGCAAGGGCGCCTTTTTGCTGGCGGTATATTCGGCAGGTCTCGGTGTACCGTTTTTGCTGGCGGCCTATGGCATTAATGGGTTTTTGGGTTTCATGAAACGGTTTCGCAAGCATCTGGGTAAAGTTGAAATGGCGATGGGCGGATTGTTGGTCCTGACCGGGATTATGTTTTTAACCGGCACCATGCAAACACTGTCCTACTGGATGCTCGAAGCATTTCCGGGCTTGGCAAACATCGGCTAAAACGATAAACCTGTGGCATGACATTATTCGAAATCGGTGCCCTTTTACTGGGCTTGTCGGCGACTTTTGGTTTTCTCAATCACAAGTTTCTGAAACTTCCACACACCATTGGTCTGGTGATTATCGCCCTGCTTGCTTCGGGGGCGATCATTGTAGCTGATTATTTCATGCCGCAATTTGGCATTTCAGCGGTGGTGACAAAAGCGATCAACCAGGTTGATTTTAATGAGACCCTGCTTAAAGGCATGTTGTCGTTTTTGCTGTTTGCCGGGGCGGTGCATGTGGATCTTGATGAACTGGCGCAGCGAAAGTGGGCTATTGGTCTGATGGCAACTTTAGGGGTTGTCGCCTCAACTTTCATGATTGGCGGGGCGATGTGGCTGATTATGAAACTGGCCGGGCAGCCGGTGGCCTTTATCTGGGCGCTGGTGTTCGGGGCGCTGATTACCCCGACTGATCCGGTCGCTGTGCTGGGATTGTTGAAAACGGTCAAAATTCCACCGCTGCTGAAAGCAAAAATTGCCGGTGAATCGCTGTTTAATGATGGCGTTGGTGTGGTGGTTTTCACCATCATGGTGGCCTTTGCCCTATCTGGCACTGGTGGTGGGCATGGCGAGCTGGATGCGTTGGGCATTGCCAAGTTGTTTTTGCTGGAAACCGGTGGGGGTGCGGTGCTCGGCATCGCTGGCGGTATGATCGCCTTTTGGGCCATGCGGCAGATTGATGAACACAATATTGAAGTGCTGATTACACTGGCGCTGGTGATGGTGATTTATGCGATTGCCATCCGGCTGCATTTGTCGGGGCCGATTGCGGTGGTGATTGCCGGATTGTTTATCGGCAATCACGGGGCAAAATTTGCCATGAGCAGCAATACCCGCAAACACGTCTTTCAGTTCTGGGAATTGCTGGATGAGGTTTTGAATTCGGTGCTGTTTCTGCTGGTCGGTTTTGAAGTTCTTATTATTGCCGGAGACTTGCTGCATTTGCCGGTGGCGCTGGCCGCCATTCCGGTGGCCCTGCTGGCCCGCAATATTTCGGTTGCCATTCCGATCAAGATGTTATCCATCCGCGAGAAATTCGAACGCGGGTCAATCTCCATTTTGACATGGGGCGGTTTGCGGGGCGGTATTTCTGTGGCGCTGGCTTTGTCCTTGCCCGATGTGCCGGAAAAGCCGGGTATACTGGCTGCAACCTATGCGGTGGTGGTGTTCTCGATCATTGTGCAGGGGTTGACGATGAAGAAACTGGTGGAGCGGTTCAAGTTTTTTGATTGAGATACTGATCAGTTTATTTTCCGTGGCGTTCCTGTCGGCAACATTGCTGCCGGGGTCATCGGAGGTGATGCTGGTTGGTGTGCTGGCCAACAGCAAAATCTCTATTTTCATGGTCATTGCCGCTGCAACACTTGGCAACACACTGGGCTCTGGTGTGAATTGGGGGATCGGGCGTTATCTGGCCCATTTTCGTAAGGCAAAATGGTTCCCGGTCAAACCGGAGAAGTTTGAGCGTTATTCTGCATGGTACAGTAAATGGGGCATCTGGTCCTTGCTGTTGTCGTGGGCACCGGTGATTGGTGACCCGCTGACGGTAATCGCCGGTATTGCGCGGACGCCGCTGGTGATTTTTGTGCCGGTGGTGCTGATTGCCAAGCTGGTGCGGTATTTGGTGGTGGCCGGGGTGTTTGTGCTGGTCTGGTGACGCCGTAGGGCGCAATGAATTGCGCCAGCAGGTTTTCTTATATCCCTCATTACCGGATGGATTGCGTTTGTCGAGAAGTGGACCCTCGTGTCAAGCACGCAAAAGCAATGGGTTGACGTGCACTGGCATAGCCAGTGACGTCAAGTTCCTATAATGTTCTTGACATTTCGGATTTATCATGCTAGTTTGTTGCCTTCACTTGTCACCAACAGGAAACCCCGGGATTGCGTCGGGGTTGGTGATGGGGTGGTGTCTTGTCGGGTTTTGGAATTAACGCGTGC
>DAOUPT010000117.1 GCA_030626025.1 Anderseniella sp. | reverse complement strand
TCATCGCGTGACAGCCACGCTCAGCGGCGAGGCGGGGACACACGCAACCCCTGGCTATACTGGCTTCTCGTATCAAACCAGCACTTTCAGGCGCCACCCAAACCCACCACCACAAAGGCGACCCGATGCAGTGTTTCAGTGTAGGCTGGTGAAAAGATATCTAGCATGTAAAGCACAATAAGTCAAGAATATTATAAGAACAAAAATATTGTGTGTGTAGTTCAGCTTCTACAAGGAAAATCCTTTCCAGCAGAGTACTGTGCCAGAAATTCTTTCAAAAAATGGCCAATAATAATGGGGCTTTACACTCCCGCTCAAATTACGGTGTTGCCCGGACTCGTCGGGAATCGTCTCTTGACCTTCCAGTTAGTGGAGGCTCTATACAGCAGGTAATCACAAAAGCTTTCTCGGAGAACTCAAATGAAAACTCTTACACTTTCAATCGACGGTATGACTTGCGGGGGTTGTTCAAGCAGCCTGACCGGCCTTTTGGAAAAGGCTCCCGGCATAGACGCCGTTTCCGTCAGCCATGAAAACAAAAGCGGCGAAGTCACCATCGACGAAGCGGTTATCAGCAAAGGTCAGGTTATAGCGATAATTGAAAAAGCCGGTTTTGAGGTGACAGACTGAAACCCTTTCCCTTCGCTGGAGGGTGATTTTGTCACTATAAGTTACCGTAGTTTTAACTGATGTTGAGGCGGGGTCGGTTATTTTAAATGTTGCGTCTATTCCCGCCGATATGTAGCCTGCTTATATAGTGATCGGGCTTAACCGGGCACGTTTTGGGAGGAAAAAGATGCTGTTTGGTAAAAAGCCTGGTTACGATCCAGACTATGATCTGAAAATAGAAGAATCGCTGGCAAAAAACGAATATCCGGCTGAGAAACTTGATGCGGCACGCGCTAGTGAGCACACCTCACTTTGTGCCCAAATGTGCACCAAAGAGGTCTGGGACAAATATAAGGATGTGGTGTCCAGTGGTCCGGCCAAATGGACCCTTGCAAGGGCAATCAATACCGGGGTTACGTATCCGGACAGCTTTGTTGGCTGTCATGCGGGCGACAAGGAATCCTACGATGATTTTAGTGATTTCTTTTATCCGGTTATTGAAAAATATCACTCCGGCTTTTCGATGGAAAAGGGCAGTGACCTGAAAGGTACCCCGTCAGAGCGGATGGACCCTGACCGCATCAAAGTGGATTTGAGCGACAGTGCCAAAAACAAGATTGCCTCAACCCGAATAAGACTTGCCCGCAATTTATCGATGTTCCCGCTGAACCCTGGTGGTTCGCGGCAATCGCGTGAGGAGGTCATTGATTTGATGAAAAAGGTCTATGCCGTAATCCCTGATGAGTCTGATCTGGCCGGCGAGCTGTTTTTGCATACCACCATGTCAGAGGAAAAGCGCCAGTCGCTGATTGATGCGCATTTCCTGTTCCGTGGTAAGGATCGCATGCAGGCGGCCAGCGGTTATCATGAGCATTGGCCCCATGGCCGCGGTGTTTACCTGAACAAGGCCCAGACATTTATCAATTGGATAAATGAAGGTGATCATTTGCGGATCATCTCAATGGAGATGGGCGGCAATGTCCGGGCAGTTTTTGAACGTTTAAGCGCTGGTGCAAAGCTTATCGAAGATGGTGTGAGAGCCATAACAGGTGATGAGGAAGTCTTCATGATGCACCCCAAATTTGGTGCTGTAACCTGCTGTCCCTCTAACATTGGCACCGGCATGCGCGGCTCTGTGCACATCATGGTCCCCAAACTGATCGAAAAGATCGGCTTTGACGAAATTGACCGCCTGTGCCGTGAACGAAATTGTCAGGCCCGCGGCAGTTCAGGCGAGCACTCAGAAGTCGTTGACCGCATTGATGTAAGCAACTGGCGCCGGATCGGGTTACCCGAATACGAGCTAGTAGAAGACATGATCCGCTGCGCCAACTTTCTGGCCGAGGAAGAAGATAAAGTTTAGAAGCGGGGTTGCCCACGCCAGAAGGGGTTTTTCACCCCCTCAGTTGGTCGCCAGCCGGTCGGGAGTACAACTCCCGACCGGCAGTTAGCAGGTTGTGTAGAAGTGACCGGCTGGGAAGCTGAGAGAGAAAAGTTTAAGTTTTCCGCTTCCGCCTAATCAAACCTTCTTGCGTCACCGATGCAACCAACGCGCCTTCGCGGGTGAAAATGCTGCCGCGGTTGAAGCCTAACGCGCCGGATGATGAGGGGGAGTCCTGGGCATAGAGCAGCCATTCATCGGCTTTGAAGGGGCGGTGGAACCACAGGGCGTGGTCGAGGGAGGCCATCATCAGGTCAGGGTCGAACAGGTTGCGGCCGTGCGGGACCAGAGAAGTATCCAGAAGCGTCATGTCTGAGGCATAGGCCAGAACGCACTGGTGCAGGGCAGGGTCATCGGGCAGCGCCTGCGTTGCTCTGATCCAGACATTCTGGATGGTTGAGGGGTCTTTTTTGGGATTGAGATAGCGTTCCGGTTCGGTCGGGCGCAGCTCGATCGGTCGCTGCCGGGTAAAGTAATGCTTCATATTCTCCGGCATCAGTTTTTCAAACTGGGCCAGCAAATCTTTTTCACTCGGTAGGTCTTCGGGCATTGGCACGTTGGGTATTTGATGCTGATGATCAAAGCCCTCTTCAGCCAGATGAAAAGAAGCCGCCATGGAAAAAATCGGTTCACCGTGCTGAATGGCGACAACCCGGCGGGTGGTAAAGCTCTTGCCATCGCGATAGCGATCAACGTCATAGATAATCGGAATTGAGGGATCACCGGGGCGGATAAAATAGCCGTGCAGCGAATGGGCGGTGCGATCATCACCCACCGTGCGCGTTGCTGCAACCAGTGCCTGACCGATCACCTGCCCGCCAAACACCCGTTGCCAGCCAACCTGTGGGCTGTTGCCGCGAAACAGGTTTTCTTCCAGCTTTTCCAGATCCAGTGTTACCAGCAGGTTTTCCAGTTCCGATGTCATAATTTTTTCTATTCCCGTGACAGGTTGAACTCTTGCAAACGACCAAGATAATCAGCCCAGATTTCTTCTTGCCCCTCACCGACCCGGTTCAAATAATCCCAAGTATAAAGGCCGGTGTCATGTCCGTCATCAAAGGTCAGGCGAACCGCATAATTTCCAACCGGGTCAACTGCTGTAATCTTGACATTCAGTTTGCCACCGACTGTCCTTTTTTCAGCCGCTGAATGTCCCTGCACCTCAGCGCTCGGGCTTTCGACCCGCAATAACTCGGCGGTAAGTTCATAGCTGCGACCATCTTCAAAGGAAACCTGCAAAAGCTTGCCCTGATTGCTGACGCGCAATTCGCTCGGTGGTGTGTGGGATTCAATCATTTATCTGTCTCTCTGATTTTAAGTCTCTATGGACATTCAAGGTTGCGGCTCAGCGTTTAAGTCTCGGGCCTCTTCAATCAACATGATCGGGATGCCATCACGAACCGGAAAAGCCAGTTGGGCGGCCTGTGAGACCAACTCGTTGGTGCTCCGGTCATAGGACAGCGGCTGTTTGGTTACCGGGCAGACCAAAATTTCAAGCAATGCCGGATCAACCAGTTGGTTTTTTTCTGCGCTCTGATCTTTAGTCTGATCTGTGGTGTCATTCATGACGGGTCTTTCGATTTAAGAAAACAAAATGGCAGACAATTGCTTGCGTCCGGCAATGGTGTGTTCATCAACCGGTCCCCAGGCTTCGAAAAATGTCAAAATCTGCTTACGGGCAGCTTCATCATTCCAGCCCCGGTTCTTGCCAACGATATACAACAAATGATCAAGAGCTTCGGACCGTTTACCACCATTATTAAGTGCATTTGCCAGCTCGAACCGGGCTTCAAAATTATCCGGGTTGGCAGCAATCGCGTCGGTGAACTTTTTCACTTCCTCATCATCAACCGGGTTGGAAGCCAGCTCCAAAGCTGCTTTGGCCCCTAGAAAATCGGGTTCATCATGGAAGGAAGGCGGCACAATTGCTAAAGTTGCGGCGGCCCCTTCAATATCATCCTTGGCGATCTGACAACGGGCAAGGCCGCAAAGCGCGCCAACATTCTCATTATCGGCTTGTAAAATCGCTGCATAAATCTGACCGGCCTGATTAACATCATCAGCAGCAAGTGCGGTTTTGGCCTGTTCAAGCAGTTCAGCGATTTGATCGGTATTGCTACCAGGTGCCATCGCCGCGATTTTATCAATAAAGGCCTTGATTTCACCCTCGGGTTTAGCACCCATAAAACCATCAACCGGTTGCCCGTCAACAAAGGCAAAAACCGCCGGAATGGACTGCACCCGCATTTGCTGGGCAATTTCCTGATTTTCATCAATGTTGATCTTGACCAGCTTGACCGCGCCACCAGCAGCAGTAACCACTTTTTCAATAACCGGTGTGAGTTGCTTGCAGGGACCGCACCATGGCGCCCAGAAATCGACAATTACCGGCGCTTCTTTCGAGGCTTCAATAACATCGGCCATAAAGGTCGCGGTGGATACATCTTTAATAACAGCGCCTGATGCTGCTGGTGATTGGCCGGGTTCCGGTTTCAATCCGATAATTGAATCAGTCATGGGTTGCTTGCCTGTAAATGAATACTGTGGTGTTTAAAATGGCCAGTATTGCCATAAATACAATAACCTGCGACGAAAAAATCGCCATTTCATCTCAGGCCATCTAAAGGTCTACTATCTGCGGGTTATGTCCGCAAGACTTGATGAACTTAACCAGATCACTGGATACGATTGTTGTTGTCGCATCATTTCTAAGCGGATGGTAGTTGAGTTGGTCAAATTGCATCATTTTCTGCTCCAGCACGACATTAACAACGGCCTTTTGGTCATTGATCAGGGCAAATGGTGTAACCGAGCCGGGTGTAATGCCCATGGTCTCCATCAAAAGGTCGGGTTTTCCAAAAGAAAGCCGGGCACTACCGATTTTGGCCGGTGCGGTTTTGAGGTTGATTTGTGCGTCTTCAAGGCACACGATCAACCACTGCGCCCCTTTTTTATCTTTTAAAAACAAATTCTTACAATGCCCACCCGAAATCGTACCGCGTAGTTCACGGGCTTCTTCCACAGTAAATGCCGGGGCATGTTTATGGGTTTGCGTTGCGATCCCCAATTTATCAAAACGATCAAAAAGCATTTGCTGCTCTGCATCCATTACACCCTCCTCAAAAAGTATTTTTAGAAAATTCAAATTACTTGAATCAGCCTATTGCATTTATCTCCAACTTGCGCAATAACACGGCGCACTCAGAAATTGAGAGCAAACACATAGGATGCGGGCGTAGCTCAGGGGTAGAGCACAACCTTGCCAAGGTTGGGGTCGTGAGTTCGAATCTCATCGCCCGCTCCAA
>DAOUPT010000135.1 GCA_030626025.1 Anderseniella sp. | reverse complement strand
GGCGAAGTGAAAGCTCTGTTGATCCGACCATATCGCAGAACATAATGCTCAACTGACGCCGCTCAGCCTGCGATATTTGCGCGGTAAGATTTGATGGTGTGTTGGTAGCGTCCGGCGCTACGTCCATCTGACCGTTGGTGGATGGCGATGGCACGTTTAGGGATTCAATTGCACGTAACAATTTCTTGCGGTGCCCCATGGAGGTGACACCAAGGTCCTTTAGATCAATATCGCTGAGATCTGCAACAAGCTCCAGATCAAGATCGTTCTCTTGGAACGTTTCAGCGTATCTTTCCAGTCCAAGGCCGTGCAACCACTCCTTGATAGTAATAGCCAAGTTTCCTCTCCTCCAAGAACCCGGATGATAACATATCACTGTCCGTCATTAAATAAAATGGGTTCAGAGCTGGTTTGTGCCAAGAGAGAGTTTAGTTCATCTGGTTTGATATATTTGGCGGCATTCTTGCGATGTTGCAAGCACCTTGTTTCGAGGGTGTTTTGTTTGATTCTTTCTATTTTTAGTAAAATGGTTGGCCCGCGCCCGAAGTAGACGTCAGCAGGCGTGAGGTTGTTGATACTTTCGTGGTAACACTGATGATTGTAATGATCAACGAAGGTTTCGATCTGAGCATCGAGATCTGCAGGGAAGCAGTAATTATCCAGCAGTATGCGGTTTTTCAGGGTTTGATGCCAACGTCTCCGCTGGCTGGCAGGCGTTGCTAGCAACGCTGAGAGGCGATCTTGCCCTGAGTTTGCCGATGATAGGGTGCACACCACGCACATGATCCATGCCTTTGTCCTCCAGCCACTCAGCAAGGTCACCTGAGATGTAACTGGCTCCGTTGTCAGATAGCAGTCTGGGTTTGTGAATGACGTTGACCTGATCACAACCAGACAATTTGGCCGCTTCAATGGTAAATTATTGTACCGGTGTTCTCATTTGAGGTTTTTCGCCCGCTATAGACCTCCTTACAGACGTTCATGAAAGGCGCTAAAAAAGGCGATTGTTGACCCAATGCGGAAGTTTGACATCCATTCGTTTCTTCGCCGGAAGCACAGATCATTTCAAGTGTGTTGCGGGAAGTGTCGCAGTCTGAATTGTGATGAATGACAATCGTCATGTTTCTGCTCAGTCTCGATGATTCTAATCCTTTGAAATTGCAGTTTCTAACGTCAGCTTTGCCATGCAAAGTTTGTAGCAATGTTCAAATTCGGGACATTTTTGACAATCGTCCCATTCGGTCACGTCAAAACTGACGCTTCGGTTTGTGCGTGCTAGCCCAGCTGAAGATAGCTCAAACTCGAAAACCTTCCCACGCATTTTCCGATTGTCAGAGAAATGCAGACTATCGTGAAATATTGTTCCGTAGCAGTCTTTGTGTTTAGTCATGACGATGCCTTCCTATCCTGTTTAGTTTTGTGGAAAGTGGTTACGGGTTTTGTTAGCGAATGCGACCAATGACAACATCACCGGCACTTCGACCAACACACCTACAACCGTTGCAAGGGCTGCACCGGAGTTCAGCCCAAACAGGCTGATCGCCACAGCTACGGCAAGTTCAAAGAAATTGGATGTTCCTATCATCGCGCAAGGAGCAGCAATTCTGAATGGAACGCGCATGAACCATGCCGCGCCATAGGCAACAGCAAAGATGCCATAGGATTGCAGTAAAAGAGGTATAGCGATCATGATGATGAGAAGCGGTTGAGACAGGATCACGCTGCCCTGAAAGCCGAACAGCAGCACAACCGTCGCCAAGAGGCCAACAATGGAGAACGGCTTTAACTTGGTGGTGAAGCTTGACACTGCCTCGACATGGTTTTTGTTTCCCAACAGTATCCTACGCGTAACAATACCAGCAATCAGCGGCACGACAACATAGAGGGCGACGGAAAGAACTAACGTATCCCATGGCACCGGAATATTGGTCACGCCGAGCAGCAAGGCCACAATGGGGGCATAGGCAAAAACCATAATCAGATCGTTCACACTCACCTGTACGAGCGTGTAGTTCGCATCACCGCGTGTGAGTTGTGACCAGACAAAAACCATAGCTGTACAGGGTGCAGCGCCAAGCAGGATGAGTCCCGCAATGTAGGAATCTGCATTGCCCGCCGACATGAAATCCGCAAAAAGGTATTTGAAGAACAACACGCCAAGTGCCGCCATGGTAAAGGGCTTTATCAACCAGTTGACCACAAGAGTAATCATCAGCCCTTTTGGTTGATCAGCAACATGAGTAATGCTGCCAAAGTCAACCGAGATCATCATCGGGTAGACCATCGCCCAGATAAGAACCGCGACAACCAGGTTGACATGGGCATATTCAAAACTGGCAAGTTCTTCAAAAAGCACAGGAAATGCTTGGCCCAAAACGATGCCGAGAAAAATCGAAAGTGCAACCCATATTGAAAGCCATTTTTCAAAAATACCGATAGTAGGAGCATCTATTGGCTTGTCAGTCATAGTTCTTCCTCAACACGCACAGGCGATCTCATCAATGATAGGTTGGCAAATTTCCGGATTTCCACCACAGCAATCTTCCATCAGGAAGGCAAGCAGGCCGCGCACGGCTTCAAAATCGGCGAAATAGCGAATTGTCCGCCCTTGCCGTTCATTGCGCACAAGACCCGCATTCAACAGAACCGTTAGGTTGGCCGACATGGTGTTCTGACGAACATCCAGTTGATCGCCAATCTCACCAGACAAAGCTCCATCAGTACCGGCTTTCACGAGAAGACGGAATACGTCGAGTCGCGTTTGCTGGCTTAAAGCTGAAAAGGTTTTGAGCGCATTAAAAACATCCATATATCATGAATATTTGAAGCGTTTAAATCAGTCAAGATTAAAATTGTTGCAAAGCCGACCCTTTTGCGACACCTGATTTGGCACAAAATACCCGCAAATGGCAGTCTGGCGGCGCGTCTGCTACCAACCCTATTCTCACCGTCAATTAAGAGTACCCAGAACGGGGGTTTTTGACCCTTAGCGGACCTTCGGCCGAATGCGACCTCTGTCATCAAGTTCTCGAATACGATTGCCAAGATCGCCATCGTATTCACGCGTTGAACGGGTGCCACCGGAGTATTCAATAGTGACCATGAAGCGGTTGTATAGTTGCCCGGAGTGGAAGCGAACGGACAATTCACGAAAGTCGGAAATGTCTGCGCCATGTTTTTCGCAGAATTCCGGAAATGCCCTTTGATAGACCACGGTCGCTCTAGTCAATTCTTCTGAAGCAGTCCCATGTTTGATCCTTCCGCTCAAAAAATCAATTGTGATGTGACAGTCCTTGCTGAAGCCAGCTTCTTCGAAAACTCGTGTCGTATAAAGTCCCACCACGAACCCCATCCCACTTGCGAGCGAAGCAGCAAAGTTATGGGCGATTGATTGGAGTTGACGGTGTTTCATGATACGATCGCGTCTCAACAGATATTTAAATCGACTAATGTGAGACGATTCTAGCACGATATCTAATGTCTGCAACGGGCCTTTATGGGCCACCCATTTGCTGTTTTTTGGTATTCTTGCTATTCTGATCAGACTGGAGGATGCCATGAAAGAGATTGAACCACCCGAGATCGAAGAGGGCCTTGATCCACCCGATTGGGCTGCCCTTCACTCAACGGCGCACCAGATCATCGACGATGCAATTTCACATGTGCGTGACGTCCGCGACCGTCCACTGTGGCAGGACATGCCCGATGCTGTTCGCAACGCTTACGCCGTGCCATTGCCACTAGAGTCGAACACTCTCGACGATGTTTATGCGGAGTTAAAATCAAACCT
>DAOUPT010000089.1 GCA_030626025.1 Anderseniella sp. | reverse complement strand
TTTGCGGTTTGCCCTGTTTGATCATGGCCTTGTATTTGTTGCACATGTCGGGGTTGTGTCGGGCTGCAACGAGAGCAGGCATGTAGAGCGCGTCGCGCAGCTGTTTTCGACCACCCTGAATTGTGGCTTTGCCGCGCCATTTTCCTGATTGTCGGGTCATTGGAGCTAATCCAGTGAGGCTTGCAGCTCTTTTTTTATGAAGGGTTCCGATCTCCGGCATCTCAATGAGAATGGTTGCAGCGGCCACTTCACCAATGCCCGGGATAGAACGCAGAATCGTGTTGGCTCGGGCTCGGCTTGGACAGTCTTGCACTCTTGCGTTGATGTTTTGCTGCAATGTTTTCAACTGACGCGTTATCTGGTCTATCCGCGCTTTGGTTTGTCGCTTAACCAGAGCAAGGCTTTGTGTTTGCAGGCGATTAATCAAACGGGTGCGATCCTTGATGAGAGCGCCTCTGGAGCTGAATAACTCTTTGAGTTCGTATTGTTTTTCGTCGAGAGGCTGGTCTGGTTCCAAGGCCAGGGCATTGCCAAAACTTGCGAGCATCCGTGCGTCCACCGCATCCGTTTTGACCCTGGTCCCGCAGGCTTGAGCGAACCGGCGTGCCTGCAAAGGATTGACTTTCACCAAAGGGAGCTTTCCCGAAAACGTTCGTTCAAAACTCCTGTGGTATGGCCCAGTGGCCTCAAACACGACACGGGTCGGCATATCCTCGCCCAACCATGTTGATAAGGCACGGAAACCGGCAGGTGTGTTGGGAACGCGCGCCGCCGCCGCGTCACTCAGTCGATGCGCATCCAAAAAATCCTTCGAAATATCAATGCCTATGCTATCATTTGTCATCATCGTCATGTCCTATGCTTGTCATGCAAGCCTATGAAAATCCAAGCTTGCGTATCCGTTCAGGCCTCATGCGAAGACGGCGGCTGATCACACTCGAAAACGGTCCCTCACGACCAAGCCCTTATCGATCCAGCCGCCGCCATTGCACGCCATAAATGGCGTGGCGTGCATTGGCTCAATCTTCGCAGATCGATAAGGAAATTATAAGACAAGCTCTTTTACTGCAACCAATGTCACAGTTGGGGCGTTTTTGCTTAATTCATCGCAGATTGGCAGAATTGGCAAGAGCAAGCCGCTGGCTTTGTCCCGCAGGAATACTCCTGCTTCGATTCGGGGAGGAGCGCAGTCACGCATAGTCAACGGTGTTATGTATCTGGGGTCAGTTGCTGGTAACGTTGCCGGTGATGTGCGGATTGCCATGTTGGTGACCTATCCGACCGAGATTTCTCTGGTGGCGCGGCAGGTTGCCAATAGTTTTCGGCCGTACAAAACAAGTGTTGGTGGGACGATTTCGCTGTTGCATGCTGGTATTATTCCTGCCGATGAAATGTTTCAGACCGCTGTTGATCAGAACACGACGCTGACCTGGATATTACGTTTTGTCGGCTTCATCATGATGTTTTTCGGGCTTCGGATGATTTTAAACATTCTGTCTGTCACCGCCGATATTATCCCCTTTGTCGGTAGCATTGTCGGGGCCGGTGCGAGTGTTGTAGCTTTTTTGGTTGCGGTAATTGTCGCATTTGTGATTATCGCTTTCGCCTGGATTTTCTTCCGGCCGCTTCTGGCATTTGGTCTTCTGGTGGTTGCCGCAGCGGCAACATTCGCTGTCTTCTGGCGGGGTAAAGGCAGCAAGGGTGAGGTGGTTTCAACGAGTTGAAGCGTTAAGCAGGCGGGTTCAGCACTGCGAGGTAAACTTCGGGCGGAATGTAGATGATGCCTTTAAGGCCAAGCAATTGCCGGTCTGTGTAGGTTAGGTGGTCAATGGCCTTTTGTATGGCGTTAAAGGTCGCTTGCCTGTCGGCACCGGCAGCAGCGATATAGGGAAGAGCCGGGGTTGGGGTTGTCCATTCCAGCACTTGGAGCTGGTTGGCGAAGTCTTCATACTTTTTCATTAATCGCCACGAAACTGCATCCAGTGCGGCGATGTCGGCCCGACCGGTTGCTACGGCTTTGGCCGAGGCCAGATGCTGTTCTGTATGAAGCTGGTTGGCAAACCAGAAGCCGTGTGGTTGCAAATGCCAATAGGGCGCGGCATAGCCTGATTGGGAAGTTTTTTGATTGTAGGCGAAAACAGCGCCCTTAAATGCTGGCAGATTTTCACGTTGGTCATCTTTGCGAACAACCAGGGCGCTACGGTAATACCCCGGCGGGCATTGTTCGACACCGAAATCGGCGGTTCCCACCAGCGTTACCTTGCCATGCAAGCAGGTGCGATAGGGCATGCCGCAGGTTTGACTGAGCACCAGTTCAGGATCGAGCCATAGGGAAAACTCTTCAGCATCCTGTGACAGGTTTTGTGGACTTTGGATGTTTGCCTCGGCCAGAAACTTTCGGATTAAGGCCCAGTATCTGTTGTGGGCACCTTCAAGCTGCGGGCGCTGGTACATCATCAGACTGGCAATCATCGCAGTTTCCTTTTTTGCCTGTAAGCTACAACACTTTGTTTGACACAAACATGATGAGGTAATTGGAACATCGCTCTTTGTCTGTGCCTCTTGTGAGGTGGTGTTGTCGTGCGGATGTGCTTGCCCAGATCAAATCTATCCCTTATTCAGCTATATCAAAGAATGAAGGCAAGGCAAGACGGGTGATCGGTGAAAGGCCAAATAGATGTCTTTAGGTGTTAGCGAATTTTTGCAAGAATTAAACAGCTTTGCCAAGGTGGACTTGGGCGTGCAGCAAACCAGCATCGACCGGCTGGAGCGATTGGGTGACCGGCTGGGCATTGCTCTTTTGGCAAAACGCGATGATACTTTGGTGCTGGCAATGGGCGGCAATAAAATCCGGCAGCTGGAATATTATCTGGGGCCAACTCGGCAACAGGGCGCTGATACGATTTTGATTACCGGGGCGGTGCAGTCAAATTTTGTTCGCCTTACAGCAGCAGCAGCCCGCAAGCTTGGCTGGCAGGCGGTGGTGCAGCTTGAGGCGCGGGTGCCAAAGGATGACGTTATTTATAACAGGTCAGGCAATGTGCTTTTGAACCATCTCCTTGGGGCGGAGGTCCACTATTTTGCTGAAGGTGAAAATGAAGCGGCGGCAGATGCAAATCTTGACGATATTGCTGAACGGTTACGGGCTGAGGGCCGCAAGCCTTATGTGATTCACCTGGGCATTGATCACCCGCCGATTGGTGGCCTGGGCTATGCTCAATGTGCAGCTGAATGTTTTGCCCAATGTTGCCAAGCCGGGGAAATGCCCGATTATGTTGTTATTCCTTCGGGTAGCGGTCTTACTCATGCCGGGTTTCTTGTTGGGGCACGGGCCATGGGCTGGGAGGTGCCGGTGTATGGTATTTGTGTGCGGCGGGATGCTGAACAGCAACGGGCCCGAATTACCCGTCGCGTTGGCGAACTCAATGCGTTGCTGCAGGGCAGGGGCAATATTACAGATCAAGATATTCATGTTGATGATGTGGTGTTGGCACCGGGTTATGGCCAGATGAATGGGCAGGTTATGGCTGCCATCAGCAATAGCGCCCACGACGAAGCTTTACTGCTTGATCCGGTTTATTCTGGCCGGACAATGGCCGGTCTGGCCTCGCTGGTCGAGCGTGGCATTATCGAAAAAGGCAAAACCGTTTTGTTCATCCACACCGGCGGCACGCCAGCGCTATTTGCTTATCAAAATGACTTGATGCCAGCTTAACGGCAGATCACGTTAATCCAGCATCTGTACGCCGCCTTGTGCTGTTTGATTGACGATGAAAGCTTCTATTTCGTTTGGCTTGGGTTTTTATTGCCTTAATTTATGACCTTTTGTATCGGAGACTGATGCAAGTTAAATGTTGAAGGTTTTTTTAGGTTAGAACTAAAGATCAAATTCAAACAAGGAGATTGAGATGAGAACGAAATTTCTTTCAATGGTGTTTGGTGCAGTGCTGGCTATTGGTACTATTGCATTTTTCGGCCAGACGCTAAGCGTTTCAGCAATGGCTTTGCCGGTTAAATCAGCGAAAAACACGCCGACGGGCGTTAATACAGCACTTCCGGTTGAAAAGGTTGAGCATCGCCGTTACCGAGGCGGTAGACGTATAATACGACGTGGTGGTCGCGGCGGTGAGCGCGCAATCCGACGCGGTGGTGGTAGACGGGTAATCCGTCGTGGTGGTCGCGGTGATGGCCGTGTAATCCGACGCGGTGGCGGTAGACGGTTTGCCTATAGTGGACGCCGTCACGGACCGCGATTCAGGACCCGGCGCGGTAGGAACCATTACTATTATAGCGGTTTTTGGTATGCGGTTCCCTGGTGGCTCGGAACGACCTATTATGACGATCCTTACTATTATGAACCTTACGGAAAGAGTCCTCATGTCGAGTGGTGTCTAAGGCGATACCGTTCTTATAATCCTGCTACCGACACCTATCGCGGGTATGATGGCTATGACCACCGCTGCATCAGTCCGTATAGTTAAACAGACGTTGTTTCATGTGAGACGGGGGTTGACCCTGTCTCGAATGTTCATGATTATGGTGCCTTTTGCTGGGGAATTTGGACTGACTTGACAAAAAGGGTGAGGTTGCTGTTAATTGTTGGTCAGTGCAGACTACTGATAACAAGATGTGGAGGCGTCTCTATGTGTGAAATGTTTGCAGGGCAAAACCCGAAAAGGTATGAGCCGGAAACGCGGCGGTTGCGATTAAACGGGCAAAGCACCAGTATTCGGCTTGAACGGTCGTTCTGGCGGATTGTTGATAAACTTGCACAGGCGGAGGATATGTCTACGCCGGCATTTATTTCCAAACTCCACTCAGAAGTTTTGCTGTTACGGGGCGAAGCTCCTAATTTCACCTCGCTTTTGAGATGTGCCTGCCTTATCCATCTTGGTGAAGTAGAAGTTCCCGACGATGATAGCAATGATGAAATGGTGAAAAAACTGCGCGTAGTATAGGGCTACTACCCGACGCCATATCTGATTACTTAAGCTGCTCCCAATCGACAATTAATTTTTTGTGGTGGGTTCGTGGCCAAAGCAATACATATGATGATCCGGGTTTTAGATGAGGAAAAGTCCCTCAAGTTTTACGGTCAGGCCTTTAGTCTGACTGTTGCCGACAGGCGCGATTTTGACAGCTTTACACTGGTCTATTTGAGCAATGACCAAAGTGATTTTGAAGTCGAGCTGACCATCAACAAAAACAACAGTAAGCCATATGAAATGGGTACTGCCTATGGCCATCTGGCATTTTGCGTGGATGATCTGGATGCCGAACATCAACGGTTTTCCGTTGCCGGGTTTTCGCCGCGAAAAATTACCGATTTTGAACACAATGGCGAACTTCTGGCCCGGTTCTTTTTTGTTCAGGATCCTGATGGCTATGAGATTGAAGTGCTCCAGAGGCATGGGCGCTACCATTAGAAAACAGACAAAAACTAGCGCCAATGTAATTCAGACTGTTTTTGCAAGGAGGAATACTTAGATGAAAAAAGAGATAGCAGAAGGTTTAACACGGCGGCAACTCCTGTCGAGAATGTTGGCGACAGGTACGCTGGTTGCCATAGGTCCGGGGTTTATATCAGCTCCGAATACGGCGTGGGCGTTGCAGGTAAATGTTATTCAACCTGGCACCATGGCCACACTTATTCAGATGGCAAGAGACATATATCCTCATGACAAAGTTGCAGATGAATTCTACGTGACTGCGATGAAAGGGTACGACTCAGAAACCAAAAAAGACATGGTTGAAAAGGGTGTGAGTGAGCTGAATGGGCTGGCTAAAGCACAGGGTTATGCAAGTTATGCGGATGTCGGCTGGGAAAAAGACCGGGTTGCGTTACTCCAGAAAATTGAAGGCAGTGCGTTTTTCCAAACCATTCGGGGTGGACTGGTAACCGGTCTTTACAACCAAAAAGCGGTTTGGCCAGTGTTTGGCTATGAAGGTTCTTCGTTTGAGCACGGTGGTTATGTCAACCGTGGCTTTGATGACATCAACTGGCTTTAATTAATACAGTAATTCATGCAGGGAGGAATAGGTAATGGGTGCTCCATTTAACAAGAACGATGACAGTGTGGTCGTAATAATTGGTACAGGTGCCAGTGGTGGCGTTTTGGCAAATGAGCTGGCGCAAAAGGGCGTTAGTGTCGTGGCGCTTGAAGCTGGTGGGCGGTATTTGCCAGATGATTATGTCAATGATGAATGGGCAAGCTTTGGTCAGCTTGCCTGGACTGACCCACGCACGACCAGTGGTGACTGGCGGGTTGCCAAAGATTTTTCCGGATTACCTGCCTGGATTGTCAAGGCGGTGGGTGGAACAACTACGCACTGGGCCGGTGCATCGTTGCGCATTCAGGACCATGAATTTCGCGCCAGAACTGTATATGGCGATGTTAAAGGCGCCAATCTGCTTGATTGGCCGATCACTCTGGCAGATATTGAGCCATATTATGCCAAGGCCGAAGATAAATTGGGGGTGACCCGTACCAATGGCATACCTGGCTTACCGGGTAGCAATAATTTCAAGGTTTTTGAAAAAGGTGCCAAAGCCCTTGGTTATAAAAATGTCCATACCGGTCGTATGGCTATCAATAGCCGTGAGCGCGATGGGCGCAACGCCTGTCAGCAAGTAGGGTTTTGTTTTCAGGGCTGCAAATATGGGGCGAAATGGTCCTCAGCCTACACAGATATTCCGCGCGGAGAAGCGACGGGAAATCTTGAAGTTCGTGAAAAATCACATGTACTGAAAATTGAACATGACAAAAGCGGTAAAGTTACCGGGGTTGTCTATGTCGACAGTGATGGCAAGCAACATTTGCAAAAAGCCAGAATTGTTTGCGTGGCGGGTAATTCGATTGAGAGTCCGCGGATGCTATTGAATTCAGCGTCATCAATGTTCCCGGATGGGTTGGCAAATTCCTCTGGTCAGGTTGGTCGCAATTATATGCGCCATATGACTGGGTCTGTTTATGGGGTGTTCGACAAGCCGGTTAAAATGTGGCGCGGCACGACTATGGCCGGTATCATTCAGGATGAAGCACGTCATGACAGCTCGCGTGGATTTGTCGGCGGCTATGAACTGGAAACTCTCTCCCTTGGCTTACCCTTCATGGCCGCTTTTCTGGATCCTGGTGCGTGGGGGCGTGAGTTTTCTTCTGCTCTTGATCTGTATGAAAATATGGCCGGTATGTGGATTGTTGGTGAAGACATGCCACAAGAGACCAATGCCATCACTCTTGATGGCAAGGTAAAGGATAAGCATGGTTTGCCGGTTCCCCATGTCCATTTTGATGACCACCCTAATGATGTTGCCATGCGCAAACATGCCTACCAGCAGGGTGCGGCTGTCTATGATGCTGTGGGTGCAACGCGCACTTTCCCGACGCCTCCTTACCCATCCACCCATAACCTTGGAACCAATCGGATGTCTGAAAAGGCAAAAGATGGTGTCGTTAATAAATGGGGCCAAACCCATGACATTGCCAATCTGTTTGTTTCTGATGGCAGCCAGTTTACTACTGGTGCGGCAGAAAATCCGACACTGACAATTGTCGCTTTGGCAATCCGGCAAGCTGACCGTATTGCCAGTCAAATGTCTAAAGGGGTTTTGTAGGGGTCAGGAAACAAACCTGGTGATATGCCGCCGGATGGTTGTTGGGGCTTTTAGATATAGCCAGCGGACGCAGGGTCTTATCGCTTTCAGGTAGGCGGCAGTGTAGATGGCGCCTCTGGTATTCAGGTGGGTGAAATAATCGCGAGTCTGGACGCTGTTGCTGGACCAGGTTTTTTTGTGCGGATCAGCCGGGACCATCAGGTCAAAAGCGTTCATGCCATCGTTGATGGCGGCGCGCTGGGACAAATCCATATGCAGGCGGCCGGGGGATGCATCGGTTAAACTGGCAACATGGGCGGTTATATAGCCGAAATGGTGGTTCTTGTAACGCAGGCCGATTTCGTATGAAACCTGCCGGTCACCAGCGTCCAGTTGTGAAGCAATGGTGGTCACGGTCTTGCTGTTTCGGGCCAGACTGGCAAAGAACGGTTCAAGCTCACAGCTCATCACCGGTTTTGAATATAAACCGCGCTGTGAAAGCCAGGTGCGTTTTTCTGTAATGGCGGATTTGAGTGTCTGTAGAAACGAAGCGCCGCTGGTGTTTGATTGAAAGGACACATCACCGAACTGCTCGAGGTTCTTGCGAATGCGTTTGCGGCGGCGGCGCTGGGATTTGGTGTAGCGGCTATCATAAGCTGCTTCGGTCGGGAACTTTTCGATTTCCAGAAACGGGGCGTAATCCACATGACTGTCGTGGCGGGCATGCTTGTCCAGAAACGGGGCCACCGTGGCGTCTTTGCGTACGTGGCGAAAGCGGATTGAATCGGCGACCGGGTGGGTCTGGAGTTGTTGCCATGCCAGATCGAGAACGGCTTGGAGATTGTCATCATCGGCGGCCAGCACATCGCCATATTGCGAATAGGGTTCTGACAGCCAGTTCAGAATATGGAACGGACCGGAACAGGAGGTCATCATTGGCCAGATGAGCAGGCATTTGTTGTTGCGTGAAACCGTTACAATGTGGATGCCGTAGCAATCATTGCCGACAGTGCAGGTTTGTGCCCAGTTCATGCACCAGTCGTAGCTTTGGAAGACATTTGAAGACTTTGCGGCGTGTTCTTCAAGATTGCGCCATGATGTTTCGAATTGTGCCATATCCTCGATGGTTTGCAGGACACGGATTTCGAAATTATTTTTGGCTTGTGTTACGGATTTGCAAAGGACAGCAGAGCTTGTTGCAGCAACCGGAATTTCACCTGAAAAGCTGCTGTTTTGGCGGCTAAGTGTTATGGAGTCCATCCCCATTTTTCTGCTCTACCTAATTATTCTTGTTTGCTGTTGACAAATACTAGCGCAATTATCTGAACGAATGGTTTTAGTCAGACGAAAAGATCATGAAATGTGTGGCAAATTCAACGCAAAACGGCCCAGTGGTTAATTGCGGGTTATCATCTGATGGCAAAGCTTAACGAATTAACTCGCGCATGGCGCTGTCAAGGCCTTCAAGGGTCAGCGGGTACATGCGGTCTTCCATCAATTGGCGGACCATCTCAATGGACTGGGTATAGTGCCAGTATTTCTGCGGGGAGGGGTTGAGCCAGACGGTTGAGGGATAAATTTCGGTAATCCGTTGCAGCCACAGATAGCCTGGTTCCGGGTTCATGTGTTCGACCGAACCGCCAGCGTGGGAAAGCTCAAACGGGCTCATGGAGGCATCGCCGACGAAGATGATTTTGTAATCCGAGCCATAGGTATGTAGGACATCCCAGGTGTCGAGCTTTTCGGTGTAGCGGCGATGATTGTTTTTCCAAACGCCTTCATAAACGCAATTGTGGAAGTAGAAATATTCCATGTGCTTGAATTCGGTACGGGCGGCTGAAAACAGTTCTTCGCAGGAGCGGATGAACGGGTCCATTGAGCCGCCAACGTCAAAGAACAGCAAAACCTTTACTGCGTTGCGGCGCTCGGGCACCAGTTTTAGATCAAGATAACCCTTGTTGGCGGTGGAGCGGATGGTGTCGTCGAGGTCGAGCTCTTCTGCGGCACCAATGCGGGCGAACTGGCGCAGGCGGCGCAGGGCGATTTTAATATTGCGGGTGCCCAGCTCAATGGTGTCGTCGAGATCCTTGAACTCGCGCTTGTCCCAAACCTTGATGGCCCGCTTGTGGCGGCTTTCGTGCTGGCCGATGCGGATGCCAGCCGGGTTGTAGCCATAGGCGCCAAAGGGCGAAGTGCCGCCGGTGCCAATCCATTTGCTGCCGCCTTGATGGCGTTCTTTCTGGTCTTTCAGGCGGTCGCGCAGGGTTTTCATCAGTTTGTCAAAGCCGCCGAGGGATTCGATTTCGGCCTGTTCCTCGGGGGTCAGGTGCTTTTCGGCCATTTTGGTCAGCCAGTCGCCCGGCAGGTCGACGGTGTTGAGGGCTTGTTCGATGCTGATCTGGTCGAGGCCTTCGAAGGTCTTGGCGAAGGCGCGGTCGAATTTGTCGAGGTGGCGTTCATCTTTAACCATCGACGTGCGGGCGAGGAAATAGAAGCCCTCTATGTCGTAGGTCACAAGACCTGCCTGCAC
>DAOUPT010000037.1 GCA_030626025.1 Anderseniella sp. | reverse complement strand
GACAGTCAATCGGCGTTGCAGTTATATAGTAGCCAGTCCGAAAAGAGGCGTTTCAAATCCAATTCGACCACAGCATGGCAGGCTGTCGAAAGCCCAGCTGGCGCGCATATTTCCATTTATAGCAGGCCAGCGTCGGTTGCGGTCTCGATTTCGTTTGAATACGAGAAGCTGCGGCTCAGCGACTGCGCGCGGAAACAGATTGGCCAAAACAAGTCCAGTCGCAAGGCCAACACCACCTGCTCAAACCCCGGGACCGGGAAATCCGGGTAACAGCAGAGATGTTGGACAGGCGGGTGAAAATCCTGGTGGTGGTAGCTTCGGTGGCCCCGATATTGGTCGCGGGGATACAGGCAATGGAAACAGTAATGCTGGTGGAAACAGCAATGGCGGCGGCAACAATGGCGGCGGGAATGGTAATGGAAATGGCGGCGGTCGTAGCTGAGGCAGCATCGCAGCGTGATGATGTAGCAAAAATACAATGAGGGTACCGACGCGAAGCGGGTTTTGAGCTCAAAACAGCTTTAAGGGCAGATCCAGGAATTTAAAGCAGCCGCTGGAGTATTTTATCGGCTGCTTTATTTGTTTTGAGCCTGTCGGCAAACTGAATTATCGAACTGATGGTTGCTCTAAACAGTCTTGCGCCCGCTCGGCTGCCTTAACTGCACCGTCAGAATGAAAACAGCTGCGGTCAGGTTCATTATCAGGGCGTAGGTTATTGAGGGGACGGCAAGGGCCGGGATGCCGATCAGGGTTGTGGCGACGAAAATGCCCAGAGCGCCGTTTTGCAGGCCGCCTTCCAGACTTATGGCTCTGGCAGCTGGTTGGCCGACACCGGTGAGCATGGCCAGGCTGTAGCCGGTGGCCATAATTGATATGTTGAGAATGAGGACCGGCAGGCCGATGACCGGCAGGGCGGCCATCATGGCGGTCCATTGTGAGGCAAAGGCACCGATAACGATGGCGGCGAAAATGATGATTGAGGCAGGGCGGGCAAATGCTTCGATTTTTTCAGCCGCTTTGGGAGCCAACTGGTTGATGGTCAGACCAATCAAGACCGGCAGGGTGGAGATGGCAAAAATGGCCAGGATCATTTTCCACAAGGGCAGGTGGGCGGGCAGTTGAGTGTGCGAAAACCAGCTGAGTGAAAAACCGACGACCAAAGGGATTGTCAACATGCCGGCCAGTGATGAAATCGCGGTCAGGGAAATCGACAAGGCAGTGTCGCCACGGGCAAAATGGGTGAGCAGGTTTGAGGTAATGCCGCCCGGACTGGCGGCCAAAATCATGATGCCGACAGCAAGCAGCGGGTCAATCGGCCAGAAATACAGCAAGCCGAACGCCAGAGATGGCAGCAGCAGCAATTGACAAAACAGGCCGACAAAGATCGCAATGGGATGTTTGAGCACCCGGGTAAAATCACTGACCTGCAAAGTCAGGCCAATGGCGAACATGATGAAGGCAAGACCTCCGGGCAAAAGCAGTTTGGCGATCATGGCTTGGTCTCACTCATGGTTTGGTCTCAATCATGACAGGGTCTCAAGTTTAAGGGCCACGAACCCAAGGGCCAGCAAAACAGAAAAGGCAAATTGCAATTTGGCGGTCTGGATCAGCAACATGTTATATTCGGGGCCAGTTTTAGCGGTGGTGAATTGCCAGATAAGATATAAGCCAAAGGGCAGGGGCAGCAAGGGTAACCAGTTGCCGGCACCGGACGGGCTGGTCTGGCTGATAAAATGGATAGCAAATGGGGCAATGATCAGAACGCCATAGATCAGGCGGGAGATTTTTGCGCCGACCAGAATGGCCAAGGTTTTCCGTCCGGCCAATTTGTCTTCGATGCGATCGCGATTGTTGTTGACCATCAATACAGCGGCGCCAAACAGGCCGATGGCGATGCCGCTCAAGGCTGCGGTTTGCAACCACAGTCCGGTTTGCAGATAGCAGGTTCCGACAACGGCTATGAGGCCGAAAAAGATGATGACGAACACTTCACTCAAGGGCGTGTGGGACAGGGGCAGGGGACCGGCTGAATAGGCATAACCACTGGTGATCGACAAGATGCCGATGATCAGGATTGGCCAGCCGCCAATGCTGACAAGGTAGATGCCGCCGAGACCGGCCAGGGCAAAACAGGCCAGTGCTGCTCGCTTGACGTCGGTGGTTGTTGCCCAGCCTTGCGCGGTCAGGCGGGCCGGGCCGATTCTGGTCGGAGTGTCGTGGCCTTTTTCGCCATCGGCGGCGTCGTTGTAAAAATTTGTTCCAGCCTGAATGGCAAAGGCGCACAATAGGGCGATGACCGATATCAGCCAGTTGATGGTGCCGGTTTCAAAAAACGCCAATGCACTGCCGACAATGACCGGGCTGGCGGCAATGGTCAGGGTACGCGGTCGCATGCCGGTCAGCCACAGGTGCAAACCTGTCGGGATATTTTGGACTTGATCGGTCATGATCTACCTGTGGTTGGTTTTGTGCCGGTATGGATGGCGCTGATGCCAAAGGACAGGTTCTTATAGGTTACCTTCGTGAAACCTGTCTGCTCAAAGATCTTACACAATTCCTGCTGGCCGGGGAACCTGCCGATTGATTCTATCAGATATTGGTAGGCGGCGGGTTCTTTGGCGACAAAGGCACCCAGTTTGGGGATCACCAATCTGGAATAGAGATCATAGAAAGGTTTGAGCCAGAACACCGGGGTGGAAAACTCCAGACAGACCAACTGGCCGCCCGGTTTGAGACAGCGTAAAGTTTCGTCAAGGCAGGTGTCGATGTCGGTCATGTTGCGCAAGCCAAAAGACAAGGTTACCAGATCGATACTATCATCGGCCAGCGGTAAATTTTCGCCCTGTCCGGTAACCCAGTGGAGGGTATCTTGATGCTTTTTTTGCCCGGCCACCATCATTTGCCAACTTGCATCGATGACCAGCGGGCGATTGCCTGTTTTGCACTGAATAGCGTGGGCGACATCGCCGGTACCGCCAGCCAGATCAACCACAATGGCGTTTTCAGTCAGGGTTAAACTGTTGACCAGGGTGCGCTTCCACAACCGGTGGATGCCAAAACTCATCAGGTCATTCATCAGGTCATAACGCCCGGCAACCGAGGCAAAGACTTTTGATATACGTTGCTGGCGTTCGTCTGGCGTTACGTTTTCATTTCCGAAGGTTTGGCGCATGATTATTTGCTGGTTACTTTGGCCGCAAATTCATTGAGTTTGGCCGCCATTTGCTCGGCTGTGGTGTTGTAGGGAAAACGGGCCAGATAACGACCGTCGAAACCCATCAGAAAGACGGCAGCAGTATGATCAACCATATAATCACCATCGGTGGCGTTTTTTTCCACAGCTTTGGCAAATTTTACCCGGTATTTTTTGGTGACCGACTCAATCACAGCCTTTGTTCCGGTCAGACCGATCATGCCGGGATAAAATGAGCTGACATATTCGCGCAATACTTCGGTCGTGTCGCGTTCAGGATCAACGGTAATGAATAGCGGTTGAAACAGCTTGGCGCGGTCGCCGATCGATTCGAGCGCCTCGGTCACGGTTTGCAGACTGGTCGGGCAGATATCAGGGCAGAAAGTATAGCCGAAATAGACCAGCATGAATTTTCCGGCAAAATCTTGATCGGTTACGATCTTTCCGGTGTGGGTTTTGAGGATAAACCGGCCACCGGTGATGGTTTTCTTTTCAGCCACAGCCGGAGTCACCAGACTAAAGGCCATGATGATGATCAAGCTTAAAAATTTAGTTGAAAAAAAACGTCTAACCATTTGAAAATGCTTTCAAAAAAATTCAACAACTGAGGTTTGGCGAGCGCCACTGGCAGGATTCAAGACATAACTCGGTGTTGATATAGATCAATCGGGTTGTCGTGAACTGGTATATTCCGGCAAATGCCCGGTTTCCTTAACATAAGTCAATGTTGATAAAAGTCACACAGCTTAAAAAGCCAAGGGCAGGGGTTTGTCTTGTCCAGCGTGGCTTTTTATGTGCCGGATCAGTTCAGACACCACTAAACATCGAGAACTGGAGAAGCAATGATGATGAAAAAATCATTTGCCAAAATTCTGGCTGCAGGGGCGGTAACGCTTGGGTTGGCAGGATTAACCACATCCGTAGGGGCTGGTAGCCTTGAAGATGTGATGAAGGCACGTGGTCTGACGCAGAAAGATCTGCTGGCGGCTGCGAAAACCTATACACCAACAGGCGGGCGCGATGAGTTTATTGCGTTCAGTTCAGGCGGACAAAGTGGACATGTTATTGTCTATGGTATTCCGTCAATGCGGATTTTGAAGTACGTTGCTGTATTTACACCGGAACCCTGGCAGGGGTATGGCTTTGATGATGAATCAAAAGCTATTCTGGCTCAAGGTAAAATCAAAGGCAAAACCATTAACTTCGGCGATACCCACCATCCGGCAATTTCGGAAACCAATGGTGAGTATGATGGCCAGTTTCTGTTTATCAACGACAAGGCCAATCCACGGTTGGCTGTTGTTGATCTGAAAGATTTTGAAACCAAACAAATCGTCGTCAACCCGATTATGAAATCTGAACATGGTGGTGCTTTTGTTTCGCCAAATACAGATTACATCATCGAAGCTACCCAGTATGCGGCCCCGTTGGAAAATGGTTATGTACCACTTTCCAAATTTAACGAAAAATACCGCGGTGCAGTTACCTACTGGAAATTTGACCGCAAAAAAGGCCGGATTGATGTTTCAAAATCATTCTCGCTGGAATTGCCGCCATACTCGCAAGATTTGTCTGACTTTGGTAAAGGCCCGTCTGATGGTTGGTCATTTACCAATTCGTTCTGTAGCGAGCGCTATGTCGGTGGTATTGAAAAAGGACGGCCTCCTTTTGAGGCGGGTTGTTCGCAAAAAGATACTGACTTCATTCATATGATCAACTGGAAGAAAGCTGTCGAAGTTGCAGCCGCCGGTAAAGTCAAAATGATCAATGACCATCCTGTGATTATGATGGAAACAGCGATCAAGGAAGGCATTTTGTTCCTGATCCCTGAACCTAAATCTCCACACGGTATGGATGTCAGCCCTGACGGCAAATTCCTTATTGTTGCCGGCAAGCTGGACACACATGCATCTGTTTATAGCTTTGCAAAAATCAAAGCGCTTATTGATGCAAAAGATTTTGCAGGCAAGGATCCTTACGGTCTTCCGATCCTTGATCTGAAAAAGTCTTTGCATGTTCAGGTGCAAGTTGGCCTTGGCCCGCTTCACACTCAATATGATTCCAAGAAATGCGTGGTTTACACATCAATTTATGTGGATAGCCAGGTTACTAAATGGGATTATTGCGAAGGCAAAGTGCTTGATAAGATCAACATTCACTACAACATCGGTCACTTGATGACGATGGAAGGCGATTCAGTAACACCGCAAGGCAAATACCTTGTGTCATTGAACAAGCTAGCCATTGACCGGTTCAACCCGGTTGGTCCTTTGCATCCGCAAAACCACCAGTTGATCGATATTTCAGGCGAAAAAATGCAGTTGTTGTATGATATGCCTGTGCCTCTCGGTGAGCCTCACTATGCTGTGGCGATCAGGGCTGACAAACTGAAGCCAAAAGTTCGCTACAAACTTGGCTGGGATAGCCGCACGGATAAAAAATCACCGTGGCGAGTACGTCCTGGTCGTGAAAAAGTTGTCAAAAAAGACGGCGTGACTCACATCTATGGTACTTTGATCCGTTCGCACATCACACCTGAAATCATTGAGGTTGAAGAAGGTGAAACTGTTTCACTGCACTTTACCAATGTCGAACGGGCCGAAGATGAAACCCACGGTTTCGCCATCAACGGCTTTGATGTCAACCTGTCGGTTGAACCTGGCAAAACAGTGTCGGCAACCTTTAAAGCCGACAAACCCGGTGTTTATCCTTACTACTGCACCGAGTTCTGTTCAGCACTTCACCTTGAAATGCAGGGCTATTTGCTGGTGCGTCCAAAAGGTGTGAAAGCATCCGATGAGGCTGTGTCTGAAGGTCAAACCTACGTCAAGGCTGACTATGACAAACAGGTCAAAAACAACGTTGCAACACAAGGTATTATTGACAGTGTTGTTGGCTATATCGTTGGACGTAACTACAAGGACTTTGCTCCTGTGATTGCGCTGGTTGAAGATGCCACTGACCAGTTGAACTTTGCCGCCGATGCCAAGAAAAAGTCTGAAGACTTTGCTGGCAAAGGTGACTTTAACAACGCTACTTTGTGGGCCCAGCAATGGTTCCAGTATCAGGTTAAAGCGGCAGACATTGGTCTGCGTGCCAAAACCTATCTGGACGAGCATGGCGCAGTTGTAGCCAAGTAAAAACCTAACAAACAATGCCAGGGGGAATTATCTCCCTGGCGTCTCCTTTGGAGGGATTACAATGAATAAACTAACTTCAATTATTTCCACTGCGATCTTGGCGACAGCATTTGTAACTGTTTCAAATTTGCCAATTGATCCGGTAAGCATGTCGTCCAAGGCATCGGCTGAGGCGGTAAAGAAAAAGAAACGTCACCCTGGCAAGCGGCTCTATTTACGCAAAACCTGTCTGGCCTGTCATGGCAAGGGTGGTGCGCGTTCAATTCAGAATTACCCCAATGTTTCCGGTCAACCGGAAAAGTATATTGCCCAGCAGATCAAGGATATTCTGTCCGGCAAGCGGGTTGGCAGCAATGATGAAAATGGTGCCATGCGGACCGCGCCGATGACCGGTGCATTGATTACACCGGAAGGCAAAGTGCGGATTAATGATGAAGAAATCAAGCAAATTGCCAATTATTTATCTCTGCAACCGCCGGCAAAAGTAAAACCACTGGAAACGCCTTTAAGCGAAGATCAGATAAAAGCGGCTCAAAAGCTGTATAAAAAGAAATGTCGTTCTTGTCATGGCAAGGGCGCGCTTAAACCTTTGAAAAACTACCCGATTATTGCTGGCCAGAATAAGGCCTATATCATTGCCCAGGTAAATGATGTTAAAAACAAAATCCGCAGGAATGGTAAAATCAAGACCATGTACGGCATGGTGAAAAAACTAACTGATGAGCAGATTGACCTGTTAGCTTCATATCTTTCACAGATTGACCGGTCTAAATAAAGGCTCAGAGAATTTATAATGGAGACTAAAATGAAAAAGACAGCGATTTTCCTTGCGACAGCGCTAACCGCCGGCATTGCGACTGGTGGAGGGGCTCTTTCAGGCTGGAACGAAGGTGGCGGAGAACAAGACGATGCCACCAAGGTTTTCATGACCTTTAAAGATAAGACGGAAGAGGAAAAGAAAAAAATTCGTTCTGATGGTGTTGCAGTCTATGAGGTTTGCTCAGCCTGCCACCTGCCTGAAGGCTGGGGAACCAAGGATGGTACGTTTCCGCAACTTGCGGGACAATCGGCTGCGGTTATCATCAAGCAGCTGGCTGATATTCGGGCCAAGAACCGTGATAACCCGACCATGTATCCTTTCGCGTTGCCCAAGGAAATCAAAAATGCTGCCCCGGAAGTTGGTGGTGGCCCTTACGCGATTGCGGTTGTGGCTGAGTATATCTCCCATATCCCGATGAATCCTGAACCAGGTGTTGGGCCCGGTAATGATCTTGAGCATGGTGCAAAGCTGTACAAGGACAATTGTGTGCGCTGTCACGGTGCCAATGGCGAAGGGATCAAGGAAAAGTTTTTCCCACGTATTCAGGGCCAGCACTTCAAATATCTTCTGCGCCAGTTTGAGTGGATCAGAGATGGCAAACGTCGTAATGCCAACCCTGATATGATCAAGCAAATCAATGGTTTTTCAAATAAAGACATGAAAGCGGTGATTGATTATGTATCACGGCAAAAACCGCCAAAAGCTGATGTGGCTGAAAGCAAAGACTGGTTAAACCCTGACTTTGACTAAGTTGCCTGACTTTGACTAAGTTGTCTGAATTTGATTAAGTTGGAAGAAACGATTTTCCCGGGCAGGTGTATTACTGCCCGGGATGTTCTTATAAACCCTGTGGGTAATTGACAGATGAATAATACTCTAAGCACCAAGCGCAAAAATGCAGTGCGGATACTGGTGGGTGTGGCAGTGTTGCTGCTTGGCCTGATTTACATTTCTCCGACCTGGTGGGTGGCCCTGAAAGCGCCTAACTATCCAGCTGAAGCGTTCCCGGACGGGGTGCGGATTCACTTTCATATGAACGGTGTGTTCAACGGTTGTACGTTGCAGAAAAACCGCGAAGTGGAAGAAGAAGAGGCGCTGGATTGTGTGCATGAAATGGATGCCATCAATCACTTTGTCGGGATGTATCCAATTGCTTCGGGCGGCGTTCTGGAAAAAGCCTTTTCACCATTCCTGTTATCAATGCTGGCGGTTATGCTGATCGGCTTTGCCATAGCTCGACAATATCTGCGAATGGGGATTATGGCTCTTGGTTTTGCTGCCATTGCCAGTTGGATGTACATGACCTTTTATGGCAGCGGTGGTGTTGCCTATCAGCCGCAAACCTATGTTTCTTCGCTGGTGACCAGTCTTGGTCAGGGTAAGGAAGAAGAGGGTGAAGCGCTATCACCGATTATTGCAAAATTACGGGAAGACCTTGAGGCCAGTGGTGCCGCAACTACCCGGTCAACAAAAGAATTGCATGGGACGCTTAAAAAGTCTGGCCAAACCAGTTTGAGTGAGGCCATTGCCAAACTGCATAAAGGGTCGGGGGCCGGGGTCAAGTCGCTCAAGGACATTCTGGCCGATGCGAAATCATCCAGGGTGGAAGGTACGGCCTTGTATGTTGCTATCCTGAAAGGGGCCTATGAAGCTGACCAGAGCAAATTGCCTGCCAACAAGCGTGAAGCCTGGACGGGCAGTGTTGATCAGGTGGTGTATTGGCATTATGCCAAAGCCCTTGGGCGATGGTTCAATAACCCCGATGAAATCAGACCGCTGGTTTCGATCATGAAAACCGCCGGGGTTCTGGTTTTCTGGGGCATTCTGGCGGCCATGCTGGCCATGCTGATTATTGCCTGGAACAACCGCTGGCCGTTGTTCTGGTTCCTTGCCATTATTCCAGCCCTTCTGCCGGTATTCTTTATTATCGAATATGCCGGTTGGTTGTGGTGGTATGGTCACTCGATGAATGCGATGGGGGCGTTCTCTCTGAAACCCTTTATGCCGACGGTGTTCGGACAGGGTAAAGTGGCTCAGTTCACCACCCTGTCTTATCCGCACTACGGCTTTGGCCTGATTGTATTGTTCTCGATTGCCAGCACCCTTGCCCTGTTGATCCGTCGCAAGGGTTTAAAGGAAGCTGCGAGCCTGTAGTCATGAGCTTTGGTTATGTGAGGATTGTTTTTGTTTTTCTCGTCTGCCTTGCCACTCCGGCAATGGCAGGCGGGCAACAATCCTTGCAAAGCCTTATTGATTCAGCGGCAGAGGGAGCGATCATCACACCGGCGCCGGGGGTCTATAAGGGTTCGATCAAAATTACCAAATCGCTGGTTCTGGATGGTCGCGGCAAGGTGACCATTGATGCCGGGGGCAAGGGAACGGTGATTGATATTGCCAGTGACGGGGTTACGATCAAGGGCATGCGGATTATCGGGTCTGGCGATAGCCATAACAATATTGACGCCGGGGTGCATATCAAGGGTAATTATAACGTCATTAAAGACAATGAAATTGTCGATTGCCTGTTTGGCATTGATCTTGAACAGGCCTCAAACAACATTGTTCGCCGTAACAGGATTTCATCAAAAGCTGATGCCGGTCTCGGTATCAAGGGTGATGCGGTGCGGTTATGGTATAGTTTCAAGAATAAAATCGAGAACAACTATATTCGCGAGTCGCGCGATTTTGTTGTCTGGTATTCCAATGACAACCGTATTGCCGGTAATGACATTGCCAACGGTCGATACGGCCTTCATTTTATGTATGCAAAATACAATCTGGTGGAAAACAACTCGATTTCAAAAAATGCGGTTGGCATTTTCCTGATGTATTCTGATGGGGTTATCGTGCGCAATAACAGGTTGTTCCAGGCTCAGGGAAATGCCGGTGTCGGCATTGGCTTGAAAGAGACAAGCAACGTCAAGATTTTCAATAATCAGATATTGTACAATTCGCGTGGTATATCGCTGGATTTGTCGCCTTTTGACCCTGACGCGACCAATGACATTTATGGCAACGAAATCGCCTTTAACAATATCGGCGTGTCGTTTTTGTCGGATTGGAAAGGCAATATTATCAAGGATAACCGTTTCAAGGCAAATATTCTGCCGGTGACGGTGGGCAGTTTTGCCAGTGCCAAACGCAATGTCTGGCAGGGTAATTTCTGGGATGGTTACGAAGGGTTTGACCTCGACAAGGATGGTATTGGCGACACGCCCTACGAGCTTAAAATTTACGCTGACCGGTTGTGGATGGACAAACCAAAAGCGGCTTTTTTTCAGGGTACGCCGGTATTGTCGGTGCTTGATTTTCTTGAACGGCTGGCGCCGTTTTCAGAACCACTCATTATGCTCAAGGACAGCAAACCACGGATGAGCGAAACATTCGATGTCAAGCTTCCGGCTCCTAAAAAGATTGACAAAAATCAAGATGAAGACACAGTAAAACGGTTAGACCCGTTTGGCTTGTATAAGAATTAACCGGGATAATTGTATGGCAAAGAGATTGACACCCAAGCAACAAAAGGAACGCCGCACGCTGGTTTTTTCAGCGGTGATGGGTGCTGGCGTTGTGGGCAGCGGGTTGATGGCCTATTTGCCGATGCACTTGCGCTGGGAAACCTTGTTGCGCCCCCCCGGAGCGTTGGCTGAAAAAGATCTGCTGGCTTCGTGCATCAAGTGTGGGCAATGTGTCCAGGTCTGCCCGGTTGAAGCTATTGTGCTGTCTGATGGTGATGGCGGTTTTGGCATAGGTGTGCCCTATATTGATGCCCGCAAGCAGGCTTGTGATTTTTCATGTGATACGCCCCAATGTGTGCTTGCCTGTCCGACCGGAGCGCTTACCCATCACCTCGATAAAAAAGAGCAGGTCAATATGGGCAAGGCGAGGTTGTCGCGGCCTGATGCCTGTCTGGCCCGTCAGGGGCAGGGATTTAAGGGCAAGGCGCGTGGGGCCGACTTTAAAGGCCTGCACCGCTATGAAAAAATTGACCGCTGGAATCCGATAAAGATTGCTGACCATCCCTATGACCTGCCGCTTTGTGATCTTTGTGTCCGTGAGTGTCCGATCAAGGATGCTATTTCTATGGAACCCTTGTCGAAAGATCAGGCTGAGAGCGATACACGCCGCACACCGGTTGTGCATGATAAATGCGTCGGTTGCGGGATGTGTGAAATGATTTGTCCGGTTGAAAAAACCGCCATTGTTATTGATTTGAACCGCGAGGGGCCAAAGGTATGAGGGGAATTGTTGACTCATTAAGGCTCCTGCTGGGTGGTGCTCCGCGCAAGCAAAGCCGTGAGGAATTTTCAGATGCGGCGCAGGAACTACACGCTCACAAAGCCCTGCCCGAGCAACGAAAAGAACGGATCGCCAAAATTCGCGAGGAATTGGCTGAGCCGACCTTGAGTTTTACCCACAAGAGTTTCAAGTGGCGCAAGTGGCGATGGACCTCAATCATTGTGATCAATTTGATGTTTGTGGTGTCGTTTTACTATGATGTACAACTGGTGGAAGGGGCACTGACAGCCTCGCGTTTTGTTGGCTTTCATATGGCTGATCTTAATTCGGCCTTACAGATCACGCTGGCCCATAAACAGATCGTCATCAATCTTGTTATCGGCACGGTTACCGTTGGTATCTTGTGGTGGCTGGTAGGCGGGCGGGCGTTTTGCTCCTGGGCCTGCCCTTATCATCTGGTGTCAGAATGGGCCGAAATGATGCATATCTGGATGGCTGGCAAGGGCTGGATCAAGGACCACCCGCTTGATCGCCGCATGCGGACAGTTCTCTATGTCATTTTTATCCTGCTGGCGCTGATCACCGGTTATACGGTTTTTGAATCGATTTCACCGGTCGGCATCCTGTCGCGTGCCCTGATTTATGGTGGCGGGGTGGCCCTGACATGGGTTGGCGCCTTGCTGTTCATTGAGGTGTTTCTGGTGCGCCGGTTCTGGTGTCGGTATGTCTGTCCGATTGGCATGACCTACGGCTTTTTGGGGTCGGTATCGCCGGTTATCGTTGAATACACCTTGCCCGATTGTTTGCATGAAGGGGAATGCCGCAAAGTCTGCCTGGTTCCTCACGTGCTGGAAATGACCAAAAAGAACCGGGCTGAAGATACCGCGCTGACCTTGGGAGCTGATTGCACCCGTTGCGGCATGTGTATTGAAGCCTGTCCGACCGGGGCGCTTAACTTCAAATTACGTGGCACGGGTGGGTTGTTGTAGCGATGATTACCCTGCAAAATGTCAGCAAGAAATTTCGCCGGGCCGCTGTGCTGGATGATCTGTCGTTGACACTGGAAAGAGGTGACAGGGTCGCGTTGATCGGCTCGAACGGGGCCGGTAAAACCACTATGATACGGTGCATCCTTGGCCAGTATGATCATCAGGGAATGATTACTGTAAATGGTCTTGAGCCGCGCAATAATCGTGAGACGGTTCTCAAAACAATCGGCTTTGTGCCGCAAATTGCTCCGCCGCTGAAAATGCCGGTCGGCGAACTTTTGCGCTTTTGCGCTGGTACAACGGGAATTGGCGTTGCCGATATTGAAGACATTGGCAAGCGGCTGGAGATTGATCTTGGCGCATTGGCAAACCGGCCATTTGTAAAATTGTCGGGTGGGCAGAAACAGAAAATTCTTATCGCCATTGCCATCGCCCGGAAACCTGATTTGATTATCATGGATGAACCAACGGCCAATCTTGATCCGCAGGCCCGGCAAATTCTGTTTGACCTGTTGTCTGAGCGTGGTGATCTGCCGGTGCTGATTTCCTCACACCGGCTGGAAGAAGTTGCCGGGCTGGTTAATCGTATCATCGAGCTGGATCAGGGCCGGGTTGTTCTTGATGATGTGGTTGAAGATGGTGGTGATTTGTCAGAGCGGTTGCCTTGTGAAGTGACACTGGCGCGACCCGATGGAGCGTTTGCCAAGGCGATTGCCGACTGGCGGTTTAGCCCCAGTAATGAGGATATTGTCTGGACGGGTGAGGTGGCCGGGGCCGACCGGTTGCGGTTTTTTGGCGTTATCGCCCGTTATTCCGGCATCATTGATGGTCTGGAAATGGGCAAAACCTCAAGAAACCTAACAAGCAAGGGTGGAGATAAAAATGTTTAAAAAACTTGTTTTGTCTGTTGTCTTGCCATTTGTGCTTGCTGGCTGCTGGGGTGACCCTGAAACCGGTCCGGTTGATGTGAAATATGACCGCGAGGTTTGTGAATATTGCAAGATGATTATTTCAGATCCGCGCTTTGCAGTTGAAATCCGTCAGGGCAAGGGCAAAGAAATTCGCAAGTTTGATGATATGGGTGATGCTGTGCACTGGCTCAAAATAGCGCCATGGAAAGAAACCGCGGAAACAGAAATCTGGGTGCGTGATATGACCACCGGAAAGAAATGGCTTGAGGCCAAAAAGGTCTGGTATCTTTCCGGTCAGCACACGCCAATGGAATATGGCTATGGGGCGGTGGCGCAAAAGCAGGAAGGTGCAGTCAGTTTTGCTGAAATGCGCAAGGCGATCATTGCTCACGGCTCGACCACCCGCTGTGAAACACCAAACCATCCTCATGCGCCAGATGCTCATGATGACCATAATGACGACGAGAAAAAAGGGTCCAGCTGATGCGCGGATTTTGGCTGGCAACACGGTTGGACATATCAGAGTCATTACGGGCGCGCTGGTTCCTGTTTTACTCGCTGGTTTTCGGCGGCATTATCGTAGTTTTGTTTTTGTTTGGCCTGACTGAATCGCGGGTGACGGGTTTCACTGGGCTTACCCGCCTGCTGGTCACCTATATTCAATTGTCGATGGCAATCTTGCCAATTTTCGTGCTGATCACCACGGTAAGGTCGCTGGCCGGAGACCGCGAGGCTGGGGTCTATGAATATATGCTGTCGCAACCGGTATCACTGGCTGCGTGGTATTGGGGTCGCTTTTTTGGCCGATTTGTTACGGTGTTCTCGCCGGTTGTGCTGGCCATGGCAGTGGCAGTTATCTGGGGTGTGTTGCGCGGCGCTGATGTGCCGGTTTTTCACTTTGTCTGGTATTCATTATTGCTGGTGTCACTGTCCTTCTGCTTTCTCGGATTGGGTTTTTTGATTTCGAGCATGACCCGATCTTCTGACGTGGCCCAAAGCGCGGCGTTTTTCATCTGGCTTATTCTTTTGATGTTCCTTGATTTGATCCTGCTGGGGGTGATTATTCGCGGACAGGCACCATCAGAGCTGGTTGTTACGCTGGCCCTTGCCAACCCTTTGCAAGTCTTTCGGACTGCTTCAATGATGCTGTTTGATCCGCAGCTGATTATGTTGGGCCCCTCGGCATGGCTCATTCTGGATGCCTTTGGCAGCACCGGCTATCTGGTTTGGGGCTTCTTTTACCCGATCGTTATCGGCCTGTTGGCCGGTGTATTCGGGTTTTGGATATTCCGGCGTGGCGATCTGGTTTGAAAGGTACAGAACCAGAATTACGATTGTGGATCAAAGTGTTTCAGGCGGGCTTTCAGGGTATCTATCTGGGCCAGTAATTCAAGCACCAGAACCGAGCCGGCCGGGTTGAGGCGTAAATCCTGTTCGAGGCGGCGGGCTTTTTGGATGTGGACCATATGGGTCTGGGTGAATTTCCAGCCGGTGGCTTCAGAACCCGACACATCGACCAGCCCTTCGTGAACATAGGTTGTGACCGTATCAATGCTCAGGCCACAGCGCTCGCAAATGTCATCCAGGGTCAGATCAGATTGCTCTTGTAAAAGGTCTTTGCTCATCGGTTTGTTCCTTTTCAAAGCTGGGCTGCCATTTGGGCGCGCGGATTAAAGTCAAGCTCTTTGGCAATGGTCTGATAAAGCTCTTTGGCTTTTGGACTGTCTGCCGGTGGCAGGGTGATTTGCAGAACGACATAAAGGTCGCCCGGTGTTTTTGCTGGAATGCCGCGCCCTTTCAGTCGCAATTTGCCGCCCTGTTTTGAATTGGCCGGGATGTTAAGACTGACCGGACCGGCCGGTGTTGATGTCTCGATTTTGCCGCCAAGCGCTGCCTCCCACGGGGTGACCGGCAGATCGAGATAAAGGTCATTGCCCTCGGTATGATAGTATTTGTGCGGTTTGAAGCTGATTTCGAGATAAAGATCACCCGCTTCGCCCTTGCCATATCCCGGTCCACCTTGTTTTTTCAGACGGATGCTCTGGCCCTCACGGACTCCCTTGGGGATGGTGACATCAAGGGTGCGGTTTTTAAGAACCATATGACCGTCAGCGCTCAACTCGGGCACTTTAAGGGTGATGGTGCGTTTGGCACCATTAAAAGTGTCGTTGAGATCGATGACTATCCTTGCGTGGCTGTCCTGACCCTTGGCATTGAAGTTGGGCTGCTGGCGGGGGCCTTGTTGCTGACGCTGTGCCCGTCCGAAAAGGTCTTCAAAAAATTCGGAAAAATCCTGCTGTTGTGCTCCGTCAGCCCCCGGTCTGCCGGTGAAATCAAAACCTTCAGCGCGATTGGGCCAGTCAGGTGGCGGGCGGAAATCCTGGCCCGGCTGATAGCCCTGTCCCAATTGATCATAAGCGGCGCGTTTTTCAGGGTCGCTCAAGACATCATTGGCTTCACCGATTTCCTTGAACTTGGCCTCGGCACCCTCATCCTTGTTCAGGTCGGGGTGGTATTTGCGGGCCAGTTTTCGAAAGGCCAGCTTGATTTCTTCTTCCGTCGCTGATTTTTCAACCCCGAGGACGGCGTAGTAATCCTTGTATTCCATAGTCACGAAACTTTCCTAGATCGTCAAAGCGGCAGGCAATCGGGTAAAAAAAGGGTAGCCTGCCAAAGGGCTATTCTATATGACATAAAGATAATCAGGAAGACGGGTTTTGCAACCCTGCTTGTTGATCAGATTTCTGATCGTCGAAACCTAAAATTCCAAAGACCCGTCAATTGAAAATCACTCAACCAACTGAAAAACCACTATCATCGAAGATTTTCGATGTCGTCGTCATCGGCGCTGGTATCGTGGGATGTGCGGTGGCGCGGCGGTTTGTGTTGGAGGGCGCGCGGGTGGCGGTGGTTGAGAAGGCCAGTGATATTCTTGACGGGGCGAGCAAGGCCAATAGCGCGATTTTGCATACGGGGTTTGATGCGCCGCCGGGGTCTGTCGAGTTGACCTGTATTCAGGACGGTTATCGCGAGTATCGCGAGATTTATGCTGACATGGGATTGGTGCTGGAAGAAACCGGGGCTTTTGTTGTTGGCTGGAGCGATGAGGAAGTTGCAAAGCTTGAAGGCATTTTGGCCAAGGCCCATGGCAACGGAGTTGATGATTGTTCGTTGATTAGTGCTAGCGAACTTTTGCGCCACGAGCCTTCTTTGGCAGATCATGCAAAGGCGGCAATTACAGTGCCGGGGGAATGTCTGATTGATCCATGGTCGGCACCTTATGCTTATTTGCAGCAGGCCTTGGATAATGGGGCGGAAGTTTTTGTTTCTTGCACGGTAACAGGTGGGGAGTTTGAGGCCGGGGAATGGCGGATTGCGACCAGTCGCGGAAGTTTGCGAACCCGGCAGGTGATTAATTGCGCCGGGCTTTATGGCGATGTCGTTGATGAGGATGTGCTCGGCGTCACTGATTTTCACATCACGCCGCGCAAGGGGCAATTTGTTGTTTTTGACAAGGCGGCATCGTCATTGCTCAACGCGGTGATCCTGCCGGTGCCGACCAGCCGGACCAAGGGCGTGGTGTTGTTTCGCACGGTGTTTGGTAATCTGGCGGTGGGGCCAACGGCAGAAGATCAGGACAGCCGCGATGATGCCTCCAGTGATAAAGCTGCGATTGAGATGTTGATTGCCGCCGGGGTGGATAAGCTGCCCGGTTTGGCAAATATGCCGGTGACGGCGGTTTATGCCGGCTTGCGACCGGCAACGCAGTTTCAGGATTATCAGATTTCAGCCGATGCGGCCCGCAACTGGATTACGGTGGGTGGCATTCGCTCGACCGGTTTAAGCGGGGCGCTGGGCATTGGCCAATATGTTTTCAAACTTTATTCACAGTCAGGGGCAAAACACCCAGCGATTGCTGATCCGGTGGTGCCGAGGGCTAAAGTGCTGGCGCAAAGCGGGCCGCGTGACTGGAAATCTGCCGGATATGGCGAGATTGTTTGCCATTGTGAACTGGTAACAGCGCGGGAAATTAACAAGGCGCTGAGCGGGCCACTGGCGGCGCGGTCCCTGCAGGGGCTAAAGCGCCAGACCCGGGTGACCATGGGCCGTTGTCAGGGGTTTTTCTGCTCGGCCCGGCTGGCGGAAATAACCACCGGTCATTTCGATGAGCCACTCTCGGAAGGCGATGATGATGAGTAATAAAATTGATGTTATCATTATCGGTGGTGGACCGTCGGGATTGTCGGCCGGGGTTGAATTGAAGCGGGCAGGTGTTGCGCGGGTCGTGGTACTTGAGCGCGAGCCGCAAGCGGGAGGTATTCCGCGCCATTGTGGTCATCCGCCTTTTGGTATGCGCGAGTTCAAGTGGATTTATACCGGGCCGCAATATGCCCGAAAGCTGGTTAAAACGGCTGTCGAGGCTGGAGTTGAAATACGCACTTTGACCAGTGTTGTGGAGGCGTTGCCCGGTGGAAAACTACTGGTGACCAGTGACAACGGTGTTGAGAAAATATCGGCCCAGCGGGTGATTTATGCAACCGGGGTGCGCGAGACGCCGCGCTCGGCCCGGATTATTTCCGGCAGTCGTCCGCTTGGAGTGCTCAACACCGGAGCGTTGCAGTCGATGGTTTATCTTAAACATCGGCGACCGTTCAAGAGGCCGGTGATTGTCGGAACCGAACTGGTGTCATTTTCCGCCATCCAAACCTGTCGCCATATGGGCATTCGCCCGGTGGCAATGATTGAGCAGGCTGCCCGGGTGACAGCGCGCTGGCCGGTGGGTTTATTCCCCATGCTGATGAGGGTGCCGTTGCATCTAAACACCCGGCTGGTGTCGATCAAGGGTGATAAGCGGGTCGAGGCTGTGGAGGTTGAAAACGCGAGCCGAGAGCGACGGGTGATTGAATGTGACGGGGTATTATTGACCGGACAATTTACGCCTGAAGCAACGCTGGCTCGCTGTGGCCATCTGGAAATTGATGCGCCTAGTGTTGGTGGCAGTATCAGGGGCAGTGGGGGGCCGGTGGTTGATCAATATGGCCGCTGTTCCGACCCGGCATATTTTGCTGCTGGTAATCTGCTACGCCCGGTTGAGACAGCGGGCTGGAGTTGGAACGAAGGCCGTCAGGTCGGGCGTTGGGTGGCTGATGATCTGGCCGGTGATTTGGCAGGTGACCCTCTTGTGACTGGTGAAAATATCCATATCACCATAGCCGACCCAATCATAAAATTCGCCATGCCGCAAAAAATATCTCTGCCATACAAACCGGAGCGCGGCATGAAACACGTGCAATTGCGATTTACCGACAGTGTTAAAGGGACATTGGTGGCAGAGGACGGGCAAGGCAAGGTCATGTGGCAATGCTCGCTGAATACTCATCGCGAGCGCCGGGTGCTGGTGCCGGTTGCCGGACTTGTGTCGGAGAGATCTGGTGGTGAGATTGTGTTCAGGGTTGTTTAGGGCCTGTTACTTGCATCCTTGTTCGAAGTAGGTGTAAGCTTAACAGATACTTCCGCGGGGCAGAACCAATCTAGGGAGAAACACAATGAAAAAAACCAATTTTTTATCAGCTTTAGGTGTAACTGCTGTCGCATTGACGGCGCTGACATTTTCCGCGGTGCCGACGTTTGCTGCTGACGAGGGTGCAATCGCCCGCGGTGCCAAGCTTTATGACAAGTGGTTCAAGGTCATCAAGGCAGACAAACCCAAAGACACTCATTCGGCATGGCCTGCGGCAAATACCAAAAAGAAAGGCAATACCACCTGGCGCTGCAAATCATGTCACGGTTGGGACTACAAGGGTGCCGATGGGGCCTATGCCAAGGGGTCATACAAAACCGGTATTAAAGGCATCAACGCAATGGCTGGTGCCGACACGGCAAAAATCGTTGCTGTTTTGAAAGACGATACCCACAAGCTTTCCGGCAAGATGGCTGATGCGGACTTTAATGATCTGGCTCTGTTTGTCTCGCAAGGCCAGGTTGATATGAGCAAGTATATCGATTATGCGGCCAAAGCTGCAAAAGGTGGTGATGGTGCGCGTGGTGCCAATTACTTCAACACCATGTGCGCTCAGTGTCATGGTAAAAATGGCGATCAGCCCAAGGATATGAAAAAAACACTGGCCAAGCAATTGGGCAATCCGTGGGAGGTCATGCATAAGATTCTTAACGGTCAGCCTGGCGAACAGATGCCTGGTTTGCGGGCTCTTGATCATCAGATCGTAGTCGATATCATGGCCCATCTGGGCACTTTGCCGAAAGAAAAGTAACCCGATAATGCAACGCGATCCGCACCGGTTTTCCAAGGTGCGGGTTGCGCTGATATAGCAAGGGGGTGAGATGCTCAAAAAACTCTGGCGCTGGTTCTGGCAGCCGACGGCGCGATTTGCCTGGGGAGCCATATTTATTGTCGGTGGACTTGCCGGGATTATATTCTGGGGCGGGTTCAATACCTTCATGGAATATACCAACACCATGCAGTTTTGCGTTTCATGTCATGAAATGCGCGCAACCGTGTTGCCCGAATACAAAAAATCTGTGCATTTTCAAAATGCTTCGGGCGTTCGTGTGATCTGTTCAGATTGTCATGTGCCCAAACAATGGACGGCCAAGCTGGTCCGCAAAATCAAGGCAACAAATGAGCTTTATCACAAGCTGGCCGGATCAATCTCAACACCAGAAAAGTTTGAGGCCAAGCGGCTGGAGCTTGCCAAACGTGTTTGGGCAGAAATGGAAGCGAATGATTCACGCAATTGTCGAAACTGCCACAGCTATGCTGCGATGGATTTCCATAAGCAGTCACGCCGTAGTGCTGAAAAAATGCGTGAGGCAGTAAAGGAAAAAAAGACCTGTATAGAATGCCACAAGGGCATCGCCCACAAGCTGCCTGTTGATCCTGATGAAGATGATGATGATTGATACGGGAAGATCATGATCAAGTTAAGTTGCTTTTACAGCGTATGTTGTCATTGCTAGGATCATGACTTGTAAAAAAGGCAAAGGAAACAGACATGAATATTCTGAAAACAATGACATGTGCAGGCGCGCTATTGGTAGTGGGTGTGTTGCCAGCGGCGGCTGGTGATCATCCGATGGGATTTTTTGTTACCAGCGCGGGGCCGGGGCAGGGGGCTAATCTTGGTGGTCTTGCAGGGGCTGATGCCCATTGTGCAAAGCTGGCCGAGGCGGCTGGTTCTAAAGGCCGTACCTGGCGGGCTTATCTGAGCACCCAGGTTGAAGGAAAACGCGGTATTTCGGCTCGCGATCGGATTGGGCAGGGACCGTGGTACAATGCCCATGGTGAGTTGATTGCCAGTGATCTTGATATGCTTCATTTGAGCCCAAATATTGTTAAAAGGACGGCTGTGGATGAGAATGGCAATCGTGTTAACGGGCGTGGCGACAAGCCCAATCGGCATGACATTCTGACCGGCTCCAAGCATGACGGGACGGCGTACTTTCCATGGGAAAAAGGCGATCACACCTGTAGCAACTGGACCAGCTCAGACAAAGGCAGCGCCAGTGTTGGCCATCACGACCGGCATGGCGGTGGCAACACCTCGTGGAGTTCGGCTCATGGTTCGCGGGGCTGTAGCCAGGAAAATCTGGCATCAACCGGTGGTGCAGGGTTGTTGTATTGCTTTGCGGCGGATTAGGTTGAATCTTGATTGGTGTTGGTGCCGGGAATGAGAGTTTTCTTTTTTGCAACTCAACGCCTCTAAATTACAATCGGCCCGACCGGGGAGCCACGAATTTTTTGGCTAGATAGCGGATCAGACCGGTGGTGCTGAATTGGGTTATGGCGAGTTTTGTATAGGTTGCTGTGCCGAGGATTTCTCCGGCTATGGGCGTGGACATTCAATTGGAGAAATGAATGAGGGTAGTCTGCTGGTGATATCAGCCCGCCGGCTTCTTGCTGTGTTGTTCCATAAAGCTGTCAAAGGCGGCCCAGAATTGTTCGCGCATGCTGTCGCGTTCAAGCAAAATCTCGTGGTAGGCGTGTTCGACGGTGACCATCGGGACGCCGCCGACGCGGCTTGAAAATTTGTGGATGTTTTCCTGGGAGATGACGCGCTCATCGCCCGATGCTACGATCAGCACGGGTGAGTGCAGGACGTCATCGCCTTTCAGGCTCATCAGGTATTTGTTGGCGGCAAGGGAGGCTGATAACCAGCCGACGGTGGGGCCGCCGAGATCAAGGTCTGGATGCTGCGCCAACAGCTCAACCTGTCGGTCAAAGCGGCGCTCGTCGTGGGTCAGTTCGTTGCGGGAAAACACCCGGGTTTTGTAGTCACCGGGAAAGGACAGCCAGCCAAAACCGGTTGCGGTGAGGAAATTTATGATGGCGCCCAATACGGTCAAAGAAATTTTTGTGTGTCGAAAACCGATCATTGGGGCGAGCAGAATCGATGCTTCAAACCAGGTGCTTTTTTGCAAGGCGCGCAGCAAGACATTGGCGCCGGTGGAATGGGCCAAACCGTAATAGGGAGGTGGGCAATCGGGCAGAACGACCTGCTTCATAAAGGCTTCAAGGTCGGCGTCATACTGGCGGAAATTTTTGATATGGCCCTTGCGGTGATCTTTAAGCAGGCGTCCAGAGCGGCCCTGTCCGCGCCAGTCGAGCAGGGCAACGGAAAAGCCGCGCCGTTTGAGGTCTTCAACGGTTTCGTAGTCCCGTTCGATATAGCCACGCCGACCATGAAAAACGCACACAGTGCCGCGACTGCCAGGCTGGTCAGCGCAAATTGCATAGCGCAGATTACAACCATCGGCGGTTTGAATCGTGCCTGCTTTTAGCCCCTCGGGGATCGGGCGGCCGCTTGATGATGCAAGCTCCATTCGTTGTGCTCGGTATTTCGTTGAATTGTGGTAGGTTGATCTACAACAGATTGGTAAAGGGGGCAAGTGAACGGGTTTTGACGCGGGTTTTTATAGGGGGTTTGTAAAGTGGTTGCAGGTTTACTGGCATCAATCAGACAATGTCAGATTTGCGAGGGTCTTGATCTTGGTCCACGGCCGATTGTTCAGGCCCATGCGGAGTCGAGAATTTTAATTGCTGGTCAGGCTCCGGGGCAAATCACCCATCGCAAGGGTATTCCGTTTGATGATCCAAGCGGTAACCGTTTGCGGGACTGGCTCGGGATTGACCGCGAGGCGTTTTATGATCGGCGTAAATTTGCCATTGTGCCGATGGGGTTTTGTTATCCTGGCAAGGGCAAAAGCGGTGATCTGCCGCCGCGCTCCGAATGTGCTGAAAAATGGCATTGCGACCTGCTCGGCAGGTTGGAAAATATCGAACTGACATTGGTGATCGGGCAATATGCGCTGGAATGGCATTTGGGTGATGTGCGGGCAAAAACCTTAACAGAGACGGTTAAAAACTGGCACCAATTTTGGCCCGATAAACTGCCTCTGCCACACCCAAGCCCGCGTAATATTCGCTGGTTCAAGCAAAACCCGTGGTTTGAGACAGAAATTTTGCCGGTTTTGAAAGAGCGGGTGCAGAAAATACTCGTTTGATCTGCTGACGTTATGGGTTATTACTCGTTTAACAATATAAAAATCTTTGGAGGGACACGGAATTATGAAACCATTGCAGGCTATTGCAGAGCGCACGATCGAGGAAATTAAAGCGGTTGCGGGAGATGGGCTTTCCAGTGAACAGCAGAAAAAAATTGCCAGTTTGATCGATGATGCGGTCATTCAGGCATTGCTTGAGGGCCAGCACAGAGCCGTTGACGCTGCTCTGGCTTGTCCGGATGCAGATCAGGACATAACCCATAAAGTTGCCAAACAGATTCGCCTTAAAAACGATGCCTTGATTGTTAATCTGACGTCATTGCGTTAATCGGGATTTGGTAAGGGCGCTTGGCCATTCCAGAGGTTATGCACGCACCTTACTAAAGGTTTGTTATGCAGCTTGCTTGCATATACAATCGGGGTCGGTGTTTTATAATTTCATCTAGGAGATATCGTCATGGCATTGAGTGCACCAACAGTAATCGTATTTATTATTTCTGTGGTTATCGCAGCACTGGCTATGCTGGCTGCGACGGGGGTTCTGGTTATTATTCCGATTCCGTCGATTTCTCTCATGGGTCTCGCCTATGTGGTTCTGGTAATCGGCTGCCTGTTTAAAGGTTTTTAAAATTCAGTGATGCAATTGTTATTGCCGGAAGGGTGCAGAGACCCTTTCTAGCGATAACCGGGTTGCTTTTGTTCGTAATTGCGGCTTTGAATTGGGAAGAATGAATGCTTATTGCCCAAATCAGTGATACTCACATCACTGCTCCAGGAACAAATACCTGTGGTGTTGCGCCAATGGCTGACAACCTGGAACGTTGTATTACTCATATCAACCAACTTGAGCCAAAGCCGGATGTTGTGTTGTTGACTGGCGATGTGACCAATGGCGGGACAGTGGAAGAGGCCCGGCATGCGGCTCAGTTATTGACCAAACTTGAAAGCCCGTTTTATGTCATTCCCGGTAATCATGATGCTGCCGGGGTATTGTCCCTGGTGTTCGGTGAGGCAGTCTGCCCGGCTGGTGACTATGTTTTAGACAACGGTCCGGTGCGGCTGATTGGGATGGATAGCACGGACCCCGGCAAGCCCGGTGGTAAAATTACGGCGGCGCAGGCTGAATGGCTTGAGGGGCAATTGGCAAATGAGCCAGACAAGCCGACAATTATTTTTATACACCATCCGCCGGTAAAATGCAGCGTGATTGAGAGCGATGAGGATGGCTTTATCGGAGCTGATTTGCTGGGACAGGTGGTTGCTGGATTCAGCAATATTGAGCGTATATTGTGTGGTCATATCCATCTGCTGGTTCATGCCCGATGGCACGGCACCATCGTTACGACCGCCCCGAGCATGGGCATGCAACTGGGGCTAGATCTAACCATGGAGAAAGAGGCTGAGTTTTATCTTAATCAGCCGGGGTACCTGCTGCACTATTGGACTAAACACAAAAATCTGATCACTCATGCAGTGTCACTGGAAAGCGCGCAGGGGCCGTATCGGTTTGAAGAGCATTAGACGCCCTAACTTTCGTTGCGTTTAATCACACTCGTCACGCTATCCCTTATTACCGGCACAAGGCCGGTGATGAGGGCAATTAAATGTGACACGCCCTAAAACAAGGGCTCTTCGTGGATTTTTTTGCCCTCTATCATCAGGCCGCTGATGGCAGCTTCACCTTTGGGGGAGATGCGGAGGATTACGCCGACTTCGATTTCTTTGCGGGTTAAGCCTTCCAGTTTCAGGGCCTGGGCTTTGGGTGCGAAGTAGCGTTCTATGCCGTAACGGATGCGCAGTTTGGTGCTGTAAGTGGATTTGACGGTGCCGCGGATTATGACGCTGCCGGGTTGTTGTTCGGGGTAGTGATCATAAACGTAAACCACGTCCCAAAAACCGTTGCTAGTACGTTTTAGGCGTAGGAAAACCGGATCGTTTCTTTTGAAATCCATGCTGGGTGTGTTGGCAACTTTTGGAATTTCAGAGATATCGAAATTCAAACGGGCGTAGTGGCCGCGGAAAAAATCGCGCGGGTCGACAGGCTTGGTTTTCAGAACAATCTCGGTGCCGCTGGTGAGGATTTTCAGGCGTTCACCGACCATAAAGCCAAGGGCCAGCGTCAGGACCAGTACAACGGTGACAGCGCGGACCCAAAAGGGGATAAAGAGAGGTTTTTTCATGATGCCACCTCTTGCGAGCGGGAGTCTTGTGGATCTCTGGTGCGTTCGAGATAGCGCCGGAGCATTTCCAGTCCTAAAGCGAGAGAGATCAGCAATACGCCGCCGAGCAGGAAGAAGACTGAGGTATCAAGCAGGGTGCCGAGGGTTTCCATATAGAGATAGAACACCTGACAGCCAAAGGCGATCAGAGCCAGAATGACCAATAGTTTGTCGTATTGTTTTTGACCGAAGATCAGCAGCCAGATGGTCAGTCCGAGATAAATCGCAGCTTGCAGCCATAAATGATTGAGGGCCGGGATAAACCACGAAAGGATAAACCAGGTTGAGAAGCCTAGAAACAGGGCTGTGTCGGTGAGGTTGAAAATTTTCTGTGATCTGGCAATGAAGGTGCCCAGAACGAGAACGGCAGCGAAACCGGCCAGAATGACAAAAGGTAGCGTGGCTGGCCAGCCGTCAAACTCGATGGTTTCGACCTGAAAGAAAAAAACAATAAGCAGCAAGCCTGAGATGGCATAATGGGCCAACGCGTCGCCAAAGCCCAATGACAGCGGCGAGTTTTTGCGTTCCATCACCAATCCATAAATGAAAGAGGTGAGCAGGAACAGCACGATCAGGCCGCCGGTTTCGCTATCGCTAAACCCAGACCATTTGATCAACAAATCAATGCTGGAGAAAAACCAGGCCATGAAAGACAAAAAGGCCAAATGAATGGCAAAGCGGAAGGACAACCAATAGGCCAGTCCTGCAGCGATCAGCCAAACCGGCAGGAAAGGCCAGAACGGGTGTTGAGCAAACTCGAGGATCTCGATGCTGGCCCAACTGACAATCAGGCAGAAAGCCAGCACCAGCGTGGCTCTTGAGCGCAGGAACAGGGTTATCAGCAAGGTACCAACGGCCCAAAACAGCAGACCGTCAGGATAATGATTGTCGATGTGATATAGCTGGGCAATCAGGATGATATTGGCGCCAAAAATCGCCGCGCCGAGAAACAAAATCGCCTCAAGCAGGTAATCGTGTGAGGTGCGTTTGAGCCACACGGTAACGACAAAAGTGAACCACATGGCGGCAAGCAACAGCAGCAGACGGGTCAGTTTGCTGATTTCCTGCCAGTTGGCCGAAACAAATAATACCACACCGGCGGCCAGCAAAATGGCGCCGAGAATGCCGATAATGGCCGGGATTTTGGTTGAAGAAGAACCGCGGGCAGCATCGGCCAGAATAGCGCCGGTGTTTTGGCGATCGACCCAGCCGTTTTTCACCCAGCCTTCGAGGTCGTGTTCTAATCGTTGCTGGTATGATTTGTTCAACATGGGCCCCTGAATACCTTAACTACAATCGAGGCTCATCTTGCCTTGTTTGTGATGAATTTACCAGCCGAATGGTGCAGGGGCCTCAGGGAGGTCGTTCCGGCACAGGCGAGACGTTAAGTGGTGAAGTTGTTGACCATCAATAATCAGATTTTCCTGTCAATGATAACGTGCTGGCGCGACAGTCACTTGATCTGCTTAACGCCTTTTAACTCACCGCTTAGCGATGATACTTTGACCGAATAAGGTTTACCGTCGCGTTTGGCGTTGAAATTGTAGACTGTGCCGGTGCAGGTTTGCGGGGTTACGTTGGAAAAGCCGAAGTCAGAGACAATGGTTTTGGCTTTATCGCAACTTAGCTGGTTGGTGGCCAGCAGAGGCGGCAGGTGGCGCGGCTGGGCCGGTTTTCTGGATTTGACCACCTTGATGCGAATGGGTTTGCGCGCTGTGGGTGTTTTTGCTTTGGCCTTTTCAGTTTTTGGCTTTTCAGTTTTTGCTGGTGTAGGGGCAGTTATTTTGGGCAGAGTGGTAATCTTTATGGCTTTTTTTGATACCGGTTTTTCAGGTGTCGCATTCCATGTCGGGCGCTCGTCAAAAGTTCCCGGTTTGGTTTTGTTTGCCAGCGATATTTTTTTACCCGGCTGGGCTTTGGTTGCAAGTGCTGGCGGGATCAGGTGATAGGGTTTTGTGCGCGGGTAAGGCACATACGCCAGTTTGAGCGGGCTTTGGGGGGGCTGAGCCTGGCGTGTTGATGGTGCATATGGCAGAGGCGCGTTACGGTTTGATCCGTATTGTGGAGCATCATAAAGACGCCGACGTTCCGGGCGGTTGGTGGCGCGATTGATGCGCCGGTTTTGCCTTGCCCAGCGGCGCAAACGTTGCTGGCGAAGGCGCTTCTGGCGTTTTCTCCAGATGCGGCGCTGGATGTGGCGGGGCAACGGGGCATAGATGGCGTATTCATCATCCTCATCGGAGACATCTTCGTCATCATAGTAGGCGCGTTCATCATAACGGTCATAATCGTTGTAAAACCAGTGCCGCTGTTGGGCCTGCGCAGATGACGAGCCAAGGGCTGAAATTGTAAAAACGGCGGCCAGAATTGCAACTGAAAGTTTGATGCGTATCACTTAAGATATCTCCTGAATTTTCTGATTCCCACTCGCTTAATCATAAGTTATCCAGCAAATCGGGCAAATTCACGGCGGGGAAACGAGAAATTTTTGCATCTCTTGAAAACGCTGTGTGAGGTCCCATCTATTGTTTGTGAGGTGCCGCAGAGCGGGCCTTGCAGAATGTCCCTAAAAGCCTGGCCATATTGGCAGGTTTAGTTTGCAACATTGCTTAAGGAGAATGATTGCCATGTTTGATTTAACACCCCTATACCGTTCGACAGTTGGTTTTGACCGTTTGGCGCAAATGCTTGGCGAGGCCAACCAGTTTGATACCCCCACTTATCCCCCTTACAACATTGAGCGCCTTAGCGAAGATGATTATCGCATTACGATGGCGGTTGCCGGTTTTGGCCGCGACGAGATTGAAATTGAAGTGAAAGAAAACACCCTGCGGATTTCCGGTGCTCAGGTTTCGGTTGAAGGCGATAGCAAGGAATTCCTGCATCAGGGCATTGCGGCGCGCAATTTCGAGCGCCAGTTCCAGTTGGCCGAACATATGATTGTTGTCGGTGCCGATATGGAAAACGGCTTGCTGCATGTGACTTTAAAGCGGGAAATTCCCGAAGCGATGAAGCCACGCACGATTTCGATCAAAGCGGCTCAAAAGCCCAAAGTGATTGAAAGCAAAAAAGCGGCCTAAAGGTTCGCTGCTCCCAAATACAAATCCCTGCAATTGGCCCGTTCCTCTGGTTTTGAGGTGCGGGCTTTTTTGTTTAGCATTTTGCCGCTGCGGTCAGGACTTGTTCCTTGCCGGGTGCTATTCCGCCGCTAAAGAACGATGTTCCTTGATCAGCGGGACGGTTTGCAGGAAGGTGTTGAGAATGTCGGTCAGGGTCTTTTGCAAGACATCAAATCCACCAGTTTTGGTGATGGCTTTTTCATCCATATAAAGGCTGCGGCTGATTTCTATTTGAATAACATGAACATCTTCAAAAGGGCGACCGTAGGTTTGGGTGATGTGGCCGCCGGCATAGGGTTTGTTGCGGGTGGTGGTCAGGCCTGATGCGTCGAACAATGCTTGCAAATGGTCGACAAATTCACTGTTGCAAGCTGTTCCAAAGCGATCTCCCAAAATGATATCGGGGCGTTTGCTGCGGGTTCGCGTCAAGCTGGCAGCGCTGGAGGGCATTGAATGGCAGTCGATCAAAAGGGTCTGGCCAAATTGATCGCGGGTGGTGTTGATCAGGTCTTGTAACGCCTGATGGTAGGGGAAATAGTAGCGTTCAATGCGGGCTTTGGCATCAGCAAACAGTAGTTTTTTGCGGTAAATTTTTTCAGTTTCGCTGACATTGCGGGCGATGGTGCCGAGGCCGCTGATGACACGTAGGGTTTTTGTTTCCACATATGAGGGCAACTGGTCGGCGAACATTTTGGGGTCAAGTTCCCAGGGGCCACGGTTTACATCAAGAAAGGCGCGGGGGAAATTGGCTTTGAGCAGCGGGCAACCAAGATTTGGCATGTGGCCAAAAAGCTGGTCAACGAAACTGTCTTGTGATTTTTGCAAGGCCAGCGGTTTGAGACGTGAGGCGGCGATAAAATCATCGCGATAATGGGTGCCGGAATGGGGCGAGTTGAAAACGACCGGATGAATTTGTTCATCGGGTAAAATGATCTCAAAATCAGCTATTTGATCCTGTGGACTCGTCATTAGGCATATACTCATAAAACACCGGAAAAAGCCAGTAACGCAATTTCCTGTTTACAGTTTTACTGTATGGTGGCAGGCTGAAAACGGACGTATCGGGTTATGAGGGAACGAATGACAAAAATAATGTTGGCCGAAGACGATGGCGATATGCGCAGGTTTCTGGCCAAAGCTCTTGAAAAAGCCGGTCATGAAGTGGTCGCTTTTGAAGATGGTGCCGTTGCTTATGAAGCACTCAAGTCAACCAGCGTTGAGTTGTTACTGACCGATATCGTCATGCCGGAAATGGATGGCATCGAGTTGGCCCGGCGCGCGGCAGAGCTTGATCCCAACATGAAAATCATGTTCATCACCGGATTTGCAGCCGTTGCGCTGCACCCGGATTCCCAGGCACCCAAAGACGCCAAGGTGCTGTCCAAGCCGTTTCATTTAAAAGATCTGGTAGCTGAAGTTGAAAAAATGATGGCGGCTTAAACTCTCTCACATTTACATCGCTCACGTAAATTTTGCTTTGCAAAATGCTCTGCGGGGGCGGCCTGACCGGCCGGGGTCCTCACTGCGTTCGTCCGCTTTGGATTCTTCGTTAGTTGTGGAGCCGCAGCGGAGGAGCGTTCGCGACGACTCCGGCGCTTATGCGCCGCGCCTCGCAGGCCCGAGCGAAGCGAGGATACGCCGTGAGAGACATAAACCAACCCTCACGAATAATTTCCACATTGCCGACCAACACCACTTGCAGCAGCGGGCGGTTCGCTATATAGCTAGCCCGAATCCAGCGCTATGTAACTGGATTGACCCGTGGTTGGGGCGATTAGCTCAGTGGTAGAGCACTTCGGTGACATCGAAGGGGTCACAAGTTCGAAACTTGTATCGCCCACCATTTTTTCTCTTGTTTTTAAAGAACTTAGACGCTTTGTGTATAGGTTAAATCCGTACACAAAACAACCCGCTGTACACAATTCGATGGGTACGTCACCGTAGTGCACAAAGCCATACGGCTTTGGCTATTGCTCTACCACTGAGCTAATCGCCCCTACCACGCTTCTTTGAAATGCCAAACCTGAAGTTGAGGTGCTTCTGGTTTTATGTATTACGCCATGATGCTTGTGAGTAAGGCTCTAAAAATCTGTTTGCATGACAGTTTGAGCATGCTTATGCACACAAATGTGCACAGCTTTAAGGTTGGTTGGGTGGTAAGTATTTGGTTTCAATTGATATAACCCTACTTTGTCAGAGTAGATGTTCAAATTATGAGAGCCTGCTTATGCAAAAATAACTTACCCCCTGAGCTACGCCCGCATATCTATCTTGAATTTGCGACTGAGATATGGACT
>DAOUPT010000043.1 GCA_030626025.1 Anderseniella sp. | reverse complement strand
TTACTGACAAACATTGCCAGCACATGCTGAATCCCCAACGGGATCGCCGCCGCCATAGGTGGTGTATAATTGGGGTCTCTTAACTGTTCCGGTGTTCCCAACGCCGAGTTATCATGAGCCATTGTGTTTTCCCTCCACTATTACATGCGCCTAGCATCGTCATTTTAGCGGAATTTATCAACACAAAAACTTACCCACCCAGGAACAACCGCCCGACATCAGGATCCGCCAACAAATCATCACCCGGTCCCGCTTTTGCCAGCTCACCCGATACCAGCACATAGCCGATATCAGCAAACTCCAGACCTTTTTTGGCATTTTGCTCAACCATGATGATGGTTTTGCCCTCACCGTGCTGAAGATCATCGAGAATTTCAAACACCATGTCGATAAACCGTGGTTCAAGGCCAATAGAAGGTTCATCCACCAGCAACACATCCGGGTTCATTACCAGTGCGCGGGAAATTTCCAGCAGGCGGCGTTCGCCACCAGACAAAACTCTCGCTGGCTGACTACGGCGGTTAGCCAATCGACTATATTTTTGAAAAACCTTTTCTGCCGCTTCCTTGGACTCATCGGTCCGATCTTTCAAAAATCCGCCCATCCACAGGTTTTCTTCCACCGTCATATTTGGAAACACCGAATTGTCCTGCAGGATATAGGCAATGCCGGCATGTTTGAGTTTGTCATTGGGCTTCTGGTTGGTGACATCTTTGCCATCAACAGTAATCTTGCCGGAAAAAATATTGGTAAACCCGAAAATCGAGTGCAGGACGGTAGATTTACCCGCCCCGTTCGGACCAATCAGACACAGCGACTGCCCCTTGGCCACCGACAGGTTAAAATCATGCAGAATTTCCATCTGGCCATAACCGGCTTTGAGGTCCTGAATATTAAGGAAAACATCTTCTCCGGCCATCTCAGCCAGTTTTGCCGCACTCGGCACACCGTCCGATATCTTGGCAATCTCGCGTGTAACCGCTTCGACCGAAATAACTGTTTCAACACCACCGCGACCATAACCGGAAACTTTTTCAGCTGCCTTGGCCGCTGCTTTTTTATCAGCCGTTTTCTCGGGCGCTGGTTTCTTGGCTGCAGTCTTTTTGGCTACAGTCTTTTTGGCTGCCGGTTTCTTGGCCACAGGTTTCTTGGTCGTAGATTTTTTAGCTGCCGGTTTCCGGGTCGCAGATTTTTTGGGCATCAGCCTCTTGGCCTGCTTGACCCATTCTTCCCGCTCAATCCGGCCTTTAAACTTCAAACCGGCATTGACATACTCACATTCCGGTGCCTTCCAGTCAGCAATCTGATCGTAGTGAAACACGCCCATATCATTGAGCTGGCCGTGAATTTTCGGCCCAATCCCTTTAATAACCGTGAGATCATCAGCGCCGGCCTTGCGGCCTTGTTTCAAACTGCGCGGCTTCTTGCTGATAGGTGCTTTTACAACTGCTTTTTTAGGGGCTTTTTTCGTTGCTTTAGCCATTAGTGCGCTCCCAGATAGGCATCGATGACCCGTTGATCATTCTGAATTTCCTCAGGCTTGCCTTCGGCCAGCATTTCACCATGGGCCAGACAATAAATATGCTCAGCCAAATTCATGATCACCCGCATATTATGCTCAATCACAAACAGGGTAATGCCAAACTCCTCATTAGCTCTCTTGAGACGATCAATCAGCCCGTTGATCAGCGTCGGATTAATCCCCGCCGTTGGTTCATCAAGCATCAGCACCGTTGGCTCATTCATCAACGCCATGGCAAATTCCAAAAGCTTTTGCTGGCCAAATGACAGGTCTCCAGCCAGCAACCAGCGCTTTTCATACAACCCGACAAATTCAAGCATCCGGTCGGCCCGCTCCAGTGTTTCTTTGTCGCGGGAAGCAAACATATCCCAGAACCCCAATTTGCGGTGAGGAACCGAAATCAGCATATTTTCAACGCAGTTCATTTTACCGTATATGCGAGTCTGCTGAAATGTCCGCATTAATCCCAGACGGGCAATTTCCTGCACCCGGAATTTGGAAATTTCTTCCCCTGAAAACTTGATCGAACCACCATCAATAGGATGGTAGCCGACAATCGAATTAAACAGAGTGGTTTTGCCCGAACCATTGGGCCCAATCAAACCGGTAATGCCACCTTTTCTGACGTTCAATGAAATATTTTTGTTGGCTACAACACCGCCAAAAGTCTTGGTGATGCCGTTTACTTCTATAATGGATTCGCCCGCTGTGGTCGCACTACTCATCGCATATCTCCCAGGCGCTGTTTTTCGCCTTCAACGCGGATACCAAACCAGGTCGGTTTTTTGCGCATTATCCAACCCATAATCCCCTCCTGGAAATACACCACGGTTACCACGATGAGCAAACCAAGCGCCACCCATTGCAAGTTAAGCAGATAGGTCCAGGTGACCTCCTTGATGACATGAAACAGAATGGCACCAATCACCGGTCCCCAAAGCGTCCCCTTGCCCCCCAGCAGCACCATCAACACCATAAAAATACCAAATGTGGTGGTCGGAAAGGCCACATCAATCGGTTCAAAAAAGTTATTGAAATTGCCATAAATAGCACCGGCAATGCCAAGGAAAAACGCTGCGATTGACCATGCTACAGTTTTGTAGCGCAGCGTATGAATACCCATGCCTTCAGCTTTTTCTTCATCGTCTCGAATGGCGTTAATTGCCAATCCGAACCGGCTGCCATACAGCCACCTGAGAAATGCAAAAGTACAAATGGCCAGAACAAACATCATGCTATAAAATACGAATTTTGCTTCGCCCAGATCGCCGGGATAATTGGGCATCGACATACCCTGCCCGCCGCCAACCAGCTCCCAGGTGCTGACAAGTTCGCCAACCACGGTCGCAATGGCAAGAGTGCCAATAGCAAAATATGGTCCACGCAAACCAAACACCAACCGGCCCAGTATCACGGCAAGAATTACACAGACAATTGCCGCAACAACAAACCCGGCGGCCATACCGGTAAAATACTGGCTGAAAGTGAAGTTAAAAATGCCACCGCCGGCAGCTGAATTGTACTCGGCCAGATCATAAAACATCCCGACCTGCACCATGCCGGTGGCATACATGCCAGCCCCAAAAAAGAAAATGTTACCTAGCGAATTATAGCCCATTTGGCCACCCAGAATATCCCAGGTCAGGGCAAAAACCACCATCATCCACATTACTGTCATTTGTCCGGTGTAATTGGGAAACCACATCGGCAGCAAAATACCCAGCGCCAGAATAGTGGCATACAAAGCAAATTTTGCCACCGGGCTGTTCATAATAGAGTTCATTATTCCACCACCTGTCTACGCCGTGAAGACAGCACCAACTTAACCAGAAGCACTACAACCAGCAAACCAACAACAATTGCCTGCTGATACTCGGTGCCAAAAACGAAAGCTCCGGTCTGTTCAACAACGCCCATGCCAAGCCCTGCGGCGATGACAGCAGCAAGGTTGCCAAGCCCGGCAGCCGTGACAATAACAAAGGCCCGGATCGAGTAGATCAAGCCGATAAAAGGCTGGAACTCCCAGATCATTGAAATCAAGCCACCAGCAGCACCACAAATCGCCGCATTAAGAGAAAATGTGAAAGAATAAACTTTTTCCGTATCAATCCCCATCACCCGCGCCGCCCGCGGGTTTTGCGCCGTCGCTCTGATCGCCTGGCCCATACGCGAGCGCTTCATAAAAGAAATAACCGCAACTGCCAGAACAATCGCCGATATAAAGGCAATCAACCGGGTGGGTTGAATGGTCAGTAAATTATCAAAAAAACCAAAGGATTCCAGATTGAGGGCAATGGTCTGCTCATCGGCACCAAATACAATTTTCATCGTTTGCTGCATGACAATCGCAATCCCGAAAGTGGCCAGCAAGGAGGTAAACAAGTCATGCTCGATCACCCGGCAAATCACCAGTTTGTAGATGATCCAGCCCAGTCCCCACAGGGCCGCAAAGGCTACAGGAATACCGAAAATCGGGTTTATACCATACCCGTAAAGCCACCAGGTGACATAGGCACCCAGAATAACAAAATCACCCTGTGCCAGGTTTTTAACGTTCATAACGCCCCAAACCAGCGCCAACCCATAAGCGATCAGGGCAAAAATACCGCCGATCAGCAAACCGTCAATGATCATACCCAGTGTCAACACCGGTATACTGAACATTATCTGGAGATTATCCCACATGTTGCCTCCCAGCAATAAAACCATCGCAACCAAAACCTCTAGTGGTTCTTTATTGCAGCTATGGTCAGATACAATTATGGATGCGCAAGGCCTGAACCTCACGCATCCACAAATTTCAGGTTTTACTTACGTGGCCAGTCCAGCTTGTGAGAAGCAAATGCGGTAGGTGCTACCACGTTATACTTGCCATTTTGGATTTGGCGCAAAACCATTGGCTTGGCCGTATTGTTGCCCGCCGCTGAAAACTTGATATCACCATAGAAAGTTTTCATGTTGGTTGCGGAAAGGGCGTCACGCAACTTGTCCTTGTCCAAAGAACCGGAACGTTCAAAGGCATCCTTAAACACATAAACCGCAGCAGCAGCCTGAGCCAATTGATAAGGAACTGACTTGTTAGCATATTCAGGAACGGTTTTCTTGATTTCTGCGTTAAATTCAGCAGCCGTACCAAACATTGGGTCTTTGTAGGTCAATGTTTCAGCCCATTGTGTTGCACACAACATGCCTTCTGCAGTTTCTTTGTACTTGCCAACCAGATTGGCTGATTCGCAGTGGGTCATTGCAACCATCGGAATTGACAATTTCATTTCAGCAATCTGACGGGTCGCAGTACCGGCACCCTTTGAGTGACCAGAAACAATAAACACATCCGGCTTAAGGGCTTTTATTTTGGTCATGGTCGCTGTCATGTCAGTCAAATTGCGAGGCAATTTGTCATCAATAACAATTTTCAGACCATGCTTTTTGATATCGTCAATCACACCGGCACGCACATCGAGCGAGAACGGATCATTTTCAAAAGCCAAAGCAACTTTCACATCGCCAGGTTTTTTACCATTTGCCTTGGCAACGTCTGCAGCAAGTGCCACAGCAGAGGCAAGGTATTGCTCGGAAGTTGACAGCACCGCAAACAGGTATTTGTAACCCTTGTTAAACAACGACCGTGAGGCACCTTCTGCTTCAACCATTGGAATTTTGTATTTTTCAGTAACCGGTGCAATCGCTTTGGTCAGGCCAGAAGAATATGGCCCAAGCATATATTGAACGCCATCCTGATTGATCAGGCGTTCAGCCAGCTGGCCACCACGGGCAGGCGTTGATTCATCGTCATAATATTTAACTTCGAGCATGTAGCTCTTGCCACCGATTTTAACACCGCCAGCCGCGTTGATTTTTTTAACAGCAAAGTCATAACCAACTTTAGCGTGGTTACCCGCTGTAGCATATTTACCGGTCAGCGAAATTGCTGAACCAAGCAAAATGGTATCCGCCGCATTGGCTGCAACAGAACTTGCAACCAGTGCTGACGTCACAGCAACAGCCTTCATAAAGGTACGATAATGAAACATAGTTTTCCTCCCTTGGAAATTTTACATTTTGTTTTTATTAGTCTGGCCAACATTAAGCAGCCTACGGCTATAAAAGCAAGACCTTTGCCTTAATACGAAGGTAGAATGTTTTTAAATCTCAAAGACTCAGGCCAGCGCCAACTCGGCTTCCATGTCATTGTATATAGTCCGGTTTGCAGCCAGAATATTGCCCGTGCTCATAAAGTCATTGTTACCATCAAGACCACCAACGACACCGCCAGCCTCACGTACAATAATCACGCCCGCCGCAATATCCCAAGCTGAAAGCCCCCGCTCCCAAAAACCCTCATAACGCCCCGCTGCTACGAAAGCCAGATCAAGACTGGCCGCTCCAAAGCGTCGTAAACCACAGACCTTGTCCTGAAACCGGGCCAGCTCGGCTCGAAACTGCTCATGATCGGCCCGGTTGCGATGTGGCAAACCACAAGCGATAACCGCATCGTTGAGATCATCGCGCCGCGACACCCGTAACCGCCGGTCATCAAGATAAGCACCACGGCCTTTTTCACCGGTAAACAGCTCATTAGTCGCCGGATTATAAATGACACCGGCAACAATCTCACCGTGCTGCTCAAGTGCCACAGAGATGCCGAAATGCGGGATGCCATGAATAAAATTCATCGTACCATCAATCGGGTCAATGATCCAGCGGCTGGCCGGGTCTTCGCCGGCCACATCGCCGCCCTCTTCCATATGAAAGCCAAACTTCGGCCGGACTTTTTTCAACTCTTCAAACAGAATTTCCTCAACCCGCTTGTCCGCTTTGGTAACAAAATCAGCCGGTCCTTTTACCGAGACCTGCAAATTTTCCACTTCGCCAAAATCGCGCATTAAACCATGCGTCGAGCGCCGTACCGCATTAACCATTACGGTGATGAGAGGAGATGTTACCATGTCAAAAAATACTCTTTTTATTACTTGTCGCTATCAGCGCGACGAACATATGTGGATTCATTTGTATCAACGATGATTTTTTCACCAGCTGTAATAAACGGTGGCACCATGATGCGTACCCCGTTGTCCATTACCGCTGGTTTATAGGAAGATGACACCGTCTGGCCTTTGACAACCGGATCAGCCTCAATAACCTCAAGCACGACCTGATCAGGCAAGGAAACACCAAGATATTGCCCTTCATAGCTCTCAACTTTGACCATCATACCATCTTGCATAAATGCAACCCGTTCACCGATGAAATCTTTTGCCAGTTCAATTTGCTCATAGGTTTCCATATCCATAAAACAAAGCATATCGCCCTGCTCATAAAGGTATTGGTATTCTTTCTGCTCCAGCCGTATTTTTTCCACTGTTTCGGTCGCCCGAAAGCGTTCATTGAGCTTTGAGCCGTTGATCAGGTTTTTCAGCTCAACCTGGTTAAACGCCCCGCCCTTGCCCGGCTTGACTGCATTGCTTTTGACCGCCACCCACAAACTGTCATTGTGCTGAATAACATTGCCCGGCTTGATTTCGTTACCATTTACTTTCATGGATTTAACCTCTGAACCAAATTCCCTAATTTCAGGCTATCGTCTAGCAGCCTTTGGCAGCCGTTGCACGTCAAAACAACAAATGATCCAACAACGATAGGATGATGCCCCCTGTCTCCCGGCCTTGTTTTTAGCCACAAAATCATTCCAAATCATCAAAAGCTTTATTAATGCAATATTAAGCATAAATCCTTAACGTCTCAATCAGGGTTGAATTCAGAATTTTTGGTTGAAAAAATGGCTCAAAAGCAGAAGAAATCTAAACAGCATGACGAAACATCACGCCCATGGGCCGCTTTGTTTGCCCTTTCTGTCGGCGCAGTGATTGTATCGATCGTAACCTGGTTTGGTGCCCAGTATTACGGCACACAAATGGCCAGATACTACGTCACCAACGATGCCCGAAACTGGTCTGAACTGGCCCTCGGCAACCTCAACAATCGGCACCGTTCTTTTGCCATGAGTAAATTGTCACGCGGCGACCAATACGTCATAAAAGATTTTTATAACGGTACCAACATGTACCGTGTATTATTTTTAAATGCCAAAGGTGAAATTTTCTGGTCTTCGCGGGTAAATGAAAAAGGCGCTTATGAAAAATGGTCCACGCTTGAGCAAGACCAGAGAAATGCCATAATCACAACCAATTTCAAGGTTGTCGATCACGAAAAAATCGTTGGCCTTACCCTCAAAGCCCACGCCGTACTGGAAAAAGGCTACGGTGTTCGCCAGCACAAAGAGCACACCATTGTCGAAATAGCCAAACCGGTATTTGATGGCAAAAATTTTGTCGGTTCAATCGTCATGTTCACCGACATGACCGGCATTGTTGTCTGGATGACCGGTCAGGCAAAAATAATTGCCACCTTCCTGTCTGCCATCACTCTTTTGGTTTTTGCAGCTGTTGCCGCCATGATCTGGTCATACAGCGCTTCACGCAACAAACAAAGCAAGCAACTTTATCAGGCCAAGCTGGAATCAGACACTGCAGTTGAGGAAGCCCGCCAGATGGCAGACCAGTTGCAGGGAATGAACCGCGACATCGCCAAGCTTAATACTGACCTCAATACCAATATGAAAACCCTGCGCAAAACCCAGGATGAAGTCATTCGCAAGGGAAAAATGGCCCAGCTTGGTCATCTGACCGCAACTGTTGCCCACGACATCCGCAATCCGCTTGGTTCAATCCGCACCTCGACATTTCTCCTGCGGCGGAAGTTTTCACCCGAAAATCCAACAATGCTTAAACCTCTCGACCGGATCGAAAAGGGTGTCTCGCGTTGCGATCGCATCATAACCGAGCTGCTTGATTTTGCCCGCACCAAAGACCTCGATCTCAAAACCCGGGTTTTTGACCAATGGTTGGTCAATTTGGTTCGCGAAACATCAGAACAATTGCCAGAAGCTGTTTCATTTGAATGCAACCTTGGTCTTGGCGAGCGCGAAGTCAGCTTTGATACCGACAGCATCGCCAGAGCTGTTATCAATTTCCTGACAAATGCCAGCGAGGCGATGGTCGGAAAAGGCAATGATGTTCCGGTAAATCCGACCGAAAACCCGGTAATATCGATTTCCACCAGATTGACAAAACGCGGTATTGAAATTTCCGTATCAGACAATGGGCCAGGTATCTCTGAAGAGAACATAACAAAAATTCTCGACCCGCTCTTTACCACCAAAAGTTTTGACGTCGGGCTTGGTTTGCCATCCGTTGAAAAGATTTTCGAAAAACATCAAGGTGGCCTGGATATCAGTTCCACTCAGGGACAAGGCGCAACCTTCACTGGCTGGTTCCCGATTGAGATCGCTACAGATAACGCCAATAAGGTGAAACTACAGCAGATTGCCTAACAGGCTTGCCAATCACATACAGCGTGCACAGGTTCCTTTGATTTCAATCGCTGTTTGGTAGATTTTAAAGCCCTCACCAACCGATTGCCGCTTCAATAGCGCCGCAACACCATCAGCACTAAATTCATTCACCGCGCCGCAATCCTGGCAAATGGTAAACGCCGTCATGTCACTACCGTGGCAGGATTTGTGATTGCAACTGACAAAGGCATTGAGGCTTTCCAGTTTGTGGACCAACTGGATTTCCATCAGCTTTTCCAGCGCCCGATACACCTGTAGCGGGGCTTTCAAACCTTCGGGCCGCAATTTATCGAGAATGTCATAGGCACTCATCTGGCGGGCTGAGCGTTGCAAAACATCCAGTACCAGCTCCTGATTACGGGTAAGCGCTTTCATCTAATTCTCCTTTGCCTTTAAGGGCAGTGCCAATGACACCAGAAAGACCATCAGTGCCGCCACAACAATTGACGGCCCCGAGGGCGTATCAAATTGCAGCGAACCAAACAGCCCGCCGACCACCGCAGCAATTCCTGCTACAATCGCCAAAGCCGCCATTTGCTCCGGTGTCGCCGAAAAACGCCGCGCTGCCGCCGCTGGAATAATCAACAGAGCTGTAATCAACAGCACCCCGACAATCTTGATGGCAATGGCAATCGTAACCGCCAACAACAACATCAACACCAGTTCAGCCCGTCGCGGAGCCAGCCCTTCAGCTTCGGCAATATCTTCACTCACCGTTGCCATCAACAACGAACGCCAGATCCAGGCCAGACAGACCAGTACCAGCGTCCCGCCGCCATAAATCATCAGCAGATCACGGTTGGAAACCGACAACACATCACCAACCAGAAATCCCATAATATCCAGCCGCAACCAACTCATCAAACTGACAACCACCAATCCCAGCGCCAGCGCCGAATGGGAAAGAATACCCAGCAAGGCATCACTCGAAAACAGTCGCGCCGATGGGTTGCCCTTTGCCTGCAAAGCCAGAAGCGCCAGCGCAACCAGCATTGAAACCGCAAATACGCCCCATAAAACATCCACCTGAAAAGCCAAGGACAGCGCCACACCCAAAAGTGCTGAATGAGCCATGGTATCACCAAAATAAGCCATCCGCCGCCAGATCACAAAACAGCCAAGCGGCCCGGCAATAAAGGCCAGACCGATCCCGGCCAGCAACGCCCTGATAAAGAAGTCATCAATCATGGTCGCAACCCTCGTGACCTTCATCAGTATGCTCCACACTAGTGTGCACGACAGTACCATCAGCCAGATGGGTGTGATCGTGGTGATGCTTGTAGATTGCCAAATCCTGTGCCGCTCCTTTGCCAAACAGCTTCAAATATTCCGGGTTCTCGGCCACCAGTTCGGGTGTTCCACGACAGCAGACATGCGAATTCAGGCAAATCACGGTATCGGTTTGCGCCATCACCACATGCAGATCATGAGAGATCAGCAACACCCCGCAACCGGTGGTATCGCGAATTTTGGAAATTAACTGATAAAGCTCAAGACTGCCGGAAAAATCCACTCCATCCACCGGCTCATCCAGAACCAGCAATTGCGGCTTACCAAGCAGAGCCCGGGCAAAAAGCACCCGTTGAAATTCTCCGCCAGACAAAAAGTGCACCTGTGCATTGGCCAGTCTCAACACCCCAACCATATCAAGCGTTTCATCAATATCGCTAGAATTTTGCTTGCCGCTGAGCATCAATAACCCTCGCACCGTCAAAGGCATCGCCGCGTTGATCGACAGTTTCTGCGGCACATAACCAATACGCAAATTCCGGGCCCGAACAACTTGTCCCTCGTCCGGCCGGGTAACCCCGATAGCCATCTTTGCCGTTGTCGTCTTGCCTGACCCGTTCGGCCCGATAATCGTAACAATCTCCCCGGCCCGCACCGACAAATCAACCCCCCGCACCAACCATCGTCCGGCACGATAAACACCAACGCCTTTTAGGTTTATGAGCGTTTCATTTTTCTGTAACACTGGCAAATTCCCTAACGTTTCCTCATTATCGACCTGCGTGCCGGTAATCCACAGCGACATATACGAGTATTAATTGTTCGGCCCCATGGTTTGCCGAAACAAGTCCGACAATGGGGGAACATTTGTTATACATCCAACCCGCATCAACATTGACTCCATCAATCAAACCCGATACTCAGTTTGTTATATTATAACATTACATAAATTCATACAATGAAAAACCTATCCCTCATCCTCGCGTTGTTAATTGTCGTATTCACCGGCCCTTCGGCCCGCGCCATGAACAACGCCGACATTGTCGTTTCAATCAGGCCACTCCATTCTCTGGTTGCCAACATCACCGAGGGCATCAGCACCCCGCAACTTGTCCTGCGCACATCGTCCTCCCCACACACGCACGCCCTCAAACCATCCCAGGCAACCGCGCTGTCACAGGCCAAACTAATTTTCTGGATTGGCCCACAATTGGAAACCTTCCTTGAAAAACCGCTTGCAACTCTCAGCCGCGATGCAACAGTCATTTCATTTCTGCAAACCGGCAAAAACCCCGACCCGCACATCTGGCTCAATCCACTCATTGCCAAAATGATGGTAAAAAACATCGCCGCAACTCTCACCACCGCAGATCCGCAAAATGCTGCGATTTACAAAACCAACCTGCAGACAACTCTCGCCCGCCTCGATCAACTGGATAGGGAACTGGCCGCAAAATTTACCAACCCCAGCCCAATTCTGGTCTTCCACAATGCCTACAGCCATCTGGCCGAGCGCTATGGGATAAACATCGTCGGAGTGCTTTTGCACAACCCCGAGCTCGCCCCCGGTGCCAAGCACATCAGGGAAATTCGCCAATTGGTCAAAACCTCCAAGGCCACCTGCATTTTTTCAGAATCGCAATTCAACCGCAAAATTATCGATACAGTCACCAGCGGCACAAAAATCAAAACCGGCACCCTCGACCCGCTTGGAAGCAATTTGAAAGCCGGACCGGATCAATATTTTAAGATGATGCGGCGCCTGACAAAAAACCTCATTGAGTGCTCTTGACCAACGGCGCATAGCAGCTATGCGTTTATCATATAGCTAAGCCGGAAAATGTCAGCCATACTGCCCCATATGGCCATTGCAGACACAATCCCCAAACCAGTACAAAACCAAAAAAAGACCGACAACACCCTTATCGGAATTTTATGGATGGGTCTTGCTGGACTGCTGTTTGTCGGTGTTACCGGTATTATTCGTTATATCGGCTCAGACATCCCGCCGGTTGAGGCCGCCTTTATTCGCTATATTTTTGGCCTTATCCTTTTAGTACCATTGATAATCAGGTTGAAACCAAAATGGCCAAAGGGCAAAAAACTGGTGTTGTTTTCAACCCGCGGCATCGCCCATGCCATTGCTGTCTCGCTATGGTTTTATGCCATGGCCCGCATCCCCATCACCGAGGTCATTGCTATTGGCTACACCGCCCCGATCTATGTCACCATTGGAGCCGCCCTTTTTCTTGGTGAGCGTCTTCGGTTCATGCGTGTATTGGCCGTCGTTGCCGGTTTTGTTGGCACGCTGGTTATTTTGCGCCCCGGATTTCAGGAACTGCAAATCGGTGCCATCGCCCAAATCGTTGCTGCGCCAGTATTTGCCGCCTCATTCATTATGGCCAAAGTTCTGACCCGTGATGAAAGCCCGCTGATGATTGTTGTTATGTTGTCGGTTTTTTGCACCGTAGCCCTTACACCCGGCGCCCTCTTGCAATGGCAGGCACCAACGCTGGCAGAATGTTTCTGGCTGGCAATTGTCGCCTTTCTGGCAACTCTTGGCCACTATGCCCAAACCCGCGCCTATCAGGCCACATCAATCACCGCCACCCAACCGGTGTGGTTCCTGCAACTGGTCTGGGGAGCATTATTGGGTTGGTTTGTTTTCGATGAGTCCGTCGACCCTTATGTGATCGTCGGTGCCGGTATAATCATAACCGCCGTCACCATCATCACCCACCGCGAAGCCCGCGCGGCACGCCGAAAATAGCCTAGACTGTTTCATTCTTTGACTGAATCAGTCTAGGTTTACTCCGCTCACGCAAGATGCGCCAAGCGCATCGCTCCGCTTGGGCGGCGCAGGAGCGCCGGGCCGCAGTCGCGACCTTGAGCGGTTCCATGTAAGCATGAAACACTCTAGAAAACTGTATGGATGAGCGGACACTTGGTGTCCGTGAGGACTGGGGCAAGCGCCCCGGCGCCAATGCGCCGCGCCCTCGCAGGCCCGACCAAAGGGAGGATACGCCGTGAGAAATCTAAAAGACCTAAACCGCCATTTCAGCAGCCAGGTTCTTCATTGACTTTTGAACCTTTTCAAACGCCCGCACCTCAATCTGGCGAATACGCTCGCGGCTAACTTTAAATTTTTGCGACAGGTCTTCAAGCGTCAACGGTTTTTCTTTCAAGCGCCGGGCTTTGAAAATATCGCGTTCACGGTCATTCAGTTGACCCATGGATTTTTCCAGCAGACCCATACGCATCTCATGTTCCTGAGTGCGGACCAGCTCCACTTCCTGATTGTCACTTTCATCAGCCAGCCAGTCCTGCCATTCACTGGCACCTTCGCCATCAGCTTTCATCGGTGCATTCAATGATGAATCACCACCAATACGGCGGTTCATTGAAATCACATCTGACTCAGGCACACCCAGACGTTCGGAAATTTCAGCCACGTGATCAGGATGCAAATCGCCTTCTTCAAAAGCATTGATCTGGCCTTTGATCTTGCGCAAATTAAAAAACAGTTTTTTCTGATTGGCAGTTGTGCCCATTTTCACCAGCGACCATGAGCGCAGGACGAACTCCTGAATAGAAGCCCGGATCCACCACATGGCATAGGTGGCAAGACGAAAGCCCTTGTCAGGATCAAATTTCTTGACCGCCTGCATCAGGCCGACATTACCCTCTGAGACAATTTCATTAATCGGCAGACCATAGCCACGATACCCCATGGCAATTTTAGCCACCAGACGCAAATGGCTGGTCACCATTTTATGGGCGGACTTGGTATCACCTTCTTCTTTCCAGCGTTTGGCCAGCATGAATTCTTCATCGGGCTTGAGCATTGGAAATTTGCGCACCTTTTGCAAATAGAATGTCAAACCGTCCGGACTGGTCAACGTAGGCAGGTTTTTTGTCGTGGTCATCTGTGTTTCTTCCCGATAATCGGCGGTCCGGTTTAGTTTTGCTGATTTCCCGATACGCCATCTCAATACAAGCTGCTCACTTCAATGCAGCCATTTGTCTTAAGTTACATATAGGGTGACACTATGCCAATTTTAAGATTACAAATTCGTCATATGCCAAATAAACCGACTAAACAACTCGGGTATATCTTATTTCAGGCTATTTATCAATGCATTGAGGTCATCTGGCAAATCTGCCGTAAAAACCATTTTTTCACCCGAAACCGGGTGTTCAAAGCCCAATTTATAGGCATGCAGCGCCTGTCTTTCGAAGTTTTTCAGCACTTTTTGTGCTTTGGCAGGCAAATTTGCGATCGATGCCTTAAATCCAGCTCCATAGACCAGATCGCCCAACAGCGGATGGCCGATATGGGCCATATGCACCCTGATCTGGTGAGTACGCCCGGTTTCAAGCACACATTCCACCTCACTGGCCACAACCTTGCCGGACTCATCCAAAAACCCGCCATGACGAACCCCGCCCTTTCGCACCCAATGGGTAATGGCATGACGTCCGCCCTCTTTCAAAACCGCCATTTTCAGACGTGAATAAGGATGGCGCCCCAATTGTGTCTCAATCGTACCGCTTGGGCGGCTCATAACACCCCAGACAATAGCCCGGTAGGCCCGCTCCAAAACCCCGTCACGACCATGCGAGGCAAATTGGGCGCTCAGCGCCTGATGGGCCGCATCATTTTTGGCCACCACCATCAAGCCGGTGGTATCCTTATCCAACCGGTGCACGATACCGGGACGTTTCACCCCACCAATACCTGACAGGCTGTCGCCGCAATGATGCAACAGCGCATTGACCAGCGTCCCGTCATGGTTCCCGGCCGCCGGGTGAACCACCATACCAGCAGCCTTGTTGATGACCAGCAAATGCTCATCTTCATAATATACATCGAGCGCTATTTCCTGCGGCTGCGGTGAAGCATCTTCGGGCGGCGGTATTTTCACCACAATATCATCGTCAATTTTGACCCGATAGCGCGCCTGATCAACGGTGCGACCATTTACAGTCACACACAAAGCAGCTATGAGACTTTGCAAACGGGCGCGGGATATATCATCAAATTCGGTGGCCAGCACCTTGTCAAGGCGAACGCCTGCCTGCGTCTCATCGATAAACAGCGCTCTTATTTCGGGATCATTCACACTCATGTCTAAAGATACTTCACCTATAAATGATCAGGGCGATATTCCAGTCCCAAATCCGCGTAATGTTAAATTGCTTAAAACCGTGGTCACCGTTCTTGGTGTCCTGCTGGTTGTCGGTATGATTGTACTGATTAGCGCAATTGTCTACCGCGCGTCAAAGCTCAAATCCGCCCCGCCTGTACAGGGTTTTAAACTGGAAAGCAAACTGCCAGCCGGTAGCACGGTGAAATCCATGAAGCTGAACGGTGACCGAATGGCTATTCGGGTACAAAATGGCACCGGTGAGCAGATTATTCTGTTCAACATCAAAAAAGGCACTGAGATCGGGCGGATTGATTTGAAGTAGGGTGATCGAAACTCCAAAAACCGTAGCGCCACTTAGTGGCCAAACCGCCCGTCTTCAATCGCTCCAATCAACCGCTTTGCAATCCTGATCGTAGCATCTTCACCGACGGTTTTTACCAAAGCTGAAATTGAGGCGCTGAGGGCGGTGCTGGCGATCAATTCGGTTTCGATGCCCTGATCAAGGGCCTCCTGCCAGCTTGTTGAGATAATCTCTGCTGCCAGTTTCTGTTTATCCTGATTGTCGCCCAAAGACCTAACCCAGCAATTCCTTGACCATGGCCGATGCTTTGCCCATGTCCATCTGACCGGCAAATTTATCTTTCAGCGCTGCCATGGTGCGGCCCATGTCCTTGAGACCAGCACAACCAAGTTCTTTAACGGTCTCGGCAACCGCTGCCCGCTGGTCATCCTCGCTCATTTGTTGAGGCATAAACTCTTCAATAATTTCAATCTCTTCGCGCTCGCCAGCAGCAAGCTCGGGACGCCCGCCTTCATCATAGGTTTTGGCCGACTCATGACGCTGCTTGACCATTTTGCCAAGAATAGCCAGCAAACCGGCCTCATCCAGCGATTCGTCCTTGCCGGTGCCGCGATTTTGAATATCGCGATCTTTAAACGCCGCATTGATCAGCCGTAAAGTGGATAAACGGCGCTGATCTCTGGCTTTCATCGCCACTTTGACTTCGCTGTTAATCCTGTCCCGCAAGGTTTCCGCCATAATTCATACCATTGATTGTTAAACGCGCTGCTGTTGATAGCCCTTGTGGCGCGGTTAAGGCAAGGTTGTTTTTCACCAATTCTAATTGCTGCTACAGTTTGGCACCCATCAATCACCGGTTATCCTTGACCTGCCCCAGCCGCTCGAATATTAAACCACCAGAAAATAACGCCCTTTATGAAAGGTGCCAGCCATGGCCAAAAAGCCTGTCCGCAAGAAGCTAAAAGCCAAAACTGCATGGGAAGCCCCCAAATATACAGCGGTCATTGTGTTATCAGACGGCACCGTACTGAACGGTTTTGGTGTCGGGGCCACCGGCACCCATGTCGGTGAGATTTGTTTTAACACCGCCATTACCGGTTATCAGGAAATTTTGACCGACCCTTCCTATGCCGGTCAGATTATCACCTTCACCTTCCCCCATATCGGCAATGTCGGCACCAATGACGATGATCTGGAAACCACCAATTCAGCTGCCACATCCGGCGTTGAGGGTGCTATTTTCAAGGCAGATGTTACCACCCCGGCCAATTACCGCTCTGGCCTGCATCTCGATGAATGGCTCAAACGCCGCAACATCGTAGGTATCAGCGGCATAGACACCCGCGCCCTGACCAGCAAAATTCGCGATGGCGGCTATATCAATGGCGTCATCGCCCACAACAAACGCGGTGAATTCGATCTTATCCATCTGACCGAAATGGCCCAGGGCTTTGCCGGGCTTGAAGGCATGGACCTTGCCAAAGAGGTCTCCTGTACTCAGCGTTATGAGTGGGATGAAACCTGCTGGGACTGGGAAAATGGCTTTGGCCGTTTGGAGAACGCCAAACACCATGTGGTTGCTTTTGATTTCGGCATCAAGCGCAATATTCTGCGCTGCCTGGCCACGCTCGGCTGCAAGGTAACAGTGGTTCCAGCCAATACCACAGCCCACGACGTGCTGGCCCTGAAACCGGACGGAATTTTTCTGTCGAACGGCCCGGGTGATCCCGCCGCAACCGGCGAGTACGCCGCACCTGAAATGTTGAAACTGATTAACAGCGACATTCCGGTGTTTGGCATTTGCCTTGGCCACCAGATTATGGCGCTGGCTCTTGGAGCCAAAACCAAGAAAATGCATCAGGGCCATCATGGGGCCAACCACCCGGTTAAAGATCACACAACTGGCAAGGTGGAAATCACCTCGATGAACCACGGCTTTGCGGTCGATACCGAAACGCTGCCCGAAGGGGTCAGTGAAACCCATGTTTCACTGTTTGATGGCTCTAATTGCGGTCTGGCCCTTGATGGCAAGCGGGTGTTTTCTGTACAATACCATCCAGAAGCATCACCGGGTCCGCAAGATTCACATTATCTGTTTGACCGGTTTATTGAAAACATAGAACAGGCCAAAATGGCCAGCTAAAAACTTTGGGGGCAATTATGGCAGAAATTTTTTCGATCGAGAATTTGTTCACACTGGCAATGTTGATCATATTGCAAGCTGTATTGGGCTTTGACAATCTCTTGTATATCGCGCTTGAATCCAAACGCGTCGCACCGGCTGAACAGGCCCGGGTCCGCAAGATGGGCATCATTATTGCCCTTGTTTTACGCATCGTACTGCTGTTTGTGCTGATCAAGGCAGTATCCTATTTTCAGGCACCGTTTTTTGAGATGCACTTGACCGGCTTTGTTGAAGGCACATTCAATGTCCATGCCTTTATCGTTCTGGTCGGCGGCATCTTTATTCTCTACACGGCGCTGAAAGAAATTTTTCACATGCTGTCTCAGGAACATCTCGAAGATCCCGGCGACACGTCCAAATTGAAGTCAGTGGCCAACGCCGTGGCCTGGATCGTCGTCATGAATGTGGTCTTTTCCATTGACTCAATCCTGTCGGCAATGGCCCTGACCGAAGTGTTCTGGGTCATGACCACCGCCATCGTCATCTCGGGTATTTTGATGCTGTGGCTTGCCGACCACGTTGCCGAGTTTCTCAAAAAGAACCGCATGTATGAAGTCCTTGGCCTGTTCATCCTCTTCGTCGTCGGCATAATGTTAGTCACAGAAGGCGGCCACCTCGCCCACCTGACGTTCTTTGGCCACCCGGTAGAAGCCATGTCCAAAACAACATTTTACTTTGTTATCGCGATTTTGGTGGTGTCAGATATTGTCCAGAGCGGCTATCAAAAGCAGTTGGACAAGGCGCGCAAGCGTGGGGAGTAAAACCTCTATCCCGCTTCCCTAAGGCCTCATCCATGCGCCACCAGTAAATAAATCGCCAATACAAAAATCGCAATCATGCTGGTGGTTTCCAGCCAGTTGACCTTGCCATCGTCCTGTACCGCTTTCCACAAAATCAGCATTGAGGGAAACCCTAAGAATATGGCGCTGGTGGTGTGGAGGTCTATGGGGATTACACCGTTTTGCCCTCCTAGCACCGGGATCATGCCGGTTTGGGTGAAGATGGCCAGCAGGATCATTGCCGCTGGCAGTACCAGAAACGGCACCTGGGTGATGGCACCCGAGGCATTGGCCATGGCGATGTTGTATTTGCCCTGAAAATGGGCGGTACCGATCATAATGAAGGCCCCGGCGGCGGCAAACACACTCAAAATCACCGCACCGAACATTTCTGAATATCCGGCTGCTTCCAGCTTGTGGACTAGAATACCGGCAAATTCACCAACCGAGTGACCACCGATGACCGACATCGCCAATCCGGCAAAGCCAAAAGAGACGATGGTTTTAATCGGCATCAACGTCTCATTGCGGGTCATCTCAACCGGCACATCATCTTGCGATTCCGGTTTGTGATCACGGGAAAAGCGTTTTACCAGACGCATGGTTGCGACAACCTGAATGGCCAGCAAGATGCTGCCAAAAACGTATAAATCGGTGGTGTTGAGGTAAGTACCGTTGCCGCCCCGGGCGGAAAAGGCTTTCATCAAAAGCATGATGACGCCAAGGCTGAAGAATACACCAGCGGCCGCCGCGTACAAATCGGTGCTCAGATTGACCAGCGGTTTTGGCAGGCTGGCATTGCCTTCCACATCTCTTGGCAGGGTGCCGCAATACAGCCCAAAGGCAGCAGCGCCCACATGCAAGGTCAAAATGGTGACAATAAAACCAACCCGCGGCGTTGCCATCAACACAAAAGCCAGCATGACAAGTTCAGGAATATTGCTCGACAAACCAGCCATGGTGCCGGCAACAAAGGAGTTCATCTTTTTGCGCTTGGCATAACCATCAACCGCATGGATCATCATTTCAGATGACGCAAAAACCACCAGCAAGCCGCCAACGCCGAGCAATATACCCTTGAGCCAGCCATGCGAGTGAATGGCAAAAGTAGCAATAGCAACCACCACCAACCCACTAATTAACAACCAAAGCCATTGTTTGCTTTCGTGAGAATTTCCTGACATTGACCAAGCCTTGTTTGTTATTGTGGAGCATTCGTGAGGGCCGGAACTTTAACTCCCCGCAAAGATTCGCACCAATGATTTCACCGATACTGCCGTAAATGCCAGCCTTCAAAAATCCGCTTAGCCCAATGCAACAGGCGCAAATTGGGCAGCATCAGGGAATGTTTTTCGGTACGATAGACAAGGGAACCTTTGTCGCCGCTATCAACAATGCAGACCAGCTCGGTTTTGAATTTCTCGCTAGCTGATTTGCCAGCCAGTTCATTGTGCAAGTTTTGCGCCGCCGCTCTGGCTTGCAATTCAGCCATATGGGCCTGTTTGGGCAGCCAGCCAGGGCCGGGCAGAGAGCCTGAATCACCGGCCACATAGACCTTGTCGAAACCATCAACCTGACACAGCGCGTTGGCTTTAATCAGGCCGCCTTCCGAGATCGGCAGACCGGAACCGGCAAACCATTTATTGCCGGTCATACCAGGCATGAACAGAATTAAGTCAGCCGAAATTTCACCGCCTTCGGTAACAACTTTATCGACTTCAAACCGTTTCATTTTGTGGCCAGTGTGAATTTCGATATTTTGTTTCTTCATCCGCTCGACCAGTTTTTCAACCGCCTTTTCACCCAACCGGATACCCGGTTTGGGGGCCGGAGAAAAGAACACCATTTTGATATCATCGCGGCGACCTTCCTGGCGCAATTGTTGATCGATACCAAACAGAAACTCAAACATCGGCCCGCCACGCATGGCAGCCGGTTCTTTCGGGTTGCCGGAAAAACCAACCACAACAGTGCTGCCCGGTTTCAGCGCCGCCAGCCGGTCGCGAATGGCTTCGGCCGATTTAACCCCCTCGCACGGCGTGATTGCGTGTTCAATGCCGGGCAGTTTTTTGATGAAACGGCCACCGCAGGCAATGACCAGACCATCATTTTCAATCTTACCGTTTTCGGTCAGGACGGTGCGCCCGTTATTTTCGATGCCGGTTGCAGCACCGTGGTGGAATTTGATATTGCGCCGTTTGAAATAAGGCTCGAGCGGCACGACAATATCAGAACCCTTGCGCCGCCCAGACGGTATCCAGATCAGACTGGGCAAAAAGACAAATTCAGCCTGTTTGCCGATAATGGTAATTTCCGCCTTGGCATCAAGCTTGCGATACTTTTCCGCCGCTGCCAGTCCGGCAAACCCGGTCCCGATAATTGTAATCCGCTTGGTCATAAATACTGCTTTCCTTGCAATCGATAAGCTATTGAGAATAGACAGTACGATTGCCTTCGTCCAGAGCGTCCAGCAGCAAATCTCAGGGTTTTCGCTCTATGGGGGCGGCCAGCAGGCGCCGGTCCATGGCAATACTCTTAACCAAGGCCAAGACCGGCTTACCCGGTTCAAGAGCCAGATCATCGAGCGATGCACGGGTTATTCTCGCCCGCAAATTCTGGTTTTCCACGTCAAGACGAACCTCGGCAAAGGCGGTGTCGGGTTCAGGCGCAATCTCGGTAATGGTGGCCCGCAAAATATTGCGGATCGATATACCGGTTGGCTCTTTAGTCGCAAGGGCCACATCACGAGCCCGAATGCGCAGGCGAATTTTCTCGCCCATTGGCAGGTCAAGCTTCGGAATGGTAAGGCTCTGGCTGCCCAACCCGATGGTAGTCAGGGCAAAAACCGGGTCGGTCCTGCCAACAATGCCGGTAATAATCGTACCCGCTTCAAACCGCCCGGTCAGAGCCGGCAGGTCGAGCCGGGCCAGTATTTCTTCCACCGGACCCTGGGCAATCACCCGCCCCTTGTCCATCAGCACAATGTTGTCAGCCAGACGTGCCACCTCATCAATAGCGTGGGTGACATACAATATCGGGATATTAAATTTGGCCGGAATGGTTTCGATATAACTCATAATCATCGCCCGGCGCCTGATATCAAGCGCACTTAAAGGCTCATCCATCAGCAACAATTGCGGGTTTGAAACCAGCGCCCGCGCGATGGCAACCCGCTGGCGCTCACCACCAGATAAAACGGCCGGTTTCTTGACCAATAACCCACTGAGATCAAAAGTGCTGATAACCTCATGCCGGTCAATACCCGGACCGGTTTTACCGGCGCGCTTTTCGGCAAAACGCAGATTGTCGGCAATCGTCAGATGTTCAAAAAGACGGGCATCCTGAAAAACAAAGCCAATATTTCGCTTATGGGCTGGAAGGTTTTTAGAGCCGTTTTGCCAGACAATATCGCCCAGACTAATGGTCCCGCGCGCTGTCCGCTCCAACCCGGCAATCATCCGCAACAAGGTGGTTTTCCCGCATCCATTGGGGCCAAACAGGGCGGTTATGCCGGGCAGACTAAAATCGACCCGGGCAACAATGTGGTCCAGTTGGCAATCCAGATGCAAGGCCAATTGCAGGCTATTCATCATCGGCCTCCAGCAACGGTGTAATTGCGATTAAGAGCAAACACAGCAAAAAGCACAATAAAAGAAAAGGCGATCAATACAGCTGACATCTTGTGCGCGCTGGAGAAATCAAGCGTCTCAACACTCTCAAAAATCGAGATTGAAATAACCCGCGTTTTGCCCGGTATGTTACCACCAACCATCAAAACCACACCAAACTCACCCACCGTGTGCGCAAACCCCAAAATAGCGGCGGTCAAAAACCCGCGTTTTGACAGAGGCAAGGCAACCGAAAAGAACCGGTCCAGCGGCGAGGCGCCAAGGCTGGCAGCCTCTTCCAGCGGTTTGCGGCCCATATCGGCAAAAGCATTTGAGACCGGTTGAACAACAAAGGGCAGCGAGTAAATCATCGAGGCAATGACCAGACCGGAAAAACTGAAGGTCAGCGTGCTGCCGGTAACGTCCAGCCACCATTTGCCAATGGTACCAGCCGGGCCAAGCAGCACCAGGAAATAAAACCCCAGCACCGTCGGTGGTAAAACCAGCGGCAATGCCGTCAGCGTTTCGATGACCGGCTTGAGCGGCGACCTGGTAAAAGCCAGCCACCACGACAGCGGTGTTGCCACCACCAGCAGGGCGATGGTGGTGATCCCGGCTAATTGTATGGTCAGCCAGATGGCCGTGTAGTCCATTATCGCCTACCTCTATTTATCCGCAATCACCTTAGCCGACTGCGCAGCTTTCCGAAAGCAGATCTGCACCGGATTAAGAGAGAAGGAGAGGTAGGGTTTTCACGTTGCTGTTGAATGCGCTTGATAATCTGCTCGGGCCCGCACGGCAATTCTGCAACCGGGTCGTAATAGCGCGGATATTTAATCAGCGTACCGGCAACCAGCATTTCAACCGACAGTTTTCTACTGCGGCGCTTGCAGGGTTTCAGATCTGTAGTCAGCCCCCACCCGGCATAAAACGGCAGGCCGTAACAAACCACCTTTTTCCCCCTGATCAACGCTTCAAACCCGGTTAGCGACGAAATCGTGTGCACTTCATCGCAAAATTCTATCATCCGCTCTATCGGTATATCCGGCGCATAGATATCAGCCATCGTTTCAACTGTTTTCTGATCGCAAAGACCGGGTCGCTGACCCGAAATGACGTCAGGGTGTGGCTTGAAGACGATAAAAGCTTCCGGACTGGCGTGCCGAACAGCATCGAGCAAGTCCTGCCCGGTCATGTTATCACCACCAAGCCTGATAGAGGCATCATCATCAACCTGCCCCGGCACCAGAATAATTGTCTGGTCATCAGGCAGCGGGAAATCAGCTTGTCCAGTCTGAACATTGTATTTGGTAATTTCTTCTTCAATGATGGTCTTGATCAAGCACCCTGCCCGCTCAATATCCGGACCATCAAAAACTTGATGTTCCAGAATGTGCTCAAGCTGGCTGGGCCGGTTCGGATCATAATAGATGCCCTGATCATCAACAATCAACGACATCGGCAAATGAAAATTGGTCCCCAGCCCAACCGAGCGGATAAACCCGTCTTCCAATCGCTGTAAGTTAACATTTTGCCTGGCACAGGCCTCATCGAGACTTTCCTCAACCCGCGAAGACCAGACCACAACATCACCACCGCGTGCCACCGCAGCCTTAATCGCACCCTTTTGGGTCAGAAAGAATGTCCGGTCATTTGCCGTTGGCCGAAACATCTGTTTCACCCGTTTCCACTTCCACGGTGTAACCTGATAAAACGCCGCCAGTTTCCTGTTCTGGTTATAGGCATCGCGTATTTGGCCAAGTTGATCAACAGCCTTGAAAACATCGCTGCCCCCCGCATCATAGGCATCAATGTATCTAGCATATTGAGACAGCGCCGCATCGGCAATACCAGCAATTGTCGGGTTAACTCCAACCCGTCGGGCACAAGTGGTTTCATCGCCGGTCAGCCCCCAGCCGGCATAAAACGGCATGGCAAAGCACCGCACTTTGCACCCGGCCATCAGAGCATCAAATCCCAACTGACTGGAAACCGTGTAAACCGCGCTGACATACGCGAACAACTGCCACGGATTGATATTGGCACTCAGCAAAGTGCAGCCATGTTTGACAGCCAGGTCTTTAAGATATCCGCGCTTTTTGCCAGCCAACACTTCGGGATGAAGTTTCACAACAATTTTTTGACCGGGATTTTCATCAATTGCTGCTTCAATCATCTTGGTAAATGAGTGATCATCACCACCAGCACCTGACACCGACTGATCCCGCCACGTTTGGTCAACCACCAGAACAAATCCGTTCCGCCGCAGATCAGAGGTCAGTTTAACGTCATCAGTATCATAATTATTGTACTTGCAAATTTGGCTACGGGCCAGATGCGCAATAATCTTGCCACCATTTTCATTGGCCGTTGCGTCAGAGCCGTTTTCTTTGATCAGATTCTCCAGCCTGCTGGGCTGACTGGCATCATAATAAATCCCGCAATCATCCAGAACAATTCCCAACCCTTGCTTGCCGGCAACAATTTGCGGAGCATAGGAACGGACAAAGGCATCTTCCAGAAGCAGAAACGGTCGCCCTGTTTGCCTTGCTAATTCAACTGCTTTTTGACCCGATGCCTTGTTGCCCCAACCGATAAAAATATCGGCATCTTTGGCGTTGAAAACCAGTTTGCGGGTAGCATTGCCCAATTGCAAGAACTGGTCGAGGTGCTTGATTTTGCCAACACCACGCGAGCAAAGACCAACCCTCAAATTGTTTTCATGCAAGATTTCCAGTGCAGGCTTGACCATAACACATACCTCGATGCACTACGCATGCTCGCGAATTGTTGCCAGTGTGATTGACGCAATGAAATAGATCATTAGGGCAATCATCGCCGCTGTTATAATTACATAAGGACGGTCTGGAAACAATGATTCATCAGCAAGTGTTGGCGGCGAAACAACAGTTAGAAACCTCAATCGCCGCGCCGCTTCCACCCGAGCCTTGGCCAACGCATCAAGATTGGCTTTGTAGCGAAGAGTTTTGAATTCAATAAGCAGAGTAATTTCGCGAAACTGCGCATCCAGATCACTCACAGAACCCCTTTTACCGCCAGCGAGTCGGTCGTTGGCACCTTTGATCTGCTCATTGAGGGCACCAATTTCGGCCCGCATCCGCCGCAAAGTCGGAGAATCTTCACTCAACAAGCCACGGCGCGAAGCCAACTCTGATTTTTTCTGTGCCAGCGCCTGCTCAAGGACTGCAATTGTTCCCACAATCGCCTTTGCAGCAACCTCTGTAGACAGAAAATTGTTTTTCTTTTGAAAGGCCCGTAGCTTTTTGTTTTCTTCAGCCAGCACGATTTCTGACTCTTTGACTTCATTTTCAAAAAATTTCAATTGTGAACTCGAGACATTTTCATTCAAACGATCAATGAAAATCTGACTTTCTTTCAGGATAAATTTCAGGACATCACGAGAATACTCTCGATTAAATGTCTGCACCGAAAACTTAAGCAACTGTGCCTCGTCGTCAAATTCGGTAGACACTCGTCCAAGATAATACTCAAGATACTCTTCACGCGAAGCATCTCCTTCCAAACGGGACCAGAAATCCGCCTTTTCATTTGAGAAATGTTTGCGCAAAGCCAGTTTCCCATCAAGCTTGCTCAACAATGCCTGAGACTCGATAAAGGCTTTCAAAACAAGTATATCGCGTGACGATCCAGTATTGGTGATCCCTAATAGAGAAAGGTCCAATGGTGAGTTTTGAGCGGCTTCTTCGATAATATAAACCGAGGCAGTGCTTTCAAACCTATCGGTTGCAAAAATATACTCATAAATTGTGATGCCAACTATTGGCACAACAAAAAGCACCAGAAAAAGCAACTTGGAAACACTGAACGATGATTGTTTCATTGATAACGCCCCTTGTAAATGGTTGTGCTTTTCATGCCATTTTATCTGTTGTTTTCAATAAAAGCGGGACGTGCATTATATATAGCATTACCTACTCCATGTCGGGGTACAGCTTAGCCGTACCATCACGCAATACCAGATCCATGTTACATTCAGTTCTTTGAAAACAAGCATAAAAAGAACAAACGTTACTTTGGAGGCCCCACTTTTGATTTCCTGCCAAACCGTTTGTTGACTATTTTTGGAAGACACCGTCATTTCACCAATAGTCTACCTTCATAAGTCAAATCAGAATTACGAATTTCACTGGTTGCGATCAAGAACATTAGTCAAAAACCCGTTGAATCATCAACTTTTAACGTGAAAGAGTTGATACGCTCCGTCCAACCGCGACAGCTTTACCCAAAATCGACAGGAACTTGTCCAGCTCCACGCTTGGTGCATTAGAGACATAAATAACGTCTTTGTCATGCAGCGGAATAACCTGAGCAAAGAAATACTGATTGGGGTCTTTAAGGTTGATACGGTAAATGACCGGCACCAGATTGCGCTGGTCAGCACCCTCGACACCGGCAAGTCGGTACGCAACATCACGCCGTTCAAAACGCATTACGAAAACACCGCGCGGGTCAGCGCGCTCGTCAGCCAGTCCGGATACTTTACCAACGGCTTCAAGAACGCTTAGTTTTGCCGCATCAAAGTTGATTTTTCCCTTTGTTGCAACCGCGCCAAAGGCAGAAAAACTCAGCGGAACACGAGTAACGTTGATTTTGTCACCACGCTTCAAGTAAATATTATCACGGGGTGAATTGAGGACATGGGAAAGATAAGCTTTGGCAATTTTTCCTTTGCGTGTCAGGGAAACCCGGCTTTCATAGGCTGGGTACCTGGCACCGCCAACACTTGCGATGACATCAAGCAAATCATCACCCTTATGGGTCAGCGAAACAATTGAAGGCTTGTTGACAGACCCTGTAACCGTAACAGTATTGGCAACGTTGCGGGTGATTGACACATGCACCTGCGGCTCAACAGTCTTTTCTTTCAGCGCCTCTGCAATAGCCACCCCGAGTTGACTGGGCGAGCGACCAGCTGCCCGGACACGACCCGCAAACGGAATGAGAACTTTACCGGTATTATCAACAACTATCTCAGGTATTTGACCCCTGTTGACAGCACCGACAGAGGAAAACAACCCGGCCGGATCAGCTTCCCATATTTGCACTGCCAATGTATCGCCCACGCCAATACGCAGCGACCGGAAGGGCTTGCCCTTGCCAAAATGATCATTAAAACTGGGGGCCTGCTTGCTTTTAAGATGATCTGCTACTTCGGCATTAAGGTCAATCAGTAGAAATCCGGCAGTATTATTTTGCCGGTGGTGAGCTTCCACCTCAGTCAGAATGGGACCCTCGACTGGCAATTCACCACAACCAGCCAACAACACAGTGGCTACAAAAACACCTGCTGAAAAAGCTTTTTTCAAGCTATTCCCCAACTTCGGCCCCGATCTTTGAAAGCAAAAACTCATCACTACTTCGCGTTTGCGCGAATCACGCGCACCCCTCAGTTTCCTGTACCGCTTGTTTCACTACCACTATTAAATTGCAAACTCTACACTTAAACAGTTAAATTACTGCCCTCAAGGCGAAAAAGACAGCAACCGTGCGTCTTTTGTCACAAGTAAAACCTCACCCCGGCCATCGCCATCCAGATCAGCGGCAATTAACGGGCTGGCAATCACCCCGTCGATGGCCATTTCATCAATAACTTTCAGACGCCCCTCAACAAATGAAACCACACGGATGGTTTGACGCCGGGCACCGGGTAAAATGATGTCGTTAACACCATCACCATTCCAGTCAAACGTGACCGCCTGCATCAATTCCCGTGAACCAATGACGTGATTGGAAAACCCTGAAAGCGCCCCGATAATCTTCAGTTGTCGCTTGCTTCCGCTGCCG
>DAOUPT010000136.1 GCA_030626025.1 Anderseniella sp. | reverse complement strand
TTTTGTCCACTCAGGGCAAGCTCCGGCCGATTAGGGGCTTTCTATAATTGACGGCTTCAAGCCCTGAGCCAATCGACAGTTAATGACCATCGGCAGGACTCGGCACTAACCAGACATTGAGATGTAAAAGTTGAGAGAATTAATTATTGCGTTCTCAAAACATTAATACCTCGCATCAGCGGCAAATTACTGTGAATGAGCGAAGCGACCGGTAGTTTGTCCGGCTGCATGCGCTTATTAAGCATTCTTAACCTGTGCTCCATGCGCGCGGTTTTTTCATTCCGGCAATCTTGCAAGCCTGTTTCACATAGCCGTATGGAAACAACTTAAAGATAATTTTCTTGGCTTCCGTTTTTTCACATATATCCACAGTTGCTAGATGGCTTATTAAGTGGCGAACATCCGGAGCAATATTATGTTCGATATAATACTTCCTCATAAAATTCAGTATTAACCAATAGGTATCATTTAACTCAATCCCTTCTTCTTTGGCCAGTTCGATTGCAATGTCTTTGTCCCAATCGTCAGGATTAAACAAGTATCCTTCAGCATCTCTTGCGACTGGTATTTTCATACGCTCAACTTACTAGTTTACTTTACTAAAATGTCTAACAGTTATTAGACACCATAAATGGTGTGGCAAGTTATATCAACAAAGTGCCCATATCATAAATTGCCCTTGAATTAACGCTATTTCTGTTTGTTAGTCGTCCCTTAACTGCGTATTCTGCAAAACGTGACCTCCGATTTTCCGTTTCAGAGAGTTAATAGAACTGGGGAAAGGATGGGCTAAGACGATAAAATGCTTGGCAATTCGAGCCAGAAAATCACAAAGACAAACAGAAAAACAATGAACTCAACCGCGGTGAGAGCGATGAGCATAAAGGATATACGCCGGGCAGACGGTTTCATGCTTTGCCAAAACCTCAGCATATAGGTCTTCCAGCCAGGTAACCAAGACCAGCGTTTCCATTGGTGCAGATAACGATAAATATCATTTCCCCATTGGATAATGCTATTGTCAACCTCAGAGATTCGTTGCTCTCGTTCCTTTGGGTTCGTACCGCTGTAGTCATCGGTAATAATCAGGCGACAGGTATCATTTCCAACTCGCTCAATGCGTATTTCGGTTGAGGTTTTTAGCCAACCTTCATAGGTCAAAGAGGTACCGGAAGGCATAGTCTTGGTAGCGAATGTCACATCAAAAGGCTGATCGTTTGACAGGTTTTTGCCTAACATGTGCCAGCGCTGATTGTCGATATTTTCAAAAGAGGTGAACTCAAATTGTGAATTGATGCGCAGTATCCGCTGTGGGTTTTTCAGAAAATCCTCCAGCCAAGGCTTATCAAATGGCGTGTTGATTTCAACGCGAGCAAAATCATCGCCAGATTGCTCTTCAGTATGGGTAGAGTGGGTGCGTAGTTTGGAATTCAAGGCTTGCGTGGTACGATGACCAGTCGTGCTTTCAATGATTGGACAAGTGGTTCCAGTTTCATACGTGAATTATAACCTTGCTCGCCCCTGGGCCTTGGTGTCCCGATGAAGATCGAATAAGGACTCTCTTCTTCAGAAACGGAAATCAGGCACTCAGCAGGTTTGCCGAACATGGCGCGAGTCTCAAGCAAAACTCCCGCTCTATCGGCGTTTTCTTTTAGGCGGTTGATTTCTATTCTGGCCTCGCTGGCCAGTTCGTTTTCCAGATAATCACCAAAACGTTTCTGTGTCACGGCGTTGTTGAGCCAGTCGTCACCGCGCATTCCGCGCCAGAAATCAGGTACGACATAAAGGTGAATGATGTTGGCCTTGTCGTTTTGAGCTATCTCCAGAGCAGCTTCTTCTGCGGCACGGGCACCTGGTGTCCCATGGCTAGCAAGGATTATTGTTTTGGACATATTCCGACCTTGCAAGTGGGTGTTGAAATCCCGGCAGATATGCTCCGCCGGGGGTTTTACAATGTATGGCGTGTGGAGTGGCTTACTTACATCATACCAACAGATATACACCAATGGCGATGATAAGAGCTAACACCAATGCCACTATGTCTTCCCGCCGATCATTGCCAAAGATGGATAAAGCTGAACCACGGTGAAAGCGGAAACCACCTTCTTCCTGGATGTCTATATTTTGTGAATCTTTATCGGTCATTTTCTTGTCCTCCAGATTATATAGTTTCTTGCACAAAGAGCAAGATGACGATTAGTGAGAACACCGCTTTAAGTGTCCCGACGATGCCACCAATGACTAGCGGTTGACCGCCGGCCTGCTTGATCGAGGCCAAAGTGATCTGCATGCCCAAACCGGTCAGACCAAACGCGAACAAAAGGGTAATCCACTGGCGGAATTTTTTGATCTTTTTAGCCGTATGGCGAACTGCTTTATGGGCTGATTTGAGGATCTTGTCAGCTTCCTTAGACATCACTTTGGAGTTTATTAACCCACGTATAACCGCATCATCGTCACGGCTCATGATTTTACGATTTTCGATCAATAGTGCCAACGCTGCTTTTTGATCAGTCTTTGTGACTTTTTCTGCTTCCCCTTTGAGTGCACCAATCTGTTCATCAGACAACAGCTTTGATTCTTTGATATTGTTGTCAAAGAACTTGCCCTTATAATGGTTTGCCGGTGCAAACATACCGGTAGAAGACAAGGCAAACATCAAGATGAAGCCGAGTACAAAAAGCGGAAATTTTTCAATTACAACCTTGAGAACATTAACAGTCTCGCCATTACCGTCTTCACCTCTAACGAACCAGATGGCCAGCCACAACACGATAATGGGCAGGAACAGAACGCGAGTGATATTGAAAATCTCGGCAACCTTCAGTGTTTCAATGCCATCTGGCTGATAGGCAAGTGCAGCGCCAGCAACCTGGGCCGAGTTCAGGATGCCGGTTCCAGCCCAGGCACCAAACTGCGTCGCATTCATGCCGGCCCAGTGACCTACGGTTGGAAAAACAAACATACAGATGATACCGAAAGAAAGAATGGTACCGATGGTATAGGCCATTTCCTCACTCTTGGCTTTGACTACGGGTGCAACAGCAACAGTAGCGGATACCCCGCAGACGCCCATTCCTGCGGAAAGAACGCCGACCATTGATTTAGGCTGTTTAAAAATACTACCAAGCCACAGGACAAAGAATACAGTTCCCAGGACAAAAAAACCGATCAGCCAGATGCTGTACACACCAAGTTTAGCAAGTTCGGCGAAACTGTACCGGGCACCAAGCATGATGACCCCCATTTTTAAGACAAAACGGGCAGTTTTTACCCCGGCGGCTGCAAACTTGGGAATGCCAGCGGTGTTTGTGATAACGACCCCGGCCAGCAGGCCGAGAACAACGTAGTTGAGGTTCAGTACCTTGTAGATTTTAAAGCCAAGGACAGGTACCAGCTGTTTGCTGATAATCTTAACCAGGGGTTCCGCATACCAGCGGATAACCATGGCCAGGAGAAGCAGAAAGAGAATGCCTGGCAAAGGCTGTAGGAAAAATCGATCAAAAACAGTGTTACCCGGCTTGCGCACAAGGTTAAGGATTGCACCGAAAATTGCCAGACCACCGCAGAT
>DAOUPT010000086.1 GCA_030626025.1 Anderseniella sp. | reverse complement strand
GGTATTGCCGTTATTGTTTTGGCAGGATTATGCATAGCCAGCCACATCAGCTTTTTCACTCGAGAACAATCCTGGAGCTAACCCTCGCTGTTTTTGTTATATATGTTGTTGCGCAAGTCTCCCTGTGAACGAAGTTGCAGTATTTCATGGCGAACTACCTTTCGACTTCGGGCTTTTGTGTCAACCAAATGCAAAAATTGTTTTCGATAGACTATCCACAAGGAGGGTTCAAAATTGTTCATGGAATTCATAGACTTGGCATTGGCCCTCATATTTTGCTTTGCGGTAATTCATGCAGCGATCATGGATATGACCACCTATAAAATACCCAATTTAGTTTCGGCAATTCTTGCAATCGGTTTCGTCGGATATGTTTTGGTAAACTGGAGTTCGATTTCACTGATTGGACATCTTGGGCTTGCCGCCATCGTTTTAATAATTTCAGGCGTGGCCTGGAATCTGAAAGTTCTCGGGGGTGGTGATGTCAAGTTTCTCACGGCTGTTACGTTGTGGATGGGACCAAACAACATCTTACCGTTTTTGATTATTTTGACAATTATCTCATTTTTTGTTTCTGTCTTGCTTTTGTTATTGGGCAAGTGGAATTCTCAAATTCAGTCGAGAAACTTCCCTCGTATTTTCAAAAATATGGTGAAGAAGGCGACAGAACATGCTTGTCCCTACGGTTTGCCAATAACCATAGCGGCCTTAACTTTAGTCCCAAGTATTTTTTCTAGCTGATTTCTACTCCGTAGGTCTTTTGGTGGAGCTGAGTTTTTGGATAATCTGGCGTAATTCAAATGTATCATAATCCGCGTGTTCCGGGTTTTGTCTCATCTTCCACTATCGACGATTGCGTCGCATTCGTCTGTCGTGCAAAGGCATCCTTAATGGCTACAATGAGCTAAAAACCCTCTCTTATGCAATGCCGTTAATCTGTTCCATAGGCGCTGATGTCAGACACTCATGATCTATACGTTCAACTGAGATGCCATTGCGACCAGTTCGGTCGCAATGGCAAGCCCGGTGACGCCAGCGCGCCAAGTACACGCACTTTCATGGGGCTATTTCTCCGCTGGTACGTCCACTTGATCAAGCGGTAGGTAAAGTTCACCACCTTCGCGGAATTTTTTGGCCATTGCCTCCATGCCTTCTTTCTGCGCTTCACTGCGGATTTCATGAGAGATTTTCATGGAACAGAATTTTGGCCCGCACATAGAACAAAAATGAGCTACCTTATGAGCCTGTTTTGGCAATGTCTGATCATGATAATCCCGCGCTGTTTCGGGATCAAGTGACAGGTTGAACTGGTCTTCCCAGCGAAACTCAAAACGGGCCCGCGATAATGCGTCATCACGTGCTTGAGCGCCGGGATGGCCCTTGGCGAGGTCGGCAGCATGAGCGGCAATTTTATAGGTGATCACGCCGGTTTTAACGTCATCGCGATCTGGTAATCCAAGGTGTTCTTTTGGTGTTACGTAACAAAGCATCGCGGTGCCGTACCAGCCGATCATCGCGGCCCCTATGCCTGAGGTAATATGGTCATATCCAGGTGCAATATCTGTGGTGAGCGGACCAAGTGTGTAAAATGGAGCTTCCCCGCAAGTTTCAAGTTGTTTTTCCATGTTTCTCTTGATTTTGTGCATGGGCACATGGCCGGGACCTTCAATGATTACCTGACAATCTTTGGCCCACGCGATTTGCGTCAATTCTCCAAGAGTTTCCAATTCAGCAAATTGCGCCGCGTCGTTGGCATCGGCAATTGACCCTGGACGCAAACCATCACCGAGTGAGAAAGAAACATCGTAGGCCCGGCAGATGTCGCAGATTTTATCGAAGTTTTCATACAGAAAGCTCTCGCGATGATGGTGCAGGCACCACTTGGCCATAATAGAACCGCCCCGTGAAACGATGCCGGTAGTTCGTCCGACAGTTAGAGGAATGTGGTGCAGCCGTACCCCAGCATGGATGGTGAAATAATCAACGCCTTGTTCAGCTTGCTCAATCAAAGTATCGCGGAATAGTTCCCAGGTGAGATCCTCTGCGATGCCATTGACCTTTTCCAAAGCCTGATACATCGGCACGGTTCCGATCGGAACAGGGGAATTGCGAATAATCCACTCACGGACATTATGAATATCGCGGCCTGTGGAAAGGTCCATGACCGTATCAGCGCCCCACCGGGTCGCCCAAACCATTTTCTCGACCTCTTCTGGCATCGACGAAGTTACAGCCGAGTTGCCAATGTTGGCGTTGATTTTAACCAGAAAATTGCGACCGATAATCATCGGTTCAGCTTCGGGGTGGTTGATATTGGCAGGGATTATCGCCCGACCTCTTGCCACTTCTTCCCGAACGAACTCCGGCGTTACAAAATCGGGGATATCGGCAGCAAAGCTCTCGCCATCCCGCTTCATTTTTCCTTTAATTTTCTCGCGCCCAATGTTCTCACGAATGGCGACAAACTCCATTTCCGGTGTAACAATACCAGCCCGGGCATAGGCAATCTGAGTAACCGCTTTGCATTCTTTAGCCCGCAAAGGAGCACACTGTACTGAAAACTCCAGGCCTGATTTACTGCTCTGAACCGACCCATTATCTTCTGGCTTAACCGTACGACCAAGGTATTCTTCAACATCATTTCGGTCAGCTATCCACTTTTTTCTTAACGGTGGTAGACCAGCGGAAAGGTCTATCATTGCATCTGGATCGGTATAGGGACCTGAACTGTCATAAACGACAGTTGGGGGTTCACCAGCTGTTGGGTGCACGGCGATCTCCCGCATTGGGACTTTAAGGTCAGTAAATTGCTGACCAGCTTTATAAATTTTTCGGGAAGCCGGCAATGAACCGGTTGTTACTGTTGGGACTTTCATATCCATCGGACTCTCTTGTTGAGCAAAAGCTCGTTTCAAAGAGACCCAAAATTCGAACGGATGAAGGAAGAAAGCGCTTATGCTTTACTTCTGCAATTGCAGAACAAAGACACATGCAACCATCTGGTACTTCCTACGCCAGTGTGAACTGGGTCAGGTTCAAAGGGTCGCTGCGCCGTGCAATTTGCACCAATCAGCCTCTCAGTCCCTATAATGGCGGAACTCCCCTGACACTGTAAATCCTAATAGTTTATTTCGCGAAGAGTCAACTCAGAAAACCAGTATCCATACATTTTCAATATCTTGTCTTTCCGCATTGGGTCAGAAATGCTTGGGTGTATTGCGGTGTGCTGTGCGCAACGCCCATGACCTTGCAGGTACGCAGTTCAGATGTGGCGAGCTTCTGGCACGTGTGGATAATAGCCTGACGAAGCTGATCTGTCGTCAGGCCCTGGCCTTTAGATAATCCAGGCACTCCTTGAGGATCAGCTTATCCAACTCAAGGGTTGCAACCACTGCCCGTCAGGCAAGCGAAGCGCCGCCGAGAGGGATCTTCTTCAATCGTTCGTTTTCCTTTTCCAGAGCCTTCAGTTCTAATAATCGTGATTTACCCACCCCACCAAACCTTTTGCGCGATTTGTAATACGTCGCATCGCTTATACCTGCCGAACGACATGCAGACGCAACCTCTTGCCCCGATGCAAGGTTCAATTCAATCTTATGCAAAAGACGCAGAACGTCTTCGTCCGAATAACGCTTCCTTGCCATCAAAAATAACCTCCAAAACTAAACCAATAATGGTTCAGTTATAGGGCGGCTGGACAGGCGAACCCCGTTTGACAACATGATGGAGGGCAAACAAATCTGGAAAAAGTTTTCGACTGAACTTAATCTGACAGATGCCACCAGAAATCCCGGTAACTGTCAGATCAGGTCTGAACCACCACAATTTATTGAACCGATTGCGGCTTCTCAGGACGCTGGTTTGGCTGGTGCTTTGGCTTTTCAAGTGACTTAAACAGTTTTTTTGCGGCTTCTTCGGCACCCTTGGGCAGTTTGTGGGCGATACCACGGTGACAATCAATGCAGGTTTTGGTTGGCGTTTTGCCATCCAGAACTTCCCACACATGAGGGTCGTGTTGATCGGCGCTGCGTGATTCCTGTTTTTCCAGATCCATCGAGCCAAAGTTATGGCAGTTGCGGCATTCGCGTGAATCGGTTTGTTTCATCCGCTTCCATTCATTCATCGCCATCCACAACCGGTTCTTTTTGAACTTCTCAGGCGTGTCTATGGTGCCGAGCAATTTGTGATACAGTTCCTTCGACGCCATGATTTTGCGAACGATTTTGTGACTCCATTCTTTGGGAACATGGCAATCCGGACAGGTGGCGCGGACTCCGGTGCGGTTGGTATAGTGGATGGTTTCCTTGTATTCCTTGTAAACATTTTCCTCCATTTCGTGGCACGAAATACAGAATTTTTCGGTATTTGTTATTGCCAAAGCCCAGTTAAATCCGCCCCAGAACATAACACCGACAACGAAACCGACAGATAGTAAAGTCCCCAGCGCAAAAGTCCCACTTGGGCTCCATATCCGCTGCCAGATTCTTTTTATAAACCCCGGTTTGCGCGCCTCATCAGCATCACCATTTGTATTCCCAGTCATTTTACATCTCCATTTAACACGCGCTTTAAAGGGACTGCAGACGGGGAACCATGCCCGTCTGCTTCAGTTTACCCCAATAACCCTAGTTCAGTTGCCACCGGAATTGAAAATATTCTCAACCAACGGCTCGATATTGTTTTGTGGTGCATGGCACTGGACGCAGAAATAACGCCGACCATTGACCTTGTCAGACTTACTGCCATCAGCGGCGATGAAATGGCTGTCGCCGATTTTCACAGCCTTTTCTTCCTTGAATTTCTCTGCTGAGTGACACCGCATACATGTGTTTTCTTCCAGATTAATGCGCTCCTTGGCAATGGTATGCGGAATTGACGGAGGTTGCAGTTTCCAGGAACGTTTGAACCCGCCCTGTTGGCTCATGATCCGTGTTTTTTCAAACATTTTGGCATCTTTTGCCAACTCATTCGCACCGCGCAGTGAAACAACTTCACCACCATAAGCACTGGTTACGGTCGCGACTGCAAAAACAGCAGCCATAATTGTCAAGCTAAGGTATTTCATGATGTCCTCCGTTCAGGTTCATTCAACATAATTACATTCATTTTTCCGGCACTTCCTAAGCCTGAGCTTTCACGCAGCTACCTGATTCCGCTTTGGAACAGGATTCTTCGCTGCCGTTAAAACGCAGACCAAATTCAAAAACATTCACTCCACAAATGTCGACACAGCGACCACAATTGGTGCAGTCCGATGACAAGATGATGGGCGGATTACCATCTTTTGCTCCCTTGAGAGCCGCAGGCAAAACCTGCTTTTCGGGACAAACCTCGTAACACTCCATGCAATCATCACATAGATCACGGCGCGGTGCGCGTACCCGTATCAGGGCAGCCTTGCCAACCAGATTGTAAAAGGCACCCATCGGACACAAATGCCCGCACCATCCATGCTCGGCAATAAACAGATCAAACAGGAACACGCCCAGAACCACCGCCCAGCCAAAGCCGAAACCAAAAATCAGACCGCGGTGCAGCATCGATACCGGGTTGACCAGTTCATAGATCATAGTGCCGGTAAAAACCGCTAGCACCAATACAAGACCAAGCATCCAGTAGCGCGTATTAGGAGAAATTTTTGTTTTACCCTTGATGCCCAGACGGCGACGCAACCAGTGGGCAGTGTCGGTGACAATATTGACCGGGCACACCCATGAGCAAAAAACCCGCCCGCCAATTACCAGATAAAAGGCAAAGACCAGAACAGCGCCAATGACAGCCGAAGAGGCAATACCAAAGAAACCGCCAGCCAGCATTTGCGCAAACAACAGCGGATCGGTCATCGGGATGGTTTCAAGAAACAGGCTCGACGACAGATTGCCTTTTAAAATAGTAAAACCGGCAATCGGGCCAAGCATGAACAGGCCGAGAATGGCAAGTTGCACAACGCGGCGGGCCAGCAAAAACTTGTGGGCGGCAAACCAGCCCTTTTTAGCAATCGCTTCACGGCCTAATTGATCAAGTGGTGTTACAGGCATTACTTGACCTCCTTAAAGCCCTTGTTGAGCGTATCAAGAGGGTTGGAGGAAAAGGGTGTCTTTTCAACCTGAGCGCCAGGTTGTGTAAGAGGCGCCTGCCTTTTGTCGATCAGACCCTTGCCATAATAATCATATTCAACGCCTTCTGGCAGATTGAATTTGTGCTCAGTATCAGGCGTGACCAGACTCTTGCCCTGCTTGCCTTTTTGATCCCAGCCCAGCCGGTAATGCCGACCAAGCTCACCTTTGGCCAGATGCATCGGCATCACTTTAATCGCTGCTTCTTCCATGATGCAGGCTTTTTCACACAAGCCACAGCCGGTGCAGGCATCAGAGGAAACAATAGGGATGAACAGGGCATGTTTGCCTGAGCGTTTGTTAGGCCGGTATTCCAGTTTCAGCGCTTCCTTGCGAAGCGGGCAGACGTTGTAGCAGATTTCACAACGCAACCCTTGAAAGGCGATACAGGTTTCCTGATCGATTACCACGGCCAGCCCCATACGGGCTTTGGTAATATCAACAAGAGCGTGATCGAGCGCCCCGGTTGGACAGGCTGGAACACAGGGAATATCTTCGCACATTTCACACGGACCGGTGCGGGCGGTAAAAAATGGTGTACCGGTAGCCGCATTGTCATTGCCGAATTCGGCAAGTTTTAAAATCTGGTAAGGGCAGTCGCGCACGCATAATCCACAACGGGTGCAAGCGGCCAAAAATTTGTCTTCAGCAAGAGCCCCGGGTGGACGAATTGCTGTCGCCGGCAGCGATGATGCCGCCTTGCCATACATGCCAAGCGCAAGGCCGAACAAGCCAACACCGCACGCAGTCTTTGCCGTATCAGCAAGGAACTTACGCCGGTTCAGTTTTTTATGGCCATTGTTTTTAGGCATGAGGGATTAGATTTCTTTTTCAATTAATCTGGGTTGGCAAGCCGGGCCAGAAAATATTGCCCGGCTTGCCGTATTTGGTACCCGTTAGATTCTTTCAATCTTGCAGGCGCATTTTTTGTAGTCAGTTTCTTTTGACAACGGATCAGTTTGATCAAGTGTCAATTTGTTGACCAGTCGACCGGCATCAAACCACGGGATGAACACCAAACCTTGCGGTGGTTTGTTGCGACCGCGGGTTTCAACCCGGCTGACAATTTCACCACGACGGGTGATGATTTTCACCTTGGCGCCATTGCGCAGACGACGCTTCTTGGCATCCTTCTTGTGCATGAAGACCACAGCATCAGGAACCGCGCGATAAAGCTCAGGCACACGGCGGGTCATAGAACCTGAGTGCCAGTGCTCTAGAACCCGACCGGTACTCAACCACAGATCAAATTCAGCATCAGGTGGCTCGGCCGCTGGCTCATATGGCGCGGTGATGATATTGGCACGACCGTCCTTCTTGCCATAGAACCGGACACCTTCACCCTTCTTGACATGAGGGTCATAGCCTTCACGGAACCGGTACAGGGTTTCCTTGCCATCGATCACCGGCCAGCGCAGACCACGGGATTTATGGTAGTCGTCATAAGGTGCCATTTCGTGGCCCTTTTTCGGACCTTCCCACTGGAAGCGACGATATTCTTCGAACAGGCCTTTTTGGACATAATAGCCAAAGTAATCTGATTCATCGTTATCGTATTTGTTGCCTGATCCGTCAGTCACCTGGATTTTCTCGAACTTGTCGACCTGTCCGTTGGCATAAAGGACTTCATACAAGGTCTTGCCTTTATACTCAGGGGCTTTTGCAATCAAATCTTCCGGCCAGACATCTTCCACTTTGACGTATTTGGCAAACTCCATAACCTGCCAGACATCAGAGCGTGATTCACCAGGTGCCTTAACCTGTTGACGCCAGAATTGGGTGCGCCGTTCAGAGTTACCGTAAGCACCTTCTTTTTCCGCCCACATGGCTGTTGGCAGGATCAGGTCGGCACCCATTGCCGAAATTGTCGGATAGGGATCGGATACGGTAATGAAGTTATCCGGGTTTCTCCAGCCGGGAAGCGATTCTTCATTAAAGTTGGCCGCCGCCTGCAGATTGTTGTTACACATAACCCAGAAGGTATTCATCTTGCCGTCTTTCAAGGCCCGGTGCATAGCCACAGCGTGGATCAGGGTTTTGCCCATTGGTTTGCCGCTGATATCACTCTGTTCAGCTTTGTCCATTTTGCCATTGGCACGCGGAATTGTACCTGCCGGCAGTTTCCACATTTTTTCTGCAAATTTGCAGTGGCCATCTTTTTTGACCACCAAATCAGCAGGCAGGCGATGGGTAAATGTGCCCACTTCGCGCGCTGTACCACAAGCAGAAGGCTGACCGGTGAGCGAGAAGGGACTATTACCGGGCTCAGAAATTTTGCCCATCAACAGGTGAATGTTGTAGACAAGACCATTCATCCACACACCACGTGTGTGCTGATTAAAGCCCATGGTCCAGTAAGAGGTAACTTTCTTCTTGGGATCGGCATAGACCTTGGCCAGTTTTTCAAGATTTTCAACCGGCACACCAGAAATTTCACTGGCTTTTTCAACCGTATATTCAGCAACTGAAGCAGCGTATTCCTCAAACGAAATTTTGCTCAGTTTGCCTTTATTACGGTTCTTGGCCGCTTTTTCGCGTGGATCACTGGCGCGCAAACCATAACCAATATCGGTCGGGGTTTTCTTGAAGTTCACATTCTTGTCGATGAACTCTTTATTGTAGGCTTTGGTCTGGATGATGTAATTGGCGATGTAGTTACCAATCGCCAGATCAGTTTGCGGATGGAAAATAATGCTATTATCGGACAGTTCAAAACAGCGATGTTCAAACGTCGACAGGACATGAACTTCACAACCCGGTTTGGTCAGGCGGGTGTTGGTCATCCGAGACCACAGGATCGGATGCATTTCAGCCATGTTTGATCCCCACAGCACAAACACATCAGCATGCTCAAGATCATCATAGCAACCCATTGGCTCATCAATACCAAAAGCGCGCATGAACGCACCCACGGCAGACGCCATACAGTGACGGGCATTAGGCTCAAGAGAGTTGGAGCGGAAACCACCTTTCAGCAGTTTCTGTGCCGCATAACCTTCCCAGATGGTCCATTGTCCGGAACCAAACATGCCAACACCTTTGGGGCCTTTGGCCTTTCGGGCGGCAACCCACTTTTCTGCCATGGTTTTAAAGGCTTCATCCCAGGAAACCTCTTCAAACTGGCCATCCTTGGCATATTTGCCATTCTTTTTACGCAGCAACGGTTTGGTCAGGCGGTCCTTGCCATACATGATTTTAGTCAGGAAGTAGCCCTTGATGCAGTTCAAACCACGGTTCACCGGCGCATCAGGGTCGCCTTGCGTGGCAACCACTTTGCCATCTTTGACACCAACCAGCACAGAACAACCGGTACCGCAAAAGCGGCAGGCAGTTTTATCCCAGCGGATCCCGCTGTCATCCGCAACCGCGGTACTGACGGCCGGGAGTGAAATACCAGCTGTTGCAGCAGCTGCTGCAATCGCATTGGTTTTAATAAAGTCTCGACGTGACACAGACATTTCGCTTCTCCTATATTTCCGGTTCTATTCAAAAAATTCTATTCAAAATACTCGTAAACCAGCGAGGTACTGACCACCCCGTCGATATTATTGAGACCCATAATTGTTTCGCTGCAATAGGTCCGATCAGGATGATCAATGGAAACGATCAACTTTCCCTCCTTTGTTGCAGCGTGAACTTCCGTCCCCTCCAACATCGAGATGGCCTCTTCAACCACCGGCGCTTTTTCAGGGCGAGCGTAAACAACGAGTGAGCATATGGTCATGCCACTGCCTCCTTTAATAATGTGATGGATTCACCATCGGATATTTTCATGCTGATGGCATTTTTCGGGCAAGAAGCCACACAGGCACCACAGCCGATGCAGACCTCTACCAAAACATTTACATCGGTCCGCCCACCAAGAGCGGGACGAAATTTGATCGCATCTTCCTCACAAGAGGATTCACAGGTCCGGCAAACAACCCCATGCTTATCAAGACAATCGGGAGATATTTCCGCCCGCCAGTTCCAGGTTTCTTCAAGAGCGGCGCTAGCAACAATAGCCTTACGATCACAAACCTCACCACAGCGACCACAGAACGTGCAGCCAGCCTTGGCAAAGTCAACAACAGGTAAACCTGAAACCAATCTTATTATGTTTTGAGTGCAGGCCTTAACGCAAGCCTTGCAACCATCGCATCGAGAGTAAAAAGCCTCCCCCGGCTGTGTGCCCGGTGGGCGTATTGCCTGTTTTTTGCCGCTCATGCGACGAAAAAAATCACGTCTATCCATCGCATTAATGCTCAGTCAGACTGTGCGGGATTGCACGATAGTGTTGTTAGACGATAATCCGAACCAGGTTCCACACCTTAACAAAGATCAATTTTGGATCACTATTTTAGGGCACACGGATAATCGCAATGTCGCAACAACAATATGCCGGTTTATTCTGATGTTACTCAAATGAATGACTAGGCTCAGGACTCATTAATTGAGATAATAGATAACGAAAGCAGCGATGCATATGGTTGACATGAAGGTGTGAGCACAGCGGTCATATCTTGTTGCAACGCGTCTCCAGTCTTTGATTTTTCCAAAGAAGTTCTCCACTT